>NZ_JBEYTL010000016.1:0-204430 GCF_040643025.1 Streptomyces sp. NPDC047525
TACGCTCGCGATCCCTGCATCCCGGCATGCCCGAGCAACGCGGACAGCGATTTCGCCACGGTTGGCGATGAGCACCTTGCGCACGATGGCTCCCTCCTTGAAACAAGCCGAGTTTAGGGACTGCCGACACGACCTTTCGACCCGTCCCCAATGGTGAGCTTGCCCACACGGAGCGTGATCCGGGGCCTGCCCGTCCGCGAAATCCCTTGTCGCACCACGGTACGCAGGGTCCCTTCCGGTGAGACTAACGCGCCGGTGTGGTCAAGGTCTCTGTGAGAGCGTGCTGCGGCAGAGGGCCATTCTTTGTGGAGTCCCTACGAATGGCCCAATGATTCTTTGCCTTCGGCAGAGCCCTTGTCCCCTGGTTTACCCGTTAGTAGCGTTCGCGATGTCTGGGACGTACTGGTGGTAACAGCGGAAGAGGGTGGGCGCCGTGGCGCGTAGACCGGTGGCCTGGGTGGGCGCGATCGTGCTCTTGGTGGAGGCGGTGGGCATCGCGTTGCTCAACTGGTTCCTGGGGCTTGTCGTGAACAAGCAGGACATGTCGCTCGCCGGGCTCGACCCGCACGCGATGTCCGTGTCGACGTGGATCGCGGGCGGCGTCTTCGGCCTCTACCTCGCGCTGTGCGGCGTCGTCATGGCGCGCTCGGCGATACGCGACCGCGCGCCGGGCCGCTTCGGGCGGCTCCTTCTGATCAGCGCCGCAGTGGTGCACGGACTGCTCGGGGCGTTCTCGGTCGGCCTGGTGGGCTGGCCCGCCTTCGTCTTCATGATGGTCGTGCTCGGCCTGATCGTGCTGACGCTGGTGGCCTACGACAAGAAGCCCGAGGAGGTCGCCGACGAGCCGCGCGCGAGCAGCGGGGCAGCGGGCGGCGGCGCGCCGGAGAACGGCGCCCCACAGCCCGCCTGAGCCCTCCTGGGGCCTTCTTGGCGCCTCGTGGTGCCCCTTGGGGCCACTGAGGCTGCTGGGGCCGCCGTCTTGCCGGGTTACTCCGCCCACAACTCCGTGATGCCGACGCCCAGTTCGGCGAGGAGGCGGCGGAGCAGCGGCAGCGAGAGGCCGATGACGTTGCCGTGGTCGCCCTCGATCGAGTCGACGAAGGGCGCCGAGCGGCCGTCGAGCGTGAACGCGCCCGCCACGTGCAGCGGTTCGCCGCTGGCCACGTACGCGGCGATCTCCTCGTCCGAAGGCTCGCCGAAGCGCACGACGGTCGAGGCGAGCGCCGAGACGTGGCGTCCCGCCGCGGTGTCGTACACGCAGTGGCCGGTCTGCAGGACGCCCGCGCGGCCGCGCATGGACTTCCAGCGGGCGGTGGCCTCCTCGGCGTCGGCGGGCTTGCCGAGCGCCTGGCCGTCCAGTTCGAGGACCGAGTCGCAGCCGACGACCAGGGCGCCCTTGGCGTCCGGGCGCGCGGAGACGACCGACGCCTTGGCCTCGGCCAGGGCGAGCGCGAGCTCGGCGGGGGTCGGTGCGGAGATCGCGTCCTCGTCGACCCCGCTGACGATCACCTCGGGGGCGAGGCCTGCCTGGCGCAGGAGGCCGAGCCGGGCGGGGGACTTGGAGGCGAGGACGAGACGGCGGGGCTGTCGGGGCTGATCACTCATGCGGTCAGGTTAGCGAGCCGCTGCGGATGCCTCAGCGGTCAGCGGGGTCTCGGTCGATGTCTCGGGGAGTCTCGGCCGACGTCCCGGCGAATGTCTCAGTGGATGCCCAGGACGAACATCGCCACGACCATCGCCAGGGCAAGGACGAGTCCCGCACGGCGCATCTTCGCCTGCATGTCCCGCATGTCCTTGGGAGGGCTGTCCTCCGGATCCGACCACAGCATGAAACCGATACTGCGCGCGGAGGCGGCGGGGCGCCTGAGTACGCGTACTCAGGCGCCCCGGCCCGTCCCACTCATTCTGGTGTCACCCCGCCCGGCTACCCGGGCCAGTAGGTGCGGCCCCACGCCGTCGGCCCCGGTGCGGGCAGCCGGTGGCGGGCCACACGCGCGGGGTCGGCCCAGGCGTCGAGGGCCGCGGGCGCGCCGGACGGCTGGTTCGCGACCGCCGCGGCGCGCGCCTGGACCACCGCGAGTGCGGCGGCCAGCTCCTCCGGGGTGGGATTGCCCCGTACGACCTTGATCATGAACGGTCTCCTCACTGGGGCACGGTCTAGAGGGGGATGTTGCCGTGCTTCTTCGGGGGCAGGGACTCCCGCTTCGTACGCAGCTGACGCAGGCCGCGCACCAGGTGGGAGCGGGTCTCCGACGGCATGATCACGGTGTCGATGTAGCCGCGCTCCGCGGCCGTGTACGGGTTGAGCAGCCGGTCCTCGTACTCCTGGATCAGGCGGGCGCGGGTCGCCTCCACGTCGCCCGAGGCCTCGGCCGCGGCGATGGTCTTGCGGTGCAGGATGTTCACCGCGCCCTGCGCGCCCATCACCGCGATCTGCGCGGTCGGCCAGGCCAGGTTGAGATCGGCGCCCAGGTGCTTGGAGCCCATGACGTCGTACGCGCCGCCGAACGCCTTGCGGGTGATGACGGTGATCAGCGGGACCGTCGCCTCCGCGTACGCGTAGATCAGCTTCGCGCCGCGGCGGATGATGCCCGTGTGCTCCTGCTCGACGCCCGGCAGGAAGCCCGGCACGTCGACGAAGGTGATGACCGGGACGTTGAACGCGTCGCAGGTGCGGACGAAGCGGGCGCCCTTCTCGGAGGCGTCGATGTTCAGGCAACCGGCGAACTGTGTCGGCTGGTTGGCGACGATGCCCACCGGGCGGCCCTCGATGCGGCCGAAGCCGGTGAGGATGTTCGGCGCGAACAGCGGCTGCGTCTCGAAGAACTCGGCGTCGTCCAGGACGTGTTCGATCACCGTGTGCATGTCGTACGGCTGGTTCGCGCTGTCCGGGATGAGGGTGTCGAGCTCGCGGTCCTCGTCCGTCAGCTCCAGGTCCGCGTCCTCGGGGAAGGCGGGCGGCTCGCTGAGGTTGTTCGAAGGCAGGTAGGAGAGAAGGGACTTGACGTACTCGATCGCGTCCTTCTCGTCGCCCGCCATGTGGTGCGCGACACCGGAGGTGCTGTTGTGGGTGCGGGCACCGCCGAGCTCCTCGAAGCCGACGTCCTCGCCGGTGACCGTCTTGATGACGTCGGGCCCGGTGATGAACATGTGCGAGGTCTGGTCGACCATGACCGTGAAGTCGGTGATGGCGGGGGAGTAGACGGCGCCGCCGGCGCACGGCCCGACGACCAGGCTGATCTGCGGGATCACGCCGGATGCGTGCGTGTTGCGGCGGAAGATCTCTCCGTACATCCCGAGGGCCATGACGCCCTCCTGGATGCGGGCGCCGCCGGAGTCGTTGATGCCGATGACCGGACAGCCGGTCTTCAGGGCGAAGTCCATGACCTTGACGATCTTCTGGCCGTAGACCTCGCCCAGGGCGCCGCCGAAGACGGTGAAGTCCTGGGAGAAGACGGCCACGGGACGGCCGTCGACGGTGCCGTAACCGGTCACGACTCCGTCGCCGTAAGGGCGGTTGGCCTCCAGGCCGAAGTCGGTCGAACGGTGCTGGGCGAACTCGTCGAACTCGACGAAGGAGTGCTCGTCCAGGAGCAGGTCGATGCGTTCGCGCGCCGTCAACTTGCCCTTGGCGTGCTGCTTCTCGACCGCGCGAGCCGAACCGGCGTGCTTGGCCTCCTCGATGCGGCGCTGCAGATCAGCGAGCTTTCCCGCAGTCGTATGGATGTCGATACCGGGGGTGGGGCCGTGGCCCTCGGTGGTGGTCTCGGTATCGCTTGCGGCGCTTGGCACGGGCACGTTGGGCTCTTCCGGCTCGGACATAGGGATGCGGCTCCCTGCCTGCTCAAAGGGGCGACTGGCGGCTTGCGGATGCGGCTTGCGGCTGCTGGTGATCGCTTGCTACTGACTCGTAGGGTATCGGCGTGCATACGGATCGGCAGTGCGGCGTTTACCACACCTAAGGTGGCTTGCATGACGCCGCGAGATGCTTCAGACGACTCGTCCGACCTCCCTTCCGACCTCCCTTCGGACCTCCCTTCCGATGTCCCTGGGGGCAACCGTTGGTCCGACCTCGACAGGCCGCCGCTGAACGTCGCGTCGTTGCGGCGGGCGCTGGTGCGGGACGGGGGTCTGTGGACCTCTCTGGACGTGGTGCCCGCGACGGGGTCGACCAACACGGATCTGGCCGCGCGGGCGGACGAGCTGCCCGAGGGCGCGGTCCTTGTCGCCGAGGAGCAGAGCTCGGGGCGCGGGCGCCTGGACCGCCGCTGGTCGGCTCCCGCTCGCTCGGGGCTCTTCTTCTCCGTGCTCCTGAAGCCGGGTCCGGCCGTGCCGGTGGAGCGGTGGGGGTGGCTGCCGCTGCTCACGGGGGTCGCCGTCGCCACGGGGCTTTCGCGGTCGGCGGGGGTGGACACGGCGCTGAAGTGGCCGAACGACCTGCTGGTGACGGTGGAAGGAGAGGAACGGAAGGCGGGGGGAATCCTGGCGGAGCGGGCGGGCTCTGTGGCTGTGGATGGGGGAGGTGGAGGCGTGGTGGTCGGCATCGGGATCAACGTGACCCTGCGGGCGGATGAGCTGCCGGTGCCCGGGGCGGGGTCGCTGGCGCTGGCCGGGGCGGTGAGCACTGACCGGGACACGGTGTTGCGGGCGGTGCTGCGTTCTCTTGAGCAGTGGTACGGGGACTGGCGCGCGGCGGAGGGCGATCCGGTGGCGTCCCGCCTCCAGGAGACGTACGCGGCGGGCTGCGCGACGCTCGGCCGCAAGGTCCGGGCGGAGCTGCCGGGTGATCGGTCGATCACGGGGGAGGCGGTGGCTGTGGACGGCGACGGGCGGCTTGTGCTGGCTACGGGGGAGGGGGTTCAGGAGCCTGTGGGGGCGGGGGATGTTGTGCATTTGCGGGGTGCGTAGGGGGCTTGGCCGGGGCTCTGGGGCTCCGGGGCTCCGGAGCTGTGCCGGTATGTGCCGTGGGGTTGCTTCGGTGCCGGAGTGCTGGGAGCCGTGCTCCGGGCGGACATATCGGACGTCTCCTCGCGTGCGGGTGCGTGCGCTGCGGGCTCCCCCGTCCTCGGGTGCGGGGCCGCGCCGGTATGTCCGTCCTCGCTATCGTCCGGTGGCCGTGGGGTTGCTTCGGCTCCGGAGCGCCGCGAACCGTGCTCCGGGCGGACATACCGGCACGTCCCCTCGCGTCTCGCTGCCGTCTGCGGGTGAGTGGGGCCCGAGGGCCTGTGGCTGCGGTGCATCGCACCCTCGGGCATGTGCTGCCCCGCCCCGGCAGATCACCCGTGGCCCCCCATCTCCTGCCACCGCGGGGCAATCGGGTGGGTGGGTGGGAAAGCTTGTTCGTTCAGGTGAGGATGCGGGGCAAACGGGCGGGTGGGTGGGGAAAGTGTGTTCGTCAGCGCAGCTGCGGGGACCCACTGTCCGAGGCGCCCCGCCAGGAAAGGCGTGAGCTGCGGCACACCTGCCGTAAAGTTGGCGCCGGTCGATACCTGACCGCGGCAGATCGGAAGGGCAGCAGGCGTGACCGTCGACGACACGGGCTCCGGCACGGGTGCATCCCCCGACGGCGAGCCCGGACGTACCGCTGGGTCCGTCACCCATACGTTCGACTCGATGGACTCCGGGGACGAGAAGCCGGGGGATCCGGAGAAGGATCCCCTCGCCCTGCGTCTCGAGGGGCTGATCCTCGGCGCGGACCGCCGGTACACCCCGTTCCAGGCGGCCCGCAGCGCCGGCGTGTCCATGGAGCTGGCCTCCCGCTTCTGGCGGGCCATGGGCTTCCCCGACGTCGGCCAGGCCAAGGCCCTGACCGAGGCGGACGTGCTCGCGCTGCGCCGCCTCGCCGGTCTCGTCGAGGCGGGCCTGCTCAGCGAGGCGATGGCGGTGCAGGTGGCCCGGTCGACCGGGCAGACCACCGCCCGCCTGGCCGAATGGCAGATCGACTCCTTCCTGGAGGGTCTGACGGAGCCGCCCGAGCCGGGCATGACGCGGACCGAAGTGACCTATCCGTTGATAGAGCTTCTGCTGCCCGAGCTGGAGGAGTTCCTCGTCTATGTGTGGCGGCGGCAGCTTGCCGCGGCCACCGGGCGGGTCGTGCAGGCCGCCGATGACGAGGAGATGGTCGACCGGCGGCTCGCCGTCGGGTTCGCCGACCTCGTCGGCTTCACCCGGCTCACCCGGCGCATGGAGGAAGAAGAACTCGGCGAGCTCGTCGAGGCCTTCGAGACCACCGCCGCGGACCTTGTCGCCGCGCACGGCGGACGGCTCATCAAGACGCTGGGCGACGAAGTCCTGTACGCCGCCGACAACGCGGGCGTGGCCGCGGAGATCGCCCTGCGGCTGATCGAGACCATGGCGAACGACGAGACGATGCCCGAGCTGCGCGTCGGCATCGCCTTCGGCACGGTCACGACGCGGATGGGCGATGTGTTCGGCACGACGGTGAATCTCGCCAGCCGCCTCACCTCGATAGCGCCTCGGGACGCGGTGCTTGTGGACGGCGCGCTCGCCGAGGAGCTGACGCGGACAGGGGACGCGCCCGCCTCCGAGACGGAAGCGGCGGAGGCCGCCGAGGCCGCGGAGAAGGAGGGCTCGGAGCCGCCCTCCTACCGCTTTGCCCTGCAGCCGATGTGGCAGCGGCCCGTGCGAGGCCTCGGTGTCGTCGAGCCCTGGCTGCTGGCCCGGCGCGGCTGAGGCCCGTTCGACCGCTGGTTCGCGGCGGAATTTTTCCGCCTGCCCACCCGATCGCCCCGTAGCGGTGGCATGATCCGCAGGGCGGCCCGGTAACGGGCGTTAACCAGATGCGGAGGAAGCAATGGGCGACGAGCAGCGCTTCGGGGAATTCGTCGGCGTCAGGTGGCACGGCTATGTCGCCGAGCTCGTCCTTGACCGGCCCAAGGCCATGAACGCCGTGTCCACGGACATGGCCCGCTCCATCGGCTCCGCCTGCGCCGCCCTCGCGCAGGACCGTGACGCCCGCGTCGTGGTCGTCACCTCCACCCATGAGCGGGCCTTCTGCGTCGGCGCCGACCTGAAGGAGCGCAACTCCTTCTCCGACGCCGAGTTGGTGCGCCAGCGGCCCACCGCACGGGCCGCCTACACCGGCGTACTCGAACTGCCCATGCCGACCGTCGCGGCCCTGCACGGCTTCGCGCTCGGCGGCGGGTTCGAGCTCGCGCTCGCCTGCGATCTCATCGTCGCCGACCCGACCGCCGTGGTCGGACTCCCCGAGGTGTCGGTCGGCGTGATCCCGGGCGGCGGCGGTACGCAGCTCCTGCCGCGCCGCGTGGGCGCGGCCGGGGCCGCCGAGCTGATCTTCACCGCGCGGCGTGTGGAGGCCGCCGAGGCGCGGGAGTTGGGGCTCGTTGATCACCTCGTGGGCGAGGGTGACGACCGTACGGAAGCGCTCGCGCTCGCCGCGCGGATCGCCGCCAACTCGCCCGTCGGGCTGCGCGCCGCCAAGCGCGCCCTGCGGCTCGGGCACGGGCTCGACCTGCGCGCCGGCCTGGAGGTCGAGGACGCGGCCTGGCGCTCGGTGGCCTTCTCCGGGGACCGGGCGGAGGGCGTCGCGGCGTTCAACGAGAAGCGGAAGCCGGACTGGCCCGGGGAGTGAATGATCCATGCGGCCCCCACTCTGCGTAATGTTCCGATCGCCCAAAATGTCGTAAATCTCCTAGCCTAGGGAGATGGGAGAGGATCTCCGGCTGCGGGCCGTGGTCGTGCTGGCGCAGGGGATGGCCGCCGCGCACACTCCGCGTGAGTCCTGGCGGGCCGCCGCCCGTGGCGCGTGCCGTGCGCTGGCGGGGAATTTCGCGGCTCTGTCCGTCTGGGAGCGCGATCTCGGGCGGCTGAGGGTGCTCGTGAACGTGGGCGAACGGGCCGAGGGGGAGGAAGAGTTCCCGGAGCGCGAGGCGTATCCGGTGAACGAGTTCCCGGAGATCACCGAGTTCCTGCACGAGCGCTGGGCGGGCGGCGGCGAGCCGCACGCCTGGGTCGAGACGGCGCGGGGACCGATGGATACGTCGAAGGCCCCCGCCCCGGGCTACTGCCACCAGCGCGTGGCCGCCCTGCGTAGGCGCGGGCGCGGCTGCTGCGTGGTCGCGCCGATCGTGCTGCACGGGCGGGCGTGGGGCGAGCTGTATGTGGCGCGCCCGGTGGGGGCGCCGGTCTTCGGCCGCGAGGACGCGGACTTCGCCACGGTGCTCGCCTCGGTCGTCGCGGCGGGCATCGCGCAGACCGAACGGCTTGAGGAGGCCCGCCGTCTCGCCTTCACCGACTCGTTGACGGGGCTCGCCAACCGGCGCGCGGTCGATCTGCGGCTCGAAGAGGCGGTGGAGCGGCACCGCGCGGACGGGACGGTGGTGAGCCTCGTCGTGTGTGACGTGAACGGGCTCAAGTGGGTCAACGACACCCAGGGTCACGCGGTCGGCGACCGCCTCCTCGAACGCTTTGGTTCGGTGCTCTCCCTGTGCGGGGCGATGCTGCCTGGGACGCTGGCGGCGCGGCTCGGCGGCGACGAGTTCTGCCTGCTCTCGGTGGGGCCCGCGGCCGATGAGGTGGTGCGGGTCGCCGATGAACTGTGCCTTCGCGCCTTCGAGTTGGAGCTGGGGGACGGTGTCGCGTGCGGGGTCGCCTCCACGGAGGACCCGATCGGCGAGGTCCGCTCGGCCCGCCGCCTGTTCCGCCTCGCGGACGCCGCCCAGTACCGCGCGAAGGCGGCCCGCGCGCCGAAGCCGGTCGTCGCGGGGCGCGAGGGTGCCGATGACCCGGTGGTGCGGCTCGCGAACTCGGAGGGGTCGCGCCCTGCGGGGGAGAGGCGCCGCTTCCGGGGGCGTGAGCCGGAGCCGCGGGGCGGTGAGCGGGAGCCGCGGGCCCCCAGGGAAGGCGGGCGGGGGGCTCGGTGAATCGCCTGCGGGCCGGTGGGGGCTTGTCGCGCCCACGCGGCGGAGCCGCACATGTCTCAGCCCCGCGCCCCTACTGGGGCGCGGCATCGCCCCCTGAGTAAGTGGCTCAGTACGTATCCACCCGTGACACCTGGCGATTCAGTCCGTACGCTGCTGAATATGGATATGCACACCGTGGTCCTGGGGACGTCCGGGACAACCGCAGCGGACGTCATCGCCGTCGCGCGCGGCAACGCCCGCATCGACCTTTCGGCCGAAGCCGTGACCGCCCTCGCCGCATCCCGCGAGATCGTCGACGCCCTCGCGGCCAAGCCCGAGCCGGTCTACGGCGTGTCGACCGGCTTCGGCGCCCTCGCCAGCCGGCACATCGGCCCGGACCTCCGCGCCCAGCTGCAGCGCAACATCGTCCGCTCGCACGCGGCCGGGATGGGCCCGCGCGTGGAGCGCGAGGTGGTGCGCGCGCTGATGTTCCTGCGCCTGAAGACCGTCTGCTCCGGCCGTACGGGCGTGCGCCCCGAGGTCGCCCGGACCATGGCCGACGTGCTCAACGCCGGGATCACGCCCGTCGTCCACGAGTACGGCTCGCTCGGCTGCTCCGGCGACCTCGCGCCGCTCAGCCACTGCGCGCTGACGCTCATGGGCGAGGGCGACGCCGAAGGGCCGGACGGCGAGCTGAAGCCGGCGGGCGAGCTGCTCGCCGCGCACGGCATCACGCCGGTCGAGCTGCGTGAGAAGGAGGGCCTGGCCCTCCTGAACGGCACCGACGGCATGCTCGGCATGCTGGTGATGGCCCTCGCCGACCTCGACGCCCTTTACAAGTCCGCCGACATCACCGCGGCCCTCACCCTTGAGGCGCTCCTGGGCACCGCCAAGGTCCTCGCCCCCGAGCTGCACGCCATCCGGCCGCATCCGGGCCAGGGGGCGTCGGCCGCCAACATGCTCGCGGTCCTCGCCGGTTCGGGCCTGACAGGACACCACCAGGACGACGCGCCGCGCGTGCAGGACGCGTACTCGGTGCGGTGCGCGCCGCAGGTGGCGGGCGCGGGGCGCGACACGATGGCGCACGCGCGCCTGGTCGCCGAGCGCGAGCTCGCCGCCGCCGTCGACAACCCGGTGGTCCTGCCCGACGGCCGCGTCGAGTCGAACGGCAACTTCCACGGGGCGCCCGTCGCGTACGTCCTGGACTTCCTCGCGATCGCCGCCGCGGACCTCGGCTCGATCACCGAGCGCCGCACGGACCGCCTGCTCGACAAGAACCGCTCGCACGGCCTGCCGCCGTTCCTCGCGGACGACGCGGGCGTGGACTCGGGCCTCATGATCGCCCAGTACACGCAGGCGGCCCTGGTCAGCGAGATGAAGCGGCTCGCCGTCCCGGCGTCGGCCGACTCGATCCCGTCCTCCGCGATGCAGGAGGACCACGTCTCGATGGGCTGGTCGGCGGCCCGCAAGCTCCGCACGGCGGTCGACAACCTCACCCGCATCGTGGCGATCGAGCTGTACGCGGCGACGCGCGCGGTCGAACTCCGCGAGGGCCTCAAGCCCGCCCCGGCGACCCAGGCGGTCATCGAGGCGATCCGCAAGGCGGGCGTCGAGGGTCCGGGCCCGGACCGCTTCCTCGCGCCCGACCTGGCGGCGGCCGACGCGTTCGTGCGCTCCGGCGCGCTGCTCGACGCGGTGGAGCCGGTGACGGGTCCGCTGGCCTAGCCCAGGCGTCTCGTACGTACGCAGATGGGGGCGCCGTCACTTGGTGACGGCGCCCCCATCGCGCGGTGACGGGCGGTCAGTCGCGGTCGACGTCCTCACGGGTGATGTCGCCCTTGACCGCGTCGATCTCGAAGTCGGTCTTGTTCCAGTCGTCGGTGACGACGTCGACGGACCAGATGAGCGTGTTGCTGTCGTTGTCGTCCAGGCCGATCGACGTGACCGTGCCCTTCTTCTTGTCCGTCGCCACCTTGGCCGCCTGCTCCGGCGACTGCTTGACGCGGGAGAGCCAGTCGGCCGTCTCCTTCTTGTCGTCGGCGTCCTGGTCGTTCTCGGGGGCGGAGCTGATCACCTTGCCCGAGACCGCGTCGATGCGGACGTTGTGCACGGTGCCGTCCTTCTCGGCGACCTCGGCGGCCCACTGCGGGGCGGCCGCGCTGCCGCTCGGGCTCGGACTGGGGCTCCCGCTCGCGTCGTCGTCATCGTCGCTGTCGTTGTCGTCGTCCAGGCCCTCCAGGTCGAGGTCGGTCAGCTTGCTGCCCGAGACCTTGTCCACCGCCGTGGCGGCGGCCTTGTCGTAGGTGACCTTGGTGGCGGCGAGCAGCGCCTTGCGCTCCTGCTGGTCCTGCGTGAGGGACGCGCTGCCCGTGGGGCTCTTTGACGGAGCCTCCTTCGGAACGGTCTTCGCCGCCTCCGATGTC
Source organism: Streptomyces sp. NPDC047525 (assembly GCF_040643025.1). NCBI lineage: Bacteria > Bacillati > Actinomycetota > Actinomycetes > Kitasatosporales > Streptomycetaceae > Streptomyces > Streptomyces sp. NPDC047525. The sequence continues at coordinate 11,306 of NZ_JBEYTL010000016.1, forward strand.
GCGTCGGCGGACGACTTGTCGCTGTCCCCGCCGCAGCCTGTCACCAGGGCTGCCGATGCCGCGACGGCACACAGGGCGCCGACGAGGCGGATGCGGCGGGCGCGGGGGGTTCCGGTGTTCTTCAGCCGGGGCTCGAATCTCATGTCCGCATGCCTAGCGGCCGCCCCGTACCCGGCCGTGGTGCCGCGCGGCCAGGGTCACCCGAGTGCCCGGCGCGCGAGCCCCTCAAGGAGGACGTCCACCGCGAACTCGAAGAGGGCGTCAGGGGATTCGGCCGCCAGCTCCTCGCTCGCCCGGCGCAGGTACGGCAGCTCGTCCCCGGCGCCGGACGAGCCGGACCGCAGCCACGGCGGTGGGACCTGCTCCAGGTCGGCGGGGTCGAGGCCGGGGGGCGGCCGGTCGAACGCGCGGTCCTGGAGCTCCACGAACCCGACGACAAGCCGGATGGACTCCATACACGCGAGGTAGGCGTCGCGCAGGGGCAGGCCGACCTCCGTGAAGAAGCCGATGAGCCGGTCGACATTCCGCAGCATGGCCGGATGGCGGGCCGTGGTGATGTTCTCGCCGAGCGCGAGGGTGGTCATGCCCGGATGGCGCCGGTAGTGGGCCCGCAGATCCCGGAGGTAGCCGCGCAGGGAGTCCCGCCACTGCTGAGCGTCGAGCTCCGGCGGCTGCCACCGCGCCTCGAAGACCTCGGCGGCGACGGTGATCAGATCCCGACGGTCCTCCACGTAGTTGTAGAGGGCCCGGGGCGAGACGCCCAGCTCGTCCGCGAGTGAGCGCATGGTCAGCTCGGCGGCCGGGCGGCCGCCGAGGAACTCCAGGGCGGCCGTGCCCACGCCCTCGCGGGTGAGGGTGGCGCGGCCCTTCCGGTGGGTGGGGCGCCGCCGGGGCCTGGCGGCGCCGGGCGGGGATTCGGGTTCCGGAGTCTGTTCCGGAGTCTGACTGTGCATCGCCCCTGAAGGTACCGCTCCCGTCGGGACGGCGGCCGTCTCGCGCATCTCCTCTCGCCTTCCTTGAACTTCACACACGTTGACTTTAACGAACGGCCCCGCCAGAGTGATCCAAGTAAGGCTGGCCTAACCCCTTTTGGAGCCGCTCATGCCTCGTCTGTCCGGCCTCGCCATGGATCTCACGCCGCTTCGCGAGCACCGCGATTTCCGCCTCCTCTACGCCGGTTTCCTCGGCGCGCTGCTCGGCACCCTGATGACGAGCGTCGCGGTGGCCGTGCAGATCTACGAGCTCACGGGATCGCCCCTCCAGATCGGCCTGGTCAGCCTGGCCAGGGCGCTCCCGCTCGTCGTCGGCGTACTGATCGGCGGCGTCCTCGCCGACCGCAGGGACCGCCGCCTCCTGATGCTGGTGACCCGGCTCCCCCTGACGTTCGTCGCGGCCGGGCTCATGGCCAACGCGCTCCTGCCGCACCCCCAGCTGTGGGTGATCTACGTGGCCACCGGCCTCACCGGGCTCTTCGCGGGGCTCGGAGGACCGGCGATGATGGCGGCGATCCCCGCCCTCGTCGGCACCGAACGCCTCGCGGCTGCGGGCGCGTTGACGGCGGCGTCCACGCAGCTCGCCGCGCTGCTCGGCCCCGCGCTCGGCGGCGTCCTCATCGCGGGACCCGGAATCGCCGCCTGCTTCGCGGTCGACGCGGCAGGCTTCCTGGTCTTCACCGTGGCCCTGCTCTTCGTGCGCCCGCTGCCGCCCGCGAAGACCTCGACGGCAGCCTCGGGCAAGGGAGTCCGGCAGGCGTTCGCCGCCGTGGCGGACGGCGTGCGCTTCGTCCGGGGGCACCGCCTCATCGTCGGGCTGCTGCTCATCGACGCGGCGGCGATGGTCTTCACGATGCCGCAGGCGCTGTATCCGGTCCTCGCGGACGAGCAGTTCGGCGGCGGGCCCGGAGTGGTCGGCCTGCTCTACGCCGCGCCCGCGCTCGGCGCCCTCGTCGGGGCCGCGACCAGCGGCTGGACGGCGCGTGCGGGCGGGCACGCGCTGGTCGGGGCGGTCCTCGTATGGGGTCTGTCCCTGACGGGCTTCGGGCTGACGTCGTACCTGCCCCTCGCCCTTGTCCTGCTCGCCCTTGCCGGGCTCGGCGACCTGATCTCCGAGACCCTCCGCTCGGCCCTGCTCCAGCACGGCACCCCCGACGAACTGCGCGGCAGGGTCAGCAGCCTCTGGATGGTCCAGGCGACGGTCTCCCCGGCCCTCGGCAACGCGGCGGTCGGCTTCCTCGCCGAGCTGAGCAGCGCGCGGGCCGCGGTGACCGCGGGAGGCCTGGTGTGCGTGGTGGCGACGCTCCTGGTGGCCGCGGGCTTCCCCGCGCTACGGGCGGCGAGGCTGGGCGCACCGGCGGCCGTCCCGCAGGAGATGACCCCCCGGGGACAGGCCGAGAAGAGCGCCCCTCAGTAGCCGGGAAGAGCACCCCTCAGTAAGCGGGCCCCCGCTGCTCCCGCCGTACGGAATACGCGACGAACCCGGCCCCGAGCCCCAGGAACGCCGTCCCGCCGATCAGGTACGGCGTCGTGTCGACGCCGGCGCCCGTGTCCGCGAGGCGGGCATCGGCCGGGGCGGCGGTGTCGGTGGTCCCGGCGGCGTCGGCGGTCTCGTCCGACGGCAGCGTCGCGCGGCGCTGTTCGGTGTGGACGACCCGGGTGGCGTCAGGGGCCTCCGGGGATCTGAACGTCGCCGTCGCATTGGCGGAGGGGACGAACCACAGGGCGCCGAGGAGGGCTCCTGCGGCAGTGGCGGTCAGCAGCGATCGACGTGCGGACACGGAATCGGATCCCCCTTGTGGCGCTGGCGAATTGGCCGTGTGGGGCGATGGTAATGAAAGGCGCGGGTCGCGGGAAAGTCGCGGGGGTCATGGGTCGTACGCTCCGACTCATGAGCACATCTGAGACATCACGTTTTGTACGACTCCGCGTCGAATTGGTGGTGGAGGTCGACGACTCCGGCGATCTCGCGGCCTCCGCGCTGCGCCGGATCGCGGAGGACGAGCACATGCCCGCCGAGGAGCGTCTCCATGCCGAGACGGCCGTCAAGGAGGACGACGCGGAGGCACTCGCCTATCTGGTGGACCCGTTCGACCTGGTCAGCGCGGTACCCGGGGTCGAGCTCTCGCAGGCCTCCTGGAGCAGCGAGCAGATCGACTACGACCCCGATTCGCCTGACTGGGACCCGGACGAGGATGATGACGACGACGAGGACGGCAATGGGGACGGCGCCGGTGGCCGGGGGTAACAGGCGGTAGACGGAAAGTAGTACGTCTGCCGGACGGAAAAAACGGAACCCGTAGCCCCGGACGGCAACCGCCGCCCGGGGTTCCGTCGTCTCAGAGGTGCACGGCTGTCACCGGCGCATCGCATGACGTGGTGTTCCCCACATCTTCGGCGGAAGTGGAACGGGACGAACCGGGCAGGACGTTATGCGGGACTACGGGGACTCTCGGCGTTCTTGGCGTGTTGGGGATTTCGGCAACGATGGAGAAGCGTGTGATGACGGACAGTAGGCGGCAGCGCGGACGGCGCAAGGGTCTTGCGGCCGTATCCGCTCTGGTCGGCGGCGTCCTGGTGCTCTCGGCCTGCAGCAGTGACGACGGCGACAAGAGCAGCGCCGGCGGCAAGGAGTCGCAGAACCAGGTCGACGAAGCAGCCGCCAAGAAGACGTCCGACGCCGATATCAAGATCGCGCCCAAGGACGGCTCCGACAACGCGAGCATCAACAGCGCGGCCGCCGTCAAGGTGAGCAACGGCTCGCTGACGGACGTCAAGATGACGACCGAGGCGGGTACGGCCGTGGCCGGCGAGATAGCTGCCGACAAGAAGAGCTGGAAGCCCAGCGGCCAGCTGGAGCGGGCGACCACGTACAAGATCAGTGCCACGGCCAAGGACTCCGAGGGCCGCAAGGCGCACGAGAACTCGAAGTTCACGACGGTCTCGCCGAGCAACAGCTTCATCGGGAACTTCACGCCCGAGGACGGCTCCACGGTCGGCGTGGGCATGCCGGTGTCGATCAACTTCGACAAGGCGATCACGAACAAGAAGGACGTCCAGTCCGCCATCAAGGTGTCGTCCAGCAGCGGCCAGGAAGTCGTCGGCCACTGGTTCGGCAACAACCGCATCGACTTCCGCCCCGAGGACTACTGGCAGGGCAACTCCACGGTCACGATGAAGCTGGCCCTGGACGGCGTCGAGGGCGCGGACGGCGTCACCGGCGTCCAGGAGAAGACGGTCCAGTTCAAGATCGGCCGTAACCAGGTCTCCATCGTCGACGCCAAGACGAAGACGATGAAGGTCATGCGGGACGACAAGGTCGTCAAGACCATCCCGATCTCCGCGGGCTCCCCGGAGAACAAGACGTACAACGGCAAGATGGTGATCTCCGAGAAGTTCAAGGAGACCCGTATGGACGGCGCGACGGTCGGCTTCACGGACGGCGACGGCAAGGGTGAGTACGACATCAAGGACGTGCCGCACGCCATGCGCCTGTCCCAGTCGGGCACGTTCATCCACGGCAACTACTGGGGCGCCAAGTCCATCTTCGGCGGCGCCAACACCAGCCACGGCTGCGTCGGCCTGGAAGACGCCAAGGGCGCGAACGACAAGAGCACCCCGGGCGCCTGGTTCTACGACAACTCGATGGTCGGTGACGTCGTGGACGTCAGGAACACCGGCGACAAGACGGTCCAGCCGGACAACGGCTTCAACGGCTGGGTCATGGACTGGGCGCAGTGGAAGGCCGGTTCCGCGGTCTGAGACCCGGGTAGCCTCCTTCACTCATACGGCAGCGGCCCGCACCCCTCAACGGGGGTGCGGGCCGCTGCCGTTCGGGCTTCTCATCCTTCTCTTATGCCGCCCTTATCCGTTCATCACGGTGCGTACTTAGCTTCACGCACATGTTCTTCACGTACCTGAGGCGCGAGCTGCGCCGCCGCAGAAAAGCGGCCCTCGTCGTGGCCTCCGGACTCGCTCTCGGCATCGCGCTGGTCATCGTCGTCAGCTCCGTGTCGTCCGGCATGAAGCAGGCGCAGGGCAAGGTCCTCGAGTCGCTCTACGGGCTCGGCACCGACATGACCGTCACCAAGGCGGCCACCCCGCCCAAGGAGGGGAGCGGCCAGAGCGGGCGCCCCCGCTTCAAGTTCGACGCCAAGGATTCAGACGACGAGGACGGCAAGGAGCAGAGCAGCGACCGCGTCATGGTGCAGGGCTTCCAGACGCTCTCCTCGTCCACCGTCGCCGAGGTGGGCGGCCAGAGTGGCGTCGCCGATGCCGTCGGCGGGCTGAGCCTCCAGGTCATGAAGGTCAACGGCCAGTTCGAGCGGGGCGAGTTCGAGCAGGCGCCCGGCGGCTCCACGGGCAAGGGGCAGCCGCCCGGCGGTGGCGGCGGCGACCAGCAGGAGGGGCGGGTGCGCGGCGGCGGCGCCGACTTCGACGTCGACTCCTACAGCGTCTACGGCACGGACGTCGGCAAGCTCGACCTGGGCCCGCTGACCTCGTCCAGGATCAGCAAGGGGCGTACGTTCACGGGGTCGGAGTCCGACGCCAAGGTGGCCGTCGCCGATGCCTCGTACGCCAAGGAGAAGAAGCTCTCCGTCGGTGACACCGTCACGATCTCGAGCACCAAGATCAAGGTCGTCGGCATCGCGACGCCCGACAGCGGGGACGCCGCGGCCAACCTCTACGTCCCGCTGGGGCGCGCGCAGACCCTCGCCGACTCGAAGAACAAGATCACGACCGTGTACGTCAAGGCCGCGGACTCGCAGCAGATCGACGCGGTCAAGAGCGCCATCCAGAAGAACATCTCCGGCACGACCGTGACCACGTCGGCCGATCTCGCCGACACCGTCTCCGGTTCGCTCTCCACCGCGTCCGACCTCGCATCCAGCGTCGGCAAGTGGCTGTCGGTCGCCGTGCTCGTCGCGGCGTTCCTGGTCGCGGGGCTCCTCACGTCGTCGGCCGTCAGCCGTCGCGTACGGGAGTTCGGCACCCTGAAGGCGCTCGGCTGGAAGAGCGGCCGTGTCACCCGGCAGGTCGTCGGAGAGGCGGTCGTCAACGGCCTGGTGGGCGGAGCGCTCGGCATCGCCGTCGGCCTCGGCGGGGCGTACGTGGTGACGGCGATCAGCCCCACCCTGACGGCGCAGCTCGGCTCGTCCGGCGGGCAGTCGGGCGGCGGCATGGGCGGCGGACCCGGCGGCGCGATGGGCGGCGGTCCCGGAGCCGCGCTGAGCGAGTCGGCCTCCAAGGCCCTGGACATCTCGCTGACCGCGCCGGTCAGCGCCACCACCATCGCGCTCGCCGTCGGCCTGGCCGTGGCCGGTGGTCTCATCGCGGGCGCCTTCGGCGGCTGGCGTGCCTCGCGGCTGCGGCCCGCGGACGCCCTGCGCCGCGTCGAGTAGGCGGCGCCGGCGACCACCGCGCACGCCGCCAACCCCCTTACGTATCGCAGGAGTCACACCATGTACCAGCTCAGAGGCGTCACCAAGCAGTACCGCAGGGGCAAGGAGACCGTCGACGCCCTCGCCGGAGTCGATCTGACCATCGGCGACGGTGACCGGCTCGTCATCCAGGGCCCGACGGGCGGCGGCAAGTCCACGCTCCTGCAGATGCTCGGCGGGCTCGACCGGCCGACGTCCGGCAGTGTCGAGCTCGACGGGGTCGATCTGGCCGCGCTGCCCGAGGCGCGGCTGACCAAGGTCCGCGCCGAGTCCATCGGCTTCGTCTTCCAGTCCTTCAACCTGATTCCCACGCTCAGCGCCGAGGAGAATGTCGAGACCGCGCTCGTCCCCCTCGGTCTGCGCGCCGCCGACCGCCGCGAACGCGCCGCCGACGCCCTGGAGTCGGTGGGACTCGGCGAGCGCCGCAGCCACCTGCCCGCCGAGCTCTCCGGAGGCCAGCAGCAGCGCGTCGCCATCGCCCGCGCCCTGGTCAAGCGGCCGAAGGTGCTGCTCGCCGACGAGCCGACCGGCAACCTCGACGAGTCCATGCGCGACGAGATCATGGAGCTGCTCGAAGGGCTCTGGAAGGAGCACGGCCTGACGTTCGTGATGGTCACGCACGACAGCGCGATCGCACGGAAGGCGCCGCGCCTCGCGACGATCCGGCGCGGGCAGATCAAGGTCACGGAGCGGGCCCATCAGTGACCAACTCATCACTTGTGACGCGCTATTGAACTTCTGACGCACTATTGAGCAGATGTTCGGCCCTGGGCAATACTTCCTCGTCCAGGGGCGGGAGCCCCTTGACCTCCAGGGGGAGACTTGCGCAGAAAAGTGAAGAGAGCCTACGGGGCCACGATCGCCACAGCGGCGGCCGTGGCCCTCGCCGCGGGCATGACCAGCCCGGCGTCGGCGGCGAAGCAGTCGCCGGACGCGACTCCGGCAGCCGCGCAGCAGGCGGGCCTCAACAGCGCCGAACAGACCACGCACCGCATCACGCTTGTCACCGGCGACCGCGTCACCGCCGACTCCAAGGGCCGCGTCACCCGCTTCGAGCGGGCGAAGGGGCGCGAGGGGATACCCGTCATGACCAAGCGCGTCGGCGGTCACACCCTCGTGATCCCGGCCGATGCCCAGCGCCTGATAGCCACCGGCAAGCTGGACCAGCGCCTGTTCGACATCACCGAGTTGGCCAAGAAGGACAACCGCAAGGCCCAGAAGAAGGGCCTCAAGCTGATCGTCGGCTACAAGGGGACGGCCGCCGGGGCCAGGTCCGACGTGCGCGCCGCGGGTGACACCACGGTCCGCAGGACCCTGAAGTCCCTGAACGCCGACGCCATCACCACCCCGAAGCAGGACGCGGGCGACCTGTGGTCCGCGCTCGTCGCCGAGAAGGGCGGGGCCACCGCGTCCGGCGTCAGCCGTGTCTGGCTGGACGGCGTCCGCAAGGCGAGCCTCGACAAGAGCGTGCCGCAGATCGGCGCCGACAAGGCGTGGGCCGCCGGGTTCGACGGCAAGGGCGTCAAGGTCGCCGTCCTGGACACCGGGGTCGACGCCACGCACGCCGACCTGTTGGACCAGGTCGTCGGCGCGAAGAACTTCACCCCGGCGGCCGACGCCACGGACCACTACGGCCACGGCACCCACGTCGCCTCCATCGCGGCCGGCACCGGCGCGAAGTCGGGCGGCAAGCTCAAGGGCGTGGCGCCCGGCGCCAAGCTCCTGAACGGCAAGGTCCTCGACGACACCGGCTCCGGTGACGACTCCGGGATCATCGCGGGCATGGACTGGGCGGCCGAACAGGGCGCCGACATCGTGAACCTGAGCCTCGGCGGCGGAGACACCCCCGGCGTCGACCCGCTCGAAGCCCAGGTCGACAAGCTCTCCGCGGACAAGGGCATCCTCTTCGCGATCGCCGCGGGCAACGACGGAGCGCCCGGCAGCGTCGGCTCCCCGGGCAGCGCGGACGCGGCCCTGACGGTCGGCGCGGTCGACGACAACGACAAGCTCGCCGAGTTCTCCAGCCAGGGCCCGCGCGTCGGCGACGGTGCCATCAAGCCCGACGTCACCGCCCCCGGCGTGGACATCACCGCCGCCGCGGCCCCCGGCAGCGTCATCGACCAGGAGGTCGGCCAGAAGCCCGAGGGCTATCTGACGATCTCCGGCACGTCGATGGCGACCCCGCACGTGGCGGGCGCCGCCGCGCTGCTCAAGCAGCAGCACCCGGACTGGAAGTACGCCGAGCTCAAGGGCGCGCTGACCGCGTCCACGAAGGACGGCAAGTACACGCCGTTCCAGCAGGGTTCGGGACGCATCGCCGTCGACAAGGCCATCAAGCAGTCGGTGATCGCCGAGCCGGTCTCCCTCTCCTTCGAGGCGCAGCAGTGGCCGCACACCGACGACAAGCCGGTCACGAAGAAGGTGACGTACAAGAACCTCGGCAAGGAGGACGTCACCCTCGACCTGGCGGTGACGGGCCTGAACCCCAAGGGCGCCCCGGCACCCGCGGGCTTCTTCAAGCTCGGTGCGAAGAGCGTGAAGGTCCCGGCGGGCGGCACGGCTGCGGTCGACCTGACCACCGACACCAAGCTCGGCGGCACGGTCGACGGCGCGTACTCGGCGTACGTCGTGGCGAGCGGCGGCGGGCAGTCCGTGCGCACGGCGGCCGCGGTCGAGCGCGAGGTCGAGTCGTACGAGCTGACGCTGAAGCACATCGGCCGTGACGGACAGGCCCCGAAGTACTACGACAGCGACCTGGAGGGTGTCTCCGGCCTCGCCGCGGACAAGTCCTTCAACCCGTACGACGCGTCCGGCACAGTCAAGATCCGTGTCCCCAAGGGCGGTTACCTGCTCAACACCAGCATGTACGCCGACCCGGCCGACTTCACCAAGGGCGCCGACTGGATCGCCCAGCCGAAGCTGAGCATCACCAAGGACACCACGGTGACGCTGGACGCCCGGACGGCGAAGCCGGTCGACATCACGGTCCCGTCGGCCGACGCCAAGTCGTTCTTCGCGTCCCCCGACTACACGGTCGACGTGGCGGGCGGCAGCTACACCTTCGGATGGTGGCTCGACTCGTACACCGACTTCCGCACCGCTCACCTGGGCCCGCAGGTCACCGACGGCTCGCTGCACCAGCAGTGGGACGGGCACTGGACCAAGGGTGAGGACGCCGAGTACGACACCGTGCTCGGCGGCAAGGTCAAGCAGGTCGCCACGGGCTACACCAAGCACTTCAAGGCGTCCGAACTGGCCACGGTGAAGGTGAACCTGGGCGCGTCGGCCAAGGGGAAGAAGGGCACGATCGGCGCCCTGGGGTACCTCCCCGGCAGCTCGGGCGGCTCCTCGATCAACATTCCGCAGCCGCTGCCCGGCACCCGGACGCTGTATCTGTCCACGGCCGACGACGTGAAGTGGGGCCTGAACTTCGAGCAGCACGCCGGGGTCGACCCGGACGGCTGGCCGATCCAGGACGCGGGCTACTCGCTGGGCGCCGCGCAGACGTTCGCGGGGGGCAAGAGCTACGAGAAGACGTTCAACACGGCCGTCTTCGGGCCGCGCATCGGCGGCGAGTACGGCGTCTTCCGGCAGGGCAACGAGATCGCGGGCTCCCTGCCGCTGTTCGCCGACGGCAAGACGCACTCGGGCTCCTCGCTCTACTCGTCGGTGAAGACGACCCTCTACAAGGGCGCCACCAAGATCGGCGAGAACGAGGACCCGCTGGCCGGCGGCTCCACGTTCAAGGTCCCCGCGGCCGAGGCCGAGTACAAGCTGTCGACGTCCGTGAAGCGCAGCGTCAAGGTGGCTGCGGCCTCCACCCGCATCGACGCGAGCTGGACGTTCCGCTCCAAGAAGGCCGAGAGCGCGAAGCTGCCGGTCTCCACGGCACGGTTCGCCCCCGCGGTCGACCTGAGCAGCAGGGTCAAGGCGGGCGAGACCCAGTCCGTGCCGGTCACGGTGCTCGGCGCGGCGGCGGGCGCGAACCTCAAGTCCCTTGCCACGTACGTGTCGTACGACTACGGCCAGACCTGGAAGAAGGCCACCGTCAGCGGCGGCAAGATCAAGGTCAAGAACCCGGCCGCGGGCAAGGGGATCTCCTTCCACGCCAAGATCGCGGACAAGAAGGGGAACAAGTCGACGCTGTCGGTCTACAACGCGTACTACGGCAAGTAGCGCGTACGACGGCACATGAGCCAGCCGCACCACGCGCTGGCTAAGCAGGAACCGCGGCGCCGAAGGGACTGTCGATCACGTATCGCCAGTACCCGTCGGCGCCGCGGCGTGCCACGTCCGTGGCGGTGGACTTCACGACGCCCTCGATCTCCCAGTCGACGACGAGCAGCGCGATGTCGCCGGACACGTGCACATGGCGCGGGCGTACGGAGATGGGCAGCCCGATCGCGAGGAACGGGCCGTTCTCCTTCGCGATCTCCACGAGCCCGTGCACCGCGTCCCCCGACTCCGGCACGAAGGCGGCACCCTCCTCGTACAGTTCGTGCACGGCCCCCGGATCGCCGCTGTTGAACCGCTCGGCGAAGGCCGCGGGAACGTCCTCGGCACGGGTGGGAAGAGCTGTCGTCGCCATGTGTAACCCTCCTGGGGTGGTCCTTTCGGCAACAGTAGGAGGCGGCTTCGTGACTCACCGAACGGTAAGCCAGGGGGTGGGACAGGGGCTCCCGGACGACCCCAGGGCCCGCGTCGCCGCGCCGAGCCCCGGCTGCCCCGTGGAGATCACCCTCGCCGCGCTGCGCGGCCGCTGGACCACCTTGATCGTCCGCGAGCTGCTGCGGGCCGACTCCTACGCGTACAGCGAACTGGCCTCCACCTTGCCGGAGTTGTCGGACAAGGTGCTCACAGAGCGGCTCGCCCAGCTGGTCGCAGCAGGCGTCGTCCTGCGCACCAGGACGCCCGGCTGGCCCCCCACGGTCACCTACGAACTCACCCCCCACGGGAAAGAACTCGGCCCGGTCCTGCAAGCGCTGTGGGACTGGGGAGCACGCGTGCCGGCACCACCCGTCCCACAGGAAGCCGACGTCACATGACCGCCCACACCGTCGAGTACATCCGCTACCGCATCCCGTCCGAGCGCTCCGCGGAGTTCCTCTCCGCGTACACGCGCGCCGCCGTCCCCCTGGCCGCGGCCCCGCAGTGCATCGACTACGAACTCACCCGCTGCGAAGAGGACTTCGAGCACTTCGTCCTGCGCATCACCTGGACCTCCACCAAGGACCACCTGGAGGGATTCCGCGGCTCTGAGCTCTTCCGCGACTTCTTCGCGGAGATCCGGCCCTACGTCGAGAACATCGAGGAGATGCGCCACTACACGCCCACCACCGTGCGCGGCACGGGCGCCTCGACGCCGACCCTGTACGCGTGGGCGGGCGGCGAGGAGAGCTTCGAGCGCCTGACGGAGATCTTCTACGAGAAGGTGCTCAAGGACGACCTCCTCGCCCCGCTCTTCGAGGGCCTGCCCGTCGAGCACGCCCTGCACGTCGCCCAGTGGCTCGGCGAGGTCTTCGGCGGCCCGGCCACGTACTCGCAGGAGCACGGCGGGCACTCCCAGATGGTCGGCAAGCACCTCGGCAAGGGCATCACCGAGCCGCAGCGCCGCCGCTGGGTCAACCTGATGCAGGACGCGGCGGACGACGCGGGGCTTCCCACGGATGCCGAGTTCCGCTCCGCCTTCCTCGCCTACGTCGAGTGGGGCACACGGCTCGCGGTCTACTTCTCGGGCCCGGACGCCGACCGCCCGGCCGAGCAGCCGGTGCCGCTGTGGAACTGGGGCGCGGCGCCTCCCTACCAGCCGTGACGACCGCGGCGCCGGGTGGTGCGTGGCGCGTGGTGCGTGGTGCTACTTCCCGGCGCCCGACGCGCCGGTGCGCGTCGCGTCCGCTCCCCAGCTGGCGAGCAGCCGCAGCGCTTCGGCCGACGCCGAGTCCGGCTCCGCGTGGTACGTCACCAGTGACTGATCGTGATCGTCGGGCAGCCGCAGCGTTTCGAACGACAGGGTGAGATCGCCCACCAGGGAGTGGTGCAGGCGCTTGACGCCGTGGCCCTTCTCCCGCACGTCGTGCGTGGCCCACAGGCTGCGGAACTCCTCGCTCTTCACGGAGAGCTCGCCGACCAGGGCCGAGAGCGCCGGGTCGTTCGGATAGCAGCCCGCGTCCATCCGCAGGAAGCTCACCAGGTCGGACGCCTTCTGCTCCCAGTCCCGGAACAGCACGTGGGACTCGGGGTGCAGGAAGCAGATCCGCGCCCAGTTCCGCTCCTCGGGCGGCAGCGCGCCCCAGTCGCCGAAGAGCGCGGCGGCCATGCGGTTCCAGCCGAGGATGTCCGAGCGGCGGCCGACCACGTAGGCGGGGACGCCGTCCATCGCGTCCATGAGCTGGAGCAGCGCGGGCCGCATGCGCTGCGGGCGGGCCGCGCGCTTCTTCTTGTGCTGCTTGGGCTTGGCCAGGTGCGTCAGATGGGCGTGCTCGGCGTCCGTGAGCCGCAGGGCGCGCGCGATCGCGTCCAGGACCTCGCCCGAGACATTGCGGCCGTTGCCCTGCTCAAGGCGTGTGTAGTACGCCACGGAGACGCCCGCGAGCTGCGCGAGCTCCTCGCGGCGGAGCCCCGGCACCCGCCGGTGGCGCCCGAAGTTCGGCAGGCCGACGTCCTCCGGCTGGAGCCGGGCCCTGCGGGTGCGCAGGAACTCGCTGAGCTCGGCGCGGCCGTCGAGCGGCTCGGGTGCGGGGATGGGCTGGGGCTGCCCGGCGTCGGCGTTCATGTATTCCAGTATCCGGGCTCGCAGGCGTACGAGCCTGTCCCCACCAGTAGTAGGACCACTGGACGTACGCAAAGCTGTGACCTGGGTAGATGTCCGCGAGGCTGGCACGGTTGACGACATGACCGCACAGACAAGCACCACCGTTTCCGCCTACGCCGCCCCGTCCGCCAAGGCCCCCCTGGAGCGGACCACCGTCCCGCGCCGCCCGGTGGGCGTGTCCGACGTACTGATCGACATCAAGTACGCCGGCATCTGTCACTCGGACATCCACCAGGCTCGCGACGGCTGGGGCGAAGGCATCTTCCCGATGGTCCCGGGCCACGAGATCGCCGGTGTCGTCACCGAGGTCGGCTCCGCCGTCACCAAGTTCGCCGTCGGCGACCGCGTCGGCGTCGGCTGCATGGTCGACTCCTGCCGCGAGTGCGAGAACTGCAAGGCGGGCCTCGAGCAGTACTGCCTCAAGGGCAACGTGCCGACGTACAACGGCCTCGGCAAGGACGGCGAGCCGACCTACGGCGGCTACTCCACGCACGTGGTCGTCGACGAGGCCTTCACCGTCCGCATCCCCGACGGGCTCTCCCTGGACGTCGCCGCGCCGCTCCTGTGCGCGGGCATCACCACGTACTCCCCGCTCCACCGCTGGAACGCGGGCCCCGGCAAGAAGATCGCCGTCGTGGGCCTTGGCGGTCTCGGCCACATGGCCGTCAAGATCGCACACGCCATGGGCGCAGAGGTGACCGTCCTCTCGCAGTCCCTGCGCAAGAAGGACGACGGCCTGCGCCTGGGCGCCGACCACTACTACGCGACCAGCGACGACGCGACCTTCGAGCAGCTGACCGGCTCCTTCGACCTGATCCTCTCGACGGTCTCCGCGCCGCTGCCGCTGGACAAGTACCTGGGCCTGCTCCGCTCGGAGGGTGCCTTCGTGAACGTCGGCGCCCCCGAGGAGCCGGTCTCGCTCAACCTGTTCTCCGTGATCGGCGGCGGCAAGACCCTCGCGGGTTCCATGATCGGCGGCATCCAGGAGACCCAGGAGATGCTGGACTTCTGCGCCGAGCACAACCTGGGCTCGGAGATCGAGGTGATCGACGCCGCGCAGATCAACGAGGCGTACGAGCGCGTCCTCGCCAGCGACGTGCGCTACCGCTTCGTGATCGACACGGCCACGATCTGACCGTCACGCCCCCTGGCTCCGGCCGGGCGTGAGAACCAGGACGCAACCGCCGCCCTGCTGACCCGCCGCGGTCAGCAGGGCGGCGTCGTAGGTCAGCGACCCGCCGTCGAGCACCGCCCGGCCCCGGACGGCCGCCAGGCCCCGCCGGGCGTGGCCTGAACTCGACTCGGCCCGCGGCCCTAGGCCGCATTGCGCAGCCGGTGGGGGGCCGTGTGACCGATGCCGGGAGCGTGGCCCGTGCCTAGTGTGGTGGGCGTCAACACGGCCCTTCCGACGCAGCGGTCGGACGTCGGAAGCAGACGCAGGAAGAGGTCGCACGATGACCATCCAGCTCAACCACACCATCGTCGCCGCGCGGGACAGCAAGGCGTCCGCACAGTTCCTCGCCGACATCCTGGGCCTTGAAGTGGGCCCCCAGTACGGCCCGTTCTCCCCGGTCGAGATCCCCAACGGGGTCACGCTCGACTACCTGGAGAGCGACGGCGGGCCGATCACCCCGCAGCACTACGCCTTCCTGGTCTCCGAGGACGAGTTCGACGCCATCTTCGGCCGCATCAAGGACGCGGGCCTCACCTACTGGGCCGACCCGCACCACAAGATCGTCAACGAGATCAACACCAACGACGGCGGCCGGGGCGCCTATTGGGACGACCCGAACGGCCACGCCCTGGAGATCCTGACGAGGCCGTACGGCAGCGGGTCCTAGGCCCCTTCCGCCGTCTCCCGGGCTGCTTCCTGTGCTGTTTCCTCCGCAAGGAAGTCGAGCACGAGCGGGGTGGCGACCTCCGCGAACTCCTCGAAGTACGCATGGCGCGCACCGGAGATGAGCCGCATCCGGGCCCCGGGGATGCGCTCCGCGAGCAGAGGCGCGTTGGCGGTCGGGTTGAACACGTCGTCGGTGCCGTGCACGACGAGGGTCGGCGCCGTGATCCGCACCAGCGCGTCCCAGGCGTCGTGCCGGGCGCTGGCCCGCAGATGGCGGCGCCGCGCGTGCGCGGGCATGTCCGGATCGCCGAGGGTGTGGAACACCGGGTGCGCCCCCTGCCGGGCGATCCAGCCCGGGGTGTACATCAGCTCCTTCAGGGCGCGGTGCGCCGCCGCGGCATCGGGCTGGCTGAGGGCGGCCCGCACCTCGGGCCCGCGCTCGATGCCGTGCGGCGCCCCCGGTGACGTACAGCCGAGGACGAGCCGGTCGACCCGCTCCGGATGATCGGCGGCGATCCACTGGGCCACGCGCCCGCCCATCGACGTGCCGTACACGTGGGCGCGGTCGATCCCCGCGTGGTCGAGCACGGCGACGACGTCGCGGGCGAAGCCGGGGGTGCTGTAGCTGTCGGTCTCGGGGTGGCCGCTCTCGCCGGTGCCGCGCCAGTCGACGACGACGGTCCGGTAGGCGGCGGCGAAGTCGTCGCGCACCGGGTCCCACCAGCGGCGGCTGTTGGACTGCCCGCCGAGCAGGACGAGAGGGCGGCCTGAGCCGTGGACCTCGTAGTGCAGGGCGGTTCCGTCGGCGGCTTCAGCGAGGGGCATGGGGTGAACCGTAGCCACATGCCGTCCTCGCTAGGGTGCCGGGATGATCGGGACACCCATCCAGGTACCAGAGGACTTCGCGCGCGGCACGGTCCAGCGGGAGGGCGAGCGGGGCCGGGCCTGGCTCGCGACGCTGCCCGAGCTGGCCGAAGAGCTGCTGCGGCGCTGGGACTGCGAGCCGGCGGAAGCGGTCACGCACGGGCAGGTCGGCATCGTCGTCCCCGTGAGACGGCGGTACGACGCGACGCCCGCCGTCCTGAAGATCTCCTTCCCGCACCCCGGCAACGTGCACGAGCCCGACGCCTTCGCGGTGTGGTCGGGCCGGGGCGCGGTCCGCCTGCTCGAACGGGACGACGAGCGGTTCGCGATGCTGCTCGAGCGGGCGGGGGCGGGTTCGCTCGCCGACGTGGAGGACACCGACGAGGCGGTGACCGTGGCCGGGCGCCTGGCACGCCGCCTCGCCGTGCCCGCGCCCGACGGGCTGCCGCGGATGAGCTCGCTCGTGGCCGAGTGGGAGTGCGAACTGCGGGACGAGGAGCGGGAGTTGGGTTCGCCGTTGCCCGCCCGCGTGGTGGCCGCGGCGATCGGGACCGTACGCGAACTGGGCGCCGACCAGCCCGACACCCTGATCCACGGCGACCTGCACTTCACCAACGTACTGAGGTCGGAACGCGAACCCTGGCTCGCCATCGACCCCAAGGGCTATGTCGGGGACCCGGCGTACGACTCGATCACGCTGCTCCGCACCCGCTTCGAGCCCCTGCTCACCGCCCCCGACCCGAAGGCGGCGGCCCTGCGGCGCCTGGCCGTCTTCGCCGACGCGGCGGAGGTCGACCGCGAGCGGGCCCGGAGATGGGCGCAGGCGCGGGCGGTGACGGCGGCGCACTGGGGGCTGCGGCACGGGGATCCGGCGTGGGTGATCAAAGCGACGGAGGCGTTGGCGGAGGCGCTGACGTGAGGTGTTCGCCGGGGGCGGAACGCTGATCGCTGCCCCACAGGCCGTGCGGCTCCTACCCTGAAAGGGTGAGCAGCCACGAGCGGTACCACGAGCCGGAGCAGGCCCCGCAGACCGAGCGGCAGGCCCGCGTCATCCCGTTGCGCCCGCGCTCGGTGCGCACAACTCCCGTGGCACCGGTGTCGCCTGTGTCGCCCGCGTCAGCGTCGAAGCCGAAGGAGCCGCTGTGGCGGGACGTGGTCGGTGACGTGCTGCGCCGCGAGCGTCAGGCTCAGGAGCGGACGCTCAAGGACGTGGCGGAGGCGGCCCGCATCTCGATGCCGTACCTCTCCGAGCTGGAGCGGGGCCGCAAGGAGGCTTCGTCCGAAGTCCTCGCGGCCGGCGCCCGAGCGCTCGGCCTGAGCCTGGCGGACCTGCTCTCCCTGGCCCAGACCGAGTTGACCCGCCAGGCGAGTGTCTCCCTGGCACAGCCGACGCGACCGCGCCAGGGAGACATCCGCCTGGCGGCGTGAACGCTCCTCGGGCGCGGTGCGGTGCGGTGCGGTGCGGTGCGGTGCGGTGCGGTGCGCTGCGCTTGGCTTGCGGTTCAGGCCGCGGCGGCGGCGAGCATGCGCCGGCTGAGCACCTCGTCGGCGAGCCCGTACGCCACCGCGTCCTCGGCGGTGAACACCTTGTCGCGGTCCATGTCCGCGCGCAGCGTGGCGACATCGTGCCCCGAGTGCCGGGACAGCACCTCCTCCACCTGCGAGCGGATCCGCACCATCTCCTTGGCCTGGAGGGTGAGGTCGGAGACCGTGCCCTGCTGCCCGCCGCTCGCGGGCTGCCCGAGCAGCACGCGCGAATGCTCCAGCACGAACCGCCGCCCGGGGTCGCCCCCGGCGAGGAGCACGGCGGCGGTGGATGCGGCCTGCCCGACACAGACCGTCGAGATGGGCGCGCTGATGAAGCTCATGGTGTCGTAGATGGCCATGAGTGAAGTGAAGGATCCACCGGGCGAGTTGATGTAGATGGAGACCTCGCGCTCGGAGTTCGAGGACTCCAGATGAAGCAACTGCGCGATGACGACATTGGCCACGCCGTCGTCGATCTCGGTGCCGAGGAAGATGATCCGCTCCGAGAGGAGCCTGCTGTAGATGTCGTAGGCGCGCTCGCCCTGCGGAGTGCGCTCGACGACGGTCGGAATCGTGTACTGGCTCATGTCCTCAGACCCCCAGTCCCATCCGCGGCTTGGACGCCGCGGGCCGCACGTCCGCGAGCGAATCAAGCACGCGGTCGACCATCCCGTACTCCTTGGCCTGCTCGGCGGTGAACCACCGGTCACGGTCGCCGTCACGCGAGATGGTCTCCTGCGACTGCCCGGTGTGCTCGGCGGTGATCCGCTCGACGGACTTCTTCGTGAACTCCAGGTTCTCGGCCTGGATCGCGATGTCGGCGGTGGTCCCGCCGATGCCTGCGGAGGGCTGGTGCATCATGATCCGCGCGTTGGGCAGCGCGAAACGCTTCCCCGCGGTCCCGACGGTGAGCAGGAACTGCCCCATGCTGGCGGCGAACCCCATGGCAAGGGTCGACACGTCGTTCGGGATCAGCCGCATCGTGTCGTAGATGGCGAGCCCGGCGGTGACGGAACCGCCGGGGCTGTTGATGTAGAGGCTGATGTCGGTCCGCGGGTCCCCGGCGGAGAGCAGCAGCATCTGCGCGCACACACGATTCGCGGACACTTCGTCGACCTGCGTCCCGAGGAAGATGATGCGCTGGTCGAGGAGTTGGGCGGCGAGATGGTCGTCGAAGCGAGTGGCGGGCGTCTCGCCCTCGGAGGCGCGGGGCACGAGGGCGGGGTCCCAGCCATGGCCGAGTGGTGGCATCGTTCGTCCTCCTGACGGTGGGGGCGGCACTCCTGCCGGCCGCACCCCGGTCCCACCACCATCGACGGCCCGCCTCCGCCAGGTAAGGGTTCTTGGCCTGTGGCAGATTCGCTGACGGCAGAGGGGGGGGCGGAGCCCGCCGCCTGTGCCGGTCAGTCGAAGCGGATGTGCCTCGCCCCGGTCCAGGCGCGGCGCAGGCGGCCGGTCAGGGGGTGGTCCGTGTTCGGGGTCAGTGTCAGGTCCGACGCGGCCGCGATGTGGTCGGCGACCTGGGGGATCGTGAGGTGGTCGGTCCGCAGCTGTTCGGCGAACTCCGGCTCGCGCAGGCGCTCCAGGCACAGGTCGAGCTTCGACACGGCGAAGCTCTCGCGGCGCAGCGGGGCGCTCTTGCCGGCCACCGCGCGCACCGCGTGTCCGAAGCCGCGCTCGCGCAGGCGTCGCAGGACGGTGCGGCGGTCGGCGAGGAGCGCGAAGTGGCGTACGTCGTGCCCGCGTTCACGCAGGCGACCGACGGTCTCCCGGAAGTAGGCGGGCTCCACGACGGCCATCGGCACGATCACCGTCCCGCCGTGCTTCGTCAGGGCCAGGTCAAGGACTTCGTACACACCTTGCCGCCAGGCCGGCAGATCCTGGAAGTCCCCGCGCAGGGGCGGCGGCATCATGCGGTGCAGCCCGAAACCGACGTGCTCCGGATCGCAGACGACACTGCCGGGAAGCCGCCGCCGGATCTCGTGCGCGGTCTGCGTCTTGCCGCCTCCGAAGGGGCCGTTGATCCACAGAAGCATGGGCAGAGCGTACGAGGTCGCAGAGCGTACGAGGTCAGAGTCCGCCAGGGTGGCTCGACAGCCAGTCGGTGTGGAGGCCGCGGAGACGGTCGCGCTCCTCGGGGGTGGTGTGGATGACGTCCGCGCCACCGTCGTAGGGATGGTGGATGCGCCGAAGCTCCGTGTCGGCGACGAAGACCTCCCCGAGCAGCTCGTCCGCGACGGCACGCAGCAGCGGGTCGACACAGCCGCGTTCCCAGGGGCGCCGGTCGGCGTACAGGTGGGTGTCGGTGTGGAATTCGGGTTCCGGGTCGTCGTGATCCTGCCGGGTCCACCAGCGGACCCCGACGGGGTGCAGCACCGCGCGCTCGGCCGGGATGCAGGTCCCGTCCGATGCGGCGGCCCAGTCCATGGTCACCACGAACACGTCCGTCCCCGCGAAGAGTTCGTCGAGGACGGTGTTGTGCCGGTCAAGGACTGTCGCGTACTCGGCCTCTGTCTCCGGATAGCGCTTCGATCCTGGAAGGCTGTGAAAGCGCACCCAGCGGTCGGCGTACGCGGCGCGGAACGTGTGTGCGAGGGGCTCGCACCCCGGATGCAGGTCGTGCCACAGCGCTGCCAGGGGGTGGGAGCTCGCCTCGATGTCCATCGCTCGGGAGCGTACCCGCCTCCCTCTCGGCCCTCGGAACTCGGACCTCGGCCCCCTCGGATGCCGGCCGTTCTCAAATCTTGCTCAGAAGATCCGCGGGCAGGCCGTCGAGGCGGCGGAAGCGGCATAGATTCCTCCCCGACCCGCCTGACCAGGCGAAAAGTGAAAACGTAGGGGGAAATCACATGCGACGACGGGACGTGGGCCAAGCTCTGACCCTCTGCGCGGCACTGCTGTCCGCCGCCCTTGTCACCGGCTGTACCAGTGGTTCAGAGGGGGCGGACGGCGTCGAGGCATCGACGGGACCGGAACGGCAGAAGAAGAGCGAGTCCCCCTCGACACCCCCCTCAACAGCCCACGACGAACGCAGGCTTGGTGAGCAGGCCGAGAGGGCGGTGGGTGCGGAAGCGATCGACGACAGCGACCCGCTCTTCGTCGAGTCCGGCCTCGAACGCGTCGGCGACGGAATCCACACCGAATCGGAACTCCCGCAAGGACGTTCCTTCGAGCTGTCCGTCGCCTGCGCCGGGAAGGGGGAGATCACCCTCTCCGTAGGCCCGAAGAAGCCCGTCAGTCAGACCGTGGACTGCGACGGCGTCCCCGTCCTCCACCGCGTCACTGACCCGCCCGGTCGGCTCAGGATCGACACGGAGAGCAGGTCCGGAGCCGCCGGGATGGTGGCCTGGCGCCTCGCCGAGGCCGAGTGATGCGGGCGGCGTGTCACTCCGCCGTGGGCGCCGGAGCGATTCCCGTCGGGCAGGCCCGCCCCCAGTTCGTCTCCGAGGGGCTGTCCAGCTGCAGGCCCGTGCCGCCGATTCCGCAGTAGCCGTCAGGGTTTTTGTCCAAGTACTGCTGGTGATATCCCTCGGCGGGCCAGAAGGGGCGGGGCGCCGCCGGGAGGATGGTGGTCGTGATCTCGCCGTGCGCCGCCGAGGTGAGCACCTGCTGGTACGCGTCGCGTGACGCCACCGCCCCCGCCTCCTGGTCGGCGGAGTGGGTGTAGATCGCCGAGCGGTACTGCGTGCCCACGTCGTTGCCCTGGCGGAAGCCCTGCGTGGGGTTGTGCGACTCCCAGAAGAGCTTCAGGAGCGCGGCGTACGAGACGCGGCTGGGGTCGAAGACCACGCGGACCACTTCCGCGTGCCCCGTCAGGCCCGAGCAGACCTCCTCGTACGAGGGGTTCTCCGTGGACCCGCCCTGGTAGCCGACGTACGTCGTCCAGACGCCTTCCGTCTGCCAGAACTTGCGCTCCGCCCCCCAGAAGCAGCCGAGCCCGAAGTCCGCGATCTCCAGGCCGTCGGGGTACGGGCCGAGGAGGGGGTTGCCGAGGACCGTGTGGCGGGACGGGACCTCGAATTCGGGGGTCGCGCGGCCCTTCAGGGCCTGCTCGGGGGTGGGGAGCTCGGGCGTACGGCCGAAGAGCATCGGGCTGTCCTCCAGAAACGGGGCGGGCGGGGCGTGCGGTGCATGCGGGGTGGGCGTACGTGTGTGGCTGCGTACGCGGCGGCGGCTACTGGGTCAACGTGTTCCGGGAGGGCCGCATTCCTCGGGCCGCCCCTCTCACCGTCCCTCAGTGCGACAGCGTCGCCGGGCTGCCGCCGTTCGCCTCGTACCCCGCGACCGCGAGCGCGCGGTACACCGCGTAGTCCGCGGCAGGGTCGGAGGACACCGTCCAGGGCAGGGCGCCCACGTGGCCGTCCACGTGGATCAGCTGGTCCATCGCCTCCGCCCAGCGCTCGCTGCGGACCAGGAAGAAGATCAGGAGGTGCCGGACGTGCGCCAGCATCGGGTCGTCCGGGCGGGCCGAGTGCACCGCGTAGAGCGCGCCCCCGACCGCCTTCGTGACGACCTCGCTCTCGTAGAAACCACGGACGAGATTCACCTCGGGCAGGTGCTCGTACACCGCGAAGAGCGGGAGCGCGGAGAGGAGCGAGCCCTTGGGGGCGCGGGCCGCCGCGGCCTCCGCGAAGTCGTGCGCGAGGTCGCGCGAGCCGTGCCACTTCTCGCACCAGTAGTGCAGGGCCGCCAGGTGCGCCCCCATGTGCGCGGGTGCGCGGTCCAGGATCTTCAGCCACAGCTGCTCGAACTCCTCGCGCGGGTACGCGAGACCGCGGGCGATGGAGAGCTCGATGATGTACGGGACGGGGTCACCGGGGGAGAGCAGCGCCGCCTGCGCGCACGCCTCCTTCGCCTCCTCCAGGATGATCCGGAACTCGTCCGTCCCGGACTGCGACGACCGCCAGGCCTGCTGGACCAGGAACTCCGCGTGCACCGCGGCGCCGCCCGCGTCCTTGGGCGCCTCGGCACGCCACACCCGCAGCCACTGCCCGCCGGGCTGGTCGCTGACCCCGCCGGGACGCCGCTGCAGCTCCAGGGAAGCCGCGCCCGCGAACGCCTGCACACGCTGCCAGCGCACCTCGCCGTGCACCTCCGTGCCCGCGAGCAGCTGCGACGCGGCCTTCCAGCTCTGCGACTGCTGGACCACGTCAAGGACGTCCATGAGGTCGTGATCAGGCCCCGGCATGCGGATGTCCAGCTCCTCCTGACGCGCGAAGCCGTAGTTCGCCGGGTCCGCGGCGTCCGGTGAACCGGGGGCGACCTGGCGGATTCCGCCGCGCCTGCGCAGCAGGAACGGGCCCAGAACCGCCCCAATCATGATCACTGCCATCAGCGCCCAGAGAATCTCCATGACTCAAGCGAACCAGACGGGTCTGACACTTGGCGAACCCGTCTCGAACTCGTCAGCCCTCTCCCCGTCCAGGACTAGGCTCTGGCCACATGAGTGACACGTTCAGGAGCCAGAGTTTCGAGACCGTCGCGATCCACGCGGGCAACACCGCCGACCCGCTCACCGGCGCGGTCGTCCCGCCGATCTACCAGGTGTCGACGTACAAGCAGGACGGCGTCGGCGGGCTGCGCGGCGGCTACGAATACAGCCGCAGCGCCAACCCCACCCGCACCGCCCTGGAGGAGAACCTGGCCGCGTTGGAGGGCGGCAGCCGCGGGCTCGCCTTCGCGTCGGGCCTCGCAGCCGAGGACTGCCTGCTGCGTACGCTGCTCGCTCCCGGCGACCACGTGGTCATCCCGAACGACGCGTACGGCGGCACGTTCCGGCTCTTCGCGAAGGTCGTCTCGCGGTGGGGCGTCGAGTGGTCGGTCGCCGACACCTCCGACCCGGCGGCGGTGCGGGCCGCGGTGACCGACCGTACGAAGGCGATCTGGGTGGAGACCCCCTCCAACCCGCTGCTCGGCATCACCGACATCGCCGCCGTCGCCCAGGTCGCCAAGGCGGCGGGGGCCCGCCTCGTCGTCGACAACACCTTCGCGAGCCCCTACCTCCAGCAGCCCCTCGCGCTCGGCGCGGACGTCGTCGTGCACTCCCTGACGAAGTACATGGGCGGGCACTCGGACGTCGTGGGCGGCGCGCTGGTCGTCAACGACGCCGAGCTGGGCGAGGAGTTGGCGTACCACCAGAACGCGATGGGCGCGGTGGCCGGGCCCTTCGACGCGTGGCTGGTCCTGCGCGGCATCAAGACGCTGGCCGTCCGGATGGACCGGCACAGCGAGAACGCGACGAAGGTCGCCGAGATGCTGACGCGGCACGCGCGCGTGACGCGTGTTCTCTACCCCGGGCTTCCGGAGCACCCCGGTCACGAGACCGCGGCCAAGCAGATGAAGGCGTTCGGCGGGATGGTGTCCTTCCAGGTCACCGGGGGCGAGGAGGCGGCGGTCGCCGTCTGCGACCGCGCGAAGCTGTTCACCCTGGGTGAGTCGCTCGGCGGCGTGGAGTCCTTGATCGAGCACCCGGGGCGGATGACGCACGCCTCCGTGGTGGGCTCGGCGCTCGAGGTCCCGGCGGACCTGGTGCGGCTCTCCGTGGGCATCGAGTCCGCGGACGACCTGCTGGCGGATCTTCAGCAGGCGCTGGGCTAGGCACACCCGCGCCCGGTCACCAGCGGGTGAGGGGTGGAGTCGTCTCCGACGGCGGCTCCACCCACGGCTGCTCGACCGAGGCCCAGACCACGAAGGCGATGGCCGCCACGAGCAGCAGGAGCCACAGCAGCCGGCGCAGCGCCCTTCTGCGGCGCAGCATGCGGCCGCCGCGGCGGACCGCTTCCTCGTAGAGGTCGGGTGGGACCGAGGGGGGCGTGCCGTCGTCGAGGAGGTGGCGGACCGCGTTCTCCTTGCGGTCGAACTGGTTCATGACGGGGCCGCCTCCCTCAGGGAACGCGGTGGCGCCGGGCCGCGCGGCGGGTGCAGGACCGTCTCCATCGCGCGGGCGCAGATCGCCCCCACCCGGTCGGCGGGCAGGCCGAGCAGCGCCGCCGTCTGTTCCTCGGCGACGCCCTCGTAGAGCCGCAGCACGAGAATCAGCCGCTCCTGGGGCGTGAGCCGGGCCAGGACGCCGCCGTGGCTCCGGTGCCGCCGCCAGGCCCCGCGCGCGAAGCGGATGGCCAGCTGCTGGCGGGTGCGGTCGTACGGATCCTCGCCGCGCATCCGGTCCCAGGCCGCGTACGAGTGGGCCAGGGACCCGGTCAGCAGGGCACGCGCGCGTGGGTTGGCGTCCGGTGGCTCCGTGGTGAGCAGCGTGGCGGCATGCAGCAGCCGCCCTGCCGCGCCCGCGACGAACGCCTCGAACTCCCGGGCCCGGCGGGCGTTCACCGACGCCTGCCGCTCGCGCACCGCGCCTCCCGCCTGGAGGGGGACGGGCCCCCGGTCTCATATGAGGCCAGGCACACGGCCGAGGTCAAGAGGCATGCGCCCGCGGAGCCTTCGGCCCCAGGACCTCAGGAAGCGGGCGCCTCGGGAGCCGCCTGCGACGTCTGGCGGGCGGAGAGCGCTGAATTGAAGCGCGTGAGGAGCGTGCAGAAGCTTTCGCGCTCCTCCGGGGACCAGTCACCCGTCAACTCGGCCATGAGGTCACGCCGCGAGGACCGCACTTCGTTGAGGCGCGCCTCGCCGCGCGGCGACAGCTGGAGCACCACGGCGCGGCCGTCCTCGGGGTGCGACGTGCGCTTGACCAGGCCCGTGTCGACCAGCGGGGCGACCTGCCGGGTGACGGTCGACGAGTCGATGCCCATGCTTGCCGCGAGCGCCTTCACGCCCATCGGCCCCTCCTTGTCGAGGCGGTTGAGCAGCAGGTATGCGGCGCGGTCCATGGAGTTGCGGACCTGTCCTACGCCGCCGAGGCGCGTCTGCTCCGCACGGCGGGCGAACACGGCCACCTGGTGTTGCAGCGTGTCGAGGAGGCCGGGATCGCTGGCGGTCGTCATGTCCGGAGTTGTGGGCATGGCCGGGGGCTCACTTCATGCGAGGGCGATGGGTTGGGGGACAGGGTACGCGGCCGGGACGCGAGGCGTACCAGCGCTGCGCAAACCAGTCTCGGCACGTGGTCACCACAGGAGGACCCTGGTGTGAACTGGGAGACTGGCTGTCATGAGCTACCGCACGCCTCACTCCTTGCCGACGGTCACCCTCGACGACGTGCGCGGCGCCCAGAAGATGCTCTCGGGTGTGTCCAGGGTGACGGCGATGGAAGGCAGCAGGCACCTGTCGCAGCTGGTGGGCTCGCCGGTCCACTTCAAGTGCGAGAACCTCCAGCGGACGGGCTCCTTCAAACTGCGCGGCGCGTACGTACGGATCGCGGGCCTGCTCCCCGAGGAGCGCGCGGCCGGAGTGGTCGCCGCGAGCGCGGGCAACCACGCACAGGGCGTGGCCCTGGCGTCCTCGCTGCTCGGCGTGCGGTCCACGGTCTTCATGCCGGTGGGCGCCCCGCTGCCCAAGGTCGCGGCGACCCGCGAGTACGGCGCGGAGGTCCGGCTGCACGGTCAGGTGGTCGACGAGACGCTGGCCGCCGCGCAGGAGTACGCGCACGAGACGGGCGCGGTGTTCATCCACCCCTTCGACCACCCCGACATCATCGCGGGGCAGGGCACGGTGGGCCTGGAGATCCTGGAGCAGTGCCCCGAGCTGCGCACCCTGGTCCTCGGCGTCGGCGGCGGCGGGCTCGCCGCGGGCATCGCGGTGGCGGTCAAGACGCTGCGCCCGGACGTCAAGGTGATCGGCGTGCAGGCGGCGGGCTCGGCGGCGTACCCGCCCTCGCTCGCGGCCGGGCACCCGGTGTCGATCGAGAACCCGGCGACGATGGCCGACGGCATCAAGGTCGGGCGCCCCGGCGACGTGCCGTTCCGGATCATCGAGGACCTGCTCGACGACGTGGTCACCGTCTCCGAGGACGAGCTGTCCAGCGCGCTGCTGCTCTGCCTGGAGCGGGCCAAGATGGTCGTCGAGCCCGCGGGCGCGAGCCCCGTCGCGGCGCTCCTGAGCAGGCCGCGGGAGTTCGAAGGGCCGGTGGTCGCACTCCTGTCGGGCGGCAATGTGGACCCGCTCCTGATGCAGCGGATCCTGCGCCACGGCATGGCGGCGGCGGGCCGCTATCTGTCGCTGCGCCTGCGCCTCACGGACCGGCCGGGCGCCCTTGCCACGCTCCTCGGGGTGTTGTCGGTGGTCGACGCCAACGTCCTCGACGTGGGCCATGTGCGGACCGATCCGCGCCTTGGACTCACGGAGGTGGAGGTGGAGTTGCACCTGGAGACCAAGGGGCCCGCGCACTGCGCGGAGGTCGGCGCGGCTCTGCGCGAGGCGGGGTACACCGTCATCGGCTGATGGCCCCCAGATGCGGTGAACGCGGCGAAATTCCCCTGCACGCAACGCAGTTCCCCGCTATTTTGCGTTGTCCACAGGCTTTGCCGACGGTTGTCCACAGGCTCCGTCGATCCCGTTGAAGAGACGCGATGTATCGCGTTATCGTGTGTGTCTCGCGTCACTGGTCGCCGAGCGCGCCATACGCGGCAAATCTAATCTTTCCGTAGGAAGTCACCCAAGCCACTGGGAGAACTCACATGCCAGGCGCCATCTACGCCGAAGGCCTCGTGAAGACCTTCGGCGACGTAAGGGCTCTGGACGGCGTCGATCTGGATGTCCCGGAGGGCACCGTGCTCGGCCTTCTCGGGCCGAACGGCGCGGGCAAGACCACGGCGGTGCGCTGCCTGACGACGCTTCTGACGCCGGACAGCGGCCGGGCGGTCGTCGCGGGCGTCGACGTGCTGAAGCATCCGAACGAAGTGCGGCGCTCGATCGGCCTCTCCGGCCAGTTCGCCGCCGTCGACGAGTATCTGACGGGCCGTGAGAACCTCCAAATGGTCGGCCAGCTCTACCAGATGAGGGCCAAGGAGGCGAAGGTGAGGGCGGGCGAGCTGCTCGACCGGTTCAACCTCGCCGACGCCGCGGACCGCCCCTCCAAGACGTATTCGGGAGGCATGCGCCGCCGCCTCGACCTCGCGGCGGCGCTCGTCGTGTCGCCCCCGGTGATGTTCATGGACGAGCCGACCACGGGCCTGGACCCGCGCAACCGCCAGCAGCTCTGGGAGGTCATCCAGGAGCTCGTGTCGGGCGGCACGACCCTGCTGCTCACCACCCAGTACCTCGAAGAGGCCGACCACCTGGCGCACGACATCTGCGTCATCGACCACGGCCGGGTCATCGCGCGCGGCACCTCCGACCAGCTCAAGGCGCAGACCGGTGGCGAGCGCGTCGAGGTCGTGGTGCACGAGCGCGAGCACATCACCCCGGCCACGGAGGTCCTGAGCGGCCTCGGCAAGGGCGAGGTCGCCGTCGAGAGCCACACCCGCAAGCTCACGGTCCCGGTCACCGGCGGCGCCAAGCTGCTCGCCGAGGTCATCCGCGAGCTGGACATCCGCGGCGTCGAGATCGACGACATCGGGCTGCGCCGCCCGACCCTGGACGACGTCTTCATCTCGCTGACGGGCCACGTCGCGGAGTTGAAGGACGAGACGAACGGCGAGACGGCGGACGACGAGGGCACGGGCGAGAAGGAGACCGACAAGTGAGCGCTGCATCGGACACGCGACAGCTCCTGGCGCCCCGCCCCAAGGGCGGCATCGTCCAGTCGGGCAGGGACTCGCTGGTCGTGGCCCGCAGGAACCTGATCCGCATGACCAGGATCCCCGAGATGATCCTCTTCGGGGTCATCCAGCCGGTGATGTTCGTGGTGCTGTTCACGTACGTCTTCGGTGGTTCCATCAACATCCCGGGCGCCCCCGCCGGCAGTGCGAGCGCGTACAAGGAATTCCTGATGGCGGGCATCTTCGCGCAGACCGTCACGTTCGCCACGGCAGGCGCGGGCGCGGGCATCGCCGACGACATGCACAAGGGGCTGATCGACCGCTTCCGGTCGCTGCCGATGGCGCGGGGTGCCGTGCTGACCGGCCGCACCCTCGCGGATCTGGTGCAGACGGCCGTGACCCTGGCCGTGCTCGCGGTGGTGGCCCTGATCGTCGGCTGGCGCACGCACGAGAGCATCGGCGAGGTGCTCGCGGGCTTCGCCCTGCTCCTGCTCCTCGGGTACGCGTTCACCTGGATCGGCGCACTGATCGGCCTGACCGTGCGGACCCCCGAGGCGGCGACCTCGGGAGGGCTGATCTGGCTGTTCCCGCTGACGTTCATCTCGAACGCGTTCGTGCCGGTCAACGGCATGCCGAAGTTCCTTCAGTACGTCGCCGAATGGAACCCCTTCAGTGCCACGGTCGCGGCGGCCCGAGAGCTGTTCGGCAACACGATCGAGGGCGTCCCGAAGTCGGTCACCGGAGCCTGGCCGATGGAGCACCCCGTCTGGGCGTCGCTGATCTGGTCCGTGCTGATCATCCTGGTGTTCCGCACGCTCGCGGTCCGCAAGTACCGCCGGGCGGCCTGAGTCCGGGCATACGAAAGGCCCCCCGCGCTCGATGCGCGGGGGGCCTTTCGCGTAGCCGACGCGGGGGGCCTCAGGCCTGGTAGGGCTTCGCCTCAAGGATCTTGACCGAGGCGAGCTTGCCGTTCGGCAGTTCGTACTGCGCGTCCTCGCCGATCTTCTTGCCGTTCACGCCGCTGCCGAGCGGGGACTGCGGCGAATACGTCTCGATGTCGCTGCTCGCGTACTCGCGCGAGGCGAGCAGGAACGCCAGGGTGTCGTCCTCGTCGCCGTCAAAGGCGATCGTCACGACCATGCCGGGCGCGACCGCGCCGTCCGCGGCCGGCGCCTCGCCGACCTTCGCATGCTCCAGGAGCTGGGTCAGCTGGCGGACGCGGAGCTCCTGCTTGCCCTGCTCCTCCTTGGCCGCGTGGTACCCGCCGTTCTCGCGCAGGTCGCCCTCCTCACGTGCCGCCGCGATCTTCGTAGCGATCTCGGTGCGCGCAGGACCAGACAGGTACTCCAGCTCGGCCTTGAGCTGGTTGTACGCCTCCTGGGTCAGCCAGGTGACGTTTTCGCTGGTCTGGGTCACAGGTGCTCCTCGTAGGTACTGGGAATACAAAGCATCGCCCTACCCAGAAGGATGTTCCCTAACGGGTGGGCGAAACCACGAGCCTAACAATTCAGGCGCCTGAGGGGGAGGACATAAGCCATCAGAAATACGTCAACGCAGGTGAGAGCCGGTACACCGGGGGCGTCGGATGGCCGGCGTGACGCAAGGGGTGCGTCGCCGACGGTCCGCGTCAGCCCGAGTGGCAGCCGAGGAGCTCCGCGCTCGTCCCGCGGGCCTTCGTGCGCAGCGTGACGACCTTGTCGATCCGGCCGGTGTCCTGGTCGAAGCGGAAGTCCCTGCGGCCCACCTCTTCACCGTCCTCGGCCTGCGAACGCAGGGTGCAGTAGCCGTTCGCCTCGGCGTCCTTGCGCACCTCCAGGTGCACCTCGACCGCACTGTCCGAGACGACGCTGAACTTGATCACTTCGCCGCTGATCTTCGTGCCGGAGACGTAGTCGTATCCGAACCAGCCGACCATCAGGAGGAAGAGCACACCGAGGACGCCACCGGCGATCTTGAGCTTGTGGTCCGCGCGCTCGTCGGCCGAGCGCGAGTGGCCGTATCGCCCCTCGGGGGCCTTCTCGCTCACGGCGGTCATGATCGTCCTCCAGGAAAGGGGATGCCGGAATTTTCCGCCCCCCGGTTCCGTCACTATAGAAGCCGCCCATTGCGCAACATTGACCAGGGCGCCGGACCACTGAGGATCGAGTCTTGACTGAGCAGCTGCGACTGATGGCCGTGCACGCCCACCCCGACGACGAGTCGTCGAAGGGCGCGGCCACCATGGCCAAGTACGTGTCCGAGGGGGTGGACGTGCATGTCGTGACCTGCACGGGCGGGGAGCGCGGCGACATCCTCAACCCCAAGCTCCAGGGGAACAAGTACATCGAGGAGAACATCCACGAGGTGCGCAGGAAGGAGATGGACGAGGCGCGCGAGATCCTCGGCGTCAAGCAGGACTGGCTCGGCTTCGTCGATTCGGGTCTGCCCGAGGGCGACCCGCTGCCGCCGCTGCCCGAGGGCTGCTTTGCCCTCGAGGACGTCGACAAGGCGGCCGGTGAGCTGGTCCGCCAGATCCGCTCCTTCCGTCCGCAGGTCATCACGACGTACGACGAGAACGGCGGCTATCCGCACCCCGACCACATCATGACCCACAAGATCTCGATGGTGGCCTTCGAAGGCGCGGCGGACGCCGAGAAGTACCCCGAGAGCGAGTACGGGCCCGTCTACCAGCCGCAGAAGCTCTACTACAACCAGGGCTTCAACCGGCCGCGCACCGAGGCGCTGCACCAGGCGATGCTCGACAAGGGCATGGAGTCGCCCTACGGGGACTGGCTCAAGCGGTGGGACGAGTTCGAGCGGGTCGAGCGCACGCTGACCACGCATGTTCCCTGCGCCGACTTCTACGAGGTCCGCGACCGGGCGCTGATCGCGCACGCCACCCAGATCGACCCCGAGGGCGGCTGGTTCCGGGTGCCGATGGAGCTCCAGAAGGAGGTCTGGCCCACGGAGGAGTACGAGCTCGCGAAGTCGCTCGTCGATACATCCCTCCCCGAGGACGACCTCTTTGCGGGCATCCGCGACAATGCCTAGCGTGAACGCACATCTGGCAATGACGCATCTCGTCCCTCTCGCCAAAGAGGTCGACGATGACAAGGTGACTCCGGGTGTTCTCGGCTTCATCGTCTTCGCGGTGATGGCTGTCGCCGTCTGGGGTCTGATGAAGTCGATGAACAAGCACATGCGGAAGGTCGACTTCAAGGAGTCCGCGGAGTCCTCGGACCCCGCGGAGTCTTCGGACCCCGCGGAGTCCTCATCCGGCGAGGCGAAGCCCGCCGGGGCCGAGGCCACCAAGGGCTAGCCCGCCTTCGCCACCGTCACTCCCATCACCTCTCGGGAGTGACGGTTCGGCACCATGCCCAGGCGCCAGGCCTGCCAGCCGGTCTCCAGGTCGGCGCCGCGCTCCATGAGCAGGGCGTACGCCTCCATGTAGTCGTCCAGCTTGCCGTCGCGCGTCGGGTGACCGGCGCGGGCCAGCTGGCTGAGCTCCTCCTGGGCGACGGCGGTGCCGATCTCCCAGCCGCCGGGCGACGCGTACGGCAGCAGGGTGCAGCGCAGGAAGCGGGCCCAGTCCTCGCCGCGGCGGTCTCCGTACGAGGCGAACAGCGCGGCGGCCTCGTCGCACAGGGCGAGCGCCTGCGGGCCGCGGGTGTTGCCCGCGTCCACGACCGCCAGCTCCAGGCAGGTCCAGGCCTCGCCGTGCGCGACGCCGATGCGCTGGAAGTCGGCACGGGCGTCCACCAGGAGCTGGCGGGCGAAGCCGGAGTTGCGCAGCGAGCCCGTCTGGGCGGCGCGCTGGTCGCGGGTCACCCGTGCCGAGTGGTGCCGCGCGCAGGCCAGACCGTACACGTCCCGCATCCGCGAGAACATCGTCCGCGAGCGCTCCAGCTCACGCACCGCCTGGTCCAGGCTGCCCGCCTCCTCCAGGGCCTGGCCCAGGTAGTACGCGCTCCACGCCTCGCCGCGCGCGTCCTCGTTGTCGCGGTGCCGGGACACCGCCTGCCGCAGCCCGTCCACCGCGGCCGACGCGTCGCCGTCCACCAGGCGGGCCCGCGCCAGCTGCGTCAGGGCCCAGGCCTCGCCGCGGCCGTCGCGCGTGCGTCCGTACAGGTCGAGGGCGCCCCTCAGCTGCTCCTCCGCGCGCGGTACGTCGCCCATGCGCAGGCAGAGCTGGCCGAGCTGGAAGTGCGCCCAGGCCTCGCCGTGCAGGGAGTCGTTCTCGCGGTGCAGGGCGAGCGAGTCCTCCAGGAGCCGCAGCGCCTCGTTGAGGTTGGAGCGGTCACGTTCCACCGCCGCGAGGGCGTGCATCGTCCAGGCGCGGTCACCGGCGAGCTCGTCGGCCACCTGCAGTTCGAGGGCCTCGTGCAGCCGGGCCGACGCCTCCGTCAGATTGCCCTGGTGGTGCAGCGTGATCCCCAGCGAGCACAGGGCCAGGGCGGCGCCCGCGTCCTGGTGCGCCTCCATGTACAGGTCCACGACCGACGTCAGGGTCGTGCGCGCCTGGTCGAGCTCGCCGAGCTGACGGGACGCGATGCCCGTGCGCCACTGCACGCTCCGCACGAGCAGACCCTGGTCGACGGCCTGCGTCAGTTCGCTGATCTCGCCCAGGCGGTAGAGGTCGCCGCGCAGCAGGCAGTAGTCGCACAGCGCGCCGAGGAGATTGAGCACCGCCTCCTGGTCCACGCCCTCCGCGTGCCGCAGCGTCGCCGTGATGAAGCTCGACTCGTCGTCGAGCCAGCGCAGGGCGGCCTCGAGCGAGGAGAAGCCGTGCCGGTCGAACTGGCCGGCCCGCGTCGACATCTTGCCGTCGACCAGGCGGATCACCGATCCGGCGAGCTCGCTGTAGCTGACGATGAGCCGCTCCTGGGCGGCCGTGCGCTCTGCGGGCTCCTCCTCGTCGATGAGCCGGGCGAGTGCGAAGGCGCGTACGAGATCGTGCAGGCGGTAGCGGCTGCCGCGCACGTGGTCGACGAGGCCCGCGCGCGAGAGCGCGGACAGCTGGCGGGCCGCCTCCGTCTCGTCGGCGCCGAGCAGGGCGGCGGCGGCCGCCGCCCCCATGGACGCGCGGCCGGCGAGCGCGAGCCTGCGCAGGAGGCGCCGGGCGGGCTCGGTCTGGTCGGTGTAGCGCAGCCACAGGGCGCGTTCGACGGGCGGGACCTGTTGGGAGGGGCCGTACGCGGAGAGGTCCGAGGCGAGCTGGCGTGTCGTGCGCGCGCCGATCGAGGACCCGGCGACGCGCAGGGCGAGCGGCAGGCCGCCGCACAATTCCCGCACGGCGTCGGCGGATTCGGCGTCGTAGGGCCCGGAGGAGTCCTCCGCGGCCTCCCGCAGCAGCTCCTCCGAGCCCGCCGCGTCCAGCGGCTCCACCGGCAGCTGGTGCACCCAGGCGGGGAGGTCGGCGGGCAGCTCGACGGGCTTGCGGGAGGTGACGAGGACGAGGCTGTCGGAGCGCTCGGGCACGAGGATGCGGACCTGCTCCGGGTCGCTCGCGTCGTCGAGTACGACCGTCACCGCGAGGCCGGTCAGATGCTGGTGATACAGCTCGCTGAGCCGCTTGACCTGCTGCTCCTGGGAGGAGCGCTCCCGGATCAGCAACTGCTCGCGCGGGGCGCCCAATCGATTCAGCAGATGCAGGAGCGCGTCCCGCGTGGACAGCGGCTGGGAGCTCTCGCCCCGCAGGTCGACGACGCAGGCGCCCCGGAACTGGTCCCGCAGGTCGTGCGCCGCACGGACGGCGAGCGAGGAGCGCCCGGAGCCGGGCGCGCCGTGCAGCACGACGACGGTGGGCCGGGTCTCGGTGCTGGCCCGCGCGGCGTGCACCCACTGGGCGACGCGGGCGAGCTCCGGGCGGCGCCCGGCGAACGACCCTTCAGGCGCGGGGAGTTGCGTGAAGGACTGCTCAAGTACGGTGCGCCTGCGCGCGGCCGCGCTCTTGTCCGTGCCCCGCAGCTGGGGCGAGGCCTTCTTCTTGCCGGAGGAGGCCTGGAGCACCCGCTGCTGTTCGATGAAGGGCCGGATGCCCCGCACCTCAAGGGCCGTCAGCCACTGCAGCCGCAGCTGCTCGGGCCCGCCCGGCTGGCTGATCGCACCGGCGCGGCGGCTGGCCGCGGGCACGTGGTGGGCGGTGACCTTCACCACGGTGGTGGCCGCGCCGACGACGCCGACGGCGGCGCCCGCGCTCAGGGCGGTGGAGACCTCGGTTCCGAGCACCAGGTCGGCCAGACACGCGCCCACGGCCGCAACGACGGCCACGAGCAGGGGAGTTCCCGCCCCTTCCCTGGCATACCGCTGCCCGAAGGAGAGCTGCCCGGCCTCCGCCTCGTCGACGGCCTGCGTATAGGCCGCGTACTCCTCGCCGGCGGTCTGCCCCATGGCATCCAGCGCACTCCGGGCCCGGGAGAGCAGCACACCCCCGTCGATCCGCCCACCGGAGCGCCGCACCTCTTCTTCCACGGCCCGCACCAACAGCCGCTCGGCTTCGGCCCGATGGCTGTCCCGCATATGGGTCCCCCTCCGAGAGCAATAGTCACCTGCGGTCACAAGTGTCCTGCGTACGGGGCTCCGGCGCGAGGGAGTCCGCGGATCACGTGGAAGCATCCCCGGGGCGCGGCTCGCCGCGAACCCGTGGCACCTGCGCGGCGCCCTTCCGTGTGCGCGAGGATGGAGGGCATGCCGAACCGACTGGCCCATGAGACGTCCCCCTATCTTCTTCAGCACGCCGACAACCCCGTCGACTGGTGGCCCTGGTCGGCGGAGGCCTTCGCGCAGGCGCGGGAGCGAGGCGTCCCTGTGCTGCTCAGCGTGGGGTACAGCAGTTGCCACTGGTGTCACGTCATGGCGCACGAGTCCTTCGAGGACGCGGAGACCGCCGCCTTCCTGAACGCGCACTTCGTCAACGTCAAGGTCGACCGCGAGGAGCGGCCCGACATCGACGCCGTCTACATGGAGGCCGTGCAGGCCGCGACGGGCCAGGGCGGCTGGCCCATGACGGTCTTCCTGACGCCCGACGCCGAGCCCTTCTACTTCGGCACGTACTTCCCGCCCGAGCCCCGGCACGGCATGCCCTCCTTCCAGCAGGTGGCCGACGGGGTGCGGCGCGCCTGGACGGACCGGCGCGAGGAGGTCGCCGAGGTCGCCGGGAAGATCGTGCGCGACCTCGCCGAACGCCAGCTGGCGTTCGGCGCCGACGAACTGCCCGGCGAGGACGAGCTCGCGCAGGCGCTGCTCGGCCTGACGCGGGACTACGACGCGTCGCGCGGCGGCTTCGGGGGCGCGCCCAAGTTCCCGCCGTCCATGGTCGTCGAGTTCCTGCTGCGGCACTACGCCCGCACCGGCTCGGAGGGCGCGCTGCAGATGGCGTCCGACACCTGCGAGCAGATGGCGCGCGGCGGGATCTACGACCAGCTGGGCGGCGGGTTCGCGCGGTACTCCGTGGACCGGGAGTGGACCGTGCCCCACTTCGAGAAGATGCTGTACGACAACGCCCTGCTCTGCCGGGTGTACGCCCACCTGTGGCGGGCCACCGGCTCAGACCTCGCGCGGCGCGTCGCCCTGGAGACGGCCGACTTCATGGTCCGCGAACTGCGCACGAACGAGGGCGGGTTCTCCTCGGCGCTGGACGCGGACAGCGAGGACGCCGCGAGCGGCAAGCACGTCGAGGGCGCGTACTACGTGTGGACGCCCGAGCAGCTGCGCGAGGTGCTGGGCGACGCGGACGCCGCGATCGCCGCCGCGTACTTCGGGGTGACGGAGGAAGGGACCTTCGAGGAGGGCGCTTCGGTCCTTCAGCTCCCGGAGGGCGGTGCTGGGGACGCGGACGCCGGGAAGCTCGCCTCGATCCGGGAGCGGCTGCTCGCCGCGCGCTCGCAGCGGCCCGCGCCCGGCCGTGACGACAAGGTCGTCGCCGCCTGGAACGGGCTCGCCGTCGCCGCGCTCGCGGAGGTGGGGGCGTACTTCGAGCGGCCGGACCTGGTGGCGGCCGCGGTGGGCGCGGGTGACCTGCTCGTGCGGCTGCACATGGACGACAGGGCGCGGCTGTCCCGTACGTCCAAGGACGGCCAAGTGGGCGCGAACGCAGGGGTGTTGGAGGACTACGCCGACGTCGCCGAGGGGTTTCTCGCGCTGGCCTCCGTGACGGGGGAGGGCGTCTGGCTGGAGTTCGCCGGGTTCCTGCTCGACCACGTGCTCGCCCAGTTCGTGGACGCGGAGTCCGGTTCGCTGTACGACACGGCCGCGGACGCGGAGCAGTTGATCCGGCGGCCGCAGGATCCCACCGACAACGCGGTGCCGTCCGGGTGGACGGCGGCTGCGGGGGCGTTGCTCTCGTACGCGGCGCAGACCGGGGCCGAGCCTCATCGGCTCGCGGCGGAGCGGGCGTTGGGGGTGGTGAAGGGGCTCGCGCCTCGTGCGCCGCGGTTCATCGGGCACGGTCTCGCGGTGGCCGAGGCCGCGCTTGACGGTCCCCGTGAGGTTGCGGTGATCGGCCCGGTCGGCGGGGAGCTGCATCGCACCGCGCTGCTGGGGACGGCGCCGGGGGCCGTGGTCGCTGTCGGCGCCGCGGGCGACGAGCTTCCGCTGCTCGCGGGGAGGGGGCTTGTGGAGGGGCTTCCGGCGGCGTATGTCTGCCGACGGTTCGTGTGTGACGCGCCTACCACTGACGTGGGGGAGCTGGCGGCCAAGTTGTCGGGCTGAGGTTCGGGCGGTCCCTGCGGGGCTTTCCCCACTGCGCCTATTGGCGCGCTCCGCGCGCGGGCACCCCTTCCCGAAACCAAGGGGCTCCGCCCCCTGGACCCCCAAAAGACGGCCTCAAACGCCGGACGGGCTAGATGGCTAGATATAGCCCGTCCGGCGTTTGAGGACGACCGGACGGCCCCGAGGGCGTCAGGCTCCGGGCTCGGCCTTGCCGAAGCCGGCCGTCAGCATGTTCAGGGTGCGGTCCACCAGCTCGCCCAGGTCGTCCTCGTGGCCGTGCTCCGCCCAGTACGCCGATGTCTCCGTCAGCGCGCCGATCAGGCCCATCGAGAACACCCGGACCTCCAGTTCCGCCGGGTCGCGGCCGGTGCGTTCCGCGATGACGCGGCAGAGCATCCGGCCGGTGACCGACATGCTCTCCAGCATCCGGGAGCGCACGGCCGGGACCTCGATCATCAGGCGGGTACGCAGGCGCGACACCTCCGGCTCCTCGGTGAACCCGAGGCCCACCGCCCGGCGCAGCACGTGCCGCAAGGACTCCACGATCGGCTCGTCCGCGGGGCGCGCCCGCAGCTCGTCCTCCAGCAGCGGGTCGTACTCGTCGGTGAGGACGATGTCCTCCTTGGTCGGGAAGTACCGGAAGACGGTCGAGGGCGACACCTCGGCGGCCTCGGCGATCTGCTCGACCGTCGTCGCGTCGTAGCCCTGTTCGTTGATCAGCCGGTACGTGGCCTCACGGATCGCGATGCGGGTCTTCAGCTTCTTCCGTTCGCGCAGCCCGAGCTGTCCCAGCCGGGGACCGTGGGAGGAAGCGGAGGTACGTGCGGCCGTCATGGCGCTCATTGTCGGGCATCCGTCGCCTGCTGTGCCATGTCGGCGGCGTCCGGCGGCGCGGGAGTCGCCTTCGGCAGCAGCGCCGCGACCAGCAGTGCTGTCACCAGCGCCGCGATGCCGCTGACGAGGAGGACCGTCACCATGCCGTCGATGTACGCCTCGTTGGCGGAGTCGGCGAGCTTCGAGACCCCCAGCCGGTCGGCGACGGCGTGGGCGGCCACGACCGAATCGCCCGCGGCGTCCGCCGCCGCGTCCGGGATCTTGCCGGTGTCGAGGCGGTCGATGTACACGCTGGAGAGCAGGGAGCCGAGGAGTGCGATTCCGATGGCGCTGCCCACCTGGCGCACGGTCATCAGGAGCCCCGTGCCCGATCCCGCACGCTCCACGGGGAGCGCGCCGAGGGCCGAGTCCATGGCCGGCACGACGGCGAAGCCGAAGCCGAGTCCCGCGATGGTGAGCCACAGCGCGGTGAAGCCGTAGCCGGACTCGACCGTCGTACGGCTGCCGAGGATCGCCGCGAAGGCGAGCACGACGAGCCCGCAGCTGATCGCCGCGCGCGGGCCGAAGCGGCGTATGACGGGCTCCGCGCCCTTCGCCGCGACGATGAGACCGCCCATCATCGGCAGCATCCGCACGCCCGTGCCGAAGGCGTCGTGGCCGAGGACCGCCTGCAGATACTGCGGGAGCACGAACATCAGGCCCGACAGGACGAACATGACGAGCGTCGCCGCGAGCGTGTTGAGCAGGAAGCCGCGGTTGCGGAGCAGCGACATGTCGAGCATCGGGCGCGTCATGGCCCGTTCCCGCAGGACGAGCGCGACGATCAGGACCGCCGCGCCGCCGAACATGGAGAGGATCAGGGGGTCGCCCCAGCCGCGTACGGGCGCTTCGATGATGGCGTAGATCAGCGCGCCGAGCCCGGCCGCGGTGAGGGCGGTGGAGGCGACGTCGACCTTGGGGGAGGACGGATCGGTCGTCTCCGGGAGCAGGAAGACGCAGGCCGTGATGCCGATCGCGACCATCGGGACGTTGATCAGGAAGATCGAGCCCCACCAGAAGTGGTCGAGGAGCCAGCCGCCGACGATCGGTCCGAGCGGCGCGCCGAGCGCGGAGGCCGCCGAGACGATGCCGATGGCCTTGGTCCGCTCGCCGGGAGCGAAGAGCGCGGGCAGCACGGCCAGGGCGAGGGGCATGACGAGCGCGCCGCCCATGCCCATGACCGCCCGTGCCACGACGACCAGCTCGACGGAGTCGACGAGGGTGCCGAGCAACGAGCCCACCAGGAAGATCCCGAGCCCGGTGATCAGCATCCTGCGGCGCCCGAACCGGTCGCCGAGCAGTCCGGCCGGAAGCATCAGGGCCGCGAAGACGACGATGTACGCGTCCGCCATCCACTGTTGCTCGCCCGTACTCGCGTCCAGCTGCCCGGCCATCGTCGGCAGGGCGACGTTGAGGATCGTCATGTCGAAACCGAGCACGAGCATGCTCGCGACCAGGGCGGCGAGCGCCCACCAGCGGCGGGGGTCCTGCCGGTCCACGGCAGGCGAGCTTATGACAGTGGCCATGAAATGAGAGTAGCTCTCAAAAGGTAGTCACCGTCAAGTCATGCGGCCATCCGCGTGTCCTCGGGCGCGGATCGCACGCAAATGGCCGCGGCTCGAAAGCCGCGGCCATGAAGTGGGGGAAGGGGTGGAGTGGTGGCTGCCCGTGCCGGTTATCCGTGCTGGTACGCCACCAGCGAGATGCCCACGTAGTGCACCGTGAACGCGGCCAGCGTCAGGGAGTGGAAGACCTCATGGAAGCCGAAGAAGCGCGGGGAGGGGTTGGGTCGCTTGATTCCGTAGATCACGCCGCCCGCGCTGTAGAGCAGTCCGCCCACGATCACGCAGACCAGGACCGCGATGCCGCCGGTTCGCATGAAATCGGGCAGGTAGAAGACGGCCGCCCAGCCCATCGCGATGTAACACGGGGTGTAGAGCCAGCGCGGCGCGCCGACCCAGAAGACCCGGAAGAGGATGCCGGCCACCGCCGCGCCCCAGACGCCCCACAGGAGCCACTGCCCCTGGGATTCGGGCAGGAGCAGCATCGTCAGCGGGGTGTACGTGCCCGCGATGATCAGGAAGATGTTGGCGTGGTCGAGTCTGCGCAGCACGCCGTCCGCGCGTGGACTCCAGGTGCCCCGGTGGTAGATCGCGCTCACGCCGAAGAGCAGGCAGGCCGTCAGGACATAGATCCCGCAGGCGATCCGCCCGCGCGTGGAGCCCGTGAGCGCCGTGAGCACGATGCCGGAGACGAGCACCGCGGGGAACATGCCCGCGTGCAGCCAGCCGCGCATCATCGGCTTCACTTCCGCGAGATCTGGAAGCGGCGATGTGGCGGGCGCGGACGAATCGGGGCTTGTGGCCGAGGGGTTCGTGATCGCGTCGGGGACGGGAGCGGTCATGAGCGGAATCGTACCTACGCAACCGTAAGTTAGGCATCAGTCATGGGTGAACCGTGGCGCACAAGTGGCGATGCTCACGGTGATACCCGAGCGTACAAGTGACGGATTCGCGTACGGGAGGCCGCCCGGGCGAGTGGCGATGCTCACGCCGCTCATGTGGGAGGCCCTCTGGACATATGCGCGGAAGCGTCGGATGATCAAATGAGTGCGGTCGGCACCGGATGAGCGCCAGAGGGATCAACACGTGAAGCGTCCGGGTCGCAGCCCCCACGGGGCAACAAACCTATAAACCCCTCGTATAGGAGCAATCGTGGCGCGCGACATCGCGGCTCCCCTTCTCTCTGAGCCCCTGGGCACCGTTCCCACCAACCACCAGGACCTCGTCTCCTGGGTGAGCGAGATCGCCGAACTGACGCAGCCGGACAGCGTGGTCTGGTGTGACGGATCCGAGGCCGAGTACGAGCGCCTGTGCGAGGAGCTCGTAGCCAAGGGCACCTTCAAGAAGCTCGACCCGATCAAGCGCCCGAACTCGTACTACGCGGCCTCCGACCCGACCGACGTCGCGCGCGTCGAGGACCGCACCTTCATCTGCTCCGAGAAGGAAGAGGACGCGGGCCCGACCAACCACTGGAAGGCGCCCGCCGAGATGCGGGCCATCTTTACCGGAGAAGGAAGCAGCTTCACCGGCGAGAAGGGTGTCTTCCGCGGCTCGATGCGCGGCCGCACGATGTACGTCGTGCCCTTCTGCATGGGGCCGGTCGGCTCGCCGCTGTCCGCCATCGGCGTCGAGATCACCGACTCCGCGTACGTCGCCGTCTCCATGCGCACCATGACCCGCATGGGCCAGGCGGTCCTTGACGAGCTCGGCGACGACGGCTTCTTCGTCAAGGCCGTCCACACGCTCGGCGCCCCGCTGGAGGCGGGCGAGGCAGACGTGCCGTGGCCCTGCAACTCCACCAAGTACATCTCGCACTTCCCCGAGGACCGCGAGATCTGGTCGTACGGCTCGGGCTACGGCGGCAACGCCCTGCTCGGCAAGAAGTGCTACGCCCTGCGCATCGCCTCCGTCATGGCGCGCGACGAGGGCTGGCTGGCCGAGCACATGCTGATCCTCAAGCTCACGCCCCCGCAGGGCGAGAGCAAGTACGTCGCGGCCGCGTTCCCGAGCGCCTGCGGCAAGACGAACCTCGCCATGCTGGAGCCGACGGTCCGCGGCTGGACGGTCGAGACCATCGGTGACGACATCGCCTGGATGCGCTTCGGCGAGGACGGCCGGCTCTACGCGATCAACCCCGAGGCCGGCTTCTTCGGCGTCGCGCCCGGCACCGGCGAGCACACCAACGCCAACGCCATGAAGACCCTGTGGGGCAACTCGGTCTTCACGAACGTCGCGCTCACCGACGACAACGACGTCTGGTGGGAGGGCATGACGGAGGAGACTCCGGCCCACCTCACCGACTGGAA
Source organism: Streptomyces sp. NPDC047525 (assembly GCF_040643025.1). Lineage (NCBI taxonomy): Bacteria > Bacillati > Actinomycetota > Actinomycetes > Kitasatosporales > Streptomycetaceae > Streptomyces > Streptomyces sp. NPDC047525. Next base: position 52,799 of record NZ_JBEYTL010000016.1, read on the forward strand.
GGGCAACGACTGGACCCCCGAGTCCGCCCGCGAAGCAAATGGATACCGTCCGGCCGCGCACCCGAACGCCCGCTTCACCACGCCCGCCTCGCAGTGCCCGATCATCGCGCCCGAGTGGGAGGACCCCAAGGGCGTGCCGATCTCGGCGATCCTCTTCGGCGGCCGTCGCGCCAGCGCGGTGCCGCTGGTGACGGAGTCCTTCAACTGGCAGCACGGCGTCTTCCTGGGTGCGAACGTCGCGTCCGAGAAGACCGCCGCCGCCGAGGGCAAGGTCGGCGAGCTGCGCCGCGACCCGTTCGCCATGCTGCCGTTCTGCGGCTACAACATGGGCGACTACATGGCCCACTGGGTCAAGGTCGGCGCGGACAAGCCCGACCAGTCGAAGCTCCCGAAGATCTACTACGTGAACTGGTTCCGCAAGAACGCGGAGGGCAAGTTCGTGTGGCCCGGCTTCGGTGAGAACAGCCGCGTCCTGAAGTGGATCGTCGACCGCCTCGACGGCAAGGCCGAGGGCGTCGAGACCCCCATCGGCATCCTGCCGACGGCCGACTCGCTGGACACGGAAGGACTCGAACTGCCCGCCGCCGACCTGGAGTTCCTGCTCACGGTCGACAAGGAGGTCTGGCGCGACGAGGCCTCGCTGATCCCCGAGCACCTGAACACCTTCGGCGACCACACGCCCAAGGAGCTGTGGGACGAGTACCGCGCCCTGGTGCAGCGTCTCGGCTGACATCCCGCGCATTCCGGAAGGGCCCCGCACAACGGCGTGCGGGGCCCTTCCGCGTCTGCGGAGTCCACCCATCCACTTACATCCGCATATTGGGTACCTTGCCTTCACATGGCCCCCACATGTTTCAATGACCCCACACGGCGGCCCGTCGATCATCGCGGGCCGTCAACAGAGCCTGTGGGGGGCCAAGTTGAAGAACTCTCAGCGGTTAAGACGTGTCACGGGCATCGCCCTCGCCGCGGCGCTCGGCTCGGCGGGACTCGTCGCCGTCGGCGCGCCCGCCGCGTACGCCGCGACCCCGTCGGACGAGGTGGCGAAGCTGCCGATCTCCTCGTTCGGTGCGATGGTCGTCGACTCCGCGCACGAGCGCGTCTACGTCTCCGACGGCAGCAAGGCCAGCGGGTCGAGCCAGGTCCACGTCTACAACTTCCAGGGCCAGAAGGTGGGTTCGCTCCCCACCGACAAGACCGTCTCCGGCATGGCGCTCAGCGCGGACGGCGCGACGCTGCACGTGTCGCAGACGGACCGGATCCTGACCTTCGACACGGCGACGCAGACCAGGAGCGGCGCCAAGTTCACGTCGTACGACGTCAATTGCGGCCGCGAGGTGGCCGTGGCGGGCGGAAAGACGTGGTTCACGGAGACGCCGTACACCGATTCGTACTGCGACAGGGCCGAGAACAACACGTCGCTCAACAAGGTCGGCGACACCTACCCCGTCGGCACCGGCTGGAGCACCCTGGGGCGGATGAAGCTGGAGGCGGGCCCCGAGGCGCCCGACCGGCTCGTGATGGGGCAGGCGGGCGCGGGAACCGACCAGAACCCCTTCCTGACCACGTTCGACGCGAGCGGCGAGACCCTGGTGCGGGGCCCCCAGCGGCGCTTCGCGGACGCCGAGGGCAAGGGCGCGCTCGACCTGAAGGACATCGCCCAGAGCGCCGACGGCAAGCGGATCGCCGTGGCGGACGCCGCGTACGGCACCCGGCTGCTCGACGCCGGTGACCTGACGGACGCCCCGACCGCCTACCGGCCGCTGCCCGAGGGCGCCAAGGCGTCGGCGGTGGCGTTCAGCGGCGACGGGAAGTACGTGGCGCGGGGCGCCGCCGCTTCCGGCAGCACGCCCGACCTGCTGATCCAGCCCGCGGACCCGGCGGACGGCGCCACGCCGCTGGAGTTCGCCTTCGAGAGCGAGCTCGACGGTGCGCGGGTCGTGCCGCAGGGGCTCGGCTGGGCCAAGGACGGCTCGCGGCTCTTCGCCGTGACCGCAAGCGGCTCCCAGCACTGGCTGCACGTCATCAAGCCGCCGGCCGCGCAGTACGACTCCCGCTTCACGGGCACGCTGAGCACCACGCCCTCGAAGCCCGTCGTCGGTGAGCCCCTCGGCATCCGCGGCAAGCTGGAGCTCGACGGGCCCGCGCCCGCCGAGCCGGTGAAGGTCGCCGCGGTCCGCAAGGACGCCGACGGCACGCAGGAGGTGGCCGACGCCAAGGTAGCGGCGGACGGCAGCTTCACCGTCCTGGACGTGCCGGACAGGCTGGGCGAGGCGACGTACACGCTGCGCTTCCTCGGCGATGTCACGCACCGCCCCGCAGAGGACGTCACGGTCACCGTGGATGTCGCGAAGGCGGCCACGGCGATCGAGCTGACGGCACCCGCCGAGGCGACCCGCGCGGGCGGCGTCGAGATCACCGGCAAGCTGACCGGGCAGGGGCGTGCGCTGCCGTCCGGGATCGACCTGAAGGTGACGCGGACCGACAGGCTGGGCAGTACGGGTGAGCTGACGGCGGCGTCGGTCGCGGCCGACGGGACGTTCAGGATCAGGGACCTGCCGAGCAAGAAGGGCAAGACGGTCTACGCGGTGAGCTACGAGGGCGACGCGCTGCACACGGCGTCGTCGGCCGAGGCGACGGTACGGGTGGTCGGCTAGCCGGGTAGATGGCTCCCGGTCCGGATGCCTCGAGGCGTCCGGACCGGGGCCGTTGGTGGGCCCCCGAAGGGGCGCGGGGAACTGCGCGCTCAGCCACGGCGCACCCGCGGCCGCGCAAGCAGCCTGAGCGGCAGCTCAGTGGGCGCCAACCAGCCGGGCCGCGCCAGCGTGCGCGTCCATGCGCCGCGCAGCGAGAATCGCCGCCGCGGTGTCGGCGCGGGACGCCGCCACCACCAGGGCGCGGCCCGCGAGGGCGTGGGCGCGCTGGTGCAGGGCGGTGAGGTGCGGTTCGTGGATCGCGGTCACCACGGCCGAGCGGACGGGCGTGAGACCTCCGCGCAGCCGGGCCACCTCGGACGCCAGCTGCTCGGCGGCGTCGTCGAGGTCGGCGGCGGGCGCGAGGGCGCGCAGCTCGTCCGTGACGGCGAGGAGCGCGGCCAGATGCGCGGCGAGCTGGATGTCCAGCTCCTCCTCGCGGGAGCGGTGCGGGAAGTCGCCCGGGTCGGCCATGGCATGGACCGACTTGGTGCGGATCGGCTCGTACATGGGATGGCCTCCTGGCGGGTAGCTTGAAAGCCATCCTACATTAGATTCAGTCTAAAGTTGAGCCGGGGTTGATCCCGGGGGCTAGGTCTGGCTGTAGCCGTCCAGGAAGTTCCCGATCCGGGTGACGGCCTCGGTCAGATCCGTCGTCGTGGGCAGCGTGACCACCCGGAAGTGATCCGGCTCGGGCCAGTTGAAGCCGGTGCCGTGGACGACCATGATCTTCTCGGCGCGGAGCAGGTCGAGCACCATCTGGCGGTCGTCCTTGATCTTGAAGACCTTCGGGTCGAGCCGCGGGAAGAGGTAGAGCGACCCCTTGGGCTTCACGCAGCTCACGCCGGGAATCTGCGTGAGCAGGTCGTACGCGGTGTCGCGCTGCTCCACCAGACGCCCGCCCGGCAGGACGAGGTCGTTGATGGTCTGCCGCCCGCTGAGCGCCGCGACCACGCCGTGCTGGCCGGGCATGTTCGCGCACAGGCGCATGTTCGCGAGGATCGTCAGGCCCTCGATGTACGAGGACGCGTGCGCCTTCGGCCCGGAGATCGCCACCCAGCCGACGCGGTAACCGGCCACCCGGTACGCCTTCGACATGCCGTTGAAGGTGAGGGTGAGCAGGTCGGGGGCGATGGCGGCGGTGGGGGTGTGGACGGCGTCGTCGTAGAGGATCTTGTCGTAGATCTCGTCCGAGCAGACCAGGAGATTGTGGCGCCGTGCGATGTCGGTGAGGCCGCGCAGCATGTCCTCGCTGTACACGGCGCCCGTCGGATTGTTCGGGTTGATGATCACGAGCGCCTTGGTGCGGTCGGTCACCTTGCGCTCGATGTCGGCGAGGTCCGGCATCCAGTCCGCCTGCTCGTCGCAGCGGTAGTGCACGGCCGTGCCGCCGGAGAGCGAGACCGCGGCCGTCCACAGCGGATAGTCCGGCGCCGGTACGAGGACCTCGTCGCCGTCGTCGAGCAGGCCCTGCATGGCCATGACGATGAGCTCGGAGACGCCGTTGCCGATGAAGACGTGCTCGACGTCCGTCTCGATGCCCAGGGTCTGGTTGTGCATGACCACCGCGCGGCGGGCGGCGAGCAGGCCCTTCGCGTCTCCGTAGCCGTGCGCGTCGCCGACGTTGCGGAGGATGTCCTCCAGGATCTCGGGCGGGCACTCGAACCCGAAGGACGCGGGGTTGCCGGTGTTGAGCTTGAGGATGCGGTGGCCCGCCGCTTCCAGCCGCATCGCCTCCTCGAGCACCGGGCCCCGGATCTCGTAACAGACGTTGGCGAGCTTCGTCGACTGGATGACCTGCATGTCCGCGAGCTTACGGCCGTGTCACGAGGGCCGCCTCGTGTTTTCCGCCACGTAGGGGGTGACGGCCTCCGGTGCGGCGTGGCGGAGCCGGGCGTGGAACTGCGGACTGTCCTGTCAGCGGTCAGTCGTGTCCGTATGTGGTCTTGTCCTCGAGGCCGACTACCTCAACAATGCGCATGACAAAACCGAAGCAACTTCGGTCACATGGTCAACAGAGGGGACCCCCCACATGAACAAGCCTCTCGTCGTCGCGTGCTTCTCCGCCCTGCTCCTCGGAGCCACGGCGGCGCCCGCGACGGCCGTCAGTGACGAACGGCCCGCAAAGGCGAAGGCAGTTGACTTCGCGGGCACCGTGGCGCTGAGCAACTGTTCCGGCTCCGTCGTCCGCGTACCGGACTCGCAGCCCGGCGACCCGGCGCTCGTGATGTCCAACGGCCACTGCCTGGAGGCCGGGTTCCCGGCGCCCGGTGAGGTCGTCCTCGACAAGCCGTCGTCGCGCAGCTTCACCCTGCTTGACTCTAGCGGCGGCGACGCCGGCACGGTCAAGGCGAGCAAGATCGCCTACGGGACGATGACCGACACGGACCTCTCGCTCTACGAACTCACCAGCACCTACAGCGAGATCGAGAGCGAGTTCGGCATCAAGGCCCTTGAGCTGAACGCGGCGCACCCGGAGCAGGGCAAGGCGATCACCGTCGCCTCCGGCTACTGGAAGAAGATGTACAAGTGCAGCATCGACGGCTTCGCCTACCGTCTCAAGGAGGGGAACTGGACCTGGAAGGACTCGGTCCGCTACACCCCCGACTGCCAGACCATCGGCGGCACTTCGGGCTCGCCGGTGATCGATGACGCGACCGGCAAGGTCGTCGCCGTCAACAACACCGGCAACGAGAGCGGCGAGGAGTGCACGGACAACAACCCGTGCGAGGTCGACGAGAACGGCAAGGTGACGGTCCGCAAGGGCATCAACTACGCCCAGCAGACGTACGGCATCGTGCCGTGCGTGGCGCCCGGCAACAAGATCGACCTGAGCCGCGAGGGCTGCGAGCTCCCCAAGCCGTAAGGCTTCGGGCCACGGCGGGGCCGGCCCTTCACGGGCCGGTCCCGCCGTTTTCGTGCGGTACCCGCCCCTGCGCACGCGCCGAAATGCAAGAGTTCTCGCCCCTTGTCCCTTATTCGTGGGCCCCCGAAGAATGCCCATGACAACCACACAGGGCACAGCTGCAAGGGGGGCTCCACAGATGAAGAAGGCTCTCGCGGGCGGGTTACTCGCCCTCACCCTCGTAGGGTTCGGCTCCGCGCCTTCGGTCGCGGCTCCGGACAGCGCACCGTCGACGGCGGCGGGGGAGGCCGCCGGGAAGGGCGTCGACTTCGCCGGGACCGTCGCGCTCAGCAACTGTTCGGGCTCCGTCGTCCGCATGCCTCAGTCGAAGGCGGACGACCCCGCGCTCGTCCTCTCCAACGGCCACTGCCTGGAGAGCGGATTCCCGGCGGCGGGCGAGGTGATCGTCGACCAGCCGTCCACCCGCACCTTCAAGCTCCTGGACGCGACGGGAGCGGAGAAGGCGACACTCAAGGCGAGCAAGATCTCGTACGCGACGATGACCGACACCGACATCTCGCTGTACCAACTCACCACCAGCTACGGCGACATCAAGAAGAAGTACGGCATCAAGGCGCTGGAGATCGAGGACGCCCACCCGGTCAAGAAGCGGGCCATCACGGTCGTCTCCGGGTACTGGAAAGAGACGTACACCTGCAAGATCGACGGGTTCGCCTACCGCCTCAAGGAGGGCGAGTGGACCTGGAAGGACTCGGTCCGCTACACCCCCGAGTGCCAGACCATCGGCGGCACTTCGGGCTCGCCGGTGATCGACCACAAGACCGGCAAGGTCACCGCCGTCAACAACACGGGGAACGAGGCGGGCGAGCGCTGCACCCTCGACAACCCGTGTGAGGTCGACCGGCACGGCAACGTGACGGTCCGCAAGGGCATCAACTACGCACAGCAGACGTACGGGATCGTGCCCTGCGTCGGACACGACAGCAAGATCGACCTCGGCCGGAAGGGCTGCAAGCTGCCGCGACCGGCCGCTGCCCAGAGGTAGCGGGTTCGCCCCTCCCGGCGCACGTGGCCCCCGTCCCCGTCACCTACGGGGACGGGGGCCGTCCGTCGTCAGTCCTGGAGGGTCTCACCGAACCGCGAGCCGCTCGCGAGGCCGAACTCGGCCGAGCTGAGGGACTTGGAACCGGAACCGGTGAGGCCGGACGACGAGCCCGGCAGGGTCCACAGGCCACCGCTGCGGTCGTTCTCGAAGGAGGCTGTCACGGCCAGGTCGCCCTTGCCGTTCTTGTCGTAGTCGGCGATCCGGACCTGTGCGCCGAAGAGGTCCCCGGTCTCGGCGGCGCCCGGAACTCCGGCGGTGTCCTGGGAGATGCGCACGACCCCGGACTGCGAGACACCGGCGGCGGAGCCGCGGAAGACGGTCACGTCGCCCGCGTTGTCCAGGTCGCCGAGCTGTTCGCCGTTGGCACCGACCACCAGTTCGGCCTTGCCGTCGCCGGTGACGTCACCGATCGCCACCGAGGCTCCCCAGTTGTCGCCGTCCTCGTTGGCGCCGGGCACACCCGTGCTGTTCTGGTGCAGGGTCACCGGGTCGCCGAAGCCCGTTTGGCTGCCGTAGCGGACGGTGACGTAGCCGGAGCCGTTGCTGGGGTCTTCGACGGAGAAGAAGTCGGGCCAGGTCAGGGACGTGGCCATGTCGTCGAAGCCGTCACCGTTGATGTCACCGAGCGCGACGGCGGTGTTGCCGTCGTCCACGCGCTGAATGCGGTTCGGACTGCCCTCCTGGCCCGTGAAGACGGCGGTGCCCGGACGTTCGGTACCGGCATCGCCGGTCACCGCCAGGTCGTCCTTGCCGTCCCCGTTGACGTCGCCCACGGCAGCCTCCGAGAACCGCAGGCCCGCACTGGAGGCCGACAGGGTGTACGCAGGGACCGGGTTGCTGTCCCGGGCGAGGCCGCCCTTGTACACGACGACCGCGCCCGGCTCGATCACCGCGAGGTCCGCGCCGCTGTCGCCGGTGAAGTCCCCCACCGCGACGTCCCAGCCGTGGGCCTGCCACTGCTCCGGATTCTCCACAGTGGTGGTGGTGCTGGTGGTGAACGGCTTGGTGCCGCCCCACAGGATGGTGACGCTGCCCTGGCCCTCATAGGCCCCCACGTCCTCACCGTCGGCGCCCACGACGAGGTCCGCGTATCCATCACCGTCCAGGTCGCCGCTGGCGATCGAGCTTCCGAAATGGTCACTGTCTTCCGGCGTGCCCGGCACTCCCGCGGAACTCTGGGTGAGAGAGGCCTTGCCGGTGGTGGCCAGACCGCCGGCCGTCCCGAAGGCCACGACCACCTCACCCGCGGCTTCCGCCCCGCCGACGGTCTTGTACGGCGCGCCGACCGCGATGTCCCGGTGCCCGTCGCCATTGAAGTCGTCGGCGAGCTTGGCAGGAGCGGCGGAGGCGGACGCCACCGGACCAACGACGAACAGACCGCCGGTCAGCGCGGTGACGGCCGCGGCGGCGACAACGGTGCGGAAGGGAAGGGGCATGAAGGTTCTCTCCTTGGAGCCGTGCTGGACGGTGCCAAAGACAATCCAAGGAGTCGAAGGGTTGTACGAGCGAGGGCGGAAACGGACGGGCCGCCACCCGGTGACGGCGGCCCGCTCCGGTGAGACGTTGCCCGCGGCACTCCCGCCGGACGGACCGGCAGGGACGAGGGGGACACCATGACGAGGTTCCTGAATCACGTGGAGTACGCGGACGACGAGGCGGAAGCGATCGAGCTGCTGACCGCCTACAGCGAGTCGCTCGGCCTGCCCTGGGGAGTGATCCCGCAGCGCAAGCGGGACGCCTCTGTTCGCGTCGCGTGGGACGAGGACAAGAACAACGGTCTGGCAGCGGCCAAGAAGACCATCGAGGACGACGTGAACGACCAGCGGCGCGCGGCGCGGGTGGCGGAACGCACGGCGGCGATCCAGGCCCAGGGCAACTCCCTGGTGAAGGCGATCGGGGCGAAGACGACCGCCGGGGAGCTCCTCGAACTGTGCAGGCACCACTACGAGCAGGCCAACCACCCGAACTTCACCTTCGGTTCGGGCATGACGGAGGACGACTACGCGGCCTTCCGCGAGGAATGGTCGGACGCCGCCGAGATCGCTGACCGCGGCTACGACCAGTTCACGAAGTTCACGTCGTCCGCCATCCAGGACAAGGAGGCTCTCGGCAAGGGACAGGTCGGGGACACCCTGGCCACGCGCGGACGGCAGGGCAACGTGTTCGTGACCATCGTGGGGGCGAAGTTCAACGCCCACATCGACATCAAGGGCAAGAAGAAGTGAGGAAGTAGCGGCGGGACCTACGGAGTCCGGCGCACGGACCGTCCCGCGAGGACGTCCGTGCGTCGCCCGTCCTCCATCACGAACCTGCCGTCGATCAGGACGTGCGGGATGCCCGTCGGCAGGGTGCGGGGAGCGTCGAAGGTGGAGCCCGCCGCGACCGTCTCCGGGTCGAAGAGGACCAGGTCGGCGCGGTAGCCCTCGCGGACGATCCCCCGGTCGGGGAGGCGCAGGCGGGCCGCCGGGCGCGACGTGAGGTGGGCGACGCACTCTTCGAGGGTGAGGACGCCGAGTTCGCGCACGTAGCGGCCGAGGTACTGCGGGAACGTGCCGTACGCGCGCGGGTGCGGCTTGAAGCCCTGGAGGATGCCGTCGCTGCCGCCCGTGTGCACGGGGTGGCGCATGATCGCCTGGACGTTCTCCTCGTGGCCGACGTGCTGGAGGATCGTCGAGCCCAGCTTGTCGTTGATGAGCAGGCGGCGTGCGGTGACCCAGGGCTCCTCGCCGCGCTGGGCGGCGGACTGGGCGACGGTCTTGCCCACGCAGGAGGCAAGACCGGGGTCGCTCACACCCGAGATCTCGATCTTGTCCCACTCGATCGGTACGCCGTGACAGCCGTCGGCGCCGATGACCTCCATGTGGTGGCGGATCTTCTCGGCGGTCTCGTCGTCCTGGAGCCGGGCCAGGATCGAGTCGGGCCCGCCCTCGCTCGCCCAGCTCGGCAGCATGGCGACGAGGGTCGTGCAGCCGGGGGTGTAGGGGTACGTGTCGAGGGTGATGTCGGCGCCGCCCGCGAGCGCGGCGTCCAGGAGGGCGAGGAGGTCGGGGGCCTTGCCCTTGTTCACGCCGAAGTTCATGGTGGCGTGCGCGAGGTGGAGCGGACAGTTCGCGGTGCGCGTGAGGTCGACCATCTCCTCGTACGCCTGGAGGGCGCCGGCGCCGTAACTGCGGTGGTGGGGGCAGTAGTAGCCGTTGAACCGGGCCACCACCTTGCAGAGCTCGGTGAGTTCGGAGTCGTCGGCGTACATGCCGGGGGTGTAGGTGAGGCCCGACGACATGCCGACGGCGCCTTCCGCCATCCCTTCGGCGACGAGCTGTTTCATCCGCTCGACCTCGGCGGGGGTGGCCGGGCGGTCGTCCCAGCCGACCGCGTACATGCGGACGGTGCCCTGGGGGATGAGGTAGGCCGCGTTCACGGCGATGCCGCGGCCGCCGTGCGAGCGGTCGAGGCGGTCCAGGTACTCGCCGACCGTGCGCCAGTCGAAGTCGATGTCGCCGCCGTCGCCGTTCCAGCCGGTGATGGCCTGGCGGACCTGGGCGAGGGTGCGGTCGTCGACCGGGGCGTAGCTCAGCCCGTCCTGGCCGATGACCTCCAGGGTCACGCCCTGGGCGGCCTTCGCGCTGTGGTCCGGGTCGCGGAGGAGGGCGAGGTCGCTGTGGGCGTGCATGTCGATGAAACCGGGCGCTAGCGCCAGGCCTTGGGCGTCCAGGGTCTTGGCCCCGGTGAGCCGGGGGCCTTCGCCCTCCCTGCGGATCTCGGTGATCCTGCCCTCGTGTACGCCGACGTCGGCTCGGTAGGAGGCACCTCCGGTGCCGTCGATGACGCGGGCGTCTCGGATGACGAGGTCCACGGGGTGCCTCTCTCTTTGCTTGGCTGCGGGCTGTGCGTGGTGCACCCGGCCTCCGGCCGGGTTGTTGTTCCCACCCGCCGTCGGCGTCTGCGGGGTAATCGGGTGGGTGGGTGGGAGACATCCGCCGCGGAGCGGCGGTTCTGCTTGGTCGGCCACCCGGCACCGCGGGGTGACCGGGGAGCCGCCCAAGACCCAGGGGTCAGAAATAGGTGCGGATGTAATCCGTGACCGTGCCGTCCGCCTCGACCAGGGGGATCAACTGCCACTTGTCGAAGGAAGTGCACGGGTGCGAGAGCCCCATGCCCACCCAGTCGCCCACGGCGAGATCCGCCTCCGGGGTCGTACGGACCCACCCGTGCTGGTCGGAGAGGCCCGTCACCGTGACACCCGTCGCGGGCCGGTCCACCCCGCCCCGGTGGACGACCTGCGCCTCGGGCAGGTCGATGTCGTACGCCGCGTCCCGCTTCCCCGCGTTCGTGAACGCCTGCTCCGGCGTGGGCCGGGACACCACCTGCGCCCAGAGCCGGAACGCCGGGTGCAGCGCGCCCTCGTCCGGGACGCGGTTGAAGGGGGTCAGGTGACGGTAGTGGCCGTCGTCATGAGAGACGTACGCGCCCGAACGCAGCAACTTCAGGACAGGCACCGACAGTTCGGGGATCTGGGCGAAGACGTCCGCCACGGCGTCGAACCACGCGCTGCCACCGGCGCTGACGACGACCTCGTCCAGGTCCGCGAACCGGTTCGCCTTGTCGAAGTCGACCGCGAGCGCGGTGAGCCGCTCCAGCCAGGCGCGCACGCGCTCGGGCGTCGCGTCCGGCACCTCGCCCTCGTAGCCCGCGACGCCCACCAGGCGCAGCGTGTCCGCCGCCGCGACCGCGTTGGCGATCTCCACGCACTCGGCTTCGGTGCGCACACCGGTGCGCGCACCGTCGCCCGCGCCGAGCTCCACCACGACGTCGACCGGACGCGTCGCGTTCGCCTCGCGCAGAGCAGCGTCCATCAGGGCGACGCCGGGCACGGAGTCGACGTAGCAGATGAAGCGGAAGGAGGGATCGGCGTCCAGTTCGCCCGCGATCCAGCGCAGCGCCGAAGCGTCCACCAGCTCATTGGCGAGGAAGATCCGCTCCACCCCGAAGGCACGCGCCACCCGCACCTGATGCGGCACGGCCAGCGTGATGCCCCACGCGCCGCGCTCGGTCTGCCGCGCGAAGAGCTGCGGAGCCATGGACGTCTTGCCGTGCGGGGCGAAGGCGAGGCCGTGCCGCTCGGAGTATGTCTCCATCAGCGCGAGGTTGTGCTCCAGGCGCTCGGCGGAGAGGGCGAGGACGGGGGTGGTGAAACCGTCCGTGAAGAGGTTGCGGCGCTGGGCCGCGAGCTCGCCGACCGTCAGTCCCTCCGCGTCCGGGGGCAGGCCCTTGAAGCGGTGGTCCACCCGCTCCTCGCTGAGCCGTGCGAGCTCCCGGGCGGCACGCCCGGCGGAGTGGTCTGCGGCGTTGTCGGCGGCCATGGCGCCTCCTCGAAAAGGTGCGTTGCATGATGTGCAACGGTCATTGCGTATGTCGCTTACTGCTGTCTAACATCCGAGCCAACGCCGGGTCAACGGATCCGGACAGTCGGTTGAGGGGCAGGAAAGATCGTGACCGCAGAGGCCGCAAACGCCGCAGAGGCCGCGCAGGCAGCAGTGGACGTCGTGGCACTCGGCGAGTCCATGGTCACGTTCCTGCCCTCCCGCGCGGGCCGCCTCGCCGACGTCCCCTCCTTCGATCGCGGAATCGGCGGCGCCGAGTCGAACGTCGCCTGCGCCCTCGCCGCGGCCGGGCACCGCACCCGCTGGGTCAGCCGCGTCGGCGCCGACGGCTTCGGCGACCACCTCGTCGAGGCCATCGCCCGCTACGGCGTGGACACCCGCTGCGTCGGCCGCGACCCGCACCGCCCCACCGGCATCTACTTCCGCACCGCCGACGACCGCGACACCGACGCCCACGAGGTCCTCTACTACCGCGCGGGCTCGGCGGCCTCCGCGATGGCGCCCCGCAGCGTGGACCGCGAGGCCCTCGACGCAGGACGCATCCTGCACCTCTCCGGCATCACCGCCGCCCTCTCCGCGGACTGCCTCGCCCTCCTGCGCGAGCTGACCGCACCCCGCCCCGGCCGCCCCCTGGTGTCCTTCGACGTCAACTACCGCCCCGGTCTGTGGAGCGGCGCGGCGAGCGAGAGCCCCCGCGTCCTCCTCGACCTCGCACGCGGCGCCGACCTCGTCTTCGTCGGCGAGGACGAGGCCGCCGACGCCTGGGGCGTCACCGGCGGCCCCGACGCCATCCGCGCCGCGCTCCCCGAGCCCGCGACCCTGGTCGTCAAGCAGGGCAGCGGCGGCGCCACCGTCTACACCGAGGGCGAGCCCGCGGTCTTCCAGGCGGCGCTCAAGGTCGACGTCGTCGCCCCCGTGGGCGCGGGCGACGCCTTCGCCGCCGGGTTCCTCTCCGCCACCCTGCGCGGACTGACCGCCGACCAGCGCCTGCGCCACGGGCACCTCATGGCCGCCGCCGCGCTCACCGTGCCCGGCGACCTCGCGACGCCGCCCGCGAGGGAGCACACCGATCGTCTTGCCGCACTGGACGCAGAGGCCTGGGGGACACTTCGTCTCGGCCCGGGTTGGACGGACGGCGTCCCCGTGAACACTGAGGCCAAGGAGGAGGCACGTACATGAGCCAGACCGTCGACCGCGCCCTGTCCATCCTGCCGCTGCTCGCCGAAGGCCCCGCCGACCTCGGCCAGGTCGCCGAGCGTCTCGAAGTGCACAAGTCCACCGCCCTGCGACTCCTGCGCACGCTGCACGAACACGGCCTGGTCTACCGCCAGTCCGACCAGCGCTACCGCCTGGGCGCCCGCCTCTTCGCGCTCGCCCAGGAAGCCGTCGAGAACCTCGACGTACGCGAGATCGCGCACCCCCACCTCCTCGCCCTGAACGAGAAGTGCGGCCACACGGTCCACCTCGCGGTCTACGAGGAGCAGGAAGTCCTCTACATCGACAAGGTCGAGAGCCGCTACCCGGTGCGGATGTACTCGCGCATCGGGAAGCCCGTCGCGATCACCGTCGCGGCCGTGGCCAAGCTGCTGATCTCCGACTTTCCCGAGGCCGAGCGCCGCGCCATCGCGGAGAAGCTCGACTACCCCACCTACACGTCCCGTTCGACGCCCAACGCCGCCGCGTTCCTCAAGGAACTCAGCGCCGTGCGCGAACAGGGATGGGCCACCGACCTCGGTGGCCACGAGGAGTCCATCAACTGCATCGGGGCCCCCATCCGCGGTGCGGACGGCCGGGTCGTCGCCGCCATGTCGGTCTCCGCGCCGAATGTCGTCGTCACCGCCGACGAACTCCTCACGCTGCTCCCGCTGGTGCGCCGTACGGCGGATGCCATCAGCCGGGAGTACTCCGGCAAGTCACCCCTCAAGGAAGCCTGAACGACCATGACCGAGAAGACCGCGCTCACCCCGGCCACCCACACCACCCCGCCCGCGAAGTTCTCCCACGGCGTGAAGAAGGGCAACATCCTTCAGGTCGCCGGTCAGGTCGGCTTCCTGCCCGCCGAGGAGGGCAAGGCCCCCACCCCCGCGGGCCCGACCCTGCGCGAGCAGACCCTCCAGACGTTCGCCAACGTCAAGGCGATCCTCGAAGAGGGCGGCGCGACCTGGGACGACGTGATGATGATGCGCGTCTACCTCACGGACGTGGACCACTTCGCCGAGATGAACGAGATCTACAACGCGTACTTCGAGGAGCAGGGCCTCAAGGCCCCCGCGTCGGCCCGCACCACGGTCTACGTGGGCCTGCCCAAGGGTCTGCTCATCGAGATCGACGCGCTCGCCGTCCTGAGCTGACGCAGCCCGTCCCCTGATCCACCCTCCGCAAGCCGCTAGTCGTCACGGCGCGGTGCCCAACTCCCCCCTTCGGGCGCCGCGCCGTGATCCCCCCTGCCCCGAAAGCCCCATGCACTTACGAGGTCAAAGATGTCCCCGTCCCCCTTCGCCGCGCTCGCGGCCGCCGCCCCCGCCGAGGAACCACCGCACACCGGCGGCATCCTCACCCTGATCGACGGCACGGCCGGTCTCCTCACCGTCGCCGCGCTCGGCATCGTGCTTCTCCTCTTCCTGATCATCAAGATCAGGCTGCAGCCCTTCGTCGCGCTGCTCGCGGTCTCCATAGTCGTCGGCCTCTCGGCCGGCCTCTCCGTCACCGAACTCTTCGGCACGGTCCAGAAGTCCGACGCGATATCCGTCATCGAGTCCGGCATGGGCGGCATCCTCGGCCATGTGGCGATCATCATCGGCCTCGGCACGATGCTCGGCGCGATACTCGAGGTCTCGGGCGGGGCAGAGGTCCTCGCCTCCCGCCTCCTCGGCCTCTTCGGCGAGAAGCGCGCCCCCCTCGCGATGGGCCTGACGGGCCTCATATTCGGCATCCCGGTCTTCTTCGACGTCGGCATCTTCGTCCTCGCGCCGATCGTGTACGCCGCCGCCAAGCGCAGCGGCAAGTCGATCCTGCTCTACTGCCTGCCCCTGCTCGCGGGTCTGTCCATGACCCACGCGTTCCTGCCCCCGCACCCCGGCCCGGTGGCCGCGGCCGGTCTGCTCAAGGTGGACCTCGGCTGGGTCATCCTGATGGGCATCGTCTGCGGCATCCCCGCCGTCATCGCCGCCTGGGTCTACTCGGCCTGGATCGGCAAGCGCATCTTCGTGCCCGTCCCGCAGGACATGGTCGAGGCCGCGGACGAGGCGAAGGCGGCGGTCGTCGCCGAGCAGCGGGATGGGGG
This sequence comes from Streptomyces sp. NPDC047525, assembly GCF_040643025.1. NCBI lineage: Bacteria > Bacillati > Actinomycetota > Actinomycetes > Kitasatosporales > Streptomycetaceae > Streptomyces > Streptomyces sp. NPDC047525. The sequence continues at coordinate 68,127 of NZ_JBEYTL010000016.1, forward strand.
TACCCCCTGCTCGAGCGAAGCCGAGAGCTTGGGGGAGGGCGTGGAGCCGCGCGAGAAGCCGGTGCCGCTCGGCATCGTGTTCGCGATCATCGGAACACCGCTGTTCCTGATCCTCCTCGCGACCTTCTCGTCGATCGCCTTCGACCCCTCGACCCTCCGCTCGGTGATCGAGTTCTTCGGCAGCCCCTTCGTCGCCCTGACGATCGCCCTGCTGATGGCGTACTACCTCCTGGGCATCCGGCGCGGCTGGTCGCGCAAGTCCCTGGAGACGGTCTCGACCTCCTCCCTGAAGCCGGTCGGCAACATCCTGCTGGTGGTCGGCGCGGGCGGCATCTTCGGCGCGGTCCTCAAGGCGAGCGGCGTGGCCAAGGCCCTCTCGGACACCTTCCAGGACGTCGGCCTGCCGATCATCGTCCTCGCCTACCTGCTCTCCCTGGTCCTGCGCGTCGCCCAGGGCTCGGCGACGGTGGCGATCGTGACGACGGCGGGCATCGTGGCCCCCCTCCTCGCCGAGGGAGACCACTCGCAGGCGTTCGTCGCCCTGGTCATCATGGCGATCTCGGCGGGCTCGATCTTCGCCTCGCACGTCAACGACGGCGGCTTCTGGATGGTGGCGAAGTACTTCGGCATCTCGGAGCGGGACACGCTGAAGACGTGGACGGTGCTCGAGTCGGTGCTGTCCCTGGCCGGGTTCGCGGTGGCGGCCGTGGTGAGCCTGTTCGTCTAGCGGTTCACCGACGACAGGGGCGCTGTCGTACGTCGCCGAGGGCGTCCCGGGCCGCGACGGTCCGGGACGCCCTCGGCGTCATGTCGGCGTCACGCGACCTGGTGACCGTCGGCGGGCTCGAAGCCGGCCAGCATCTGCTCCAGTGCCGCCTGGTCGGGCCCCACGAACGGTGAGGCCCCGGTCGCCGAGCCCAGTGTGTCCATCATCGTCCCGGTGATGCCCAGGGCCGGTGGCAGATGCGTGGAGAGGACGATCTCGGGCGCACCGTCCCGCAGCGGCCGGAAGCTGTCCAGGAACTTCACGGGGTCCACGACCTGCACCCAAGGACTGTCGACCGTCGCCCAGAGCAGTTGCGCGGCCCGCAGATCCTCCACGGGGACCTCGCGGACGTCGTCCGCCCGCGCCAGGTCGGCGGTGGCCATCGGCCCTCCGAAGCAGTCGGAGCTGAAGCAGGCGCCCGACTTGTCGTCGAAGAACCCGACCGTGGCCGGGTTGTCGAAGAGGGGCGGCCTGAACCCCGTGAGGGTGCGGTCGCCGACGTCCAGGGTCTGCCCCGGGTTGAGCAGATAGCACCGGTCGAGCGGCAGCGGGCGCTCACAGGACATGATCCCCGCGCCCGCGAACGTGGTCACGACGCGCGCTTCGGGCGCCGCCTCCAGCAGATCGAAGATCCCGCCGGTGTGATCCCGGTCCGGGTGGGTGAGCCAGATCCAGCGCACATCGGCGGGATCGAGGACGGCGGCGAGCGCCTCCAGGAAGTTGCGGTCGGGCAGCCCCAGGCCGGTGTCGACGACGACGGGCTGGGAGGCGTGCAGCACGAAGGCGTTGACCGGTATGTGTCCGATTCCCGGTACTTCCAGGCTGTCGCTCAGGGCGCTGATGTCGGGGCGTACCTTGTGGACGCGCATGACACATCTCCATGCCCCCTCAGGGATGGTGATCGCGTCGCGGCCTCTACGTATCCATCGTCGTCCTGTTCCGTCGCCGCCGCACCCCGGGCGAAGGGCCGCCGCCGATCGACGACGGCCCTTCGCCCGGTCCCGGTCCGCTCAACCGGTGCAGTACTGCTGCTCCTTGCCGATGGACCGGTACATGCAGTCCGAGTTCTCCAGGAGCTGCAGAACCGCGTCCCTGTTGCGGTTCGTCTCCCGCTCGATCACCTCGTCGGGCGGGTAGAAGCCGCCGCCGCCCGCGGACGACGGGTACATCTCGAAGGTGTAGCTGAAGATCTTCTGGTTGCCCCAGAGCCAGTCGTTGATCGACCCGTCCGTGATGTAGAGGTCGCTGGACTGCTGCGGCGTGTAGCCGTTGCTCGCGGCCATCTTCCGGCCGATGGCGGCGTGCGCGTCGCGGTCGTCCTGGGTGAGGCCGGGGCCCGTGTCGCTGTACGTGTAGCCGTACGGCCACAGGACCAGCTCGCTGTACGTATGGAAGTCGATGGAGGCCTTGATCTGCTGCTTGCCGCCGACGATGCGGCTGCGCACGAAGTTGGAGACGACCTTCACCTCGGGTGCCGACTCGGCGCTCGGGCCGCGGTAGGTCTCGGATCCGGTGGAGCCGGACGAGCCGCCGCAGCAGCCCCACCGGTAGGCCCAGTTGCGGTTCATGTCGGTGCCGACGTTCGACGAACCGCTGTTGGGCTGACGGTTCTTGCGCCAGCTGCGGTAGGAGCCGGTCGCGATGTCGTACTCGCCGCCGTCCGGGTTCAGGTCCGGCACGATCCAGATCTCGCGCTCGTCGACCATCTTCTTGATGCGCGCGTCCGTGCCGTAGTCGTCGCCCAGTTCGCGCAGCAGGTAGAGCGCCATCTCGACGGTCAGGTGCTCGCGGGCGTGCTGGTGGTGGGTGAAGAGGACCTCGGGCTCGGCCTCGTCCGTGCCGACGTTGTCGCTGATCTTGATGGCGACGATGTCCCGGCCCGAGTAGGACTTGCCGATGACCCTCTTGCTCATCAGGGTCGGGTGGGCCGCGATGCGCTGGTCGATCTCCGCGTTCATCTCCGCGTAGTTGTGGTACCTCGCGTCGGCGGGCGGGAAGTCCTTGGCCTCCACGGGTTCGCCGTTCGTACGCTTCGGGGGTCCGGCCAGGGCCTTGAGCTCGTAGCCCGCGTCCCGGAGCTGGGCCGCCTCGCGGCCGTCGGCCGAGACGACGACCGCGCGGGCGTCGACCTCGTCGATGGCGACGCCGGTGCGGGCGAGCGCGGTGCGTGCGGCCTTGTCGTCGCCGAGAGGGATTTCGTACTGGCGCGTTTCTTCGTCGGCCGCCGGCGTGCTCCGTGCGGTCCGCTCGGTGGTGTCCGGTGAGGCGTTGGCGGTGATGGGTGCCGCGACGGCGAGGGCGAGAAGAACCGCGAGGGCCGCGGATCTTCTGCCGCGTATGCGAAGTCGCATGAAGTCTCCTGAGGGGTGGGGGGTGGTCCACTGCGACGCGTGCGGTGCGGGTTGCGCGGCCCCATCGTGGAGGCATGGCATGCTCCGGTCAACGCTGTCTTCGGCCAACCCCTTGTGCCGCGCGCCGCCATGCGGTTTCTTGATCGGCATGGCTGAAACGACAGGCAGTGGCACTGCCACGGGAGATGCGGCTCCCCAGCCCCGCAAGTCCAGCTGGAAATACATCGGACCCGGCATCGTCGTCGCGGCGACCGGCGTCGGCGCGGGCGACCTCGTCGCCACGCTCATCGCGGGCAGCAACTTCGGCTACACCCTGCTCTGGGCCGCTGTCATCGGCTGCGTCGTCAAGATCTCGCTCGCCGAGGCGGCCGGACGCTGGCACCTGGCTACGGGGCGCACCCTCTTCGACGGCTGGGCCAGCATCGGCCGCTGGACGACGTGGTTCTTCGTCGTCTATGTGGTGATCTGGGGGTACGTCTACGGGGCCGCGGCCATGTCGTCGTCGGGACTCCCGCTCCAGGCGCTCTTCCCGGACGTCATGGAGCTCAAGTGGTGGGCGATGCTCACCGGCGTCGTCGGACTGGTCTTCGTCTGGTTCAACAAGTACGCCGTCTTCGAGAAGGTCATGACGGTGCTCGTCGGCATCATGTTCGTCGTCACCGTGTATCTCGCCATTCGTGTCACGCCGCACCTCGGCGACGCCTTCGCGGGCCTGCTGCCGGTGCTGCCCGACGAGAAGGACTCCATCCTCAACACGCTCGGCCTGATCGGCGGCGTCGGCGGCACCATCACGCTCGCCGCGTACGGCTACTGGGTCAACGCCAAGGGCTGGACGAACGCGGGCTGGATGAAGGTGATGCGGCTCGACAACCGCGTCGCGTACATCACCACCGGCATCTTCGTCGTCTCCATGCTCTTCGTCGGTGCCGAGCTGCTGCACTCCGCGAACGTCGCGATCGCCAGCGGCGACCAGGGCCTCGTGCAGCTCTCCGGCATCCTGGAGAAGGAGTACGGCGATGCCACCGCCAAGCTCTTCCTGATCGGCTTCTTCGCCACGTCCTTCACCTCGCTCATCGGCGTCTGGCACGGCGTGAGCCTGATGTTCGCCGACTTCGTGGAGCGCTACCGCAAGCAGCGGTCGGGCGCCGACGACAAGTCCCTGAGCGGCGAGGAGGTGGCGTCCGGAGCCCGCGAGAAGTCGGTGCCGTTCCGTGCGTACCTGCTCTGGATGACGTTCCCGCCGATGATCCTGCTCTTCCAGGGGCAGCCGTTCCGCCTCATCATCATCTACGGCGTGCTCGGCGCGGCCTTCATGCCGTTCCTCTCGCTCACCCTGGTCTGGCTCCTCAACTCCTCGCGCACACCGCGGGAGTGGCGCAATGGCTGGCTCAGCAACGGGATGCTGGCGATCGCGGGCCTGGTGTTCCTGGTCCTGTGCGTCAAGCAGATCACGGACCAGGACTGGGGGAGCTTCTTCTGACGGCCGGCCACGCATGCGGCAGCGCCGCCGGGGGAGCGGCGGCGCTGCGGTTGGGAGGGGTCGCGCCTACGGCAGGCCGTGGACGTGGGGGCCCACCGCCTTGGACCAGGAACTGCCGTCGGCCGCGTCCCAGTTCGTCGACCAGGTCATCGCGCCCCGGATGTCGGGGTACGTCTTGGACGGCTTGAAGGAACCGCAGCTGGTGCCCTTCGCCAGGCAGTCCAGGGCCTGGTTCACGACGGACGGCGAGACGTATCCGCCGCCCGCGGCCTTCGCCGAGGCCGGGACGCCTATGCCGACCTGCGACGGGGCGAGGCCGCCCTCCAGCTGGATACAGGCGAGCGCGGTGAGGAAGTCGACCGAGCCCTGGCTGTAGACCTTGCCGTCGCAGCCCAGCATCGAACCGCTGTTGTAGTACTGCATGTTGACGACCGTGAGGATGTCCTTCACGGCGAGCGCCGTCTTGAAGTACTCGTTCGACGTCGACTGCATGTCGATCGTCTGCGGAGCCATGGTCAGGACGAACCCCGAACCGGCCTTTCCGGCAAGGGACTTCAGCGCCTGCGACATATAGGTCGAGTTGAGCCCGTTCTCCAGGTCGATGTCGACGCCGTCGAAGCCGTACTCCTGCATGAGTTTGTACGCCGAGTCAGCGAAGGCGGTCGCGGAGGCTCCGTCGTTGACGGCCACCGCGCCCTTCTCGCCGCCGACCGAGAGGATCACGGACTTCCCCGACGCCTGCTTGGCCTTGATGTCGGCCTTGAACTGGTCGACGGTGTACCCGCCGAGCCCGGCCGAGTCGAGGTTGAAGGCGAGTTCGCCCGGCGTGGAGGTCGCGTCCGCGAACGAGACCGCGATGATGTCGTACTCGTCCTGTACGTCGCCCAGCTTCTGGACCGTGGCGCCGTTGTCGAAATTCTGCCAGTAGCCGGTCACCGCATGCTTGGGCACCGCGCGGGTCCCGGCTTCCGCGTCGTCGGCGCCGCCGGTGAGCAGGCCGGTGAGCGCGAGGGCGAGTGCCGTTGTCAGACCGATGACGGAACCTGCCTTCCTGCGTGTCCTGCCGCGTGCGTGGTCCACTTCTGCCTCCGGTGGGGGGAGTTGGGGCGTTCGGAGAGCTCTCACTTGGTCGTACAAGCTGGTCCAGACCAATTGAGTTGTCAAGACCTCTGGCATCACCCGGACCCCGCCAGTCCGGCCAACCTCAATGTGAACAGTGGGAAGTTGGGTGTTGAGGTGGCGCTGACCTGGATAAGGTGCTGAGGCAGAAGTGCACGAAGACCGGGGGGTGTGCGTATGCCGACCGCCATAGCCGTCACCGGCCCTGACCTGGTGCTGCCATCGCCCGACCGGCACACCCCGTCGGCGGCCGTCCTCCAGAGCGCCGTCCAGTCACCGCGGACGTACTCCCTGGACCAGGCGCTCACCGAGATGCACACGCTCATCGAGCACCACGGCTATGTGATCGTCCTGTGCCCCGCGTCGGCGCCGCCCGCCGTCGCGCAGCGCCTGCACGCGATCCGCTCCGTCCTGGAGAGCGACCGCATCGCGATCCTCCGCCCCGACCTGCCACCACTGGGTCTCGCGGTCCTCGCGCTCCAGCTCCGCCAGCTGTCGATCTGCGACTTCAGCCCCGGCGTGCTCGCGTCGGCGGCCCGGCTCCTGTCGCACTACATCTACGCGGGCGCGCTGCTCGGCTCGGTGGCCAAGCTCGACCGGGTCCCGGTCACCCTGCAGTCCCACGCCAAGTCGTGGGTGCCGGGCGCCCAGTTCGCCGTCCTCGCGACGCCGCGCCCCGAGCTGATCAAGGTGACGGGTGACGCGACGCTCCCCGGCCCCGGATTCGGCACGAAGATGCTGTACGCCACCGGGCAGCTGGGATCGGCCGCCTGGGTCACCGAAACGCTCGCTCCCGCCTGGCGGGCCCAGGGGGTTTCGGAGACGCGCCTGCCGGGGGAGTCCGCGCGCTGGTGGGCGACGGGCAAGCTCGTCGAGTTCGCCGCGGCGATCCCCGACATCTCCGTGCTCTACCAACTGGTGGCGTCCGTCAGGCGGGACGACTGCCACTGGTGCGGCCTCGAACTCATCGGCGACCGCTGCGGCTTCTGCGCCGCGCCGCTGCCGCCGCCTCCTGAACGCTCGGTGGCGGCTTCCGCTTCATCTGCCGCTTCCGTCGTACGAGCGCTGCCGCGAGGCGCGACGTAGAGCCTGCCCTCTGTCCCCTTGTGCACGACCCCGAACGACCCCGAACTGAACGCGCGCCACACCGCTCACTGTCCGTAGCCGTCCGCACCCGATCGAGGTAGTCCGGTTCATGAACTCACGCCAGCGCCGCGGCGTCATCCTGCTGGTCCTGTCGGTCCTGGCCGCGTTCGGCGCGTTCGCGGGTGTCCTCTCGGTGATCCGGGACGTGAACTCGAAGGTGGGGCCGGAGGTGGCCGCGTACAAGCTCAAGGGGGACATCGCCCCCTACAAGGAGCTGAGCGCGGACCAGTTCGAGAAGGTCGAGATGCCGGAGCGGTGGCTCTCGGAGAACGCGGTCACCGACCTGCGCCAGGTGCGCGGAAAGATCGCGGTCACGGAGCTGCGGAAGGGGTCGCTGCTCCAGACGGACATGATCGTGAAGCGCCCGGAACTCGACCCGGGGCAGCAGGAGATCGCCATCATGATCGACGCGGCGACGGGCGTCGCGGGCAAGATCACGCCGGGTTCGACGGTGAACATCTACGCCACCTTCAAGGGCGAGACCGACAACGCCAAGGACCAGTCGAAGGTCATCGTCGAGTCCGCGAAGGTGATCGACGTGGGCAAGCTGACGGCGCTCGACCCCGACCAGGACGACCGCAGCAGCCGTCGCACGGCGACGGAGGCCGTGCCGATCACGTTCGCCCTGGACACGGCGGACGCGCAGCGCGTGGCGTACGCGGAGTCGTTCGCGACGCACGTCCGCCTGGCCCTGGTGGGCCAGGGCGGGGAGAGCGCCATCCCGCGGGGCGACCGGACTTACACACTCGACGAGGACAAGTAGGGGGCCAGCGGATGAGGCGACGCACGTCCGAACCGCCGCTTCACGGCGGATCTCTCCTGCCCACCCACCCGACTGCCCGGCAGCGTGACGTATGACGACCCGCATCCTCCCCGCGGTGGGGGACCTGGACGCCGCCCGCGCGCTCTCGACCCTCGTCGGGCAGCTCCCGGACGCCGAACCCGCGCTGCCCCTCGCCGACTCGACCGCGCTCCTGGACACCCTGGCCAGGCTCGCATCCGAGTCCCTCGACGAGCTCCCCGAAGTCGTCCTCATCCATGAGCGCATCGGCCCCGTCCCCGCCCTCGACCTGATCCGCGACCTCGTTCTCCGCTTCCCCGCGGTGGGCGTCGTCCTCATCACCGCCGACACCAGCCCCGGCCTGCTCACCGCCGCGATGGACTCCGGCGCACGCGGCATCGTCGGCTTCCCGCTCGCCTACGACGCGCTCGCCGAGCGGGTGCACGCGGCGGCGGCCTGGTCGGCCGGTATGCGCCGGCATCTCGGCAGCGGGGGAATGGAGCTCTACGCCGGGCAGGGGGAGACCCCCGGCGGCGGTCACGTCGTCGCGGTGAGCGGCGCCAAGGGAGGGGTCGGGACCACCCTCACCACCGTCCAACTCGCCCTGGCCGCATGCGCGTCCGGCCGCAGCGTGGCCCTCCTCGACCTGGACCTCCAGTCCGGGGACGTCTCCTCCTACCTGGACGTCCAGTTCCGCCGGTCCATCGCCGACCTCGCGGCGATCACCGACATCACGCCCCGCGTCCTCCAGGACGCCGTCTACACCCACGAGACCGGCATCGGACTCCTTTTGGCCCCCGGCGAGGGCGAGCGGGGCGAGGAGATCACCGACCGGGTCGCCCGCCAGACGCTCGGCGCGCTGCGCAGCCGCTACGACGTCGTGCTCGTCGACTGCGGTACGTACGTCACCGGGGCGAGCGCGGCAGCCATCGAACTCGCCGACCAGGCCATCCTGTTGGTCACCCCGGACGTCGTCTCCGTACGCGCCGCCAAGCGCATGGTCCGCCTGTGGGACCGCCTCCAGATCCGCAAGGCGGAGGAGACGCTCACGGTCGTCAACCGCCACGGCAAGGGAGCGGAGATCCAGCCCTCCCTGGTGGAACGGGTGACGGGGACACGGGTGGCCCGCACCACCGTCCCCGCCAACTTCAAGGAACTGCAGGGCGCGGTCGACGCGGGCCGCATGCAGGACCTGGACAGCAAGTCCACGGTGAAGCAGGCGCTGTGGGCGCTCGCGGGCGAGCTCGGCCTGGTGGACCCGGAGGCGTCCGGCACGGGCAAGCGCGGTGCGCTGACCCTCCGCAAGCGGATCGGCGGCGACCGGGGCGCGGTCACCCTGGAGTTCGCCGGCATGTTCCCGCTGCTGCTCGCCGTGATGGGCCTCCTGTGGCAGTGCGCGCTGTACGGCTACACGTTCTCCCTGGCGGGAAACGCCGCGGACGAGGCGGCGCGGGCGGCGACAGCCGCGTACGCGGTGGGCGAGGGCGGGGCCGCGGCGTGCGAGTCCGCCGCGAAGGAGCATCTGCCCTCGGCGTGGCAGGGCGCGGAGGTGTCCTGCACGGACGACGGGGCGGTGTGGAAGGCCCACGTGGACGCGGACGTGCCGCTGTTCTTCCCCGGGATCGACGCGGGGTGGAGCGTGAGCGGGGAGGCGGGGGCGGCGAAGGAGGGTGAGGACCAGTGACAGGGCTGAGGGTTCAGCCCGTCCGGCGTCTGAGCACGAACGCGGCGAAGCCGGTGACCGACGGTGCACATCGGTCCCGGCGAAAGAACCCCCGCTGGAACGACCGCGGCGTATCCATGCTCGAGTTCGCCGGCTTCCTCCCCATCCTGCTCCTCATCGGCCTGGCCGCGATCCAGCTCGGCCTGGTCGGATACGCCGTCAACCAGGCCGGATCAGGCGCCCGCGCGGCAGCACGTGTCGCATCGCAGGGCGAGGGCGGCCAGGCCGCGGGCCTGGCGGCGATGGACGGCAGCCTCGACGCGCAGGTCGCCCTCAGCGGGGGCGGCGACACGACCACGGCGGAGGTCACTGTCCAGGTCCCCACCCTCCTCCCCTTCGTGGACGGAGGCTGGTCCGTCACGAAGTCGGCCACCATGCCCAACGACGAAGACGAAGACGGGAGCTGAGAGAGAACCGATGAGCCTCCGCGACCGCATGGCGACCCCGCACGACCACGGCAAGGGAAGCGACCCCAGCCGCGACGACAGCCTCGTGGCCGTCTACCGCGCCAAGCTCCTGGAAGAGATCGACCTCGCCGAGATGTCGTCCCTCACCACGGCGGACCGCAGGGTCCGCCTGGAACGCGTCATGGGCCACATCATCAGCCGCGAGGGCCCCGTCCTGTCGACCTCGGAGCGCTCCCAGCTCATCCGCCGCGTCGTGGACGAGGCCCTGGGCCTGGGCGTACTCGAACCACTCCTCGCCGACGCGTCCATCACGGAAATCATGGTGAACGGCCCGGACTCGATCTTCGTGGAGCGAGCCGGAAGAGTGGAGCAACTGCCCCTCCGATTCGCGTCGAACGACCAGCTCATGCAGACCATCGAACGCATCGTCTCCACGGTCAACCGCCGCGTGGACGAGTCGAACCCGATGGTCGACGCGCGCCTGCCCACCGGCGAGCGAGTGAACGTGATCATTCCGCCGCTGGCCCTCACCGGCGCGACCCTCACGATCCGCCGCTTCCCCCGCGCGTACACGCTGCACGAGCTCATCGGCCTCGGCTCGCTCGACGAGCACATGCTGCTCCTGCTCTCCGCCTTCGTGCGCGCCCGCTTCAACGTCATCGTCTCCGGCGGCACGGGCTCGGGGAAGACGACCCTCCTGAACGCCCTCTCCGGCCTCCTCCCCTCCCACGAACGCATCATCACCATCGAGGACTCGGCCGAACTGCAACTCCAGCAGGACCACGTGATCCGCCTCGAATCCCGCCCCCCGAACGTCGAGGGCAAGGGCCAGATCACCATCCGCGACCTGGTCCGCAACAGCCTGCGCATGCGCCCCGACCGCATCATCGTCGGCGAGGTCCGGGGCGGCGAGACGCTCGACATGCTCCAGGCGATGTCGACGGGCCACGACGGCTCGCTCGCCACGGTCCACGCGAACACGGCGGAGGACGCCCTGATGCGCCTGCAGACCCTCGGCTCGATGTCGGAGGTCCAGATCCCCTTCGAGGCCCTGAAGGACCAGATCAACTCGGCGGTGGACGTGGTCGTCCAGCTCGCCCGGCACGCGGACGGCTCCCGCAAGATCGCCGAGATCGTCCTGCTCGTCTCGCACGGCCGCGAGCAGTTCCGCATCGCCCCCGTGACCCGCTTCGTGCCGAACCGGCCGGGCGGCGGCGGCCTGGACCGCCGCGTGCACGGCTACTTCGAGCACCTGCCGCTGCCGCGCTCCGTCGCCGAGCGCCTCTACGTGGCGGGCGAGCCGGTGCCGCCCGGTTTCGGCGTGGCCCAGGCCATAGACGCACTGAACACAAGAGAGGCGATCGGATGAGCACGCGGGCGCGTACAGGGCCGGGCATGAGGCCGGGTACGAGGTCGGGTACGAGAGAGGCCACGGCCTGATGGAGAACCAAGCCGCCCTCCTGGCCCTCGGCGCCACGATCCTGACCGGCACACTCGCGGTCGCGGGCATCCATGCCTACGCGTCCGGCCGCGCGCAGCGCCAGGCGCTGGTGGACCGCCTGTCGATCGGCCCCGGCACGGGCGACGCGGGCCACCGAGGCCGCCGCTTCTCGGCCGTCGACCGCCGCCTGCGCCGCACCCGCCTGGGCCGCTCCATCCACCTGCGCCTCTCGGCGACGGGACTCGACCTGACGGCGGGCGAGTTCTTCGTCTACGTCGTGGCGGTCGTCGCCGCGCTCTGGCTGATGGCGGCGGCGACGCTGGCCCCGTTCTTCGGCCCGATCGCGGGCATCGTGGCGGTCTGGAGCGCGGTCGTCTTCCTCAACTGGCAACGCCAGAAGCGCATCGAGGCCTTCATCAACCAACTCCCGGACGTTGCACGCATCCTGGCGAACGCGACGGCGGCGGGCCTGGCACTGCGCACATCACTCGCGATGGCGGCGGAGGAACTGGAAGCCCCAGCGGGCGAGGAACTGTCAATGGTCGCAGACCAATTAACACTGGGCCGTTCGATCGACGACACGCTGGGCGAACTGGCAGAACGCCTCCCGTCCCGCGAACTGATAGTCCTCGTCACGACATTGGTGCTCTCCAACAAGGCGGGCGGCTCGGTGGTGAACTCCCTCCGGAACCTCACCCAGACCCTGGAGGACCGCAAGGAGACCCGCAGAGAGGTCCGCACGATGCTCTCGGAGGTCCACGCGACGGCGTTCACGGTCCCGCTCCTGGGCCTGGGCTCCCTGCTCCTGATCAACTCCTCCAATGAGGGAGCGCTGGCGAGGGTGACGGGCTCACCGATGGGCCAGATGCTGATCCTGATCGCGCTGGGCCTGTACGCGGTGGGCTTCTTCGTGATCAGACGCCTGGGCAAGATCGAAGTCTAGAGAGACCAACCCAACCTGAAGGGAGGGGCGTCAAGTTGCTGGCACTGGCTCTGGCAGTGGTGATGGGACTCGCGGTGGCGGGAGTCTGCCAAGGCGTGCGCATGTACCGCGCGGAGGCGAAGCTCCCCTCGGACCTGGCGATCGCCCTGGAGGTCGGCGCCACCCGCGTCTCGGCGGCGGGCTCGGCGGTGGACCGCATCGGCATGCGCTTCGCGCCGCTGGTCCTGCGCCTGATGGGCCCGAAACGGGTGGACGCCAAGCGCCGCAGGATCGACATGGCGGGAAACCCGGGAGGCCTGACGATCGACCGCTATGCGGCGCGCAGGGCGGTCTACGGCATCTTCGGCCTCGTGATGGGCCTGGTCTTCCTCTCGAACGGCTCCTCGCTCTTCGGCCTGCTCACGTTCGCCTTCGGCGTGACGGCGGCGGACGCGCTGATCTGGCAGGCGATACGGGAGCGCCGCGAGGTCATCGACCGCACGCTGCCGGACTTCCTGGACGTACTCGCGGTGGTGGTGTCGGCGGGTCTGGGCTTCCGCCAGGCACTGGACCGGGTCGCGGAACGCTACGAGGGCCCGTGGGCGGACGAACTGCGCATCACGCTGCGCCAGATGGACATGGGAGTCAGCCGCCGCCAGGCGTTCGACGAACTGCGCCGCAGGAACGCGTCGGAACAGGTCTCACAGTTCGTCTCGGCGCTCCAGCAGGGCGAGGAACTGGGCTCGCCCATCGCGGACACGCTGATCCAGCTCGCCACGGACATGCGGCGCACGGACGCGCAGAACTCGCGCCGCAGGGCGGCCAAGACGATCCCCAAGGCAACGATGGTGACGCTGGTCTTCATGCTTCCGGCCACGATGATTCTGATCGCGGCGGGCATGTTCCTGGGCTCGGGTTCGGACTTCGGCTCGATCCTGGGGAAGTGAGGGTGGCGATGAACGGTGCGGTGGGCCTCGCGGCCGGAGCAGGTATCAAGCCAGTCAGCGAAAACTCTTCGCGGCTGCAACCCAATGTGGGACAGTCACCCCGAGGGCGGGAAGGGCGGACTGACCCCGGGGGTGGCCCCTGCCGGGACCGGTCAGCGCCACGCACCCCAACCATCCTTTGCAAAAGACGAGTTCACGGTATTCGCGGGAGGGGAAGTCGTGGAACGCATTGAGCCGCCGACGGTCCGGTCGCGCACCACTGCCGCACGCCTCCGGGGTGCGTGATGACCTCGCCGCCGGGGAAGGGAACTCGCCAACTTGCGCGTCACAAACGGCATTGGTTGCGGAGAGTGGCTGTTGGGTCACATGATCTCGCGTACGTTGCCTATGACGACAGCGGCATCGGAATTGGTTGCGCCAGCGGTGCGTGTGCGTGTATCGGGTGGGAGAGAAGGGGCCGTCGTGCTGAAAGATCGCGTACTCAGAGTCTGGGTGGACTGGACCGTGACCGTGACTTCCCGGGTTCGGGGGAGGGAGCGGGATGCGGGGGCTGGGTTTGTGGAGTATGCGGGGCTCATGATTCTTATCGCGGGGATCTTTACGCTGATCGATCAGCTGGGGCTGGACGGTCTGATCTCCGGGGCGATCGGGGACGCGGTCGACCAGGTGATCGGCGGCTGATTGCGCGCCGCCTGCGCAGTGACCGAGGGCAGACTCTTCCCATCTACATCTGGATGACGGGGATTCTGCTCTTTGTTGCGTTCGCGTTCTTCGCGTTCGCTCAAGCTGCATCCGCCCGAAACGGTGCCCAATCCGCAGCTGATGCCGCGGCGTTGGCGGCTGCTCAGGATGCCAGAGAGGAACTCGTTGATGGGCTGGGGGCGTCCATCGGCGAGGGGGACGACTGGCTGGACTGGCTGGATGGCGACAAATTCAACGGTGACGGGGCCGCAGGCGCGGCGGATGCGCTGGCTGCGGACAACGACTCGGCTGTCAGGCAGTTCGGGGCGGCTGAGGTAAACGGCTACCCGGGTTTCTCGGTGAAGATCGAGACCAACTACACCGTCGGAGACTCCATCATTCCGGGCACGGAGAGCCAGCACGCCACGGCCGAGGCCACCGCCATCATTAAGCCGCGCTGCGATGTTGCTCCTTCGGCCGACCCGGAGAAGGCCGTGGAATTCGACTGCGACGGCGGCGACTCTTTCGAGATCGACCCGGACGACTTCGAACTGGATGATCTTCCGGACGCATCCGTTCTCTTCTCTGTCCACCTGGCTGACTGATGAGTGGCCGACGAAAGAAGGAAGCTGTACCGATGAACATTCGGCGCACCATTAAGACCCGCAGGGCAATGACCGCTGTGGCGATCACTACTGGGCTGGTCCTCACGGTCGCCGGTTGTGGTGGGGGCGATGGTGGAGACGAGGACAAGCCCGACAAGAGCGCGTCTTCCTCTTCGCCGGCCAAGAATGGCGAGGGTGATGAAGAGCAGAAGCAGACGGAAGCACCCGAGACCGACAAGGTCCTGGCGGAGGCCAAAGATGGTGACATCAACGTCGTGATCAATTCGGCTCTCCGTGACGGGGGCGGCTTCGTCACCGTCTCCGGAACAGTGACGAACAATGGCAGCCAGTCCTGGCTCGGAGCGAACTGGGCAAGTGATGAACGGGAGCTTCGTTCAAACGGAGGGTCTCTGTCCGGTGCCAGCCTGGTGGACAACGACGGCAAGAAGAAGTACCTCGTGCTCAGGGATACTTCGGGGCGTTGCCTGTGCACAAAGTTCAGTGGGCGCGTGAAGCAGGGTGATACAGCCAGCTGGTTCGCTCAGTTCCCCGCCCCGCCTGAAGGAACCAGCAAGGTCAACTTCCAGGTCGGGTCGATGCCCCCCGCCTCCATCGAGATCTCCGAGAGCGAGTGACCCATGGGCCACCCACGCTCCCGCACCCTCGCCACAGCCACGGCCACCCTCACGGCCCTGGTCCTCCTGACCGGCACCCCCGCCTTCGCCGACGACGAGGACCCCAGCGCACCTCCCGGCAGCACCACCTCCACCGCCCCCCAGGAAGTGGACTCCAACAGCCCCGGCCTGAAGCTGGCCGACGGGGCGACCCTGGCCCCCGCGAAGGTCCTGGACATCAAGTCGGTCGTCGAGGACCTCGGTGGTGAGGAGCGCCGCGAGGACACGAACACGGACGTGAAGTTCGCGCTGCAGGCGGAGGTGTTGTTCGCCAAGAACAGCCCCAAGCTGAACCCGGAGGCGAACGCGCGGATCAAGGCGATCGCCGAGGAGGCGAAGGCCCAACAGGCAACGAATGTCAGGGTGTTCGGCTTCACGGACAACCTCGGCTCGTACAGCCACGGCAAGAAGCTGTCCCGCGAACGCGCGGAGGCGGTGCACGACAAGATGGCGAGCTATCTGGGCCCCGAGGTCACGTACTCCGTACGCGGCTACAGCGAGGACTACCCGATCGCGGACAACGGCTCCGAAGAGGGCCGCAAGAAGAACCGCCGCGTCGAGGTGTCCTTCCCCCGGGGTTCCGGGGCGGACACGGGGACAGCCCCCTCCGGGAGCCAGGACGACTGACCTGCGGCCCTGGACGCCGGCCCCACCGGGCGTTGCCGGGCCGGTGTTGGAATCGGCGTCGTGCCCCGAGAGGGGAGGGGGTCCGGCACCTAATTTCGGGAAGGCGCGTTCCGCGAAGCGCGCGCCCCCCTTCTGCCAGAACACAACTTCGCGAAAGTAGGTGCCGCTGGGTGTGACTCTTCCTCGCACACCTTCTCCGTGACGGCCGCCCCGGAAGATCCGGTCGGCAGCCGCTTGACGAGACCCGCACCCACCCCCGAAGCGGTTGCGGACCGGGCGCCCGCCCTTCTCCCCGTAGGGGCCACCCGCAATGAGCCGGGCCGCACCCGGCAGCGAGAGCCCGACGGCCCGACGGGAGTGGTCGAGAGTCCCACCCCGTGGCCGCCCGGTCATATCGCTTCGCGCGGTGGAGGGCCGGGTGTCAAGGGTGGAGCGAAGCGGAATCGGCGCAGCCGACGCGTAGCGCAGCGGAGCGCCCTTGACTCCCGTCCCGGAACCGCCAACCTCGGGACAACCGGGCGGCCCCGGCAACCAACTCGACGCAGGCCCCCCGAAGCGCCCGGCGACAAGCACCAAGCCACAAGCACCAAGCACCAAGCTACTTCCCGCACTCCGCCAAGTAGCGGTCGAAGGCACGCTCCTTGGCCTTCCGCGCAACGGCATCCGTATACGCATCCGCCCGCAGGACCCCGGCCGCGAGCCGAGTGTCGTCCTCAAGGTTCTTCGTATCCGCGCACGCCACCACCACGATCCAATCGGCGTGCGTCCCCTTGTCCTTCGCGGTGCCGTACGTCGCCTCGGCGCCGGTGACCGGCTTGGACAGGTCGTACGACACCATCGACGAGGCCGACGGCAGACCCCCTTCCACCTGGGCCACCGTCTGGCCGACGAAAGAGGAGATCGGCACAGGGCCGGGCTCGTCGGAGCCGGAGCCGGAGTCGGAGTGGGTACCGCACCCGCTCAGCAGCATCACGCCCCCGGCGAACGCCGAGAGGGCCACGGCAACGGCCCCCGCCGTGGCGCGGCGGGGCATGGCTCGGTCAGAATAGGCGCTCACTTGACCTTGCAACTCACCTTCGCCGGAGCCGGGTTGAAGGCGTGCTTCCACCCACTCGTGCCGGCCTTGTAGTCGAGAGGCGTGGTGATGTGCTTCTCGATCTTGTACTTGTACCGGGTGCCGATCGGGTAGGCGACGAGGGAGTGCCCCTTCTTCACCGGCGAACTGCACGTCACGGCGACGGACTGGGTCTTGGCCTGGCTGATGTTCAGGCTGCCCGCGACGGCGCCGCGGCTGAGACCGAACCCCGCGTCGATGGTCCGCGTCGCCGACGCCGTCTTGTTGATCATGCACGTCATGCCCTTGGTCTGGGCCGTGCAGCGGGCGATCTCGTCCTTCTGGTTCGTGTAGTTGCTCTGCTTCGACTTGTTGATGAGCTTGCTGTACTTGCCGACCGCGGCCCTGGTCGACACGTCGGGCTTCGCGGTGGGCGAGGCTCCGTCGTTTGCGGGTGCGGCGTTCGCGTGGGCGGCGGTGGCCACCAGCGTGGCGGACAGGACGAGTACGGCTCCGGCGATGCGAGTCGTCGAGCTGAGGTGCATGCGTTCCCCCATGAATAATCTTGGTCGCCAAAGATCGTACTCGACGGTGCAGGGACTCTGACCTGCACGTTCGGGTCCCGTCAGGCGCCCGTCAGCCACCCGTCAGCCGAGGCGCCGCCGAGATGCCCGCGACCGGATCGCGCTGCTGCGCGCGGCAGGGGAACGTGACGATCGCGCCCGCACAGCCCCGGGTCCGGCGCCACCGGAGTCTCCTGCGGCTCCCGCACGGCGTTCGCTCGGTTCGCGAACGCGGTGATGGCCACCGGCCAGTCCCCACCGGAGTAATGGGCGTGAGCCGGGAGCCCGTGCGATGCGAAGATCGCTTCATGAGCAGCTTCACCTTCGATGAACTTGTGGCCGAAGCAGAGTCCGCCCCCACCGAAGGCTGGGACTTCTCCTGGTTCGAGGGGCGGGCCACGGAAGAGCGGCCCTCCTGGCGGTACGCCCACGCCATGGGCGAGCGGCTCGGGCGCGCCACCGCCTCCCTGGACATCCAGACCGGCGGCGGCGAAGTCCTCGCCTCCGCGCCCGCGCTGCCGCCGCTCGCCGTCGCCACGGAGGGGTGGCCGCCGAACGTGGCCAAGGCCACCGCCCTGCTGCATCCGCGCGGCGCGGCGGTCGTGGCCTCGCCCGAGGACGCGCCGCTGCCGTTCGCCGCGGAGGCGTTCGACCTGGTCACCAGCCGGCACCCGGTGAAGGCCCACTTCGACGAGATCGCGCGCGTGCTGCGTCCCGGCGGGACGTACTTCGCCCAGCACGTCGGCCCCGCCAGCGTCTTCGAGGTCGTCGAGTACTTCCTCGGGCCGCAGACCGAGGACGTACGCAACGGACGTCACCCCGACGGCGAGCGCGCCGAGGCGGAGGCGGCGGGCCTGGAGATCGTCGACCTGCGGGCCGAGCGCCTGCGGATCGAGTTCCGCGACATCGGGGCCGTCGTCCACTTCCTGCGGAAGGTCGTGTGGATGGTGCCGGACTTCTCGGTGGAGAAGTACCGGCCGCGGCTCCTTGAACTGCACGAGCAGATCCAGACCGAGGGCCCGTTCGTGGCCCACAGCACGAGGCATCTCTTCGACGCCAGGAAGCGCTAGCAAAAGCGCTAGCAAAAGCGCTACCAACGCGGAGGGGCGGTCCGGTGGGACTACGCGTGCGCCCCCACCGTCACCGGTCCCACCACCAGCTCCGCCCGCCCCTCAAGCACTTCCCCCACTCGCTCCGCCTGCCCCTCCAGCTCCCGCTCCTGCCCCGCGCTCAGCGAGCCGAGCGGCTCCACCGTCACGGTGATCCGCCGCCCGGAGCGCCGCTGGTGCCAGACCCCCGCCACGATCCCGTCGACCAGCAGCACGGGGAAGTTGCCCGCCTGGCCCCCGGCCAGCGCACGCTCGTAGGCCCGACCGGGAAAGAGCCGCTCGCGCGGGTGCGAGGCGATGACGTACGCGTCGAAGTAGGGGAGGAGCCGGACGCCCCGCACCGGTTCCGCCGGGAACTCCGTGTCGCCCGCCACCACCCACGACGACGGCACCCCCTCCATCTCCAGCGCCTCCATCTCCACCGCCTCGATCTCCCCGGCGGAAGCCAGCGAGGCGAACACTTCGCCCGCCCAACGAGCAGGCGCGGCAGCCCACTTGGCGAACTCGGCAGACGTCGCGGGCCCGTACGCGTAGAGGAAGCGCCGCACCAGACGCCCCGTCGCCACCTCGGCGGAGAGCGGCGGCTCGTCGGACCCGGCGGCCGACGGGCGCGTGTACGTCACCTTGCGGCCCCGGTTCGGCGCGAAGCACAGCACCCCGCGGTGGCCCGCCACATGCATGACCGAGCGCCAGCGCGGCCACATCCCCTGGAAGGCGGGCAGCACCAGGTCGCCCGCCCAGGGCCCGGTACGCGCCACCACCTCGTCGCTGAGCTCGTCGATGGTCAGACAGGCCCCGTCGAGCGCCTCGCCGATCGCGTCCACGATCTCGTCCGTCTGGGACGGCGTCAGCCGGTCGCCCGCCTTGAAGGGGCTCGGCCCGCCCGGGGCCGCGGACAACGCGCCTGTCCACATGGGCAGTTCGGATACGGGAAGGAAGTGGATCGTGCCGCGCGGCCCGTACGTCTTGACCAGGCTCGGCTCCTCGCCCCACAGCGCGTCGCGTACGTCGAGGCGGGTCGCCCCGTCCATCCGCAGCCCCACCGACAGCTCGGCGGCGGACATCACCTGGGCGTGCGCCGCCAGCATCGCGTCGACGACCTCGCCGGGGCCGGCCTCGCCCGGCTTCGCGGGATTCAGCAGGAACTGCCGCTCCATGCGCCGGGCGTTGGCGGCACTCCACGAAATAGCGGCGAGGGTCATCGGCGTTCCCCTTCAGTACTGTCGATCCAGTAAGTGGCTCTGCGCACCTGAGGAGTGGACCATGCCGAAGAGCGGCACGGAGGGTAATTCGGAGAGCGGCGGCGGGAGCGGCAAGGAGACCAAGACGCTGTACGCCTGTGGGCTCGACGCGGCCGTGGACGTCGTCGGCGGCAAGTGGAAGCCGATGATCCTCTGGGCGCTGTACGCGGGCGCGACGCTCCGCTTCGGCGAGCTCCGGCGCCACATCGCCGGAATCAGCGAGAAGGTGCTCATCCAGCAGCTCCGCGAGCTGGAGTCCGACGGCATCGTGCACCGCGAGGTGTACCGAGAGGTCCCGCCGAAGGTCGAGTACTCGCTGACCTCCCTCGGCCAGTCCCTGAACGAGGCGCTGATCCCGCTGGGCGTGTGGGGCGACGAGCACATGCAGCAGCTGGTGGCCAACCGCGAGTGCAAGAAGGACGGCAAAGCCGCCTGACGGGAACGGTGGCGTGACGGGAACGGTCGCCTCACGGGAAACGGTCGCGTGACGGGAAAGCGGGGCGGAGGGTTGCTCCGCGCGACGATCGTTAACCAAGTGATCCCGAAACAGGTCGCGTTGATTCCGCATCGTTATCGTGACCGGCTCGATTCAGCCGCGCACATCACGTAAGTTCAGACCAAGGCGAATTCGCGTGAGCAAAGCCACGTGTGCGGTGCCGCGCGGCGGAGGGGGCTGCGCGGCTCCGCGCGCCCTCATCTCCCGCCGGGGTCGGCGAAGGGGTCCGCGGACCGCACCTCGACCCGCGCACCCCGGCGCACGCCCCACAGGGCCATCGCCCCGGCCTCCGCCTCAAGGACGTGCCGGGCCCGCGCCCGGGGCCGCCCGATCCGCCCGGGACGCATCGTCCGCACGGACAGCACCCGCAGCTCCCGGTCCAGGTACGCCACGTCGATCGCGAACCGCATCCCCACCGTGTGCACACTGCTCGCCGGGGTCAGCAGCAGCGCCCCGGCGACCCCGTCCCGGCCGAGCAGCCCGCGCCGCCGCGCCCCGGCGGAGTCCGCGATCTCCAGGGGGAGGGTCCGGCCGGACGGGAGCAGAAGCGTCGCCATGCGAGCCGAAGCTAGCGGCCCGTGCGCCCGCCGCGTCAAGGGGGCGCCCAGGGCCCCGTCCCTCCAATGGGCTACCGCCACGCGGGGCCTGATTCTGTCGCCGCGGCCGAAATCCGGTGGGGGAACAGGGGCCCGGAGTCGTCGGCCGGTTTCGGAGAGTAGTTGTCGCACGCCGATGCGCGCAGCATCACTTACGAAGGGTTATGGTGGAAACCCCCCCTCGGGCCGGTCCGTCTCCCCCCCACGGACCGGCCCGATTTTTTGTGCCCGGACGCCGGGCCCCGCGCCGCCCGCGCCCCGCACCGCCCGGTCGGGGAGGCGGGACCTCCGGATATGGTCAGGGACATGTCGAACCAGTTCCCCCCGCCACATCAGAACCCGCAGGCGGGCCTGCCCAGTTACACGGGCCCCGCGCTGGACCCGTCGTATGTCTATGGGCCGGCCCAGCCGCAGAAGATGCCGGGCGGTGTCCGCGCCGCACAGGTGATCATCTGGGTGCTCTCCGGGATGTGCCTGATCGGCTCTGTCATCGGCGGCGCCATGTACGGGCCGCGGGCCGCAGGTGCGGTCCTCGGGGGCAACTTCCTCCTGATACCGCTGTGCGTTCTGGCTTTCCGCTATCACCTTCCCGGACACGGGAAGCGTGTGGCGTCGATCGTGCTCAGCAGCGTGCAGATCCTGGTGGGGTTCGGTGCCCTCGGCCGCGGCGGCGGGCCGGGCGCCCTCATCCTCGTCGGCTGCTCGATCGCGCTCGTGATCCTGCTCAGCCAAGGTGCCGCAGGCGCCTGGTTCAAGCGCCCGAGCACCCCCGGCCCCGCGCAGTGGCAGGGCCAGGGGTACACCGGCTGAGGCACCCCGCCGGAATCAGCCCCGCCCGGCCCAGATGTTGGTGCCGGGCGTGGAGACCGCGTACGTGTCGATCTCGGCGAGCTCCTCGTCCGTGAGCTTCGGCCCGGCCAGTGCCGCCACGTTCTCCTCCAGCTGCTTCACGCTGGAGGCGCCGATGAGCGCCGAGGTCATCCGCTCGTCGCGCAGGACCCAGTTGAGCGCCAGTTGCGCGAGCGACTGGTCGCGGCGGGCCGCGATGTCGTTCAGGCCATTGAGACGGCGCACGACCTCGTCGCTCAGGAGGTCGGGGTCGAGCGACTTGCCCTGCGTCGCGCGCGAGCCCTCCGGGATGCCCTTCAGGTACTTGTTCGTGAGCAGGCCCTGCGCCAGCGGCACGAACGAGATGCAGCCCATCCCCGCGGTCTCGAGGGTGTCCAGCAGGCCGTCGTCCTCGGTCCAGCGGTTGATCATCGAGTACGAGGGCTGGTGGATGAGGGCGGGGACGCCCATCTCCCGCAGCAGGCGCGCCGCTTCGGCGGTCTGCTCGCTGTTGTAGGAGGAGACGCCCACGTACAGCGCCTTGCCCTGCTGCACGGCGGACGCGAGCGCGCCCATCGTCTCCTCCAGCGGGGTGTCCGGGTCGAAGCGGTGCGAGTAGAAGATGTCGACGTAGTCCACACCCATGCGCTTGAGCGACGCGTCCAGGGACGACATCAGGTACTTGCGCGAACCCCACTCGCCGTACGGGCCGGGGTGCATGAGGTACCCCGCCTTGGTCGAAATGACCAATTCATCGCGGTACGGGGCGAAATCCTGGGCGAACAGCTTGCCGAAGTTGAGCTCGGCCGAACCGGCCGGTGGGCCGTAGTTGTTCGCCAGGTCGAAGTGAGTGACGCCCAGGTCGAAGGCGCGACGCAGGATCGCGCGCTGGCTCTCCAGGGACTTGTCGTCACCGAAGTTGTGCCACAGGCCGAGGGAGACGGCGGGCAGCTTCAGGCCGCTGCGGCCCGTGCGCCGGTACTCCATGGTGCTGTAACGGTCCGTTGCCGCTCGGTACAGAGACGTGTCGTTCATGGGTACGAAGCTACTTCAGGCCCGGATCTTGCGGTGTCGGCCGCGCATCACCCGAGGGCAAAGGCTCGCCCCCACAGCGGTAGGCTTTCGCCTTCGGGGACTGCCATCTGCATGGAGGGGCTGACAGAAGTGAACCTGCGCGACCTGGTGTACGGACTTTACGCACGCCGGGTGGAAGGCCGCCTCGACCACGACCAGGTGCCCAAGCACATCGGGGTCATCCTCGACGGCAACAGGCGCTGGGCAAAGGCGTCCGGCGGGACCACCGAACAGGGCCACCAGGCGGGTGCGTACAAGATCGAGGAGTTCCTCGGCTGGTGCGCCGAGACGGACGTCGAGGTCGTCACCCTCTGGATGCTGTCGACGGACAACTTCGACCGCCCGGAGCAGGAGCTCATCCCGCTCCTCGGCATCATCGAGGACACGGTCCGCAGCCTCGCCGCCGACGGCCGCTGGCGCGTGCACCACGTGGGCACGATGGACCTCCTTCCCGCCCGCACCCAGGCCGTCCTCAAGGAGGCCGAGCAGTCCACCCACGGGAACAAGGGAATACTGGTCAATGTGGCCGTCGGATACGGCGGCCGGCAGGAGATCGCCGACGCGGTCCGCTCGCTGATCCTGGACCACGCGGAGAAGGGCACGAGCCTGGAGGACGTCGCCGAGACCGTCGACGTCGACCTGATCTCCAAGCACCTCTACACACGCGGCCAGCCGGACCCGGACCTGGTGATCCGAACGAGTGGTGAGCAGCGTCTGTCCGGCTTCATGCTCTGGCAGTCGGCCCACTCCGAGTACTACTTCTGTGAAGTCTTCTGGCCGGCGTTCCGCAAGGTGGACTTCCTGCGTGCGCTGCGTGATTACGCGGCCCGTCACCGGCGTTACGGCGGCTGACACCCGCGCGTGCTCGTGTTGGTGAGGCACGAGTAACCCAGAGTTCACGGACGCGCCGTCATATGCCCTGGCATGGCTGCACGTGTTCGAGGGAATAAGCCTTGCAGGTCGACATCCGATTCACGGATGTCGTATCTCAGCGGGCGGCATGGGGCCGTCCGCCCGGGAGGCCCTTTGCACCAGGACGACCGTGCGGTGAGTACGGGCGAAGTGGAGGGCCGGAGCTCGGCCCGCGCACTGCGGCACGAGACCGGTCCGGACTTCTCCCGGCATCCTTCCCGTCGCTCCCCGACCTCATCCGAGGGGGTACGTCCTTCCGTGGTGACCAGCACAAAGCGCCGCATGCCCGACAGGCGCACCTATGTTCTCGACACCAGCGTTCTGCTCGCAGACCCGAACTCCATGTACCGCTTCGACGAGCACGAAGTCGTGCTGCCCGTCGTCGTGGTCACGGAGCTCGAGGCGAAGCGGCACCATCCCGAGCTCGGCTACTTCGCCCGGCAGGCCCTGCGCCTCCTGGACGACTGCCGGGTCCGGCACGGTCGCCTGGACGCGCCGATCCCGATCGGCGATCTGGGCGGCACGCTGCGCGTCGAGCTCAACCACTCCGATCCCGGCGTGCTTCCGGCCGGCTACCGGTTGGGGGACAACGACTCACGGATTCTCGCCGTAGCGCGCAACCTCCAGGCAGAGGGGTACGACGTCACCGTCGTCTCCAAGGATCTGCCCCTGAGGATCAAGGCGTCCTCGGTCGGCCTCCTCGCGGAGGAGTACCGCGCCGAGCTCGCCATCACGGACTCCGGCTGGACCGGAATGTCCGAACTGACCCTCTCCGGGGAACAGGTGGACCTCCTCTTCGAGGAAGACACGCTGTACGTCCCCGAGGCGGCCGACCTGCCCGTCCACACGGGCCTCACCATCCAGTCCGAGAAGGGCAAGGCCCTGGGCCGCGTCACGGCCGAGGGCAACGTCCGTCTCGTACGCGGCGATCGTGAGGCCTTCGGCATCAAGGGGAGGAGTGCGGAGCAGCGCATCGCGCTGGATCTGCTGCTCGATCCGGACATCGGCATCATGTCGATGGGCGGCCGGGCGGGCACCGGCAAGTCGGCCCTCGCGCTCTGCGCGGGACTTGAGGCCGTCCTGGAGCGGCGGCAGCACCAGAAGGTGATGGTCTTCCGGCCGCTGTACGCGGTGGGCGGGCAGGAGCTCGGCTATCTGCCCGGCACCGAGGCCGAGAAGATGGGCCCCTGGGCGCAGGCGGTCTTCGACACGCTCGGCTCGGTGGCGGGCAAGGCGGTCATCGAGGAGGTGACGGCGCGCGGCATGCTCGAAGTGCTCCCGCTCACCCATATCCGCGGGCGCTCGTTGCACGACGCGTTCGTGATCGTCGACGAGGCCCAATCCCTGGAGCGGAACGTTCTTCTGACCGTTCTGTCCAGGATCGGGGCGAACTCCCGTGTCATCCTCACTCATGACGTCGCCCAGCGCGACAACCTCCGAGTGGGGCGGTACGACGGGGTAGTTGCCGTGGTGGAGAAGCTGAAGGGCCATCCGCTGTTCGCCCATGTCACGCTCACCCGCTCCGAGCGTTCGCCGATCGCGGCGCTCGTGACCGAAATGCTGGAGGACGGATCGATCTGAGCCAGTTCACCCTGGTTACGCAGTAGTTGGCGCCGCCCGGCGAAGCGAAGGAGCCTAGCCGGGCGGCGTCATGGCGTTCGCCCTTTTCCGAAAAACTCCTGGGGCAAACGAGGTGTGAGCTTTCACACGGCACGGAGAATTGCCTTGCGACGTCCGGCTGGGGCAGAGTCTGGGTCCTGTCAGGCCCCGCATGCGACACACCTGTACCCCCAGCGGTACCGCAAACCGGAAACACCAGAACTTCATAGTGGCCGTCGCATGCCGCCCGAGCACCACGCGGCGCTCCCTTCCCGGGAGTTGCCCACCGGGCCCGTGCCTCCCGTGACCGAGAACCAAGCGGAGGCCAGCGTCCAGGGGCACGATTGCGTCCGCGAGGTCACCTATGCGGGCGATGCTGGAAGGAAACCGTGTGAGCCGGATTTCGGTCCGGGGATTCGCCGTGGCATCCGCCACCGCGGTCACCACTGTTGGCGCTGTCGTCGGTGTCGCCTCGGGCAGCACCCCGGGCGCCTCGAATGACAACGACTTCGAGGCGGCGGCAAGCGACGCGACTCTCCTCGCAGACATTCCCGCGGGCCAGCAGGCCCAGGTGCAGACCGCGTCCCTGACGCAGCAGGCCGACGCACAGGCCATGGCTGCCGACACGGCCGCGAAGAAGACTGCGGCAGAAGCGGCGCGCAAGCAGGCAGCCGAGGCGGCCATCGCGAAGCAGAAGGCCGCGGAGAAGGAGGAGGCCGCCGAGAAGGCGGCAGCCAAGAAGGAGCGCGAGGAGAAGGCTGAGGTCAAGGCCAGCCGTTCCTCCGCGCGCGACGCCTCCGACTTCGCCCCGCAGTCCTCGTACTCCGTCTCGCAGGTCCAGGCGATGGCACGGCAGATGGTCCCCGGTGACCAGTTCCAGTGCTTCAGCAACATCGTCAACCACGAGTCCACCTGGAACTACAAGGCCACCAACGCCTCTTCCGGCGCGTACGGCCTCGTCCAGGCGCTGCCCGGCTCCAAGATGTCCTCGGCCGGTTCCGACTGGCAGACGAACCCCGCCACGCAGATCAAGTGGGGTCTCGGCTACATGAACGACCGCTACGGAAGCCCGTGTGGTGCCTGGGACTTCTGGCAGGCGAACAACTGGTACTGAGCTGCGGTTCGCTCAACCTTTTCAAGGCCCCTCACCGTCCTTCGGTGGGGGGTCTTCGCCGTGTACGGTCAGTCCGACAACTTCCAGGGGGGAGTGGTGGGGAAAGACGGGGGAAGAGGACGGATCATGTCGCGAGTACCAGGGTGGATCGGCCGGCTCGGTGCCGGACTGTCTCAGATGGGCGAGCGGATGGGGCGCGACGACCCCGACTCCGGTCCTGACGACGACGGCGTGAAGGCGGCGCGGCGGTCGAGCGCCGACGAGGCCGCCGCTGCCGAGGGCGACGCGGCGGCCGTGGAGGCCGCGGCACCAGAGTCGGAGACCGTGGTGCCCGCGCCGCCCGCGTACGCGCCGGACATAACGGCCAGGCCCGACCCCGTCGCGGCGGTGCCGTGGGGGATGCGGGTCGCGGCCGAGGCCGGCTGGCGTCTCCTCGTGCTCGCGGGCACGCTCTGGGTGTTGATGAAGGTCATCAGCGCCGTGCAGCTCGTCGTCTTCGCCTTCGTCGCGGCGCTGCTCGTCACCGCGATGCTCCAGCCGACGGTGGTCCGGCTCAAGCGGCTCGGTCTTCCGAGGGGGCTCGCGACGGTCGTCACGGCCGTCCTCGGCTTCGTCGTCATCGGTCTGGTCGGCTGGTTCGTTGTCTGGCAGGTCATGGACAACGTGGACACGCTCTCAAGCCAGGTCCAGGACGGCATCGACGATCTGCGCAACTGGCTGCTCACCAGCCCGTTCCATGTGACCGAGGATCAGATCAACGACATCGCCAAGAGCCTGCGCGAGGCGGTCGGCGCGAACACGGAGGAGCTGACGTCGGCGGGGCTCGAAGGGGTCACCGTGATCGTGGAGGCCATGACCGGCATCCTGCTCGCGATGTTCTCGACGCTGTTCCTCCTCTACGACGGCAAGCGCATCTGGGAGTGGGTCCTGAAGCTGGTCCCGGCGCCCGCGCGGCCCGGCATCGCGGGAGCGGGGCCGCGGGCCTGGCGCACGCTGACGGCCTATGTGCGCGGCACGGTGATAGTGGCTCTGATCGACGCGATCTTCATCGGGCTCGGGATCTACTTCCTCGGGGTGCCGATGGCGGTGCCGCTGGCCGTGTTCATCTTCCTGTTCGCGTTCATCCCCCTGGTGGGCGCTGTCATCTCGGGCGCGCTCGCCGTGGTCGTGGGTCTGGTGACCCAGGGCGTCTTCACCGGTGTGATGACCCTGGTCGTGGTCCTCGCCGTGCAGCAGATCGAGGGGCACATCCTGCAGCCGTTCATCCTCGGGCGCGCGGTGCGGGTGCATCCCCTGGCCGTGGTGCTGTCCGTGGCCGCGGGCGGACTCGTCGCCGGGATCGGCGGGGCCGTCGTCGCCGTGCCGCTGGTCGCCGTCACCAACACCGTGGTGGGCTACTTGCGGGCGTACTCACGTGAGGCCGCCCTGAAGCAGTCGCCTCAGCCGCGGGGCGCCACCGCCCTGGACGTCGCACCGGTGGACCGCCCGCCCGCCGCCGACTGAAAGATCTCTGGATCTTGGCCTGACGGCCACCTCCGGTGGCTAGAGTCCGCGCGCATGAGACAGAGCCACGGACACAGACACAGCCACAGGTACAGGTACAGACGGATACGCACCGCGGGCGGGCTCGTGCTCGGGCTGCTGGTCCTGATGCTGGGCATCGGGGTCCAGCCCGCCGCCGCGCACGTGTCGCGCGAGCAGGCCGAACTCGTCGTCGCCCCCGGCGACGGCGGCACGAGCGGGCGGCTGATCGTGCACCACGACGTGGTGTCCACCGGGGAGGCAGGTGCCTGGGCGTCCCGGCTGCTCTCGGCCGACTGCCCGGCCCGCGGCTCCGGCGTCGCCGGGGACAGCGGCGGAGTCCCGGGCGGCGTCGTCGTGGAGCTGACGTGGAGCTGCCGTCTCGACTCCGTCGACGTGAGCGCCCTGCTGGAGAAGGGC
The DNA here is from genome assembly GCF_040643025.1 of Streptomyces sp. NPDC047525. Classification (NCBI taxonomy): domain Bacteria; kingdom Bacillati; phylum Actinomycetota; class Actinomycetes; order Kitasatosporales; family Streptomycetaceae; genus Streptomyces; species Streptomyces sp. NPDC047525. The sequence continues at coordinate 96,324 of NZ_JBEYTL010000016.1, forward strand.
GGCCTCAGCCAGGTCGTCGTCGAGTTCGACGGCACCGCGGTGGACGCCACGGCAGCCACCCCGGTCGTGGACGCCCGCGGCGTGCACGCGCTCCCCTCCTTCCCCTGGGCCACCGTGCTCACGGTGACGGCGGCCGGAGCCCTCCTCGCGCTCGCCGCCTGGCAACTCCCGCTCCTCGTACGCCTTGTGCGCACCCGGCGCCTGAAGCTCGCCCTCGCGGGGACTGTCGCGCTGTCCTGCCTCGCGCCCCAGGCCGCCTTCGCCGACGGCCCCGAGGCCGCGGACACCGTCACCGTGACGGGCACCGTCTTCCGGGACGCCAACGCCAACGGCGAGCGGGACAAGGGCGAGCGGCCCCTGCCCGGCGTCGATGTCACCGACGGGGCGGTGTGGACGGCCTCGGGGGCCGACGGTTCGTACCGCCTGGACATCGATCCCGCCCGGCGCGAGACGGACCTCGTCAGCATCGTCTCGCCCGACGGCTACACGCCCGCGCTGCGCGAGGACTACATACCGAAGTACTTCCGCCAGGTCGCCGAGAGCGGCTCCACGGGCGCCGACTTCGCGCTCGTCCCCGACAAGAACGCGGCGAACCCCACCGAGAAGTGGGTCATGAACTCCGACACCGAGGTCGGCAACCGTAACGATGAGGAAGCCCGCAAGGCCCTGCCGCAGTGGACCGGTCAGGTCAGGGCGATGTCGGAGGTCGACGGGGCGACGATGCAGATCGCCACCGGCGACCTCACCGTCACCGACTACGCCGACGAGCCGCGCCGCCAGGGCGGTTACGACCTCTTCAGCAAGGGGCTGAAGGAAGGCAGGCTCGGCCACCCCTTCTACCCGGTGATGGGCAACCACGACTTCGGCGGCACCGCGGCCTCCGAGGGCTACGCGGGCAGCCTGGAGTACTACCGCCGCAACCTCGGCCCCGAGTGGTACAGCTTCGACCGCGACGGCCGTCACGTCGTCGTCCTCGAGGACAACTACGACGCGAGCGGCCTGAAGCCGCAGCTGGAGTGGCTGCGCCGGGATCTGGCCCAACACGCGGTCGGCAAGCAGGTGTTCGTCTTCGCGCACCGCTCGCTGTTCACCCAGTGGGGTCCGGGCGCGGGCATGCAGCCGACCATCGACGAACTCGCCAAGTACGACGTGCGGATGGTCGCGGCAGGACACAACCAGCAGTCGGAGTTCCGGCGCGGCGCCTTCAAGCGCTCCGTCGAGATCAACAACCAGGGCACGTACGGGATCGACGGCGGCCACCCGGACTACAAGGTCCTCGACTTCAGCGGTATCACCGACGATCCGCGCACGGGCCGTGACGAGGACGCCGGTCATGTCACCGGAATCCACCGGCAGTTCGACGTCGACGACGACGCCGCCCTTGTCAGCCCCGCGCGGGGCAGTGTGCACACGGCGAAGGACGGCGTGCCCGTCGAGGTGTACGCGGAGGACGACGGGCGCACACCGGGGCGGGCCGAGGTGACCGTGCGGGACAAGCGCGGTCATGTCGTGCGACGCGATTCGCTCCGGTTCGGCGACGGTGCTTCGAGGCCCGGCATCGAGAACTGCTACACCCCGCCCGGCGGCAAGCCCGAGCCCTGTCCCGACGCCCGCGGCTCCTGGACGCGGGCGAGCGACCGGCTGCGCGGCCTGCGGCCCGGCGCGTACACGGCGGAGACGATCGCGTACGACACCCGGGGCAAGGCCTGGCCCGCGATGAAGAGCCCGTTCACCGTGGTGCGCAGAGCGGGAGCGGTGGGCGCGGGACAGGACTGGGTCCGGCAGGGCGGCGACGAGGCCGGGCGCTCCGCGAGCGGGGACGATCCCGGTCCGGTGCTCGACCTGAAGTGGGCGCGCCACACCGGGGAGCAGTTCAACCTCAACGGCTCGGTCGTCGCCGACGGCAAGGTCATCGTCTCGTCGCGGGCCTTCGACTCGCCGTACAGCATGATGCTCGCCTACGACGTGGCCTCCGGCCGTGAGATCTGGCGTACGTACCTGGACGGCGACGCGGAGTCGGCGCCCACGCTGCACGGCGGCCGGGTCTATCTGACGACCGGTGTCGGCCGGGTCTACGCCCTCGACCCGAAGGACGGGCACATCGTCTGGGAGGCCGTCGACCGCGAGGAGCGGCACGGGGACACCGTGCGGCGCTACGGGCGGGCCGGGGGCCCGGTCAGCGTCTTCGGGCTCACCGGTGAGTCGGCGGGGGACCGTTCCGTCGCCGTCCACCAGGACTGGGACACGGTGCGCTGCCGGGACGCGAAGACCGGCGAGAAGCTGCCCGGCGGGTTCGCCGCCGCCGGCTCGTGGGGGCAGTTCCACAGCACCGCGGTGCGCGAGCCGGGCTCCAACACGGCCTATCTGCACTCCGGTTCGAGCAACACCGTCATCGCGATGGACCTGGCGCGCTGCGAGCAGCTGTGGGTGAAGGACACCAAGGGCGACATCGACAGCCACTCGTCGCCCGTGCTCACCGATCCGGCCTCGGGCGATCCGCAGCTGGTGACCTTCACGTCGTCAGGCGTTCGCGGGTTCGATCCCGGGACGGGCGCCCAGACGTGGGAGTCGAAGGCGGGCGGCGCGGGCGTCTGCGAGCCGGGTCCGGCGCCGCTGACGAGTCCTGCCGTGTGGGGCGGCGTCGCGTACGTGGCGGGGCGCGACGGTGTCGTACGCGCCTATGACACGGGCGCGGCCGATCCGTCGAAGCCGCTCTGGCAGACCAAGGCCGGATATCTGCCGGGGGAGAGTCCGCTGGACGACGCGTGGCGGGTGGCCATGGGCTGCACGGCGGGCGAGGGGTCGCCGACCATGCATCCGCTGGTGACCAAGTCCCATGTGTACGTGGGGACATGGGACGGCAGGCTGCTCGTCCTCGACCGTTCGACGGGTCGCCGGACGCACGCCTACGACCTGGGTGCGGGCGTCACGTCGGCGCTGTCCGTCAGCGGCGACCGGATCTTCGCGCTCACGGACGACGGCACGCTGCACGCGCTGGCCGGGCGCCGCACGGGCTGACGACGCAGGACGGCCCCGCCCGGCAACTGCCGGGCGGGGCCGTCCTGTTGAGGCGGGGCGGTTACGCCAGGACATCCTCGGAGTCCAGCGTGACGCCGACGGCCTGGATCACGGCGGCGATCTTGACGGCTTCCTGGATCGTCTCGCGATCCACGCCGGCCTTGCGCAGCACCTGCTCGTGGGAGTCGAGGCACTGGCCGCAGCCGTTGATCGCGGAGACCGCGAGCGACCACAGCTCGAAGTCGACCTTCTCCACGCCCGGGTTGCCGATGACGTTCATCCGCAGGCCGGCGCGCAGCGTCCCGTACTCGGGGTCCGAGAGCAGGTGGCGCGTGCGGTAGAAGACGTTGTTCATCGCCATGACGGCCGCGGCCGACTTGGCGGCGGTGTACGCCTCGGGGGAGAGGTTCGCCTTCGCCTCGGGCTCCAGCTCGCGCAGCACGCGCGGGGAGCGCGATGCGATCGCGCAGGCGAGCACCGTGCCCCAGAGCTGCTGCTTCGGCAGGTCCGAGTTGCCGATGACCGAGCCGAGGTTCAGCTTCAGGTCCTTGGCGTAGTCCGGTACGGCGGACTTCAGTTCGTCGAGTGCCATGTCAGAAAGCTCCGTTCACTCGCCCGAGAGCAGCGCGACCGGGTCCAGGGTCTCGTCGCCCTGGGTCCAGTTGCAGGGGCACAGCTCGTCCGTCTGCAGCGCGTCGAGGACCCGGAGGACCTCCTTGGGGTTACGGCCCACGGAACCGGCGGTCACCATCGTGAACTGGATCTCGTTGTTCTGGTCGACGATGAAGACGGCGCGCTGCGCGAAGCCGTCCTCGCCCTCGATGCCGAGGTCACGCATGAGCTCGTGCTTCGAGTCGGCCAGCATCGGGAAGGGCAGGTCGGTGAGGTCCGGGTGGTCCTTGCGCCAGGCGTGGTGCACGAACTCGGAGTCGCCGGAGAAGCCGAGCACCTGGGCGTCACGGTCGGCGAACTCGTCGTTCAGCTTGCCGAAAGCGGCGATCTCGGTCGGGCACACGAAGGTGAAGTCCTTGGGCCACGCGAAGACGACCAACCAACCCTTCTCGTCACGATTCCGCTTCAGCCAGTCCTTGTCAATGCGCTCGAACTCCTGGCCCTTGTCCAGGGAGACGCACGCCATGAGGTCGAACTCGGGAAACTGATCACCGACGTTAAGCACTTGCAGGCCCTTCGGGTGGTGCATGGGGTGGACGCTGCCAACCCTGTCACATGGGGTGATCTGACAGAAATCTATCAATCCGGTCAGACTGATCAGTGCAGCAGATCAATCACCAGAGCCCTGACCATGCGGTTCAGTCATTTAGTTGCCCCCTGTGCGTCGGATCGCGTACGGTCCCCCACAAGTAAGAGACCCCGGCTCGCTGGGTGGTGTTGGCGCACCGCCCGAACCGGGGTCCCACATCTCACCTAGAGGAGTCATCTCTAGATGCAGGTCCATCGTAACCGGCACACCCATGCCTACGTGCAGATCCCGAACCGGATCGCACGGCACACGTCCCTGAGCCTTGAGGCTCGGGGACTGCTGACCTACCTCCTGTCGCTCCCCGACGCCAACGGCGCCACGGTCGAGCGCATCACCTCGTCTGTGCCCAATGGGCGTCGCTCCGTCGGCAACGCCATGAACGAACTGATAGCCCACGGCTACGTGAAGCGGGCGAGGGTCCAGGACCCTGAGTCGGGCCGCTGGGTCACCCTCACAACGGTCACTGACTCTCCGACTGACCACATGCTGACGGTCGGTGAGCCGACCCCTCAGGCTGTCGGCTGCTCTCCCAAGGGAGAAAAGAACCCGAAGGGAAATGACCTTCCTACCCTCCCCGAGCAGCCAGCGGCGGGCGCCGAGAGCCTCAGTGGGGGGGAGGAGACGATCTCGCCTCAGAATCAGCAAGAAGCTCCCGCCACCGCTGACGCGGTGATCGGTCGAGCCGCCGCCTGCCTGAGCAGCGTGGGCCGTGTCGAGCCCATGCTGAGGCTCTCTGTGCGGGACTCCCTCAGGCTGGCTCCGCTGGCGGCGCAGTGGCTCTCTGACGGCTTCGAAGAGATGGAAGTCATCAAGGCCCTCACCCGGAGCCTTCCGGCCTCTGTGGAATCCGCGGCGGCCTTCATCTCCTACCGCCTGAAGAACCAGCCCGAGAAGATCGAGCCTCTCCCGCTGGCGCCGAAGGCTCCCCCTGTGCGGCGGGAGCACTGCCCTGAGTGTGAAGTGATCTTCCCCCTCGGTCACCTTGGCGGCATCTGCCGCAACTGCCGCTAACTGCGGCCCCCTCTCAACCCATCTGAAGGGACATCCCTGTCATGCGTGCTGTGCCCTGGTACATCAAGGCCGTGCTGTACGTCGCCATTCCTGCGGCGGTCCTCGCCGCGCTCTACATGTCCATTCCCGGAGAGATCGCCCTCGCCAAGACGGCAGGGTGGTCCGATCGCTACGCACCGGCCATGCCTGTCTGCCTGTCCGTGTACGCCCTCGCTGCCGGCGCCATCTCTTGGTACCGACGCAAGATGGAACTCCCCGGACAGAGAACCGCTCTCCTTGGTGGTGCTCTCGCCCTCGGTCTTGCCATGTCCGCTCAGTCGATCTCTCACCTGATCCAACAGAGCTACATGACGTCTTCCGCTGCTCTGCTGGTGGCCGTCTCCTGCGTGCCGCCTCTCACCATCGCGCACCTGGTGCACATGGCTGAGACTCCCTCTCAGGTGAAGTCGGCCTCTGAGGAGATGGAGGAACTCCGCCAGATGAACGGGTCCCTCATGGTCGCCCTCGTGGCCTCCGAGAGCAGGGCCCTCCTCTCTCAAGCCCGATGGACCCTCGCGGGCATTGGCACGTCCCTCGGAAAGGTCGAGTACCTCACGGGGTGGGCTGAGGAGGAGGCGGCAGCGCTTGATGGAGAGTTGAACGAGGCTGAGAGGGCTCTCACGGCCAGGCCTCGTCGCAAGGCGCTGGAGCTGACCCAAGAGAAGATCGAGCAGACAAGAGAGAGCCTCGCTGCTGACGGCAAGACGCCGACCGTTGAGAGGATCTGCAACGTTCTGGGGATCTCTCAGGCGACGTACTACCGGTACCGGACGCCCGTGACTGCCTAGTCTCCCCAGACAGGCCGAGAGCCCCACTCAGGGCTACAGAGTGGGGCTCTCAACATGTTCAGTCTACGGGATCGGGCTCTAGGCGGGCTCCCGATCAATGTCTAGCGCTTGGCGAAGCCAACGAAGGCAGACCAAGCGTCGTCAGAGACGACGAGGGCGGGGCCCTCCGGGCTCTTGCTGTCACGGACGGGGACAACGCCCGTGTGGCCGTCTGAGACCTCAACGCAGGCGCCCCCCTCGCCGTTGCTGTATGACGACTTCCGCCACACAGCCGCTGTGAGGTCTGGTGCAGTGCTCATTTCCTGTACTCCTCAGCCACTGATTCCATGAGTTCCAACGACCGCTCCGGCGAAAGTGCAGCGGCGCAGGTCAGATGGTAGGACAGCATCGCAGCATCAGTGAGCGTCGATTTCTCCAGTACCTGACCCCCGTGCGGCCCTTCTTGGTACGCAATCGGCGGGGTGTCGGCAAAGTGCATGATGATGAGCTGGCCTGCCACCAGGGGGTGCGCCCCCTCACTAAACGGTACGACCTGTACGACGACACGTCGCGTGCGGGCCATCTGCACTGTGTGCGACAGCTGAGCCGCCATGACTTCTCTGCCACCAGTCACACGCCTCAGCGCGGACTCATCGAGAACAACTGTCAGACGCGGAGCCGCAGTTCCCCCAAGGATGCTGCTGCGGTCCATACGGTCGGCGATCAGAGTGGTGATCGCTTCCTCACTCCTGAACGGATCAGACTTCCTGATCAGTGCCTCTGCGTACTCCGAGGTCTGGAGGAGACCTGGGAAGAGTGAGTCGGCGAACCAGTCGATGCGTTGAGCCACCTTCTCAAGGTCCGCAACGGCCGCGAAGTACTCAGGGACGGAGGTCCGATCCTCCTGAGCCTTCTTCGCCATGCGGAACGTCGTGACGAGGTCGCCATTTGCGTCTAAGGCTGCGTCGATGCGCTCAACAAGCTCCAACTCAGGGATGCGAGCTGCGGTCTCCAACTGACTGATGTAGGCGTGTGACTGGAAGACCAGGCCGCCTAGGTCCCCTTGCGAGAGACCCTTGGCCTCCCTCAGGCGTCGGAGGCGGTTACCGAAGAAGTCCCAGGGGCTCTTGGTGGGGTCCAGATCCTTTGAGTTCGGCATCGCTCTCCGTTTAACAGCGCTGAGTTAAACCGTAACTACTGGTCAGCGTACTCGCGTTGGGTCCACCGTGGAGTACACACAGTGACGTAGAACGTACAGATCCGAAGGGCTCCCCGATGGACTCCCCCCAGCAGGTAGAAGATCTCAGCGCAGCGGGCAACATCGTTCAAGACACCTTCGAAGCCTTGAGCTTGGCGTTCAAGCTCCACGGGGTGGCGCTGTCTCAGATGCGCGTCGACTGGAGCTCTGCGGACCCTCGAATCCATCTCGGTTCGGTGACCCTTGCCGAAGGGCACCAGGTCTGCCGAGCTCTGGGGTGGGAGATCCGGTGACCAAGTACGCGAAGGGTGACGAGGTTTGGGAGCCAACGCGCAGGAGCTTTGCCACGGTCCTCGGAGTCTTCGGAGCGACACTGACCCTGGAGAACGAGGCGGGTGCGAAGTGGGAAGCCCGAGCCGAGCGCTGCATGCCCGCGACGAGGGCGGTGGATCAAGCGGCACCTTCCGGCACGGCGCCCATCAAGGCTCTTCCGAGTGGCGTCCTGCTGCGTGACTACGTGTGGGTGGCGGGCGCGTACCGCGAAGTCATCGACATGAGGGGGAGGTCTGACATTGACGGCAAGATCCTCGTGCTTCGTGAATATGGTCTCTGGGTGATGGATCGCCCAGGCACGGTCTACCGCCCCACGGACCACGCGGCGACGCAGTGACTCGCCCCGCTCTCATTGAGCCCGAAGACCTGATCTATGTGAGATCAGGGCCACGAAATTGCTGGAGCACTGGGACTTGCATGCTCTACTGCCGCCGCGCAGAGGCGTGGGTCTTGTGGGTCGGCAGTGTATCGGCGCCCACAGGGATCGGAGACCTGCACGCCTGTGCCACATGCCTGTCTGTGCTGCATCACATGGTGGCGCTCCAGCTCCACCAACGGGACCTGAGCGCCTTGAGCGCTCGCTAAGACGCCATCCCCGGCTAGGCCTTGGCGGTCGCCTCGGTCTGGTTGGGGTGGTCAGCATGCCCCAGAACTCCGCTTCTGCTGTACGCGGGCGGTTCCGCAGCAGAGGCGGGATGAGGCCCGCTCTGGTCGTCCCTCCCACCCCCGCATGGGGTAACGGCCTGAGCGGGCCGCCAAATTGATCGTCGCAGGAGGTGCCAATGCAACGTCACGAGCTGGTTTTCGGGTTGGCCGTGTACGACCCAGAGAAGGACTGGGTTGGTCGTGTTCGCTATAGCTCCAATGACGTGGTCGTTCTTCAGCGCCCGTCGGGAAGCCAATGGAGCGTAAACCCGGAGCACCTACTAGCTGCTACAGAGGTGCAAAAGTTGACTCTTTTGCCCGCGACGGAGCCGCACAGGTTGACCCCCCGCGACGAATGAGACTCCCTCCCGGCTGATCATTGGCCAATGAGGGGCAGCAAGGACAGGCACAGAAACTCTGACCAGAGGAGTGAGCATGTCTGCATCAGCAGTCGAGCCCCAGCCCCTAGCCGCGCGCCGACAGAAGACCGGCGTCCTGTGGTTGGACTTAACCCGAAAGTGCCAACTGGAGTGCGCTCACTGCCTCAACGCCTCGGGGCCTGCGGGCGGTCACGGAGAGATGACCCACGAGGACTGGATCAGGGTCATCGATCAGGGGGCCGCAAGTGGCGTTCCGGCAGTCCAACTCTTCGGCGGCGAGCCACTGCTTCATCCCAGCTCACTCGAACTCGCGGAACACGCCCTGAACCGCGGAATGGTGGTTGAGGTCTACAGCAACCTCGTTCACGTTTCAGGCCCCTGGTGGGAGTTCCTCCAACGCAGGGGCGCCCGCCTCGCAACGTCGTACTACTCGGACGACCCCAACGAGCATGACGCGATCACGGGGCGCCCGAGTCACGCTCGCACGAAGGCCAACATCACTAAGGCCGTCGACCTCGGCATTCCAATCCGTGTTGCAATCATCGACTGTGGGGGCGGTCAGCGCATCGAAGAAGCACGCCGCGAACTGACTGCCCTGGGCGTACAGAGGATCAAGACGGACAAGGTTCGCCCCTTCGGCCGAGCCGCGTGCGGGCAGGAGCCGAACGCTTCCGGACTCTGTGGCCAGTGCGGCGACGGACGCGCGTCTATCGGCCCTGACGGCAACGTGTCGCCGTGCGTCTTCTCAACGTGGGTGACGGTCGGCAACGTCCTCAGCCGCTCCCTTGAGGACATCCTGGATGGCGACGACATGACCGCAGCCGGAGTCCTCATTCGCTCGTCCGTCATCCGCATGGGCGGTAACGGCGGGGATGACGATGACGATGACGACAACGACGACGAGTGCTCACCCGGATTTCCGGGCAGTGAGTGCACTCCGCGGAACTAGAAGGAAGTCGGAATGAACCGCCGCCTCCCCAGTGCCGAGTTCTTGGACCTCATCCACCCCTACACAGGAGACGTTTCCGACGCGCAGCCCCCAGCGCGAGGCTTCAGCTCTGATGTCTTGGCGCTGATCGATGCTAGTCAGGGACGATTCTTCGTGAAGGGGATCGAGAATCGAGCTGGGGGGCGGCGAGACTCCCTCGCCCGAGAGCGGATGATCAACGAAGCCGTGCACCCGCTCTCTCCGCGCCTCTTATGGCATGCGGAGAACGATCAGTGGATCGCGCTCGGATTCGAGCTGGTCGACGGCCGAACAAGCGACTTCGGACCAAGCTCCGCCGATCTCCCCTCCATCGTCCAGCTTCTGAACAGAATCGGGGGCGTCTCTCTGCCGGCAGTGGCTGAGGACTGGGCAGAGACCCGATGGGACCGCTTCGCGTCGGACCAGAGTGACGCCGCGTTGTTCAAGGGTGACAGCCTCATCCACGGGGACATCAACCCGAGCAACCTTCTCGTCGGCGATGCGGGATCTTGGGTCGTTGACTGGGCATGGCCCACCAGGGGAAGCGCGTTGATCGATCCCGCGCTTCTCGCATTGCAGCTCATCGCAGCGGGCCACAGCCCGGAGGCTGCGGAGTCGTGGGTATCGCAGTGCCCTGCGTGGTCGAAGTCCGATCCTGCGGCAATCGACGCCTTCGTCATGGCCAACCTTCGGATGTACCGCAAGCGAGCCAAGCGATTTCCTGAACAGAAATGGCTTGGCGCTATGGAGGCGACTGCCCAGGCGTGGGTTGACTACAGGCAGAGGTGAATACGCCCAATCGCAGCACGGAAAGCCCTCAGCGAAGGTGGGGGCTTTCTGCCTACTACTGAGGCTCGAAGGCCTCTGGGTCCCACCAGTAATGCCGCCAGTACCTGATGGGCCAGCCGCCCTCAACGAAAGTCACTCGGCACTGCACGGCCTCGCGGCCGTCCTTGTATGACAGCCGCGCGTGAATCTCTCCATCGTGCCACTGGCCCCCGACTCGTACGCGGATAGGCAGGGGGCGACCGGAGAGGCGTAGAACGGAGGGCGCCGGGCCCCGCTCCCCTCTGAGGGGCACGCGCCGAGCGTCGCCATCGTGGACCTGGGCCTCAGCAGGGCTCGTGCCGTGGGACGAGACACGAACCGCCTCAGGGTCCCACCACACCCACAACCGACGCCGACCGTCACCCAGAGCGGGCCACACGGCCAGGTGGAGCGCTTGACGACCGTCTTGGTAGTCCCGGCGTTCCGTGGCCACAGCCCGGTGCATGTTGCCGGCGACTCGGACGTTCACTCGCAGATAGTCGTGATCGCCGTAGTAGTGGACATAGGGAGGAGCACCGTCTTGCGGGGCCCACCGGGGGACCTCCACGGCATCGGGCTTCTCGTTCATACGTTCGAATGTACCGCGACGGAGAAGCCCCGGCGAGACTGCCGGGGCTCTGGCCCGTGAAGTCTCCTACTCAGCCGATCGTCACAGAGACCCCATTCGTGATCGTGATGAGCGCAACCGCGAGAACGCCCACCGTCAGCAGGATGCTGATGAGACGCACTGTCCGGCGCTCCTCCTCGATGGCGTACCGGACTGTGCGCCACCACTCCCTATCGAGCTTCATGCCGCTCACCTCCCCTTCTGTGCAGATGAGTTGAGCTTCCAGCACCCACGGCAGTGATGTTCTGCGGCGGTACGCTACGAGGCACAAAGAACCGTGGTGAATCGTGGTGAACCGAGCCCTCGGCCCCACGAGGGGAGGGGCGTCTTGCCAGGGTCAGCTAGTAGAGCGGTAGAGATCCCGGAATCAATCCCCGAGGGGCCGCTTCGTACATGGTTGGAGTGGCTGAAGGAGCTGCGAAGGAAGGCGGGAACGCCCTCGCTGTCAGTGATCGCAAAACGCGCCGCAGCAAGAGGGCAGAAGGTAAGTACCGCCACGGTGCGGCGCCTGCTGCTGGGGGAGACATGCAGTGAAGGCCCTGCGGTTGCCGTGGCCTACACGCTTGCCGAACTCGACACGCGGCCAGTTGCCGGCCGACCTGCTGACGATTGGGACGCTTTCGACTCACGGTTGTCTGCCCTGGTCTCTGCTCTACAGCCGACGGGAGGGACGACACGGGAAATCGTCCCGCTCCCTCCCTATTCCTGTCCCATGGAGCGGACCGCTACGGGTCCCTGTCCCCTTTGCGACCTGGTGCACAACCCAGAGCCCGACATGGAGCCTATGGCGGCGACCCTTGAAATCTTTCAAAAGCTGAACTATCGGGGCCTGCCGCCGCATGGTGAAGATTCCCAGGAACTGATACTTCCGCGCTCCGTTGATGCTTGCCCCAACGTCGAGCCCCAAGCGAGACGCATGCTGGCTGAGACGTTGCATGCAATGTTTCATTCACTTGGTACAAGCGTTTCTGAACTAATGCGAGCAGACAAGGTTGAATACTTGTTCGCCGAAGAGTACATAACAGGAGCCGTACCCCCATCGCGCGACTTCATTGATCACCTCGTCCGGGACTATGAGGAGATGCATGGCCCGCTAAGTGACAAGGCGAGAACCTATCTACTGGCGATGTATGTGACGTCTCTTGAAATGATCCCGCGGACTCCTGAGGCATAGACCAACCGGCTCCATAGATTACGTACGTGTCCTATAGAGGGAATCGGGACGAGATTACCCAGAAGTGTGGCTGAGGCCACAACATTGTTGTTACCGCACCCCATCTGATGCATCATCGTGGACCCTCGAAGGTCACAGTGCCGGCCGAGCCTCACCCCGCAAGGGAGCTGGAGGCATGCTCGGCAGATTAGTGCTTGTTCCATTGTGAATGATGAAACCCGTACACGATGGAAGGAAGGCGCCCCTGCGGTCCTCATGGGAGCATTCTCGTTATATTACCCCCGTATATGTGCACCACTAGGGGTGAGGTAACAATAATTACTTGTGCGCTTGTGAATAATAATGTCGCATTGCTAAGTGGTGCATCAATAGGCGTGCATTCCTTGCGAGCTCGTGAAGGGTGCTAGTGCGCTTACGGGGCGCGAATTTCGGAACGGTGACTGAGGGGCGAGTGAGGCGCTCGCGCGTCAGTGACCTGCGTCACGGCGATACCTACATGAATACGGGCACAAAGCACGCAGCCTGATGTCCAATAAGCGGCTTCTGTGTACAGGGGATGGGTATATAGGTAGGGGTCTTGTATATCTCGGAAGCGTAACGAGCGTGCCCAATCTGCCCATTAATGTCCACTTCAAAGGTAAAGCGTTTGCAAATTAGTTGCCCCCTGTGTACGAGGGTAGTTCATGCGTTTATGTCCAAGTATCATCCTGAGCGGAGGCCGCCTCTGACCTGCGGTTATGGGGCTCTACGTGCGCGAGCGCGGCTCTTACTCAACTTCACGCCTTAAGTTGCCCCCTGTGCGTTCTCCGGGCAGTGTTCTCCATGCAACACCAACCGCGCCGAACGAGAGAGGCGCCCCGGAGTACCACCCCAGAAGGGGATAGCGGAAACGGGGTTCACGCCGAGATCGGGATTCGGGCGCAGGGGTTCGGGGTTGATGGATGACCAATCCTGGTGGTGGTCCGGACGTGAATGCGACGGGTGACACCAGAGAACACGTGCCTTGATAACTGGATAGCGAGTCTGAGTGGCAGTCATCCTGACTGCTCATTCTCTGAGCGTGAGTATGTGACGTGCCCTGAGTGGCGTTCTGAGCGCTTGTAGCTCCACAGATAGGCCGTAGGCCTGTGCTGCACCTACAAGAGGCTTAGACGCAGCCTCAGACGCATTTGATGGGGTCTTGCCTGCCGTGGCAAGGGCTAGCGAAAGCGCAGTGATGGGAATGAGTAAGAGGCGGACCGACCCGACGACACGCGATTCCTCTCACTCTCTGAGTGAGCAGACATATGAGCCAGGCCGCCAACCTGAGTTCTATAACCGGGATTGGTCAACCGGGATGAATAGACCTACGTGCCTAGCGGACATTGAACGTGGCGCACTGTGAAAGCCGTTGTGACGTACCTACGGAACGGATCAACACCAGCGGAAGCAATGCAAAGCGCAAGAGGCGAGCGAAGCAAGTACAGCTTTATGGATTTCCTACGGCGGACATGAGCAACAAGGGAGGGCCGGAGTGTGGCGAGGCAGAGTGACTGATACTCACTCGCCCCGTGGATTGCTCCCTAAGCCCCTGAGTTCGTGTCTACCGGGGGAAGTGCCGTAAGGCACTCGCAAGGGCCCGTACGGGCCGTACAGCAACCCTCAGAGGTAGTAATGGCATCACTTGAAATGGTGGCTCGGCACGATGTGGGGGATCTGATCAACAACGCAGACTTCTCCTTTCATCGCGAAAACCTGCGGCATGACGTGTTTGAGGTGAGCATCACGGACGCTTTGGGGTCCTATCGTGTTCCGGTCCGGGGATGGGTGAACATGATTCGCGCCGTTGTCGCGTTCACGTCGACGATTGCACATCAGGGCATGTGCACGCGTTCCAAGGCCGATATCTACCGCACTGGCTATTGCATGGTGAACGGCTTCAACGTGCGTGTGACGCCGCTTTCGTAGGTCTCTCGTAAGGGAGTCGGGTGCGCGGAGAGTAGGGCTACGTCCCCGTGCACCCTCTCGCCCATTGCGATAGGCGCAGTGAGGTACGGAGAGGGGTTAGGTATGCTAGGAATAGGTGAGATAGGCAGGCAGGAGATAGGTAACTCTCTTGTGCTCACCGTGTGGCTAAGCAATAACGCTCATGTGCAAGTACACATGGACAAGCGTTGGGGCATGGTAATCCGGAGTGAAGTCACGTTCTGGATACTCACGGAACCCTTTGATGGGGGAGCTTGTCCGGGACGCATGGGTGATGACTGGGAATCCGCTGTAAAGCGGGTCGAGTGGTGGCTCTCCGGGAATGTCAACTACCGGGCGAACATCGTGCTTCCGAAGCATGGGTACTCGGCCATGTACTGCACGAATATGCCGGGGTGCAACTGTGAAGCGCATCGGGTGGAGCGCGCCCATGTCTAAGTACACGCGCTTCTTCTACTACGAGCCTGCCGATTACCAGGCGTGCGAAGAACACATGGCAGAAGCACTCGTTGCGTGGTTCCCGCAGGTGGAGGACATGACTACCCCTGCATTGTGGGGAACTTGGGACATTGACGCAGTAGTGGCAGCCCTACTCAAGAGCGGTGATCTGTTGGAAACGCAGTTCCTGCGGCTCGGAGTCCGCATGGGCCCGGTTGAACGCAACTGCTCGTCACTGCACTAGCGGGGGGAAAATGTACGTCGCTCACATTGGTCCGGCATCCCATCAGCGCTTTACCAAGCACACGGACGCTGTGACATACGCGGCCCACTATGGATGCGGTCCCGCATTCGTAGAGCTGAACGTTGACAAGAGGCGCTATCGCGGCAACGCGGTTGCCACTGGCGTAGTCATTACAGCAAGTGGTGCTATCCGGCTGTCTTACACGTAGTTGGTAGTCACGAGGGCACGGCGGATAGGGCTACCTTCCGTGCTCTCCTCTACCTACTGCGCGGCAGAGACGCGGCAGGCAAGCGAGGGGAACAGATATGCAGATCGGCAAGCGAAAGCCGTTCCTTTCTGGGATTCAGGCATCTCAGATATTCGAGACTCACGACAGAGTGATCAACGGCACCCGATACCGCTTCGTGGCATACATCGGGCATGCTCTCTACGCTCAGAAGCCGGGGGCGCCGCTGTTCGGCGTAACAGTGTCCCGCGTCATCGGGGAGGACCAGGGCGGATATCCGATCCTTGAGAAGGTGCACACGTTTGGTGCCCCCATGTCCCGATGGGGCGCGTGGTCGTGAGCGCCGCCCTGTACCGGTTCCCCGTCTTCCTAACGGAAGTGGATTGGAAGAGCGCGGTAGCGGCGTACGACAAGCGCGTACGGCGCTTACGTGCAGCGTCGCGTTTGGAGCAAGTGGGGCGAGTTCGCAGACAAATGGCTATAGCGGAAGCGGACAGTTACCCGGACGGCGATGAGTTCAAGTACGTCCTCCACCTCACGGAGGATGATTACGAATTCTTCCGGAGTGCCGTTGCGGACCGATGGAACGGCGCCTCACCCGAGACCGTTCAGCGCATCACGGTGGAGTTGAGGGCGGCATGGGGCGACGCAAGAGAGTTGTAGCGGCCGAAGGGTGAAGTATGCCTTGTCGGCTGTAGCAGGAAACTTGGGCACGTTGGGTAGGGCTACTCCTCCGTGCCCTTTCTCATGTCCGCCTATCGGCGGAGGGAAGGGACGCAATGACAACCGCAGTACGCGAAGTGCGCTACAGCGACGCGGACAACGGACAGAGGTTCGTGACTGAGTCAGTGCGGCCGGATGAACTCCGGCCCGGTGACCGAATGTTCATGCATGGCCACCCGGACGGGTGCGTAAGCGTCTTCGCCTGCCCGACACTTGCCGAGCCGTCGACGCTGCGGCCCGGTGAGTTCGTCCAGTACACCCATCTGCTGGCCAACTGGGGACCTTGGTACCAGGACGTGAGCGTGTGGAAACTCCGGACCGACGCTTACAGCGTCTCCCGCGTTGTTGAAGAGCGCTAGCGATTGACCGTAGAGGGCATGGGAAGCGTCACCCGGATTTCTGGGCGGGATCACTCATGCCCTACTCGGCCAGTCTCTAGAGATGAACTCTGAGGCTCGGAGAAGGGCGAACAGATGGCGGGAAGAGCACTGTTCACACTCAAGACGATTAGGGCTGCGTTCCGAGGTCTGTACTCCGGAGACAGCCTGTGCATCACCTTCCTTGACGGAGAGGTGATCGTCACGGGACATGTGACGGGCATCGGTGGCCGCATAGGCGCAGTCACGGAAAAGGGGCGACTGCACGAGGACATTCACGCAAACCGCGTGCTGTCCATGGAAGTCAAGTAGGGGGAGGCGAGCAGAGATGGCTACGGTCGTTTTCGAACGTAAGAGCCTGGCAGAGGTTGACCTCATGCTGAATTCCGTGAACCGGTATCGGAGTGTCGTCCTCATCCCTCAGGGGATCGACCCTCGTAACTATGCCCCGGCAAACGGGGAGGGGGCCGGATTCGGGTGGGACGCAGTAGTGCGGGCTGTCCGTGGCATGTACGACGGAAACCTGACGTACATGTCCATTCGCATGGCGGAGGCTATCCGCAAGGCTCTCGATAGTAAGGCGGAGGGCACCACCAGCCAGGATGCGCGGGAAATGTCGCGTGACTTGTCGGCTCGCATGACTTGGGCCGTTCAGCGTGCCATGAACGGGGGGAAGTGATGCTTAGGCGACGTTGGGTGTTGGCGGCAAGCGAGCAGGACGCAATTGCGGCTGCGTGGTCATCTATTGAGTCCATGTCGGATGGCTCGGCGTCCTGGCCTACGGGCAAGGGGGTGGTGGGCCTCGCCCCTGAAGAGGTGTGGACGTTGTGGGCAGCATGGGGACGCGATAACGACCCCCAGCGCATGCGATACCCGCGAGCGTATGACGTGTTCTGGGTGTGGTACCGACCAGAGTGCGAGCCTACCCACAAACATCACGTGAACCCCGGAGACGGCTTCTGCCCGACTATCAAGGTTCGCCGTGGGGTCGAGGCCATGCAGTTGTGGAACACCCCCGGTGGATACCCGCCCATGCGGGACCCTGACTGTTCAGAGGCTATGGGCAACGGCATTCGGTGCGCTGTTTGCTGGCACGGCAACCTGCCTCAGGGGCACGTCGGAAACGGACTGTGCGCGAGGCACGTTGACGAGGATTTCAACGAGTACACGCAAGTCCTGCCGATGCAGTGCGGGGGGTGCAGCGGCGAAGTCATCGTCACCAAACACCAGTGGAAGCACGAGAACACCGTTCCCTGCCCTAACTGCCCTGACGGCGGGGTTGACCTTGTTCACGCACGTCGCCACTCAGACCAGCCCAACTAGAAGGGACGCATGAAATGCCCGAGCAGTCTTCCGAGTTCCCGGAGATTTCCCCTGCGTTGAAGCAGGGGGCGACCAAGCGCAACATCAGCGCAGCCCGTAAGGCGGTCGTCGTTGCCCGGTACCACGCCTGGACGCTGGATGGCACTTACAACGGAAGTGACACGCGCTCGGGGTGGCGCTGTGAACTAACCGGCTGCGGCGTGTACGTCGAAAAGTTCTACAGCCACATTCGGGGGCGCCGAGACAAGGAAGGCAACTGGAAGCCGAGCCCGCGCCACGACGGGTGCCTCCCGCCTGCTGCCCGAGAGGCGGCGCTTGCTGAGTGGAGGGTGGCGCAGGGCCTGAGTGATGAATGGCTGGAAGAGCAGCTGAAGGAGATCGACGGTTCCTGACTAGTCGGGTGAGCTCGGGGTGTGGTGGCTGGGCTACGTCCCCACGTCCCTTGCTCGGTGACTAGTGAAGGGGAGGAAATGGGAGCAACCCATATAGCGATTGGCGAGGAGTCGCGGGAAGCCGTCCGCCTGGACGTGGAATGGACGCCCGGAGTCGAAGGCGTTCAGGTGGTGGTGAGGAACGGCAAGAGTCTGGAGGAGTACGCCGCTTACCGGGCGCCTCGGTTGGCCATCATGCCGCACACACCGGACTCGGCAACGCTCAATTCGGCGATGCGGGGGATGCTCGGCTCGGTGCAGGGGCCGTCTATCCGGGTTCTCTACGCGTACAGCGTGGCTCTGAGAGACGGCTTTGTCTGGGTCCCCGAGAAGTTCGCTGAGGGGGTGGAGTCGTGAGCTTGATCAACCTCTTGCCCACGGTTCTGAGGTACCCGGAAGGCCCCGAGCAAGAGCGGTTGACCAGACAGGAGAAGCGCGACGAGGTCCATGCGCGCATCTTGCACGCGGGAGATGTCGCCACGGGAGACCTCATCCTTGCTGGCTTCGAGAAGGCGCGAATCAGCTACTTCAACTCGCCCTATCGGGCGGAGGTCGCACCGTACAACCGCTCTTGCGGGTGTGGCGTGTGCTGCCTCCTGGCAGAGGAACCGGCGGTCGTTGTGCTCTCGAATCGCGGAGGCTGGTGCGACCCGTGGGCGAGTACTGACCTTGTGTTGGTGATCCCGTGGATTCACCGACGGCTGCAACCAAAGGGGGCACGGCGTGAAGGCGCCTGAGTTCAGCGTTGGTGACTCGGTAGGGCATTTCAGGGAGCCGGGGAATGTGGGAACGGTCGTGAGTGTGGAGCGGCGCGGCTGGCTGCGAACTCGCTGGGTCTACTGGGTGAGGTGGAGACACGGTGTCGGGCCTGTTCCGCTCTCGTTCGGTCTCTGGCTCACCACCACCCAAGTGCAGATCCGCGGTGAGGCCGCGTGAGCCGTATATGGGAATGGGCCCTGGACGTGGAGGACGTCCGTAACCGCGCACGAGCTGCTGCCGGCAACGAGGCCCGGCACATGCGCCTCGCCGCCTGCGCAGCGCTGTGCCGCTACGTGAAGGATGTGGCATGGGGCTACGCCAAGCCCATGACAGCCACTCGCCTTCTCGCAGGAGAGGCCGCCCGCTCGTACCGGGAGACCAGGGCCACGGTCAGAGTCTGAGGCCTTGGTGAGGGCCGGAGTAGGGGTACTTCCGGCCCGACCCATGGACGCTCACACGCTTTGTGTGGGCGTACCACCACAACAGAAGAGAGGTAATCCGTGGACGAGAAGGCTCGCTATGAGCCCATGGCCTACGGCCCCATAGGTGCGGCCATCAAGGCCGCGATGCCGCACACCGAGGGTGACCCGCTCGGGATTCACGCGGCGGTGTTGGCGCTGTACTCGGCCGCACTCAACTCGCGTGTCACGCAGCCGGACGGGCGCCCCGTGGTGGTCTGGACGGCCCTTGCCGGGCGCTCGATGGTCGGACGCAAGGGGTACGCGTTGGCGACGGCGGAACGCATCCTGCGGGACTCCATAGGTGAGTGGCTCGCCCTTCGTCGAGAGGGCGGCATCTCCTCGGGCCCAACGTTGGTGCAGACGTTGTACGAGACAGAGCAGGAGTCCTTGACCTCTGAGGGCGGCTTGGACGGCCGAACGATCGTCATTGACGAAGAGTGGCCCTCGACCCTGCTTCTCGTGAAGCGCTGCCCTAAGTACAGCGGTGTCCTTCGTACGTCATGGGATGGGAAGCGCATTTCCAACGTGACAAAGAAGGACGGCAAGCGCGTTGAGGTGACAGTGGAGGCGCCTTCCCTCGGCTTCCACGCACACATCCAACCCGCCCTGTGGGCAAAGTACATCAGCCTCTCGGAGGCTCAGGGCGGCTCGTACAACCGCATCCTTCCTGTCATCGTCGAGCGGTCCAAGCGACTCCGCAGGAGGGACTACGAGGGCAGCCCTCTGGACGAGATCAAGGTGTCCAACTCGCTTCGTCTCGCGTACGAGTGGGCGGGCAAGGAGCAACGTCAGATGACGCTCAACGGCTCGGCTGCTGATCGGTTCGACGACATCAGAGCGGAGTATGAGGACGCACTTGAGGAGCTGCCCGAGGACGTGTCCTGCTTCATCGAGCGGTCCGGGGAACAAGTCATGCGGGTTGCCTGCGTCCTCACTGCCGCTGAACGGAAGACTGTGGTGACGGTCAAGGCCTTGGAGGCTGCCAAGTCCTTCGTTGACTACTCCGTTGCGTCGGTCAAGCAGCTCATCTCTCAGAGCAATGTGACCAAGAGCCGGACCGTGCTGCCTCTGGACGTGAAGATCAGGCAGAAGCTCGAACTCTATGGGGGCGAGATGACGAGCACGCAGCTCTACCGCGCCCTCTCGTCTCGATACACGGCGGACCAGATCATAGGGACGGCGGAGGACATGGCCGACGTGTCTATCACGCAGCCGACCGTGAGGCGCCCCGGAGCCAACCCCGTGATCTTCAAGTTGGTCGAGGTGCAACCCGAGCCCGAGCCTGTGAAGGCTCCGCCCAAGCGGCGGGCTCCCGCGAAGAAGGCCGCGGTGCCGGCGGCACGCAAAGGCTCGAACAAGAAGCCGCCTGCCAAGAAGACCGCAGGGAAGAGAGCGACATCCCCCAAGAAGTCTGCCCAGCCTGTTCCGGCTGGGAGGTGATGAGGGGCATGTCGGGGAAGCGCACTCACGTGGTGATCAGTCCTGCGCTCTACGAGGAGATCCAGGCCACGGAGGTATGGGAGTTCGGATCGGATGACGAGCCGGGCGTTCATGAGGACATCCACGAACTCAGGAAGGGGCGGAAGGGCTTTTGGGGGCGCGTCAGCGTACGCACCCTTGAGTGGCTCGCCATCCAAGCGGAGGTGGCTTCGTCGGACGACAACGCGTCTCAGGACGCCCGTGACGCGTTCGTGGAAGAAATGCAGCGGCTGGACCAGAAGACCGCTGAAGCGAAGGCTAAGAAGTAGGGAGAAGGACAGATGTCCAAGGATGAACTCGATGAGATGGTCAGAGGGCTTGCGCCGGGCGACTACGTTACCGCCGTTGGAGTCGACACCCGAGGGGCTGACGTGGAGCGGGTGGGGACCGTCCTTGCGCCCCCGAAGCCAATGAAGGGCAAGGGCGGAGACGGCTTTCGCCTTAGCGTGGGACTGAAGGGGACCGACCCTGACGCGCGGTCCACCTGGACCATGCTCTATGCCGGACAGGGCCACGCGCAGCACACCAGGCCCCCCAAGCCGGGTGAGGACTGGACCAACGGGCCACTCAAGGACATCCCCGGAATGCGGGTGGAACGTCCTATGCACATCTTCTTCGGAGGCAAGGGCGGCAAGCGGTCGACAGTTCCCGTGACTGAGGGGCGGGCGGAGGTCGTCCACGTGGGAGATGGCCGTTACGAGGTCCGATCCCTGGTGTCCGGAGCAGTGTTCTTCTCTGGTGCCTGGAACGCTCAGGTCTGGTGGTCCCCGGCTGCGGAGAACGGCGAACCGTACTACCAGGAGCAGGGTGAGGACGAGCACCAGGACCAGGACCAGGCGGCGACGGGGCACCGATACGGAAAACCCGTCTACCACGTCCGCACCCGCAACTTGGTGGGGTACTGGACGGAGAAGAAGTTCACGCCCATTGAAGAAGTCGAGTAGGCCCGTAACAGGGGCTTGAAAAGATCACACTTGAACTACCGGGGACTTGCGTGAAAGTCTCCGCCGAAGAGGCAAGGCATTCCGCGTAGGGCTACGGCGGAATCCGGCTCACACGTCGTAACTTCACCAGAAACAGGCAGGGACAGAAGATGGCTCAGAAGACAGTAGTTCTCCTCACAGATGACATTGACGGCGGAGAGGCGGACGAGACTCTTACGTTCGCGATCGACGGCAAGACGTACGAGATCGACCTGAGCGACAAGAACGCGGCCAAGCTGCGCAAGGCGCTGGACCCGTTCCAGAAGGCGGCCCGCAGGACGGGGAAGGCTACCGCCGGCAACCGCGGGCGCTCTTCCTCCACCTCGGGTGGCAACCAGGACACGGCTGCGATCCGGGCGTGGGCGAAGGAGAACGGCCACGACGTTAACGACCGTGGCCGCGTGCCTCAGTCCATCCGTGATGCCTACTCGGCTGCCACCAAGTAAGCACTGCTGTAGACCAGTTGAGCGGCCCACCCCTCCGGGGGTGGGCCGCTTTTCGTTGGGAGGAAACATGCACGTACACGTTGGGCGCAACGTGCCGGGCGTTGAGCCCGATGAACGACAGTGCTTCTCCGAACCCGCCCCCGCTCTCGCGGCTCTGTGCCTCCTTCTCGTGCTTCAGTCGGCCTACTGCCGCGAGTCATGCGAAGAGGCTTGCTCGGCCTCGGGTGAGTGCAGGTGCCTTCGGTGCGATTGCGGCTGGTGCGCCCTCGCCAGGGAGGTAGACGACGCTCAGCCGCTATCTGAGGAGGAGGGCTTGGACGCAATGGCGATGGGGGCGGATCTCCGATGGACGTTCCAGTCCCCTCAGGGTGATGACATCGAGATATGGGCCGTCTTCGAGAACGGCCCTCAAGGGACCTGTGAGCACCGATGAGACAGGGGACTGTCATGCAGACAGCAGTGCTGAGCACAGCCGACATCAGCACGCGCTACGGGCGCGGATACCTGGCCATCCTGGCTCTCCTCGCAGGGGAGCTACGTAAGGGTGCATCCACAACGACGCGGGCGCGGCGAAGGGCGTCCAATACTCGCGCCGAGGAGCTGCGAGTGGTTCTCGTGACGCTCCTCCAGGCCGATCACTTCATGGTTGGCGAGCTGGCGGCGGAAACGGTCGTGACGCACATACGGGTGTTCCGAGAGGACGAGACGCAGTGACGAAAGAGGACTACACAACGGCCGAGCTGCTCGAAGAGGGCGAGGAGATCGATGCCGGGGATCAGACAGAAGAGCCGCTGACTCTTACTGTTCAGCATGTCGAAGTGCAGGGCCTGCACGTGCGTATCTGGGTCAAGGAACTGGCCTTCCCGCTCACTGCCCAAGTCGGCGAACAGGTCACTTACGCTGAGGCGTGAGCATGAGTGCAGAGCTGATCCCCGCCATCGGGTACGTCCGAGTCAACACAGCCCTGGTCTTCACCGAGTCCCAGAACCAGCGGCAGAGCATCATCCGTTGGGCGCAGGAGACGGGCCACTTGATCGTTGATTGGGTGGAAGACATCTTGGTGACCGGTAAAACCGGAGACAACGACGTAGCTCTTGACGAACTGATCACACGCGTCCACGAGGGCGTAGCGTCGGTGGTCGTGGTTGAGGGCCCGGACCGGATCAGTCGCCAGGCAGAGGTGTTCCGACACTGGCAGTCACGACTTACTGAGGCAGGCGGGCATCTAGCGTGGGCTTCAGGTATGCGGGGGGATAGGCATGAGTGAACTGGAAGTTCGGCAGACAGAGCACCGCTCGTTGTTCGAGCTGTACGCGGGCGGCGAGCGAGTAGGAGACCTCTCGTGGCTGAGCCGCGACGAGGAAGACCCAGAGGACTTCGTTGAAGGGTGGAGCGCGGAACTATGGGGCTCCTCGCTGTGGTCCAAGAGGACTGCGACGGACCCTGACATCACGGGGGTCATAGCCGCCGCTCGGGAGCTCGACGAGGAGCGCCAGGAGCACGAGGCCAAGATGGCGCGGATAGACCGCACCCGCCCCCGGACGGTCTCTATCCCCTCCGGAGGCCAGCCGCCGAGGTGATTAATTAAGGCGACAGAGCGGCCCCCTCCGGTACACGGGAGGGGGCCGCTGTCGCGCAACACAGCCGGTGTTGTCGGAGGGCCCCGCTAGGCTGTGGGGAGTTTCTGGCTCTCTGATTGGGGGTGTGATGGAAGAGAGCGGCTTTGCCGGGCGCCAACTAGTGACTCGTGAAGGTAATGGAGAAGCGTCCTTGGCGCGCTTCGTACGTGGGGCCCTCCTCGTAGGCGTAACGAGTTACCGCGAAGCTGAGGCCTTCGCAGCGGCCTGCGATCCTGATCTTGATCTACGTCTGCTAGATGAGCTTCACACCTACACCCCTTGCTGTGCCCTTCCTGCTGACTTCTCTCCGCTCGACGCACGCTCACGCTTCAGGGTGGCGGCTGGGCGGCTGCGGGACGCGCAGAGCGCAGCCGACAGGCGCTCAGCAGCACGGGACTTCCTTCGGGCGCTTGCGGAACTCATCGTGTGCCTTCTCGGCTTCTTGGTACGCGTGCTACTCGCGTTGCTGTCCCGCTTGCTCGGTCGGGAGACCGCAGGCGAGGTGCCTGTGTGGAGGCCTGTCCCCATCGAAACGGCACCACAGATCACACCAAGAGGACCGAACTCAGCCTTCCCCGTACTGACTTACTGGGGTGGGCACCGCTGTAGTGCGCTGGGGAGCGCCATACTTGCGGCCTGAGTGACCCGCCCGACCCTGCAAGGTCGGAAGGTTCAGATCATGTTTTCACTGCCGGACACGGCTCCCTGGTGGGCCGTCCTGGTTGTCGTTGTTCTTGCCCTCTTCGTGCTCGGCACTTGCGCCCTGGTACGTGCTGTGTGGCCGCAGAACTCGGCCCACCGCAAGGCGCTGTTGCAAGAGCGGCAGCAGGAGCGGGCCCGGCGTCGCCGGGAGTTGAGCGACGGAAAGTAGGGCCCGAGGGACTGAGCCGCAAACGAAAAGGAGCCCCCTACCCAAGATCGGGTAGGGGGCTTTCGGGCGTTCAGGGGTCTATCAGCCCCAATTGGGGTCCTTCTGCGGCCCGGTGAGGGCCGCAGCGGTCTTGGTGTCCTCGTGCGAGGCCGCGACCACACCGACACCGAGCAGACCCGCAGACGCCGCAACGAGGGCCTCCCACGGGATGCCTGGCCAGATCAGGAGTAGCGCCGGCACAAGGGCCGCCAGAACGGAGTAGATGCGAACGCCGTGCTCGGAAATGAAGTCCTTCATAAGGTCCCCCTCTAGTCGAAAAGTTGCGTCCAGGTCTGCGGACCTGGGTATCCATCTGCGTCACTGCCAGTCCAGTGCTGGGCCTTCTGGAATGCCTTCACCGCAGCGCGGTCCACGCCCGTCCACTGAGGGCCTGGACCCTGCTTGTAGAAGGAGCCGTATCCCTTCTTGATGAGCTGATTGCCGAGCTGGGTGACGTGCTTGTTCTTGGCCCCCGGCTTGAAGTAGCCGCGTCCCGGGAACTTCGGGGCGGTCGGCTTGGGCTTGCTCGGGGGAGTGGGCTTCGTCGGCTTGGACGGCTTTCCCTTGGAAAGGGTCGCCCTGATGTCCTTTCGGACAGCATCCATGTTCATCATCTTTCCGGGCTTGTAGCCGGGGTCCCACTTGCCGGGAGAGCCCCATTCACCGTGCCCGATAACACTCCCTTCGCTCCAGTCGTGGAAGTCGCAGATAGCCGCAGCCAGGAGGCGCAGAGTCGCGTACTGGGCATCGGACATCTCGTGACTTCCGCTGTACCAGATCTCAACGCCGTAGAAGCGCGCGTTGCCGTCGGTATTTGACTCGTTATCGGCAGGAACTTTCTTCTCGTCAATGACCGCATCAAGAACGTCGTCGTCACCCATGCCCGCGTGATTGGCTCGGCCCCAGCCGACGAGGTGAATGGTGCCGTCCTGCGCGAGCCCGAAGTGACAGAGCGGACCTGGAAGGCCCGCTATGCCCGCGTAGAGCAATTCCCGCTGGTCCTTTGCGTCAGAGCCGGTGTGGTGGACCATCAGGCCGTGCACGGGGCCCCAAGCGCCCTTATGGTTCCGGTTGTGCGTCTTCCAGTTCTTATATTCCTTGTAGGGAATGCCGAACTTCCTGAGCTGTGCGACAAGCTGCACAGCGGTCATGGGAGTTGCCATCAATTATCCTCCGTGGTCGGCTGGAGCAGCCGGTATGCGGTGAGCTGATTGGGGTCGATGGAGGTGAGGAGCTGTATAAGGCGCCGGTTGTCCTGCTCAATCTGAGTAAGCCGTGCCTTGATTTCCTTGAGGTCCGTCTCAAGGCGGTTCGCTCGCGCTGTCTGGGCTTCGGCCTCTTCCTTCCAGACCCGAGCGGTATTGGTCCTGAAAGCAGCGAGTACGACCACAACGGCAGCTACGACAGTTGCCAGGGGCCCCGAGTAGGAGAAGATCTGAGAAAAGGACATAGGGCCTCCTTTTGGGCAGCAAAAAAGGCAGCCACGGCGGTACGCGTGTGGCTGCCTTTCGGTTGCTGATCAGGCCATGAGTAGAGGTGTGACGATGCTCGCTACGTACTCGTATCCCTTGTCTGAGAGATGCACCGAGTCTGTTCCCGTCTGGCCTGGTATCGCAGAAGTACCCCAGTAGCCCGACGCATTCCAAAAGGGCCAGCTATTGCGCCCCAGTGCCCAGAGGTCGACGAATGCAGCGTCGTACGCCTCAGCGAGACCGCGCGCCCTTACGGCGTAATCCTGGTAAAGGAAGTTGGTCACGTCGTGATTGCCGAGATGGGGCAGCAAGAGCATGATCTCGGTCTTGCCCGAATTGCTGTCTCGGACGGCCTTGAGGTAGCGGGCAACGTTGGCGGCCCATGTATCGCCGGACGTTCCCGCCGCAGCATCATTCGGACCTGCGGTGTAAATCACGCAGTCCGCCGGGTAGTTGGAGCCGCCGTTCCATACAGCGTTGAGGGCCGACGCAGTGTGGTTGCCGTAGGTCGACGACAGGGCGCCAGCCTTCGCCAAGTTGTCGACGATCACGCCTGCGGTGTTCTCCCCCGAGACTCCACATACTGAGAGGTACTGCTCGCTACCGCTTGAAGTGCCGTTCCACGCGAGGGTGACGGTGTGCGTGCCGGCGCTCAGCCCGGTAACCGCGGTGGTCTGAATGGAGGCAACCGAGCCGCCTCCATTGGCTACGGCCACAGGTGCGGCACCGTCAATCGAGTACGTGTAGCCCGCTCGCGTGCTGGCCCCCGTCACTGTGTAGATGCGGACCGTGGTGCCAGAGACGGTGAAGGTCAGCGAGCTGCCTGAAGTCTGTGTGTAGATGAAGCACGTGCCAGGACCGAAGTTGTTGCCCCCCACAGTCCAGATGCCTGTGTGGCTGGCAACGCTCCTGTTGGCCGTCCAGGCGGCGAGAGCCGCCGTGTCCGAAGCGCCCTTGATATACGCGGCCGTCCTGGAGGCGGGGAACATGCCCGAGCCGCCATCTCCGTAGTGCGTCTGTAGGGCTTGGCGGACTCCGCCGACCCAGCCGCCTGAGTGGAGGTTGCTGGCGTAGTAGCCCTGAGAGGCGGAACCGCCGACAACCACGAGACGGGCTGTGCCGCCGCTGAGGGCCGCATCTCGCTTGGCCTTCCAGTACGAACCCCACCCTGTAGGTACGTACACCCCCGGCTGGTAAACGCAGAGTTGGGAGGCAGTGACCTTTCCCGACGCGTCGAGGGTGGCCAGTCCCAGTGGCTTGCCCATCCGCGCCTCGATGGCCGCTACAGCTCCCTCGTGCGTCCCGTGAGGGTCTGTGGCCATCAGGTGATCCCTGAGACGGTCACCGACCGTGGCGGAAACAAGAGCGACCCTGCCGCCTCCGAAGTCGACCCAGAGCCGCTCTCTGGAGTCCTCGGGCCCGTAGAAGGCTGGCACCATGCCTGTGTCATCGGCGGTCAGCGATGTGAGCGGGGCCCCGTCCTCAGTTGTCAGATCAGTGATCTGATTACTGCCTTCTCCCGGGCCGTCCCAGACTGTTCCTGTTGCTCCAGGGACGCGGGCACCCGAGGCGTCCTCTGCGGTGTCGGCCGCTGTACCGCCAAAGAGATTTCGAGCCATGCGGCCTCCTCTGTTCCTTAGTTATGTGCCTCGTAGGTGCCCGAGACATTGACGTATCCCCTTCGGGGAATGACCTTGAGGCCGTCAAGTCCGCCAGAGGCGCTCTTTGGGCTCGGGTAGTACAGGTAGAGGTTCGTAGTCCCTGAGCCGCTGCCCTTGTATATGGCCCCGGTGACATCGACGAAGTTCGGAATCGCCGATGAGTTCGTGCTGCTGTTGTTGTCAATGAAGCCTGCTACGACCTGCCCCGTCTTGTTGTTCGCTGGTACGGGGAGCGTCAGGCCGAGAATCCAGTAATCCCCAATAGGTGTGATGTCCTTGGAGGTGTCGTTCTCAATGCGTGCCGAGAAATGCACAGTGTTGGGCGCGATCCAGCGCCAACGCCCCGTGCGTGTGCCGCCCATGGGGGCGGTATTCAGCAGCAATGGCGAGTACGTACGCGACTTACCAAGGTCGCGCGCTACCAGAGTGCCGTCCTTGCCCTTGTAGAGTTCATTTTGAGAAGTGGTGTCACCGACAGCCGCCTCTACGGCAAATGAACCTTGGGGAAGGAACTTGAGGCCGCCCGTGGCTGTTCCCGTCCACGGGAAGGAGACAGAGGTTGGTGTGCGGCATGGAAATCTGTACTGAAAGGTGATCGAGGCGTTATTGCCCGCAACATCAACCTCATAGAGGACCATTTCCCATAGGCCGCCTGCCAGCCTGCGAGGCTGGGGTGGCACAGGAGTTGCGGCGGGCGTTCCCTGAACCACAGCGATGTTTGCAGCGCTCTTGGACATGTCGACCTGAATCACAACGATATCCCTGCGGTAGTACGCAGAGCTATTGGACGCAATGGGTACCGTCAGAGTGCTGGTCAGGTGGTAGTGAAACCCACCCACCAATGCCTTGCCGGGCTGGATCTCGATGGAACGGTTGACCACTCGGGCCTTGAATGCAGTGTCAGAGCTGGTCATTGAGTGGTCCACCTGATCTGGACCCCACATGGACGCCATTTGCTGCCACTGTGTCTGGCCGACGATCTTTGATCCGCCAGAGGCATTGTCCTCGCTGAACGGGTAGCTGGTTTCTGCCATTACATCCTCGCCTCTAGCCGCCGTAGCTTTTTCTGCATGTCGTACACGGTCTTATACAAATTCAGCGGTTCGCCAGATCCCTGTTGCCCCAGCTTGGGACTGACGTCTTGGGTGTTTCCCCCGTCGTCCACGCTGATTGCGACCTCGCGCACTACATCGCTGTACTCCGTGCCGTCGGCTGTAACCGTGACTATGTCGCCGACGAAATAGTCTCGGCCGAAGAGGCATTCGTCGGTATCAATGGGGTAGATCTGAAAGTTGCCGCTCTTAACGCCCTCTTCGAGAGCCGTCGTTGCTGCCTCCTGGACCGCGTCCTTCGCTGCCTCGAAATCCTCAGTGGTCATAGCTGCATCAGACTTCACGGGGAGGCCCGTAGCCTTATCGACCTTGAGTTGGATGTCCCGCCTGTCGACGAACACCTCAATCACGCGCCCCCACTCGGCTTCTGATGCCGCATCTACCTTCTGGTAGTAGTAGCGCTCCAGGCCTTCGCCGGCACACCCCACTATGGCTCTGGTGATCTTCGGGGCGTTCAGGGTCCATATGTACTCGCGAAGATTCCCGAGCTCGGGGCTGAGACGAATTTCCTTGGAGAGGTCCCGCGGCTTGAAGATGTCGAGGTCTATCTGTTGGGTTTCGGCGTTGTAGATGAACCGGTAGGCGACGGACCGGAACTTGGGCTTAGTCCACTCTTCGATCTTGCTGCCGATCACGTCAAAGCGAAGATTGTCCGACAACGGCCCGCCCAGCGTGGACGGCGGGATATTGAGGCCCGGAACCCTGCGGTCTGCAAGCGCAGAGGGACCGAGGGACCGGTTCAACTCCTCATACATGATTTGCCCTACAGGCTTGCCAGCCCGCCATGCCCGGAACGGCAGCGGGGACTTGTACTGCTGAGTGACAGGAAGGGAAGGGTCCGGGAATGCCAGCCTGCTGTAGGCGAATTGGTTATGGCACTTGCCCGCTATATAGAGCGATCCTGGCCCGGTGTGCTGGACCTTCGTCCAATACTTCTGATAGACGTCGACCTGCCCAGAGAGCAGAGGCTTCGGAACTCCGTCCTGCCAGATGGCAATTCCGCCTCCCTTCTCGATGAGCGCTGCCTGTGGCGTGTCGTCCTTCACCAGGATCTGCCAGGAACCCTCTTGGCCCAGACGGACGGTGAAGTCCAGCGAGATCCATTCATCGATCTCACCTATTCGCTTCAGGTTCTTGTCGAACACCTCTACGCGGTAGCCCAAGGATTCTCCTATACGAAGGATGCGTATCGCGGATAGAAGGACAGGACTACAGCCGCCATGCCCGAGCCCGTCACGACTGAGACTGTGGCCTTCGTGTCGCCCGGTGCCACTGACCAGAATTGCGGGTTGGTTTCTAGGCGGCCCCAGTAGTTGGCGCCTAGGTCGTCCTTCACGGTCTTTCGGCGAGGCCGTGTGTCAATGGTGAGAACACGGCCAGCAGGGACGAGGTCCGTGCCGTCAGCGGGAGCTGAGGCCTTGACCGTCTCCCCGTCTGGGCTGGTGAGAGCGAAGGATTTGATGGGCCCGTGAAGCTCCCACACGGGGTACGCGTCATCATCGCCGGGGTTGGAGATGGTGACGCCAGGACCGCCCATTACGCCGCTGGTTATGTGCAGTGGAAAGAAGCTAGCCGTCGTGCTCAGCAGAGGATCGCCCTCGCCGAAGTCCCACCGTGTCGACTCTGGGCGCGGGGGATAAAACCACGGGTCCATCGCAGTGAACTGGAGGCCATACTTGGCCCACGTGAAGCCCGCGGCTTCGCCTTCTGCCCCCTGCATTCCTTCTTTGTAGTAGGCGGATATCTGCCGAGTTACTCCGTTGCCCTCGGTGAACTTGAATACGCAGTAGCCCCGCTTTGGGTTGAGTGCGCGGTAGAACTTACGTTTCAGTTCGTTGACCGTCCGTCGGTCGATTCCGTAGAGATAGACCGGAATCATGAACTCGCGGGCTGTGGCACGAGCATTCCGGAATATGGAGCCGTCGAGATTTGGGGCCTCGTCGGACGACAGGTTGAAGGGTGGCATGTCAAGGCCCGTGGCGCCTGGCTGCATTAGGACGCCAGGCCATGAAGACCCAGTGAATCCGGTCAGGGAGATTTCCTCTCCCTGACCGTTTCCCCCGGCAATCGACACGTACGTCTGCCCCCAGGCAACCGCATTCGGAGGAGCGGGGACCTGTATGACTGGTGGTCTGACTTGCGCCTTGACCGGAATCGGCATTGAGCCCCCTTACAGGTTGGCGTACAGGGCTTCTGCCTGCTGGAGAGCCCGAATGACGGCCTGGGGCGTCGACTCGTGCTTTGCCTCGTGGATGTGTATCTCGTACTTTGTTCCGAGGAGGGATTCGGTGTCGGCGTTATCCAACACACGCTCACCGCCACCAAAGGCAACTAGCTCACGCCCCTTCTCGCCCACCATCGCAAGCCCGGGTGATGCGGAGAGAGTGCCGGATGCGTACCCCTTGGTTCCCTTAAGTGCCGACTGCCACCGGGACCCGTATCGGTTCTGCGCGTAGTTCAGACCCGCGTAGATGTTGGCAAGAGGGTTGACGGAAGTTCCATACAGCTTGGGCCCGGTGTTCTTGAACCTCCCCGCGTAGGCGGAGAAAGTCGGCCCGATAACCTGCATTAGCCCGACGGAAGGGTGCCCGGCAAGCCAGTTGCTATCCCATCTGTTGACGATGTTCGGGTTGCCGCCTGACTCAGTCTGAATACGGTTGACGACCGTGCCCAGTGCCGATGAAGGAAGACGGAGGAGGGACAAAGCCTGTGCGGCCACTGGTGCCCACCGCTGTGCTCCCGATCCCTTTCCGGGAGAGGCCATGTTGGCTCCGAAGTCGGGCGTCTTGGCGCTCACCTTTGCCCCGTCATCGAAGTCAAAGAGGCCTTCGGTGTTCGGCATGGCTTCCTTGGCATTGGCCATGAACCCGTTAAACACCCGACCCGCATACGCGCGGGGTGCATCCTTCACTTCCTTAACGGTCTCGACCATCCCGATCAGGTTGTTGTAGGAGCCGGATATCACCTCTCCGACAGACTTGAACGCGTCAGAGAATGTATCGATGGGGTTAGTCGCGGCATCCCATAGGGAACCGAGCGAGTCCGTCACTCCGCCGAAAAGGTCATCCCAAGCCCTAGACAAGGTCTCGCCGGAGAATACGTGACCGAGATACTTGTTTCCTCGGTCGACAATGTTTCCATTGCCCTTCCACACGTCATCCCAGAAGTAATCAGAGAGGACGGGGCTGAGGGAGCCTCCGAGGATGCCGGCGATCTGGCCCACGCCACTGGGGACCTTCTTGAGGAACGTGAATACGTCCTCGGTCATCCAGTCGTACATGCCTTTGAACTTCTGGGCGCCAGCAGAGCCGCCAATTCCGGCAGAGTGATCGCCTGTGCGGAGAATGCCGTCCTGGGTCTTTCCCCCAAGAGGGTCCGATGTTCCGTCGAGCTTCATCGTCTTCAACATGGCAGTGCCCACAGGGGCAATGTCCATGAGGCTGATCATTTCCTTGATCTGGTCGAGGTTGAACTTTCCGCCACCACCAGAACTACCGCGAGCATTGCGGCTGATCCTTCCTCGGATAGCGAGCGAGTTCCATGAGTTGATCGTGTCCGAGCCGAGAGCATGAGTGACCTCGGGACGGAGCACAGACTCACCAGGGGAGAGGACTGCTGGGATGCTGTCGACCCAGGGCGCATAGCCCGGCATGACCCCGTACATCGAGACGTCAGCCTGGGTCGCCACACCACCGCGGGCGTTCTTCTTGCCCTTGGAAGACCCACCTCCGCCGCCAGGAGACCGCTTCCCGATACGGCCCAGTGCATCGTCGAGACCGTCGCCCTCATCCTTGGCCTTGCCCAGAGCCTTCCGAAGGTCATCAACCCGCTTGGTGACATCCTTGAGGGAGCGGTTGTTCAGAAGCCCGACCCGGCCCGCGAGGCTGCCCGCGCCGGTGCCCTGACCCACCTTCTTGTAGGCGTCGTTGGCGGAGTTCGTGAGCTTCTTGAACTCCGCGATCACGTCCGTCAGTCGGCGTCGGTTGAGGTTGGCAGTTCGGCCGGAAGTAGACGAGGACCTTGCCCCGTCGCCTATCTGATCGGCTGCCTTCTTCGCGGCTGTCCGCAGGTCGTTGATTGACCCGGTGACGCCATTGACGTTCTTGCCGTTGAGGTTCCCTACGCGCGTGTTGGCGCTGGTGATCTGCTTTCCGGCGCCCTCGGCAGCCGCCTTGAGCTGGTTGACCTCAGCAGTGATCCCATTGAGGTTCTTGCCGTTCAGCGCGTCTACGTGGTTCTTGGCAACACCCAGCCGATTAGCCGCGTCCCGTGCCGACTTCTCAACCTTGTCGACCTCTTGGCGCAGCTGGCCAAGAGAGGCGTTGTTGGCCTGCTGTGCCTGCTGCTGAACCCGGTTGACTGCCTGGCCCGCCTGAGTGGCGGCACCCTGCACTGAGCCGTTGCCGTTGCCGGCGAGTGCGGCCGTGATCTGCCGCATGCTTTCCCTGTTGGTCTCGCGCAGCTCGTCGCGGAGATTGGTGGCCTCGTCCCGAGCCTCACGGATCTGATCCTCAAGGGCACGGATCTGCCGCTGTCCGTCCTGCTCACGGGAGTCACGCCCCATGAAGCCGTCGAGGAGCCGCCTGCCCGTCGTACGGCTGTCGCCGTTGCGGTTGGTCGTCTGCTGCTGCCTGTAGGCGTCACGGCCTGCCTGCCGGACCTCCCGACGAGAGGAGCCGTTGGTTCGGGCGTCGTTGCGAGCGTCCCGAGCTGCACGGCGCTGGCTGCGGATGTCCCGCTGTCCCTCGTAGGTACGGACACCAGCTC
Source organism: Streptomyces sp. NPDC047525 (assembly GCF_040643025.1). Classification (NCBI taxonomy): domain Bacteria; kingdom Bacillati; phylum Actinomycetota; class Actinomycetes; order Kitasatosporales; family Streptomycetaceae; genus Streptomyces; species Streptomyces sp. NPDC047525. The sequence continues at coordinate 129,948 of NZ_JBEYTL010000016.1, forward strand.
TTGTCACAGCAGCCAGAGGGCTGAAGGCGCGGCCGACGAGTCCGACAGCCTTACCGAGCACCTTGGAAAGCAAGCCAACTGCGAGGATCAGAGGACCCCACTGGATCAGGAAGTCCGCAATGGGCTTGGCGAGATCTGCAAGTCCGGACTCCTCAAGCCATGTGGCTGTGTCGTCCAGCATGGTGAGGAACCGCGAGCCAGCATCCAGGAAGGTCGACAGGAAGTCATCGACCTTCGGCGCCCACTTCTTGGCCATGCCCTGGACCTGGTCCAGGATTCCGCCGTCACCAGCGAGCTTGTTACCCAGGTCGGTGTACTTGTAGGTACCGTCCTGGCCCTCTTCAACAAAGAGGTTGCCCAGTTCGAAAGAGGCTCGCTCCTTCATCTGCTGAAGACGCCCGGTGATGGTCTGACTGGTCATCGAGGCCGCGAAGCCCTGGGAACCGTCGCCCTTCTTGGAGCCCTTGTACTTCTCGGGGTTCCAGTAGTTGAGCATCGAGTCAGCGATCTGCTTACCGGTAACACCGCCCCCGTCCTTGGCGGGAGTACCGATGATCTTCCACATCTCTGTGGAATTCTGGAACCCGAGGAGCTGGGCAAGCTCCGCAGCCGGCATACCGGAGGCCGCAGCGAGCTGCTTGACGTTCTTCGTCGGCGCCCGGTCCATGTCCATGATCATGTCCATCGCGTACATGGCGCGCTGGAACTGATGAGGGTTCAGGTTGCCCGCTCGGGCCATCGAGTCACCGATAGCCATGATGAGATCAGTGGTCTTCTCGGCAGCCTTGTTGGCTGCGCCACCGCGTGTACCAGCGTTCTTGCTGTACCAGTTCTTGTCAGCACCAGCCACCGACCGAATCATCTTCATCTGGTACTCGTGCATGACATCAATGGAGAACGGCGTATTGATGGCGTATTCCTGAATAGCCTTCATCTGCGCGGCAGATACCGACTTGGACACGCCCGCCGAGGAGAGGCCCAACTGACCGAGAAGACGCTTGTCCGCGTTCTCAACACCGACTGCCGTCAGAGCCGCTCCAGCCGTTGCCAGCGGTGCGAGGAAGCGAGTGGTCAGGATGTTGGACGCTTCATTGATCGACATGCCCACCTGGTCAAACCAAGTGCCCATCTTCTTGACGCTCTGGCCAGTCCTGGCGAAGTAGGACTGAGTGGTTCTGTTCGTGGTGTTGATGTTCCGGTTGATGTCCCGGATCTGGTCGCGGAGCTGGACCATGCGTCGCTGCTGATCAGCGATGCCGTCCTGGAGGGTGGCGCGCTGTGCGGCGGCCTGCTCCCGGAGTGCTGCCACCTGCTGACGAACTGCCTCACGCTGTGCCGCTATCTGCTGCCGCAGAGCCTCGCGCTGAGCCTGCACCTGGAGCCGGGCTTGCTTCTCTGCCTCACGGGTCTTCTGCTGCTCAAGGCGGTCGTGCTCCCGCTGGGTCTGAAGCTGGAGCTTCTGACGGCTCCTCTCCAGGCGCTCAGCGGTCGTCTGCCGTTGCTTGGCGGCGGCCTCCTCCTGGCGCACGGTTTCCTTGACCGCCTTGCGCGTCTCAGCGGAGGTCTCGGCCAAGAGCCGTTGCTTCTTCTCCTCGCCCTTGCGGTACTCGCGGAACCGCTTTGCGGCCTCTTCGCCGTACTCCTTGGTGATCTGCTTTTCGATCTTCTTTAGAGTCTTGGCGGTGTCGAGGGCTTCCTTCTCGACCGCTTCTTTGGCCCTCTTGGCTTGATTCTGGGTCTCCCTGGGCAGGCCAGCAAGCCCCTCCTTGACGGCCTTTGAAACTTCCTTGGAGGCCGCAGCACCGATCTTCGCCAGCTCGCTGTTGACCTTGGTGCGAAGCTCCCTCATGTCCTTCTGGAGAACCTTCGGGATGATCTCGATGTAGCCCGTGCCGACCTTGATTGGGCCGCGTCCTTCTGCCATGAGGCCCCCTTAGGCGCTATTCAGCCGCCCAAAGAAGCTCATGAGTTCCCCGGCATCGCTGAACCCTGGCTCTGGTGCTGGCTGCGGCTCCGGTTCACCGGGCCGCGGAATCGGTGGAGGAAGCTCAAGGTGCGTGACGTCCTCTTCTGGGACATTGGCCTTGAGGAAGAGATAGTTAGAGAGCTCAAGCGCGTCAGACACGCGAGCAAGGAGGTAGTCCGACTCAGCCCACTGGGCACGTTCGTCCATAGCCATGAGAAGCGAGGAACGGCCAGGCTTGTTCATGAGGGAGTCGACGAGAACACCGATACGTCGGAGAGACAGCCGCCCGTGCCACAGGTCCAGGAGGTCAACGCCGAAGAACTCAAGCAAATCTGCTTCAAGTTCGTCAGGGAACTCCTGAATGACGCGGACGACTGCTATCAGTTTCCCGAGTCGTCGTCCCGTCCCTGCGCCTCAGACATCTTGCGGGCAAGCTCACCGAAGTCCTCAATGTCCGGGCGGGTGGCGAGGTATGCGGCCCACTGGTCCTCACCCAAAATGAGCTGGGTGGCTTCCAGTTCGTCATCAGTCATCAGCACTTCAAGGGGGAAATTCCTTGGGTGCGGCAGCGTGAAGACGAGTCCACGATGCTTGAAGGTGGCAACCGTCTTCTTGGCCTCAGCCGCAACCGCAGCAACCTTCTTCGCGCCGTTCTTCTTCGCGGCAGGCTTCTTCTGAGCGGACATGGGTGACTCCTTGTGAGTGAGGTTCAAAGGGTGCCGGGGGCGTAACCCCGCCCCGGCTCGGGGGATTTACTCAGCCCGTGGAAGTCTTAGTGCCCGGGATGATGTCGTCGTTGGTCAGCACGTAGCCGAGGATGCCGGCGGAGTCGAGCGCCTCAATGGTCAGCTCGAACTTTCCGTTTTCAGTGCGGCTGAGCTGAATCGCTCCACGGTCCGAGATCATCGCTCGCGGGATGACACACCGGTTACGGATGGCGCCCTGGTTCCAGTCCACGACAAGAGAAATCTCCTTCAGGTCCGGAGTGGACGCCAGGTCGAGCCGGAAGACGCCCGTACCAACGGCAGGCGTTTCGGACGACATGATTTCAACCCACTGAGCGCCCCAGAACAGTTCCGTCGTAATTTCGTTGGTTTCCTGGAGCGTCGCCTTCACAGAGAAACTCGCGGAGGTGACATTGAAGAGCACCGCGGTTGCGGACTGCCAGGCATTTACGGGCTGGGTCTCCATGGCGGGGGTCAGCGTCACGCCGCCCTCATCCACATATCCCAGAGCCTTGTACCCAACTGGGGGCGCGACTCCGTCACCTAGATCGACAGGGGGCTTGACGGTGTCACCAACAAGCATGGCCACGTACAGCGAGCCATTTGGAGCAAACCGAATCTTGTTTGGATCATTGGCCATGTGGCCTCCTGAGGGCATAAAAAAAGCCCCCAAGTAAGGGGGCTGGAAAGGGTGGACTGTCAGGCGGCGGTATAGAAGATGGCCACCTGTCCGCAATAGACGTGCTCACGCGAGGAGTCGTCAGGGTCGTACTTCGGAGACTCAACCTCGTCCACGTCCAGGACCAAGGCGCCGCCAACGGCGGTGTCAGGAAGCTCCTCTAGTAGCTTTTCGCGTACGAGAAGCGCGAGGTCGATTGCTTCCTTGCGGTCCATTGAGTACGCGGCGTACTCAATGTCAATCCGGTCCATGCTGTCCCGCACCACACGGAAGCCGCCCATGTGTTCCAGGTAGACCGCAGTCTCACCCGTAACGTGGTTGGTGAGGTCACCTAGCACCGCGCCATCAGGAATCTCCGAGAGAGATTCGAGATAGGTGATCAGGAACTCTATTGGGTCAATCCTCATCGCACCCTCATTTTCAGAAGGGCGCCCTTGAGGTACCTACGTCCCTTGACTCTTCTTCCTCGGGGGCTGGTGAAGCCCCGTTCTTGCAGCATCGCGTGACGGACCTTGGGATCGTCCTCGATGACGACGTTGCCGAACCAGCCGTGATGATCGAGCCGTAGGTAGGCTTCCAGGTTCCTTTTGATGGCGTTCCAGGGCAGCGCGCCATGGCCGCGTCGCGGGGCGTCGGTAATGGCTCTGTGCAGGAGTTCGCCTGTGCGCTTGGCAACCAGCTCCTTCACACCAGGCGAGGACAGCGCCTCACGCTCCCAGCCTGGCCGAAGTACCAGCTTGGTACGGGCAGTCTTCTTGGGCTCGGTCATCGCAGAGCCCTCCAGGCGGAAAGCCTGACGTGCCGACGAGAGGTGTAGGCCCAACGTTCGGGCTCTCCGTCGACGTCGTACATGAAGCCGCCGAGCTTCACCCTGTCGCCCGAGGTGATGACCGCCTCGAAGGGCAGGAACACGGAGAGCCGTTCCTGAGACTGGTCTCTCTCGGGGGAGTAGGACTCATACGCCCTATCGGGCTGCACAGAGGCGACCCCAACCCAGACCCTCACGGCCTGGTCCCAGTCCGGGCGGCTGGTGTACGCGCTCTTGAGCTTGGGAGCCCGCCAGACCTCAACGGGGTCAGTCATTGAGAACAACGGGCCCCCTCAGGTCGAGGCCAGGCCCTTGCCTGCGCAGAGTCAGGGAACCAAGACGACTGCGCCTGTACGGCGCCAGGCTGGTACGTGCTGCCTGAGAGAGCGTCTGCGCCGAGCTGGGCGAGGAGAACTCAATCTCGACCTCCCCAACCCGCTCCTTGCCGACTCCGGGGGAAAGGGCAAGCCAGCGGATGACCTCGGAGCAGGCAATGGCTTTGAGCGAGGCAGGGACGGCCTCATAGCCCCAGGAGGCCGTGAGCGTCACCGCGGCTTCGCCCCACCCGTATTCGCGCGTCAGCTCACGACCGTTGAACGTCCAGCCAGTGACCTCCTGGCCGTTCTGCAGGGCGCCGGCAACGGTGAGGAACGTGCGGAAGCGCGGCGGAACGGAGAGAGTGCAGCCCCCCTCTGGGTAGAGGGTGATGGGCTGGGATGCTCGCCGGTCCATGTCTCGGCCGCAGTGGTCCTCAATGAAGCCTGTTACGTCGGCAAGGAAGGCAGAGATGCGGGGTTGCTCATCCGCTTGGACGGGCCGCCCGAGGCGGGCAGCCACGTCCTCAGCAGTTGCTAGCGGCATGTGTTCTCCCTAAGTGGTTAAGGGAGATCAGCCGCCAGCAGGAGCGGTCTCCGTGACGGAAATCTTCAGGCCCCTGACAAACTTCTCGCCAACCGGGGTGCCCCGGACCGAGTAATCCGGGTCCTCCCTGACCGTGGCCAGGCCGTACATGGTGTCGAGGCCGACCGTGTCAGCCTTCTTGCCATAGTCGTAGTCGACCAGCATTCGGGTTGCGATGCCGTTGATATTCTGGACCGAGCCGGTGACCGCGCCCATCGGAATTGCAGGGCAGGCAGAGGCAAGGAGCATTGCCGACTTGTGGAAGACGTACATCTCCAGGCCGAAAGAGTTGTGCGGGACGATGTCGAAGGTGTAGATGCGTCCGATAGTCGCCCGGCGAAGGGCATTGGTGTCCCCGGAGTAGTCGACGGCGACAAATTCCGGGTCCTTGAGAAGGATCGCCTCGACCTCTGGGCCACAAATGAGGTAGCGCTCAGAGGCGGGTACGCCCGCAATGCCCAGGGCCATGCGCGCATCCACAAGCGCCGTACGAATCCCAAGAGCGCGCCGCGAAAGGTTGGCGGCGGTGCCGTCGGCTGTCGGAATGGACACGGTGATATCGCCACCGATAGCCGCCTTCTGAGCGGCTGTCAGGGAACTGCGGTTGATGTTCGCCTTGATAAAGCTAGCGGTTGTGTCATCGAAATACTCGGCGAAACCCCTTGTGAGCTTGCTGAGAACCTGAGAGCCGAACTGGCGCAAATCGAAGGCGATCTGCTCCATGCTCAGCGTGGTGCCGTTCTGAGCGAGAGTGGTCAGCTGCACAGGGAAACGGGACTCATTGATGAAGCCATCGGGCGCCCGCCGATCCGCAGTCGGAAGCGGACGGTCCGAAGCCGCCGCAAAAACGTTCTTATCGCCGGTGATCGGGTTCTTAATCGGGGTCGAGATACCCGACTCCTGAACCGGAATACCCCGGGATTCACGGTTGACGTTGATTACGTCACCGATTCCGCCAGTGAAATTCAGCTCCGAGTACCGGGCCGGGATTCCGCCAAGGGTGAGCTGACGATCAAGAAGCCCAAGCGCAGCAATAGTGACCTGCTTGGGATCAAGGTTAAAGTGATGCTGGGTCGGCATTCAGCCTCCAAGAGGGCATGAAAAAAGCCCCCCGAGGGGGCTTGTTCGCGTGCCGATATGAGGCTGCTAAAGCCCCTCCGCAGAGGGCTGAGCGATTGAAGGAGGGGTTTAGAGGAACGTTCCGCCTGCGATGAAGTCAGCAAGCTCTGTGGGGTCGTTGCTGCTGAAGTTCGTGGGGTTGCCCCGGTTGTGCCCGGCCCCGGCAAGGTGCGGGAAGTCTGAGCCGGAATTCTTTGAGGGCAGGGAATCGATGAACGCCTTGACCGCATCCGGACTGGGGCGCTTGTCGTCGCCCGCGAAGCGCGTCAGGTCGAGGTACGAGAGGTCAGGGAGGTCAGCACCCGCCTTGACGGCTTGGAGCTGAAGTTCCGCAGTGACCAGCTCGGTTGAGATCTCTCCTAGAGCGGACGTCCGGCCCTCGGTTCGAGCGCTCTCAAGAGCGGCTTCCTGCGCCGCCTGGAGCTGCTGAAGCTCCGTACGGGTGGAGTTGAAATTGCCTTCGTTCTGCCGAGAGAGCGCCTTCCAGCGGTCTCGGTCAGCGGTGACCTCTTCCAAGGTCGGGGAGGCAGGAGGTGTAACAGGGGGAGTCACCGGGGGATTGCCCTCGGGCTTCTGTGCGTCGTCGCCGGCACCAGCGTTCTGAGTCATGTGTGTTCCATTTCGGATGGACTAGCCATTTCGGCCGGTCAGGTCTTCGCCTCATGGATCTTCCGGTTCGCGTTACCGGCGTTGCCCTGTGGGGGCTTAGAGGCAGTTGAGGGCTGCGGTTCGGGCTGGGGCATGAGCTTCTGAATCTCGGCCTGAGCCTTGGCGTCCTGCTTCCGCATTTCGCGGAAGTCGGATATCTGAGCTGAGGTGAACCCTGCCTCGAACCACAAGAACTCAAGAGGAACATCGAGCTGCTTCAACTTCAGCAACGCGTCGATGTGCTGGGCCTCAGTTCGATACTCCGGATCGCGCCAACGCGTCTCCATCTCGAAGGCGTCACGGCGTTTGTCGTTCTTTACCGCGAAGCAAAGTCTGATGACTCTCTCCCACGCTTCACCGAAATGAAGCATGCGCTCACGGACCTTGGCGACTAGTCCAGCCTCTGCCGAAATGATCGCCTCGCCGGAAGGCGTGTTGGAGGAGTTGACCAGGAAATAATGACTGGGTACGCGAGAAACGGTGGCGAGATGCTGCACGAGCATATCGACCAAAGTCACGTAGTTCTTGAGGTCGGCGGGCTGGAATACACCGAACTTGGCGTTAGGGTCCTCAGCCTGCAATAGCTTGTCGAGACCGACGTTGAACGGAGCCCGCGGATTCCCGTTCTCGTCCTCTTGGATCTCGATACCGGTGACCCATCGCTGAGGATAGGCAGCCATCTCGGATGCGGTGAGAGCATCCATCGTGATTTTGTTGATCGCGTCCTGAATTGGAACAGCATTGACGAGATCCGATATGGGGTCCATGCCGAGCCGAGAGCGGTTCTCGAACGGCACGACAGGCACGCGCCCCAGGGGGTTGGTCTGCCGTACGCCTTGGTCCCACTCGGTCGTGCCGTAGGCAACTTCGTAGACGTACTCCTCAGTCCAGAGCGTGACCTGTTGCCGGCCCCAGGGGTCCATCTCGAACCGAGCTGCCGCCTCCAGCTCCCAGAGAGAGCCGGGCTTGTAGCTGACAGCCATGCGACTGCCAGGGACAGGCGTGATGGTGGGCTCACCCTTGGCGTCGGCCCACACGACGACGAACGCCCTACCGGTGATCAGCGCCTCAAGGTGCACAGAGGTCGAGTAGGCGTCCATACACGAGCGCTGCCAGAAGGCCCGAGCGTCCTTGCCATCGTCCTCGCCAGGGATGCGGAAGCTGTCGATGTGGAGGCGCTCGTTCGTAGCGTCGATGATCGTGCCGCAGAAGTTGTCTCGCCACTGCTCAAATACAGAAGCGAACGCGGCCTTATACCGCATCTGCGAGAACGCCAACTTCTGTTGCTCTCCCTCGTAATAGGCGCTGTACGCCTGCGAGGGATGCATTGGGCCCGGTACCTTTCCGTACAGGTACATGAGCCACTGCTCAGGAGTTTCCGGCTTCCCGATAAAAGCGGTATGGCTGCCTGGCGGAACGATCATAAGCGGGCCCCCTTAGAAGCCCACTACGCGGCTCCTGCGAATCTTGAGACGTCCATCAGCGATGGCATCGGCGCGTGCCTCCAAGGCGAGTACGGCGCATACGGCTAGGTCGATCTTGCGCTTAGAGCGCGGAGAGTCCTTCTGAATAAGAAGCCCTTGAGGGACTTCCCGAGTCACGGAATTAAGTACGTGGCGAGTAAGCCGGGGGTCTCCGTCGTGCTTGAGGTCGTTGACCATCGCGGCAGTGCGGAACCGTTCCACGGCTTGAGTCATTCTGGTTGGTTTATTGGTCCAGAACTCAAAGACGTAATCCTCACCGTGCTCAATGGCCCAACGGCCGATGTTCTCTTGCCAGTACGGCGGATCGGCGTACAGCCACTCAACCCGGTACTCCTTGAAGGCGCGAGCAACCGCAGCCTCAACGGAAAGAACATCGACTTCCCAGTCATCATGCGCGTTCTCTGGGCGCTCCCAGACGCCGAGGACAAAGAGCTTGGCGTCACGAAGGCGGACGCCGACAAGGCCCGTTGCGTCTCCCCGGATCGAGCCGTCAAAGCCAATTGCTATCTGATCGCCGGGCATGATCGGGTCGTCTTCTTCAGAGCAGGCGTCCCACTCGGACTTACTCATCCAGCCGTCAGAGGACTCAGCGATTTGGTTGAAAAAGAAGCGGAAATACGTGCTGTCAGGAGTAGTGCGGTCGTAGAGGATCGTCCGCGTCAGGCCGTCGATGTCAGCCCAAGTCGCGTCCCCGTAAGCCGCCGTGAGGGCTGCTCGCACGGCTGCGGCATCTCGGATGTCTTCGAGTGCAATAGGGCCCTCTAGGCAGTCGTACAGCCAATAGCCCCGCGAGACCATCTCACTCTCGTGGATGATCTGAGCAACTGAATCCTCATTGGGGTTGTAAGCATTCGTCGTGGAAACCCACCGAGCGCCCATAAGGGTGCTCTTTTCGACATTTCGCTTCAAGGTCTGGAAGAATTCTGGGCCCCCATTCGAGCCCACCCAATGGTGGCATTCGTCCATCAGGCAAAACGATGGCCGGTTGCCTTCATTTGTGCGGCCCGCAGTGGCCTTTGGCTTGATGCTTCCGGGCTTTCCAGACTTGAACTGAACGACCATCTTTCCGATGTCCAGCCCGTATACCGCTTCGGCTGGGGACTCGGAAAGCATGCCTCGGATCATGTCCATTGTCTGTTCCGTCTGATCAAGCGCAGTGGCGCCGACTTGAACGACGGGCAGCGGGACGGACTTTCCTACGGGCAAGCCGAAGGCGTCGAAATGACTGAACCGGCAGGGGCCCAAGAACTCAGTGATCGCGAGGGCGGCGAGGAGCGGTGTCTTGCCCCACCCCTTTGCCCGCCGCAGCGTTGCCGCGCTGTATTTCCATGTGCCATCCGGTTTTATGGCGTAGAACCACAACACAAAGCGCAGTTGCTCGGGAGTGAACTGCCAGGGCTCGCCTGCCCTGTCGCCGTCTGGCTGGACAATGAACTTCTGAGCCCATCGAATGATCTGGTAGCCCAGCGTCTCGGTGGGCTTTGGGACCCCTGCGGGCAAATTGCCTGTCTGCAAGGGTCACCACCTATCTAGGAGCCGCCGTTCAGCAGCTTGTAAAGCTCCTCATCCATGTCCATCTCTTCAGGCGCTTCAGGAGTGGCCGCGGGCTCGTCCTCACCGGGCTTCTGAAAGGTCATTCGGAGTCGTGCGCGGTCCTCGACCGTGGCGCCCCACTTAGCAACCCTCTGCCGGATTTCTCCGGCCAACTTGAGGTCACCGAGAAACAAGCCGTCGACCAACTTCGTCGTTAGCTCCAGTTCGGCCCAGTCGGTCTCAGTCCATGCAGCTGTCTGGGGAGCAGTGCTCCAAGTGCGCCAAAACCTCTTGGCACCTGGGGTGTTGATGCCTAGCCCCTTGGGCAGCTCGCGACCCTTCTGGGTGTCAGCCGGCAACGTCTGTGCGTTGGGGTGAGCGTTCCGACGCTGGGCGTTCTCCTTGGGTGCAGGCCCTCGTGTCATGGGAGCCGCACCCCCGAGAGGTCGAGGTCCGCCAGGTCCGCCAGGTCCTCAATCTCGAAGAGGGCGTGTTGGCGCCAACTGCGCTTTCGCTGTGCCCTAGAGGGCTGGTCAGAGGCCCTCAGTCGAGGGCCGTCGGGCTCGTCCTGGCCCTCGTGCATTGGTGCATCACTCCTGGTGCGGTAGCAATAAAGAAGGCCCCTCTCTGGGGGCCTGGTGGTGGTCCAGTTGGCGGGACTCGAACCCGCGCGTACTCGGTCCCAAACCGAGTGCTCTGCCGCTGAGCTACAACTAGGGGACGGGGTACCGGACTTGAACCGGCCCGCCGCCGTTTCCCTCGGGTGACTAGCCCTAGGTACTCGGGCAGGGCTCTCCGTGAGCTTTCCCCTGGCCCTATCGTTGCGCCGGTCAGGGCGCTATTTTCGGGTCTGCTGGCACGGCTGGACTCGAACCAGCAACCTGAGGATTAACAGTCCCCTGCTCTGCCATTGAGCTACGTGTCATTGAGGCGCGTTACGGGATTCGAACCCGTGTCACCTCCGGAAAGGAGGCGTCCTGAGCCTCTAGACGAAACGCGCTAGCCCTCCGTCCCCTGATCAGGGGGAGTTTTGGGCTAAGGGGAGCTACCCCACGGTGAATCGGTTTTCACAACGTAGATCCGAAAACTACGGACGGAGATAGTTTTGAGTAGGAGTAGTACCGTCAATCACTCCTAGTCGGCCCTGGTGGACTTGAACCACCGCGCCCGGGATTTCACTCCGGTGCTCTCCCGTGACTGAGCTAAGGGCCGTTACTGTTTCCGCCGCTCCTTGGCGGTCTTCTCTCTGTGGCACTGACGGCAGAGTGTCTGAGCATTTCCCAGGGTCCAGGTACCGCCTTGGGCGACAGGGATTACGTGGTCGACCTCCAGCCCTTCACGCCCTCCGCAGCGGACACAGGTGAAGCCGTCTCGGGCCAGAGCCCGCGGGCGTACGTGGCGGTCCCAGATGCGTCGGGCAGCGTCGCGGAACTGGTTCCTTGCGCTGGTACGTACCCAGGCACGTTCAGGCGGCGCGTGGTCAACGCAGCGGCCAGAGCGGATTGTTCGCTTGGGGCAACCACCTACGAGGCAGATGCTCGCTGCTCTGGGCATGAACAACACCTCTATTCGCTCGTCAGTTCGAATCCCCCGTCAAGGCTTGACCACTCGTTAGGGCGGGATGGGTTGGTAGTGGCCCCGGCGGCTTCTAGTCTGGCGCCGGGGCCACCTTCCCCGCCTGGCTCTCTACCTGGGCCGTGGCCAGCAGGGAGACTCAACAGAGGGGGACGTAGGGTGCTGGAGAAGCCGTAAGCGGACTGGCTCCGCCCTAATTAGTAAGGGCGGATGCGTTACTTACGGTAGTAGTTGAGCTACTTGTAAACCGTCTCGGTTTTCCTGAACTCTCACTAGGTATGTACGTGTCCTGTTGGTCCGGTTCGGACAAACTTCACTCATGGTGTGACGTGGATCACAGCAACGTTGGAATGCCCTGGTGGACGACAGTGGGCCGATAGGGTACGTACACTCTGCGCGCCTAGCTGGTGGAGGGTTGCTGTCTAGTGATGCCAAGCCGATAAGGGATAACGAATGACCAATCATCGCGGGAGACCTTCAATCCTCCCTAGTGATAAAGAGCTGCTGAAGCTCGAAGCTGCGGGGTTGACCCATCAGCAAATCGGCGATGAGTATGGCGTTTCCCGGCAGGCCGTCACTAAGCGTTTCAATACAATGGGGCTGTTTGTTCAAGCGATCCGACGTGATGTGTCGGTGGTCCTGCCTTGGGATCTTTCCCAGGTCCCCAATAGGTCAAAGCTCAAGGATTCGGTTACATACATTGGGCTCAGAGCCTACGTGCGTGATCAACTTGGTGCCGAAGTTTCCCCCAGGGCCGAGCGCGCGCTGAAGACGTTCGTCAACCACGTGCAAGCCGGTGAAATCCTGGAACTGGATAGCACCGAGGGTCTTCGTTGGGCCACCTATGCGCCAGAGCAGGACGGAGACCTTATTCTCCGCTGGCCAGAAAGCGCAAAGAAGGACAAGCGGGTAAACCTCTTTCGGAGATCGGAACTGTGCACCGAGGCGGCGGAACCCGCGCCTGAGTCGAACGCTACGGAGTGAGCTTTCTTTCGTCCGAACTAGCCCACCAAGCTCCCAAAGCAAACTGGCTGCTGGTGCCCGTCTGTTCGTAGAGGTTGGAAATCTCCGAGTTGATCGTTGCGACGCTGAGACCCATGCCAGACGCCATCTGCTTGATGGTCTCGCCGCGCGAGAAGCGGCGCAAAATTTCACGCGTCCGCGTATTGGTGATGGTGCCACCGTCTACGGACCGAGCACGGTCCCCCATCCACGGGGCTGCCATCTCCCACTGAGTCTCAAAGACTTGAGTGACGAAGGCCAAGATGCCGGGGTGCGTGATCAGCCAACCCGTGTCACGTGGCGCCGGCACCGTGCGGTAGTCGGAGACGACCGCGAGCAGCTCGTCAATGATGATGCACCGTATGAAGCTCCCGGCAATGGTCCGCACTTCAGCCCCGTGCTCGCTGACTGTCTTCGCGTAGTCGCGCTCAGGCCCGCGGGCCCTGGCGCTGTCCGGGTAGATGGTCTTGAGGCCAACGCCGCGCTCAAGGCGCGGCAAGTCGATGCTCAGGGAGACCTTGAGCGACTCCGCAGGGCGGGTTATTGGGTGCGCTGTCCGGATGAGAGACGTTGCCCCTGCTAGAGCGGACTGCAAGGCGGCTTGCGCCTCCCCGAAGTCCGCTGCGTACTGGATTCCTGAGACCTTCTCCTTCTCCAGGCGTGCCATGCCTTCGAAGAAGTGGTCAGCCGTCGTCTGCTCGTGCAGCAGGTCAGAGATCCGCGCTCTCTGCTCCGCGTGAACGCGTCGCTGGAGTCGTTGGAGGTCCACGGCCGCGTAGCGGCGGTTCCACGGCTCGTACACGACGATGCCGAGTTCGATCAGCTCATCCGCTCCAGGTTCGTCGCCCGTCAGAGGGTGCCCGTGGAACGCCCTACGCGTAAGCGCCAGAGCGTTGTAGGACAGGTGCCAATCCTTGTGCGCGCCTGAAGATCCCGTTTCATTCACTTTTGCCACCCCAACATCTCTCTATCAAACACATGCGCACCCCTGATCGTTTGCCTCTGGGGTATGCCGCATGTCTTGATCTGTACCACGGAGCCGGATCACCGACTCACAGACGGTGACGAACTGAATCGCACACCCGTACGAGCGTAGGGGTACAGTCGAAACGCGTCAGCCCGGTGGGCTGGCAGCCCTCGGGGGTGGGGACGCTCGCGGTGGAGTGCTGGGTTCCGATCCCCTCACGGGGTGTCAGATTGAGGACTGAAAAAAGGGGTTGATGATGATGGACCGCAAGCGCACGATCCGGAAGTGGCTGGGAAGGGCCGTGAGTGCTGCGGCCTTCGGGGCGCTCGCGCTGGGCCTGCTGGGGAGCTTGCCCGACGAAGCCCGTGATCCGAACTGGGGGGCTGGAGTCACCACGGGAGCAGTGGTTATCGAGGCGCCGCAGCCGGGCAGCGATGGGCCCGGCGACTTGGCTGCGCCTATGGATACGTCCTGGGGCTGAGCAGTACTAGCGGGCCCTTGTCCCGCTTGAGGGGTTGATACATGGCGGACTGGGTGTAAGGCCCATCCGATTCGGTGCCTGGGGGGCAGCGTGAGCAGGGGCGGGGTTGTTGGGGGCGTTGCCGCGACACAGCGGCAGTCGAGGGAGGGCTTTCGGGTAGCTCTGGCCAGGGCCAGGGTTCTGTGTCGCGCCGAGACGTACATGTCCGATGGGCTGCGCATTCTCCGTGTAGCGACTGACAGCGCAGGGGCGTACTACCTCGTGACGGAATCAGACGCCATGTTTGACGAGGACTTTGCGGCCCTACGGAGGCTCGACCTCGACCTGATGGGGCCCTGGAGAAAACGAGTTGTCGAGACGGATTCCTACAGTCACCCTCACCGGTGGTTCCCACTGAGCAGCATGTTCAGAGTGCACGTTGTGCACCCGGGATTCACCTACCCCGAGGAGGACTATGGACCCGGACCGCTTCGCGACCGTGGCGACTATGACCCGTTCCGTAAGTCAGGTCGAGCAGTACAAGAAATGCCCCGCACAGTTCAAGCTACAGCGCATTGAGCGCGTAGCGCCCCGCCCCGCTGCCTGGTCTCATCAGGGCACCGCGTTTCACGCTGCGATTGAGACCTACGAAGAAGGTGGACGGAGACTCACCGCAGATCAGACAGCGGATCTGTTCCACGACGACTACGCGAGACTCACCAACATGAGCCTGGCGAAGGAGTCGAACCTAGACCGCTGGATGACTGCCGGCCCCGATGGCCAGTCGGACATCGAGGCCCGGTACGTCCTGGGCATGGAGCAGACCCGCGCCTACGTGCGGTGGGCCGAGCACCACCAGCCCTCCATCTGGCGGGACGAGGCAACGGGCAAGGCTGGCATCGAAAGGCACTTGACCGCTGACCTCGGGGGGGTTCAGGTTCAGGGGTACGTGGACCAGCTCCTTGGCGAGCCGGACGGCTCGGTCAGAGTGCGGGATCTCAAGACGGGAAGCACCAAATCAAAGTTCCAGCTCCAGACCTACGGCGTTCTCGCGCGGAAGGTTTTGGGGGTGGAGGTGAACTCTGCTGACTGGTACATGGCTAAGACGGGCGGTCTCTCCCGCCCCGTCGACCTCGCAGAGGTGACGGAGGAGGACGTTGCTGCCGAGTTCATTGCTGTGGACCAGAGCATCAAGGCAGGGGACTTCCCCGCGAAGCCAGGATTCCTCTGTAGGTTCTGCGATGTTGCCTATGCCTGCTCTTCCCGGCGCGGATGAAAATGAGCATTGATCCGTGAGTCACCCTGGCATATGCTGCCGCTAGCAGAACGCGCCCCCGGTGGGGCTTTTTTTACCGTCAATAAGTTGCCCCCTGTGCGGGTGCGCTCGGAAAGGTAGGTGAGTCATTGTTTTCTCTCGTGCAGTCTGTAGGAATCCGCGGCGCCGCTGGCGAGCCGATCCCGCACGCGTTCAAGTCCCTGCGTCGACTGGAGGTTGAGTTCCGGCGCTCGGAGCTATCCCTTGTCGTTGCGGGGCCCGGCACTGGCAAAAGTATCTTCGCGCTGTTCCTGGCGATGACGGCTAACGTTCCAGTCCTGTACTTCTCTGCTGACTCAAGTTCCGCAACGCAGGTCTCCAGGGCTACGGCCATGATTACCGGGGACGACTCCAAGGCGGTCAAGCATGCATTGACCGAGGGGGACTTCTCCGGGTATGAAGCGGCCTTGGGCAAGCGGTGGTGGACTCGGTTTAATTTCTCCGCCCGCCCGACTCAGCAGGAGATCGAAATACACCTTCTGTGCTATCTGGAGGTATACGGGTGTACGCCGCATCTCCTCGTGGTCGACAACATAACCAACGTCGACACCGGAGTTGTGGGGGACGCCGAGAGTTTCACGTTCGGCCTTGAGGGGCTGTGTGAATACCTGGACGACATGGCAAGGGCGACGACTGCTCATGTGCTCGGACTGCACCATGTGACAGGCGAACACTCGGACGGCCTGAAGCCTATTCCATTGTCTGGAGTCAAGGGGAAGGTGCACCGTGTTCCCTCTCTCATTCTCACGGCGCACAAGCAGGTTGACGGGATGAATTCCCGAGTGCTCAACTTCAGCCCCGTGAAGAACAGGGAAGGATTCGAGGACTCAAGCGGCGGGACCTTCGCGAGTTTCCGACTCAATCGCAGCAACTTGCGATTGGAGGAGCTTGATGAAGAGCTTCCCGAATTTCTTTCGACTTAATTAGTTGCTCCCTGTGCGAGGAAGGCGTAGCTTCAAAATGGAAACTGCCACAGAGGTTCAGGGCATCGTCCGGGGCGGGTTCAAAGCGGACCGCGAGTTTGGGTTCGCCCTTGCCAGTCGCTTCCCCCATCTCGATCTCTCTGAGGTCGACACCGGGGGAGTCGCCATCGTCGTTGAAATAAGCGATCCCAAGAGGCTGAACCTGCACCAGCTTTCGCGGGTACTCGTCGGGGCCGCCAAGGGGGGCGTAAAGACGGCAGTTATCAACTGTCAGGCAAGGGGCCTGACTGCGGCGATCCCGCTGTTCAACCTCTTCGCCATGGTGGACGACAGCGCCCGACTCGTGGAGATGAAGAAGCTGGAGAAGGTCATCAGGACGGGGACCTGATGGCCGAAGCCCGCAAGGGATTCCGGGAGTGCACGAAGTGTGGGAAGAACAGAGCTGAGAGGTTCTACACCCCTCGGGGGAAGGTCTGTTCTTCCTGCCGCAAGGCCAGCCGTCGGCAGGCATCGCGTAACGCTCGAATCCAGGCAACATACGGACTGACGTCCGAGGAGTACCAACGCCTCCTAGAGGCGCAAGGCGGCAGGTGCGCAATCTGCCGAGAGACCAGAAAAACCAATCTGGCCGTGGACCACTGTCATACGACAGAGGCGGTTCGCGGCCTTCTCTGTGCCCGCTGCAATGGGCAGCTCCTAGCGCGGGGGGCTAGGGACCGCCCTGAAGTACTGCGGAGGGCCGCCGAATACCTAGAGGACTATCCGGCTTGGAAAGTCCTGGGACCGCGATACACATTCGACAAGGGGAATGACGATGGCTGACGCCAAGAACACCACGGTTGAGAAGCAGGTCACCGAGACCAAGAGGGTACCGGGCATCACCCTCACCCTCGCCAAGGACGAAGCCGAGGCGCTCATGGTGCTCGTCGGCAACATCGCGGGTGAAGGCTCCTCCCCGCGTAAGCACTCGGACGCCATCTACTACGCGCTCAAGTCGGCTGGGGTGTCCGTCCTCGGCAAGGACATTTCGCGACAGCTCAGCGGTTCTTCCCGCTGGCTGCGTTCGCCCAAGTCGCCGTACTCGTACTAAGCCGACCACAAACCCAACCGCACTTCACCGGTAAGGAATACACATGGCTGAGGCCAAGCGCACCACGCTAGACAAGGTCGTCACGGAAACCAAGAAGGTCCCCGCGATCACACTGACACTCACCGTGGAAGAGGCTGAAGTCCTCGCCGTTGTCGGTGCGTTCGTCGGCGGAGACCCTGACCTGAGCGCTCGCAAGCACTATCAGAGTGTGTCTAAGGCCCTGCGTACTGCTGGCGTTCGCACCTACGGCAGCGACCCCGGGCACCCCATGAACCAGCTCGATCGAGAGCGCGGGACCTCCGTCTACTTCAAGACCCCACAGCCTGATTTCCGGCTGAAGTTCTGATGGCCGCCACGGAGGCGGGATCTGGCCCGTCCTTCACGCGACAGTGGCGCGGCAACCACCACATGTGGGTGTCCGCGGCGCGACGCTACGACTTCCCGGTAACGACCTACAAGGTTGGTCCCAATGGTGAGCGTCAGCTCATCGAAACCGCCAATCGCTGAAGTCCTGGGTAACTACTACGGGTTCAAAACGGAGGCCACGAGGGGGCGAGTGAAAGCAGCTTGCCCCCTCCCCACGCATCCGGACTCAAACCCATCCGCATCGGTGGATCTCGATAAGAACCGATGGGCTTGCTTCACATGCAATCTGTCGGAGGACTCCTATGCCGTCATCATGAGGGAGGAAAGAATTGGCTTCACTGAAGCCAAAGAATTTGCACGTAGCCGATTCGGTGGCGATAGCCAAGCGCTATCACCAGAGCTACCAGGGGAGTCCGGGAGAGGCGTACGTAGCAGCTCGGGGCCTTGGGGGAGTCGCAAACCCCTTCGGCCTGGGCTACGTCGATTCGGCTCTACCTGGTCATGAGCGGTACGCGGGGTACCTCGCGATTCCCTACCTCCGCCCTGCCGGCGGTGAGGACGGGGTTGCAACCGTCCGCTTCCGCTGCGTCAGTGACCGGTGTGTGAAGGCTGCTGACGGCTCGTACCTCTTCCAGGCAGGAAAGAAGGAACGGCACGAGGGACACGGCAAGTTCATGTCCCTCCCTGCGGACCCGCCGCGCCTCTACAACACAGGCGCTCTGATCACGCCAAGTGAGGTCCTGGTGGTGGTTGAAGGCGAATTCGACACGCAGAGCTGGGCGGTCGCAGGAGTCCCCGCAGTAGGGGCGCCGGGCACGGGCACATGGCGCGAGTACTGGACCCCTGCCCTCCTGGGTTACGAGACGGTCTTTCTCATCGCAGAGGACGAGCCAGGCCTTGTCTTCATGGATCAACTCGCAGGCGACATTCCGAACGGCAAGGTCATCAAGATGACTGACCACCAAGATTCCAATTCAGTCCTACTCAACTCCGGGCCCGAGGCCCTTAGGGAGCGGATCGGGCTGTGAAGCTGGAGAGGTCATGAGACGCACCATCATGTTCATTGGGGCCGCTACTGCGGCCCTTTTTCTTTCCGCGTGCAGCTCTGCCACCGAGACGTGGAACGACGCGCCCGTGCAATACAAGGACGACGGCCCAGCCCGAATCCATTCAATGCCCGATGGGTTCGCCAACTTCGCCGAGAAATGCGATGGGTTCGGGCATCGAGTCTTTACGACTCGCAGTACCAGCAACGGCGGGGGCAAGGCTGTCGCCGTGATTGACGATTCGATGTGTTTCAAGAACGGGGAGAAGAAGTGACCGCGGCTGTTGAGATCAAGCTGACTGACGAGACCGTCCTTGCCACGCTGCGCGACGTGGTGGCAAAGCGCCCGGACTACGTTTATTCGCCGCCCGAGCACATGACCGACGACATCGGTTCCTGCTTCTACGTTCACAGGGACGAGGACGGCTCTCTCGTCTCGGCTGGCTGCGCCATCGGCGTTGTGCTGAACCAGCTTGGTATTCCCCTGGAGCAGTTGACCCAGTACGAGAGTCGCCCCGCATACCAGGTGTTGAGTAAATTCGCGCCGGATCTTTCCAAGAGCGCCAAGGACCGGCTCAACGCCATGCAGGAGTACCAGGACGAAAGCAAGACGTGGGGCACCTCCTATGCCATGGCCATGGGGGAGACCATTTGAAACGCGTAGTTGTCATATCCGACCTTCAAGTCCCTTATCACGAGCCCAAGGCGCTCAATAACCTGATCGCCTTCCTCAAGGACTACCAGCCTGACGAGCTGTATCAAATTGGCGATCTCAATGACTACGAGACCCCTAGCCGATGGAACGAGGGCACTCGGCTTGAATACAGCCAGCAAGTACGGGGAGAGTCTGAGCTAACCAAGCGCCGGGTCCTGGAGCCGATCCGATCTGTATATGGCGGTCCCTTTGGAATCCTGGAAGGCAACCACGACCTCCGCCCAAGGACATACCTGAGCACCAAGGCGCCTGCACTCGCGGAGTACGCAGGTGACTTCCACTTCTCCAAGCTGCTGGACTTCGCGGGGTTCGGGATCGACCTCACACCCAGCTTCCACAGCGTGGGACCAGATACGGCGCTGATCCACGGACACGAGATCAAGGGCTTGTCCAACATCGCCGGCACCACGGCATACGCACACGCCAGCAAGGCAACTACGAATCTGGTCATGGGCCACACCCATCGGCTAGGCGTTCGACGCCACGGCGCATCGCACCTCGGGGGAATGCGATGGGGCTTCGAAGTCGGACACATGATGGACCCACGGAAGGCTCAGTACCTCGGACCCGGTGCCGTAGCCAACTGGCAATCGGGGTTCGGCATCCTCTACGTCGGCGACCACGACGTTTCCCCCTACCCCGTAGACATCCGCCGCGACGGTTCGTTTGTCGTCGAAGGCGAGCGCTACGGAAAGTTGATCCGAGGCGCCGGGGGGCGCTTTGCACGGAAGGGGGATGCCGCATGACAGAGATCGACTGGGCTCACGTGGCAGATATCGCAGACAAGTCGGCCCGCTCAATTGCTGCTGCCTGGAGCGTGGTTGAGAAGGATGACGTTAAGCAATCGATTCTTCTCCACGCCTACGAACGTCGACAACTCATCGAGCAGAACTACACAGACACTTTCCTCTGGCAGTTCTGTAAGAAGGCGGGAACACAGTTCGCCTCAAAGGAACGTGACGCACGGGACGTTGAGGATGGGCGCTACTACTACACACCCGACGAAGCGCGGTTGGCGCTGGCGACATTCGTCTACTCCGACGAAGAGCTTGGCCAGATGCTCGGCCGAGAGGATGACCTCCTCTCCTGCCGGGTCACGGACAACCTCGTGTCTGCCCGCCTCGATGCCTCGTCCGCCATCAACAGACTGACCAAGAGCCAACGAACCGTGCTCACCCGCCGCTACATCTACGGCCTCCCGTCGAAAGACGACACCGAGCGCAAGGCGAGTAACCGCGCACTCGACGCCCTAGCGCGGCAGATGAACCGCGACCTCCGCAAGGCAGCTGCGTGAGCAGGCCCACCGGGACAGGCCGACAGACCTTCGTCCAGGGCCCCGACTGCCAGAGCTTCAAGAAGCGCTATCCGCCGCGTCTCTGCCGAGCACTCCACCAAGGATGCGGCAGCCGGAAGAGCCAGAGCGGATACCTCTGCGACGTGCAACCGACAAAGGAGAGCTGCCCTTGAGCTTCCCCAACCCATTCGACGGCCCCTCTCCCTGGGGGGAAGCCGACAACCCGAAGGATCTGAAGCCTATGACCCAAGCTGTCACCGCGACTTCCCCGAACAAGTTCAAGATCGGCCTCACCTTCAAGGCCGCTGCTGGCTACGACGCGGAATGGATCACGCCGACTGTCTACGGCGAGAACGCCGAAGAGGTCGCAGTCAACGCCGTGGACCTCATGAAGGCCCTCGCGGACAAGGGCGTCATCGACCTCGCCACGATGGCCGCGAAGAAGCTGCGCGAGACGCACCAGGGCCCCGCCGGAATGGGTGGCAACGCGGTGCCCAAGACATTCAGCGGGGGCAAGGTCCACGCCCAGCAGAGCGCCCCCACAGGGGGGGACTCCTGTCCACACGGCCGAACCCTGCGTGAAGGGCAGGGAGCCAAGGGCGCGTGGGCGGCCATGTTCTGTTCCGCACCGAAGGGCTCCCAGTGCGATCCGCTCTGGCGCCAGAAGGACGGCTCCTTCTCCTAAGAGCCACCACCAGATCTATTGAGGCACCTCTAGGGGGCCGGGGATTCCTCGGCCCCCTTTTCTATTTCGCGTTGGGGGTACGGGGGGATTCACAAACTACTTGACCTTTTTTGCTGCCAGGGGGGAGCAAGTAAGGGGTACCGCGATGCGGGGTTTGAGGTGGTGGGCGTCGACATCGCTCAACAATCTCGCTATCCGTGGCAATTCGTACAGGCCGAAGCGATTCAGTTCCTGCTCACGTACGGGCACCGATTCGACTTCATACATGCCTCACCGCCGTGTCAGCTCTACAGCAAGACACAGCGAATCATGCAGAACGACCACCCGGACCTTTTGGGCCCGACGCGGGAAGCCCTGAATGCCGTAGGCGTCCCGTGGGTGATTGAGAACGTGATGGGGGCCGAACCGGAGATGCACGATCCCGTGCTTCTCTGCGGTGCTTACTTCGGGCTCGACACCTACAGACACCGACTCTTTGAGCCTGGTGGCTGGGAGCTGAAGCAACCGGATCACCCGGAACACATTAGGCGCCAAACCAAGATGGGGCGCCGCAGAAAGCCCGACGAGATGGGGATTTATGTCGGGAACTTCATTGGGGTGGACGGCGCCAAGGAAGACCTCGGTGTCCCGTGGATGTCCCGCGAGGGAATCCGCGAGTGCATCCCGCCTGCGTACGCGGAGTACGTAGGCACCGCATTTCTCGAACAACTCTAGGGGGGAGGGTTCATTGATCCAGCTTGCTTATCGGCTGAAGGGGCATCCGGTTGCCATTCACGTAGTCGAGTCGGAGCGAGACCTTCGCGCCTTTGAGGAGTTCATCTCTCGGCATCGAATCCTTGGGTTCGATACAGAGACCACGTCGCTTGAGTGGTGGGCCGAGGGCTTCAGGTGCCGGCTGGCTCAGTTCGGCACGGGCGCGGAGACGTGGGTAATCCCTGTCGAGCTGGGCCCGGCTTTCGCCGAGGCCGTCAGGCGGGCCCTGCGGCGCCTGGAATGGCTTGTTGCCCACAACGGGACCTTTGACCTCCACGTGATCGAGCAAACGCTTGGGATCGCCATGGAGGAGCTTGCTCCAAAGATGTGGGATACCAGCCTTCTCGCGCATCTCGTAGACCCGAGGGCCGTCCGAGAAAAGGGTCCGGGGCTCAAGCTCGAAGAGCTGACCAAGTACTACATCTGCGAGAAGGCCGCAGATGAAGTCAAAGGCTCGATGAAGGGCATAGCTAAGAAGCACAAGACGACAAAAGATCGAATATGGAGTGAAGTCCCGCTCTTTGATGAGGACTATCTCCTCTACTCGGGTATGGACCCAGCCCTTGCCTATCGGCTGTTTCAGATCCTCTATCGTCTCGTCCCCTTCCTCTCGCGCGAGCGGGGTCTCATCGGCTGGGAGCATCGCCTCGCCCATGTGACAGCCAAAATGGAGCGTACGGGCTACCTGATTGACGTCGAATATGCCCAACTACGGTGTGGGGAGCTGACTGACGAACAGGAGAAGTGGGAGGGCGTCGCCAATACCTTTGGTGTCGAAAACCCCAACTCCAGCCAGCAGCTAATTGAGGTGTTCGAGTCCTTCGGACTCAAACTCACTAAGAGAACCAAGCCGAGCAAGAACCATCCCAACGGCCAATTGGCCATGGATGATGACGTTCTGTCTGGGCTGAAGCACCCGCTAGCCGATGCGGTAATCAAGGCGCGTAGGGCTGGGAAGTGGCGGAAGACATGGTTTGAGCGGGCGTTGAACGGTCGTGGCCCAGATAACCGGGTGCACGGAAGTATAAATTCGCTCCAGGCCAGAACGTCAAGGATGTCAATATCCGGGAGCATCCCGGCACAGACATTCCCCAGTGGGGATGGCTATGTCCGGCACATGTTCTTGGCAGACGAGGGCCACGTCAGTTGCTCCATTGACTTTGGAAACATGGAGTTGCGTTATCTGGCGGCATTCTCCCGTGATCCTACGATGTTGGACGCCTTCCTCAACGGAAGGGACCTGCACCAGATCACGGCGGATGCCGCTGGGGTTCCCCGAAAAATTGGGAAGATGGCGAACTTCCTGACTGTCTATGGAGGCGGATGGGCCGCCCTTATGGAACAGGCTGGGGTCGACGAGGAGACGGCTCGGGCCGTACTTAACGCCTTCGCCAAGACATACCCAGGGGTCGGTGCCTTCGGTAAGCGCCTTGCGGACGAGGCCCGAAAGACGGGGTTTGTTTGGACGGCTACCGGTCGTCGCCTTCCGGTCGATGCCGGCAAGTGGTTCCGCGCTCTGAACTATTTCATCCAGGGTGGCAGCCGTGATGTCACGGCTCGGGCTTTGCTGAAGCTCGACGAAGCCGGATTCACGCCGTACATGCGACTTCCTATTCACGATGAGATTGTTTTCTCGTTCCCGAAGAACGAAGCGCCCGAGATGGCGAGAGAAGCAGCCAAGATTATGGCGTTCCCCGTTCAGGGCCTCTTGATACCCGCTGACGCGGAAATCGGTGAGCGTTCCTGGGGGAGCGTACTCGAACTTGAAGCAAGCAAGCACTAGGGGGATTTGATGGGTGAGAGCGAGCAGGGTGAGCAGGAAGAGAACGAGGCCGCGGGTTCCTTTGAGGATCTGATCTCCGGTATCGAGACCGAGATGAACGCGACTCGCCTGCACAAGCAGGGGGCGTTTGCCATCACAGCAGCCCGGATCTCCGGAACTGTCTTCAGCGAAGCCATGGGATCGGGCGTTCCTTTCGACCTGGCTAAGGCGATGGCTTCCGATACTTGGAACGCCGTCATGGGTCTGACACCCGTTGACTACGTCCCCGTTGAGGCCGAGGACGTCTGATGTTGGAAGATATGGAGATGGACTGTGAGTGAGACTTCAGGGCTTCCGAGCTTCCTCATTGCATATCGGTCAGACCACAGACTTGCCTACACAGCGGCCAACGTCCGCAACAGTCTTCGTGGCGTATATGTCCGATACGGCCAGCGCGCCATCGACAGCACGGCTGTATACGCGTTGCCCGGATACGAGGACGTGACAAGTCGCTTCATCCTGGGGGATGCCAATGAACTCGCCCCCTTCTGACGGGAAACTGATCGCTGAATCGGCTCGTGCTGGAGTTGTGGGTTTCATGACGAGGGAAGAATGGTTGGCCCGCGAACTGGCCAAGATGCCGACGTGGGACGAGGGGCGACGCGCTGAAGTGATGAAGATGTGGGGCCTCAAGATCCCAGGTAAGTAAGAGGAAAGCCCTCCCCCGAGTGGGGGAGGGCTTTCGTCGCTCTAGACAGAGGCTGATTCGGTCTGCCTCTTGGCGACCTCATGCCAGACAATCTCAATGAACGCGGGGTCGAACGACTTACCCCTACCCATCGGGTGGATGATGACAGACTTGATGGTCTGGGTTAGACGGGTCCGCTTCTCATCCATAGAAAGGCTCGGCCAGTCGCGCAAAGCGTCTGGAGAGAGCAGCTCACTCTTCTTCTTCTCTTGAGAGAGTGCGCTCTTCCTGCTGCTCAACTTCTTCTTCTCCTGCTCAAGCTCCTCAATGAGGTCCAGGGCTGCGGACGTTGTGATTCGCTTGTCCTTGCGGCGCTGCTTCACCTCCTCAAGCTCCTTGGCGATCTCGGCAAGCCTCGCGTCATGGGTCGTCTCGTCGATCTCGCTTGCGGCCTTCTCGACCGCGTCACCGAGTCCGGTCCGGGTGCCCTTCAGGAAGGCTTCCTCAACCAGGTCATCAATGGGGGGTCCGCACCGAGTCACGCCGCCGCACCCTCCCTGGCTGGTCAGGCAGGCGTAGCGATAGCCCCAGTTCTCGTACGAGGTCGTGCCGGGGGTGTAAGGGTTGGACCACATGGGTGTGAGGCACTTGCCGCAGCGAGCAATACCTGAGAGCAGGTACTTCACGCTGGTCTCGTGAGCCTCCCCGTTGGTCCCTTCCTTCCGGGCGTCCTTGCGCCTCTTGAGCTCGTTGACACAAGCCCAGTACTCAGTCACCGAGCAGGCGCGTTCCCAGTCACCCATCACGGGGTTGCCGTTGGCGTCGTTCACGATGAAGTCCGGCAGCCACAGACGGCCCGAGGTGCGGCGTACATCTTGGGGGACGTACAGGCGAAAACCAGCGTTGCGAGGGTTCGTCAGAATCTCCTCTGCGACGGAGTGGTTGACCTGGCGCACCCCGTCCTCACGAGAGTTCTTCTGGCGCTGAGGGGTGTACCCGAACTCAACGAGCCGAGTGCGGAAGGTTCCTACCTTGAGTCCGCCCGGTACCGCACGGATGTTGGCGAGCAGGAACGGCGCCTCCGTTTCGTGGAGCGTCTTCCTGTCGTCCCCCCAGCCGAACGCGCGAGGTGCGCTGTGCATGGCTCCCTTCCGGGCGATGCGGCCATTGGTCCGCTTAGTGCGGCGCTTGATGTTGCCGATCTCCATGTTGCCCATGGTGGCCTGCATGACGAACATGCCCCGGCCTTCCACGGTCGAGAGATCGACGCTGCCCTCTACCGAGCGCCCGATGTAGGTGGGGTTCATCTCGAACACGCGGCAGACGCGTGCAGCGTCGTAAACCAGTCGGGCCAGGCGGTCAGCGTGCAGGAAGGCGACGCCGTGAATGATGCCCGCCTCAAGATCACGAAGCAGGTTCTCGAAGTCTTCCCGAACGATGTGCGGGTCTGAGGCTGGGGTGTCGTTGTCGCAGTAGTCGCGGACGATGACGGCGCCTCGACGCTTCATCTCAAGGTCGGTGTCGACGAAGTGGCGGATCGCTTCGTCTTGCTCCTTGACCTGCTCCTGAACCTCTCGCCACGTGGAGGCAACACCCTTGAGGGCCTTGTCTATGGAGACGCGGCGGTACATGCCGATGGGCATGACCATCTCTGACTGAACGATGTTCCGTAGCACAACCATGTGCTTGCTCCCCTGTGCGCGCTGCGCTGACGCAGTAGTCCTTGCTGGTCAGCGGTCTGCGCGCTGCCCCCCTGGGAGCGAGTGTCACACGAGCGTTCGAATACCCATAAGGGTTTTCAGCTCGTGTGCGGCCACGCGAAGACGATCTTCCACTTGCCCTCGTAGGTCTTGTGGTCGATCTGCTGGAACTCAGAGCCCTTCTCCAGCGAGACACAGGCAGTCAGATCGAACTGGGGGAACTTGTCACCGACAGTGAGCACGCGCTCTCCTTGCTGCAAAGAAGCTCCCTTTTGGGGAGTTTCCTGGGGGGTTGGACTGGTGTTGATCGTGGCACAGGGTGCATTGATTATGGAAATAGCTAGAGTGGGTCATGTTGATCGGACCTAGCTATCAGTGCCAGAGGACAAGGAGGCGCGTGCCGTGGCCACAAGCGCCAAGCCCGCAGCCAAGCGTGGCGCCCGTCAGCCGAGCCTCGCCCAGCTGCGCGCCTTCGCGGCCGTCGCCGAGCATCTGCACTTCCGGGATGCCGCCGCCGCGATCGGGATGAGCCAGCCCGCGCTCTCCGGCGCGGTCTCGGCCCTGGAGGAGACACTCGGTGTCACCCTGCTCGAGCGTACGACCCGCAAGGTGCTGCTCTCGTCGGCGGGCGCGCGCCTCGCGGTGCGGGCCAGGGCCGTCCTCGACGAGGTCGGGGCGCTGATGGAGGAGGCCGACGCGGTGCGCGCCCCCTTCACCGGGGCGCTGAGGCTCGGCGTGATCCCGACCGTGGCGCCGTATCTGCTGCCCACGCTCATCGGGCTCGTCCACGAGAGGTACCCGGACCTCGATCTCCAGGTGCACGAGGAGCAGACGTCCTCGCTGATCGAGGGGCTCGGCGCGGGGCGGCTCGACCTGCTCCTGCTCGCCGTGCCGCTCGGTGTGCCCGGCGTCACCGAACTGCCCCTGTTCGACGAGGACTTCGTGCTCGTCACGCCGCTCGACCACTGGCTCGGCGGGCGCGAGGGCATCCCGCGCGACGCCCTGCGCGAGCTGAACCTGCTGCTGCTCGACGAGGGGCACTGCCTGCGCGACCAGGCCCTCGACATCTGCCGGGAGGCCGGGCGCGCGGACGCCCCGGTGACCACGACGGCCGCCGGACTCTCCACCCTCGTACAGCTGGTGGCCGGCGGCCTCGGCGTGACGCTGCTCCCGCGCACCGCCGTCCGCGTCGAGACCAGCCGCAGCAACCAGCTGCTCACCGGGTACTTCGCGGACCCGGCGCCGACCCGGCGCATCGCCCTCGCGATGCGTACGGGGGCCGCGCGGGCGGCGGAGCACGAGGAGCTGGCCGCCGCCCTCAGGGGGGCCGTGAAGCCGTTGCCGGTGCGGGTGTTGTGACCCCGCACCGGCAACGTTCCGCTCCCGCGCGGGGAGTTACTCCGTACGCAGTCCGTCCGGGCGCATCATGCGCCACAGCGGCGGCAGGCTGAGCAGCGTCACGACCGCGACGAGGGCGGCGCCCGCGGCCGTCATGGGGGCGAAGAGCCACCAGTCGGTGACCGACTTCTGGATCATGCGGACCATGACCCAGCCGAGACCGAGGCCGCCCACGACGGCGAGCACCAGGCCGATCGCGACCGGGATCGCGGTCTGCCACAGGATCGACCACGCCATCGACGCGCGGCGCGTGCCGAACGCGGTGAGCGCCGCCAGGAGGCGCTTGCGCTCCCGCAGTTGCTCGATCATCGAGACCAGCAGGGACGCCGCGATCAGTCCCATCGTCGCCATCGCGCCGACCTGGAGACCGGTCTGGATGGTGGCGTACTGCTTGTCGCGCTCGACCGCGCGCAGCGTCTGCACGGAGAGGAACGGGTCGACGTGGGCCGCGGTGTTGCGGATGTACTCCTCGGCGTCCTTGGTGCCCGGGTCCACCTGGATCATCGCGGTGGTCGAGGCATCGGCCATCTTGGAGGCGTCGATCGCGCCGGGCGTCGCGTAGATGCCGTCGTGCAGGTCGCCGCCCGGGTCGGGGCGGGCCTTGACCTTGCGGGAGTCGGCGGGCAGCGTCCACGGGGCGTGCTGGTGGCCGGACTCGTCCCAGCTGATGGCGTTCAGGTCGATCGGCTTGCCCGGACGGGCCGACTCGTCGACCCACTTGTTCATCTCGGTGTCGCCGGTGTGCACGACGAAGGTGTCGCCGTCCCGGCAGTCGCCGATCCGGGCCAGCTCGCGCAGGTTCGCGCAGGTGCCGACCGTCAGCTCCGTGGTGGGCCTGAGGTCGTCGGGGTTCTTCAGCTTGCCCGGCTTCACGACGTACGTGGAGACCGTGCCGATGACGTTCTTGACGCCCTTGGTCGTGCGGAACTTGTCGATCATCCGCTCGGCCAGCTCGCCGTCGCCGACGTCTGCCCTGACCACCAGCTTGGCGCGGCCTGGGTCGTTGTCGGTCGTCCGGTTGAAGTCGTCGTGCATCGCGACGAACAGCATCTGCAGGGCGACCGCGCCCGCCACCGCGACGGTGATGCCGCTGACCGCGCGCGCCGCCGTGCCGCTGCTCAACTGCAGCCTGCGGATGGCCAGTTGCCAGGGCACGGGGCCGCCGCCGCGCAGCTTGGCCACGCTCGCCTCGACGAGCCAGGGCAGCAGCGCGGCCAGGCCCACCAGGGTGAGCGTCGCGCCCGTGCCGATGGCGAAGACCGGCGGGGCCACGTTGCCCCCGACGTAACCATTGATCACGTCGCCCCCGACCTGGCCCGAGGCGAGCAGGATCCCGAGGCCGAGCAGCGGCATCACGATGCGCCACCACACGCGGCGCTTGCGCGGCTTGGTGCTGCGCACGACGCCGAGCGGCTCGATGGAGACGGCCCGCAGCGAGATCAGCGTGACCACGACGGCCGTGACGGGCACGGCGAGCAGGATCAGTACGGCGAGACCGGGCAGCGGCACCACGTCGGAGGGGAAGGCGCTGATCTTCCACCCGTCGAGGGTGCCCACCAGCTCGCGCACGCCCAGGAAGAACAGACCGCCCGCGGCAAGGCCGAGCAGTGCGCCGCACAGGGCCTCGCCCGCCGCGATCCGCCGGACGCTGTGCGCGTCCGCGCCGACCAGGCGCAGCGCGGCCAGACGCCGGTCGCGCCGGTCGCCGCCGAAGCGGACCGCCGTGCCGATGAAGATGACCACCGGGGTCAGCAGGACCACGCAGATCAGGACGACCAGGACGATCAGCAGCGGGTCCATGGGTTCCGCGGGCTCTTTGTACCCGAAGTCCGCCACGCGGTGGCCGCCCTTCGCCGGGGTGAGGGCGTCGGAACCGGCGTAGTAGTAGAGCTCCTTGGGGTTGGTCAGGCCCGCGTCGCCGATGGTGTCCGTGACGCGGTACTCGCCGAAGCGCTCCTTCAGGAGGGCGCCGTCGGAGCTGTCCAGGAGCTCGCGCAGCGCGGGCGACACGGCCATCTCGCCGTCGGCCGGGATCTTCTTCAGGCCCGGCGGCAGGGCCGGGTCGCTGCCCTCGGCGCGCAGCACGCGGCCG
Source organism: Streptomyces sp. NPDC047525 (assembly GCF_040643025.1). Classification (NCBI taxonomy): domain Bacteria; kingdom Bacillati; phylum Actinomycetota; class Actinomycetes; order Kitasatosporales; family Streptomycetaceae; genus Streptomyces; species Streptomyces sp. NPDC047525. The sequence goes on from NZ_JBEYTL010000016.1 coordinate 159,640, forward strand.
CTGACCGTGGCGTCGCGGAAGTCGGTGGGGGTGTCGCGCTGGAGGACCGTGGAGTTCGACCGCTCGACCTTCTTGCCCGAGAACTCGTCGGTGGCCGCGCGGGCCACCGAGCGGTCCTCGCGGTGCTGGAGCAGGGTGGGCACGGAGGCCGCACCGAGCAGCAGCGCCACGCCGAGGCCGACGCCGACCGCCGTCAGGAGGGTGCGGGTCCATCCCTCACGGCCGCCGCCGACGGCGAAACGCATGCCCATAGCGAGGTCGCGGACGAAGGCGCGAGGTCCCCCCTTGGACACGGACGGGGCGATGTCGGCGAGCGGCGGCGCGGGCCGCGCATCGGCCTTGGCGCGCGTGTCGAGACTCATATCGCCCGCTCCATGTCCCGCGCCCTGCCGTCGCGCACGACGATCTCGCGGTCGGAGTAGGCGGCGACCCGCGTCTCGTGCGTGACGAGGACCACGGCGGCGTTCGTCGAGCGCGCGGCGTCGGTGAGCAGCTCCATCACGCGCTCGCCGTTGAGCGAGTCGAGCGCGCCGGTGGGCTCGTCGGCGAAGACCACGCGCGGGCTCGTGGCGAGCGCGCGGGCCACCGCGACCCGCTGGCCCTGGCCGCCGGAGACCTCGCCGGGCCGCTTGGCGGCGACGTCCTCGACCTCCAGGCGCTCCATCCAGGTGCGGGCGGTCGCCTCGGCCTCCTTGCGCCGTGCGCCGTTCAGCCGCAGCGGAAGCGCGACGTTCTCGACGCAGGTCAGCTCGGGTACCAGCTGCCCGAACTGGAAGACGAAGCCGAACTCGCTGCGGCGCAGGGCGCTCAGCGAGGCGTCCGGCAGGCCCGTGAGCTCGCGGCCGTTGTACGTGATGGAGCCCGAGTCGGGCTTGACGATCCCCGCGAGGCAGTGCAGGAGGGTCGACTTGCCGGAGCCGGAGGGGCCCATCACGGCGACGACCTCGCCGGGGTGGATGGAGAACCCGGCGTCGTCGAGCGCGGTCGTCGGGCCGTACGTCTTGCGCAGGGCGGATGCGGTGAGGAGGGAGCCGGCGGGGGTCATGCGGAGCGCACCTCCTGGGCGAGCTTGCCGAGGCGCGCGGCGGCAAGCTCCAGCCAGCGCAGATCGGCTTCGAGGTGGAAGAGCGCGTGGTCGCAGATCAGCTGGTCGGCGAGGTCACCCTTGCGCTTGCGGTCGGTGAGGATGCGCATCAGGCGCAGGTGCTCGGCGCGCTGGGCGTCGAGCATCTCCGAGGCGTCGCGCTCGGTCAGGAGCGCGAGGACGACCTTGGTGTAGAGGGTCGACTGGAGGTAGGGCTCGGGCTTCTCCGGGGTGGCGAGCCAGCGCTCGACATCGGTGATGCCGGCTTCGGTGATCGCGTACCGCTTGCGCTCGGGGCCGCCGCCCGCCTCTATCCCGTCGACCTCGACGAGGCCGTTCTTCAGGAGGCGGGACATGGTCGAGTAGACCTGCCCGTAGTGCAGAGGCTTGTCGTGACCGAACTTCTCGTCGAAGGTGCGCTTGAGGTCGTAGCCGTGGCGCGGGCCCGACTCAAGAAGGCCGAGGAGGGTGTGACCGATGGACATGCGGAGCACTCTACACCGCGTGTATACGTGGCATGTATACCCCTGTTTCAGCCTCGGCCCCGGGCTCACAGGTTCGAAAGGCGGGCAACCTTCTGGGCCCCAGGATCGTCGGTCTACTGGGAGCAATCACCGGTTCCTGTGGTGCAGGTGCTGATTGTCACGTCCGGAAAAGACCGGATCGGCAGTCCTTTGTCCCTAGGTGCGGTGTTAGCTTCTTGAGCTGACTTGCCAGTCATAAGCGAACGACACGGAAGCGGAGCACTCAGACTCATGGGCCGAGCGGAAGAGCGACAAGCGCGGCAGCGCGGCGCGCGCCGGGCATCGCGCGGGCGCCCCGCCGGCGGCGGCAAACCCAAGCGCACGGGCATACGCCGCTTCTTCACGCTGAAGAAGATCCTGGGTACGTTCTTCGGGCTCTGCCTCCTTGGCATGCTCGCCTTCGTCGTCCTCTACATGGTGGTCGACGTGCCCGAGGGCAACGCGGCGGCCAAGCTCCAGAGCAACGTCTACAAGTACAAGAACGGCCAGGTCATCGCCAGGACCGGCGAGCTGAACCGTGAGGTCGTCGACCTGGAGAAGGTGCCCAAGAAGGTGCAGCGCACCTTCGTGGCCGCCGAGAACAAGTCCTTCTACAAGGACAAGGGCGTCGACTTCAAGGGCACCGCCCGCGGCCTGATCAACACCGTCTCCGGCAAGGGCAAGCAGGGTGGCTCGACGATCACCCAGCAGTACGTCAAGAACTACTACTTGACGTCGGACCAGACGGTGACCCGCAAGCTCAAGGAACTGGTCATCTCGCTGAAGGTTGACCAGAAGAAGAGCAAGGACGACATCCTCGCCGGGTACATCAACACCAGCTACTACGGCCGCGGTGCCTACGGCATCCAGGCCGCCGCCCAGGCCTACTACAACGTCGACGCCGAGGAACTGAACGTCACGCAGGGCGCCTACCTCGCGGCCCTCCTCCAGGCCCCGAGCCAGTACGACTGGACCTCCGCCACGGACGCGAGCAAGAAGCTGGTCAAGGCGCGCTGGAACTACGTCCTCGACAACATGGTCGAGGAGGGCTGGCTGCCCGCGAGCGAGCGCGAGGGCCTCACGTTCGACGCGCCGAAGGCGCCCAAGGCCGCGCCCGGCCTGGAGGGCCAGGCCGGTTACCTCGTGAAGGAGGCCAAGGCCGAGGTCATGAAGGCCGGCCACCTCAGCGAGGAGCAGTTCGACGCGGGCGGCTACACGATCACGCTCAACATCGACCAGAAGAAGCAGAAGCAGCTCGAGAAGGCCGTCGACAAGAAGCTGAACGACCAGCTCGACCCCGACAAGCGCAAGGCCGACGCCCGGGTGCAGGCGGGCGCCGCGTCCGTCGACCCGAAGACCGGCAAGGTCCTCGCGATGTACGGCGGCCAGGACTACGTCAAGCACTACACGAACAACGCCACCCGGCGTGACTACCAGCCGGCCTCCACCTTCAAGCCGCTGATCCTCGCCGCGGCCCTGGAGAAGAGCGCCACGACGCAGTCCGGCCAGCCGATCACGGCGAACACGATCTACGACGGCACCAGCGAGCGCCCGGTCAAGGGCAGCGACGTCGCCTTCGCACCGCCGAACGAGGACGACAAGAGCTACGGCCAGGTCACCGTCCAGAAGGCGATGAACAAGTCCATCAACTCCGTCTTCGCGCAGATGGGCGTGGACGTCGGCATGGACGACGTATTGGAGACCGCGGGCAAGCTCGGCATGGACGTCGAGGACCTGCCCGCCGTACCCGCGCAGACCCTGGGCACCATGGGCGCGAGCCCGCTGGAGATGGCGGGCGTCTACGCGACGCTCGACAACCACGGCAAGAAGGTCACCCCGGCGGTCGTGGCGTCCGTGGAGCACAAGGACCGCACGATCGAGCTGCCGGACCCGATCGGCGAGAAGGTCGTCGAGCGCGGCACCGCGGACTCGATCACCTCGGTCCTGACCGGCGTGGTCGACGACGGCACGGGCAGCGCGGTGCGCAGCCCGGTGCAGGACGTGGCGGGCAAGACCGGTACGTCCGACGACAACAAGTCGGCCTGGTTCACCGGCTACACGCCGAAGCTGGTCACCTCCGTCGGCCTGTTCGGTGAGGGCGCCGCGGGCACGGCCGAGCAGAGCAAGCAGGTCTCCATGAAGGGCGCGGGCGGTCTGCCGCGCGTCGACGGCGGCAGCTTCCCGGCGCAGATCTGGGCGGCGTACACCTTCGACGCGATGGGCTCGCCCAGCAAGTTCGACCTGGACACGTCCATGGGCGCGGCCATCGCGCCGCCCCCGGACCCGACGACCCAGGCCCCGCAGGAGCCGACGGACGAGCCTTCGGAGACCAAGGACCCGACGACGAAGCCGCCGACGGACGACCCGACGACGGACAAGCCCACGGAGACCCCGACGACCGAGCCGCCGACGGACGACCCGACCACGGATCCGCCGACCGAGGAGCCGGGCGAGCCGGACCCGACGGACTCGATCGAGATCCCGGAGAACCCCAACGGGCGGCCGAACAAGGACTGACGCGGCACACGGTTCAATGGCTGGACGCGAAGGCGCCCGGAAGCAACTGCTTCCGGGCGCCTTCGCCGTGCGTGGACCCTGGATCAGCTGTGGTTCAGCTCGAACCACACCACCTTGCCGGTGCTCAGACGCGTCGCGCCCCACCGCCGGGCCAGCTTGTTGACCAGGTAGAGCCCGCGTCCGCCTTCGTCCGTGGCCCGCGCCTGCCGCAGCCGCGGCAGCTGCGGCACGTCGTCGCCGACCTCGCAGCGCAGGACGTCCGTACGCAGCAGACGCAGCGTCACCGGGCGCGACGCGTACCGCACGGCGTTCGTGACGACCTCGCTGACCAGCAGCTCAAGGGAGTCGGTCAGCTCTTGCAGGCCCCAGCGCTCCAGGGCGCTGCGGGCCAGGCGCCTGGCGCGGGCGGGCGTGGCGTCCTCCGGCTCCAGGTACCAGTACGCGACGTCGCTCGGCGCGATCCCGTCGAAGCGGGCGGCGAGCAGCGCGATGTCGTCGTCCCGGTCGCCGGGGCCGAGCATGTCGAGCACGTCGTCGCAGAGGGCCTCCAGGGGCGGCGGATGGTCCGGTCCCGTCAACTGGGCGGTGGCGGCGAGCCGTTCGCGCAGCTGCTCTATGCCGGTCCACACGTCACGCAGCCGGGACTCGACGAGGCCGTCCGTGTAGAGGAGCAGGGTGGCGCCCGCGGGCGCGTCGAGCTCCACGGCCTCGAAGTCGACGCCGCCCACGCCGATGGGGGCGCCCGGCGGGACCCGCAGGACCTCCGCACGGCCGCCCAGATGCAGCAGGACGGGCGGCGGATGACCGGCGTTGGCGATGGTGATGCGGTGCGCGACCGGGTCGTAGACCGCGTAGAGGCAGGTCGCCATGCGGTCCGAGCCGAGCCGCTGGGCCTGCTCGTCCAGGTGGTGCAGGACCTCCTGGGGCGGCAGGTCGAGTCCGGCCAGGGTCTGGGCGGTCGTCCGCAGCTGGCCCATGATCGCGGCCGAAGTCATGGAGTGCCCCATGACGTCGCCCACGACGAGCGCGACGCGGCTGCCGGGCAGCGGGATCGCGTCGTACCAGTCGCCGCCGACCCGGGCCGTCTCGGCAGCCGGGAGATAGCGCGACGCCAGGCGGACGCCGGTCGGGCGGGGCAGGGTCTCGGGCAGCATCGTGCGCTGGAGCTCGTCGGCGATGTACGCCTCGCGGCCGTACAGCACGGCCTTGTCGATGCCGAGCGCGCTGTGCGTGGCCAACTGGGCGGCGACCAGGAGGTCGTCGGCCTCGAACGGGTGCCGGTCGGGGCGGCGCAGGAACACCGCGGCGCCGATCACCCGGCGCCTGCCCCGCAGCGGGGCGAGGATCGTGCGCTGCCCGCCCGGCACGGTGCGCCCTTCGCCGAGCAGCTCGGGCAGTGCGGCGCGGGCCGCGGGGGTGTCGGCGAAGACCGGGCGTACGCCGCGCAGGACCTCGGCGAGGGCGCCGCCGGGGCGCACCTCGCACAGCTCCGCGGTCGTCACGAGATCGGCCTGCACCTGGAGGGCGGGCAGGGTGCCGCCCTCGGTGTCGGGTTCCTCGGCCCCTTCCTCGATCGAGCGCAGCCGGTCGGTGCGGCGCAGGCGCAGCACGAGGGCTCCGCTGGGCCGCTCCTCGCCGACCGGCAGCGGGTCGCGCAGGTAGACCAGTATCGCGTCGGAGAACGTCGGCACCGTGGCCCGGCACAGGCCCATCACGATCTCGTCCAGGTCGATGCCGCGGGCGATGCGCCGGGTCGCGGCGCCCACGAAGCGCAGGCGGTCGCCGTCGCGCCGCATCGCCGCGGGGCCGGAGCCCGGCGGTCGTGGCTGTCCCGTACGCCGCTCCTCACCGCCCGGGGCGCCCTCCAGAGCGCCGTCGGGGCTGTCCTGCCCGGCCGGCCGCGGCCGGTGCGGGTCGGGCTGCTGCCCCGAGGGCCCGTGCGACTGGGAGTGCTCGTCGCTGGGGCTCGCGGTGGCGTCGCCCGTCCGGGCCTGGGCCTGTGCGGGTAAAGCCGTCGCGCCCGGGGTGTCCCGCGCCTTCGGGGCACGCGCCTGCGCCCCGCGGGGATCCGCGGGGGCGGCGGGCCGGGCAGCTCTTGGCTGTCGGCCCTCGTCGGGGATGGAGTGCTCCGTCACGCGTTTCGAATCCGTCCGTCCGGGGCTGCGCCTTGGTGTCCGGTGGCTACTTTGGTCAGCCGCGTCGGCAGTGCAGGAAGAGCTGGTGCTCGGGTGGTACGTCGGTACTCGCCGGGGCGTAGGAGTACGTGTCCTCCTCGACGATGTCGAAGCCCGCGTCACGTACGACCTGCCGCAGTTCGTCTCGCAGGTAACCGGATACCCGGATTGTGTGCCCCAGGAACGGAATTCCCGCGTCGTCCAGGTCGGCCTCGACCATGGAGAGCGCGAGCAGGCCACCGGGGCGCAGCAGTCCGTGCAGCAGCCGCAGAGCGTACGGGATCTCGGCGCGCGGCAGCATGAGAAGCGCGAAGAATGCCGCGATCCCGTCGAACAGGCCGACCCCGTCGGGCCCTTCGGCCCGCAGCCCTGCCACGTCGAGCTGCCGGAACTCGGCGTTCGGCGAGGGCACGTTCTTCCTGGCCAGGTCGAGCATGCCGGAGGACAGGTCGATGCCGAGGACGAGGTGCCCGGCGTCGGTGAGCTGACGGGCGGTGGGAAGCCCTGTGCCGCATCCCACGTCGAGAACCCTCGACCCGGGCGGCAGCGCGTCGGCGAGCCTGCGCCCGGCGGCCTGCTGGCCGTCCTTGTGCGGGAAGGCGTCGTCGTAGTGCTGTCCGATGGCGTCGAAGGCCTCGGCCTGCCCCGTCCGGTCGGGCAGCACGCCGGATGACCCGCCGTACCTGCCGAACTCGCTCGCCTCGCTCACGTTCTGCCGCCCTTCGATGACATCCTGTCAGGCAACGCGCAAGCTCAGGGAGTTGCTGCTGAGTTGCTGCTGTGCGCCCTTGCGGAGGACGATCCTACGTTTGAACCATGGGGGCGCATCAAGGGTCTCATGACGTCACATGAGCGGGCGTGCGGTCCCAGTCGTCCGGAAGGGGTGGAATCGCCCAGTCCGGATCGGGGCGCCAGTGTTGCCAGTTGTCCGAAAATGGCAGTCCCCAAGATTGGATCACATCGATGGCGGCATGCCCGGCGGCCCGCACTTCCCGCGCCTTTCCCGCGCCCATCAGCCCGGCGCGCTGAGCCTGCACGAATTCGTCCTCGTCGTGCCACTGCCAAGTCCGGTCCGGGCGCACGGAGATGTCCAGAAAGTGATCCTCGGAATCGATGCCTCCGGCCCAACGGGCTCGCGGCTCCTCAAGATTCACGTACCAGTTCTTGAACCGCCATCCCGGATCCCAGAACAGCCACACCGACCACGGCTCCGCGGGCCGGGCCAACTTCAGTACGCCGGTGCCGAACCAGCGGTCCCTGCGCAGCGCGCGGGGCTTCGTGTAGCGGGTGGCGAGGGGCTCGTGGTGCACGGGAGTCCCGTCGGCGAGCACGGGCTTCACGCATTCGGTGCCGGGGGCCATCCACACGGCGAGCAGTTCTTCGGTGTCCTGCACGACCGTGACGGGCCTGCAGATGTGGATCCGGTTCCCGGCGTTCTCCTTGTACCGCCACAGCACATGGGCGCCGGGGGCCCAGCGTGCTGCTTCGCTGCTCGTCGTTGGCGGCGTGGTGAGGTCTGTCATGGAGAGATATTAGTCGCCGCCCGGACAAGCTCCTGGGAACCTGTCCGGGCGCAGGGGGAACGCGGCCCTACGGCCGCGTCATCCGCAGCACGTCCAGCGCGTCGTCCAACTGCGTCAGCGTGAGCTCGCCCCGCTCGACATAACCGCCTTCGAGCACGACCTCGCGGATGGTCTTCCGTTCGGCGAGCGACTTCTTGGCGACCTTCGCCGCCTCTTCGTACCCGATGTACTTGTTCAGCGGAGTGACGACGGAAGGCGATGACTCGGCGTACTCACGGGCCCGCTCGGCATTCGCGGTGATTCCGTCCACCGTCCTGTCGGCGAGCAGCCGCGACACATTGGCCAGCAGCCGCACGGACTCCAGGACGTTCTTGCCGATGACCGGCAGCATCACGTTCAGCTCGAAGTTGCCCGCGGCCCCCGCTGCGGCCACCGTCGCGTCATTGCCGGTGACTTGAGCGGCGACCATCAGGACCGCCTCCGGAATGACCGGATTCACCTTTCCCGGCATGATCGAGGAACCGGGCTGCAGATCGGGCAGGTTGATCTCGGCGAGCCCGGTCCGTGGACCGGATGCCATCCAGCGCAGATCGTTGGCGATCTTCGTGAGGCCGACACCGATCGTCCGCAGCTGACCGCTGGTCTCCACGATCCCGTCCCGCGCGCCCTGGGCCTCGAAGTGGTCCCGGGCCTCGGTCAGCGGAAGGCCGGTGGCCCGCGCCACCTCGTCGATCACGGCCGCCGAGAAGCCGGGCGGCGTGTTGATGCCGGTGCCCACCGCCGTGCCGCCGAGCGGCAGTTCGGCAAGGCGCGGCAGTGATGACCGCAGCCGCTCCACGCCGTAGCGCACCTGCGCCGCGTATCCGCCGAACTCCTGGCCGAGGGTCACGGGCGTCGCGTCCATCAGGTGCGTGCGCCCGGACTTCACCACGTCGGCGAACTCCTCCGACTTCCGCTCGAGGGAGGCCGCCAGATGCTCCAGGGCGGGGATCAGGTCCTGTGTCACGGCGCCCGTGGCCGCGATGTGGATCGAGGAGGGGAAGACGTCGTTCGAGGACTGGGACGCGTTCACGTGGTCGTTCGGGTGGACGTCCTTGCCCAGGCGCTCGGTGGCGAGCGTCGCGAGCACTTCGTTCGTGTTCATGTTGGACGACGTGCCGGACCCCGTCTGGAAGACGTCCACGGGGAAGTGCTCGTCCCAGCGCCCTTCGGCCACCTCGCCCGCCGCGTCCGCGATCGCCGCCGCGACGTCCTTGTCGAGCACCCCGAGGTCCGCGTTCACCTTCGCCGCCGCCGCCTTGATCCGGGCGAGCGCGGCGATGTGCGCCCGCTCCAGACGCTGTCCGGACACGGGGAAGTTCTCCACCGCGCGCTGCGTCTGCGCACGCCACTTGGCGTGCGCGGGGACCCGCACCTCGCCCATGGAGTCGTGCTCGATCCGGTACTCACCGCTGTCGCTGTCGCTTGCGCTGGCGTCGCTGGTCATGCCACGAACCTACCTCTCCGTCAAACCTCGCTGAAAAGTTGAGCACTTGTCTTGTTCTAGGTATTCCCAAGGCTCTTACTCACCAGTAAAAACCGTGGGTAACACCAAACCGGGGAGGCGCAATGAAGCGCATCAGACGCGGCCACCAGGGCCGGCTGCGATGTACGTTCGCGGCGGCCGTCGCCATGGCGGCAATGCTCGGCACGGCAGCCGCCGTGCCGGCCCAGGCCGCAGCGGACGGGAACAGGGCGCCGGCGTCCACGCCGCTGCCGGCCGAGCTGGAGAAGATCCGGGCGGACGAGGCCACCAAGCTCTACGGAGACCCGGCGGAGCGCCCGCTCGCCGAGCGGAAGACCGGTCTCATCTCGCTCGGCGACAGCGAGATCTCGGGGGAGGGCGTCGGAACGTACGAACCGGGCACGAACGGCCCCGACAACTGGTGCCACCGCTCCCCGGACGCCGCGATCCACCGCACCGGCATCCCCGCGGACGTCACGTACAACGTGGCCTGCTCGGGAGCGCAGACGGTCAACATCAAGATCGGCGGCCAGAAGCAGTACGCCGACGAGCTGGTGCAGAGCGACAACCTCGCCATCAAGGCGCGCAACACCAGGATCAAGACGATCCTGCTGGTCATCGGAGCCAACGACGACCTTCAGTTCTCCCCGGTGATGACGGACTGCGTGACGCGCTTCCTGCTCAGTCAGGGCGCCTGCGCGGGCAAGTACAACGACGGCTGGCAGGCGCGCGTGGACGCCCTCGTGCCCAAGGTCGAGCAGTCCATCCGTGACCTGAAGACCGTCATGAAGGACGCGGGATACGCGGGCGAGGACTACAAGTTGGTCGCCATGGGCTACCCGAGCCCGATCGGCCCCGACTTCCGGGACAACCCCAAGTTCCCGGGCAAGCTGGCCTGCGGCGGTCTCGGCTACGACTCCGACACCGAGTGGGGCCGCAACTACGCGGTGCCCACCTTCGAGACCGGCATGCGCAAGGCGGCCAAGGCGGCGGGCGCGACCTACCTCGACAACTCCCGCCTCTTCCAGGGCCATGAGGTCTGCATGGAGGACACCTGGGCGCGCGGTCTCTACGTGGACCTCACCAACCCGTTCCCGCCGGACTCCAACTCGGTCCGCCAGTCCTTCCACCCCAACGCCCGGGGCCACGCGGCCTTCGCCTCCTGCCTGACGCAGCTCTACAACTCGGGCTGGGGCGAGGGCGGTTGCGCGGACCCGGCGAGCACCGGCAGCCCCAAGCTCTACCAGGGCGGATGGGACGACGCGTACAAGCCGCTCAAGAACGAGGGCACGGGTACGTGCGTGGACGTCGACGCGTCGAAGAGCCGCAACGGCACCAAGGTGCAGGGCTGGGACTGCACCGGAAACCGCAACCAGACCTGGTGGTACGACGGCGGCGTCGGCGGTCGGCAGAGCCTGCACACCGGTCTGACCCAGGACCGCTGCCTGGACGTCCCGGGAACCGCCAAGGAAGGCACCGCCGTCACGCTGTGGAACTGCCACGGCGGCGCCAACCAGAAGTTCGTCCGTGAGGCAGGGACCCTGCGCCCGGCCGCCGACACCGGGCTCTGCCTGGCACTCGCAGCCCCGAAGGAGCCGTTGAAGCTCCAGAAGTGCAACGGGTCGGTGGGCCAGCGCTTCGCGTAGGCCCACAAGGCGCGCGAAAGGCCGCCCTCCGCGCAGTGCGCAGGGCGGCCTTTCGTCGCGCGACGGCGTTACGCCAGGCCGGGTCCGCGGACCGGGATGGACGTGAACGTCGGCTCCGGGGCCGGAGCCTGGAAGAAGTCGTTGCCCTTGTCGTCCACCACGACGAAGGCGGGGAAGTCCTCGACCTCGATCTTCCACACGGCTTCCATGCCGAGTTCCTCGTACTCGACGACCTCGACCTTCTTGATGCAGTCCTGGGCGAGGCGCGCGGCCGGGCCGCCGATCGAGCCCAGGTAGAAGCCGCCGTGCGCGTCGCAGGCGTCGGTGACCTGTTTGGAGCGGTTGCCCTTGGCGAGCATCACCTTGGAGCCGCCCGCCGCCTGGAACTGCTCCACGTAGGAGTCCATCCGGCCGGCGGTCGTCGGGCCGAAGGAGCCGGAGGCGTAGCCCTCGGGGGTCTTGGCGGGGCCCGCGTAGTAGACCGGGTGGTCCTTCAGGTACTGCGGCATCTCCTCGCCCGCGTCCAGGCGCTCCTTGATCTTGGCGTGCGCGATGTCGCGGGCCACGACGAGGGGGCCGGTGAGGGAGAGGCGGGTCTTCACCGGATGCTTGGTGAGCTCGGCGAGGATGTCGTCCATGGGCTGGTTGAGGTCGATCTTCACGACATCGGCAGCCTCGGCGTCGTCGTTGAGGGTCTCGTCGGTCGTGTCCGGCAGGAAGCGCGCCGGGTCCGTCTCCAGCTGCTCCAGGAAGACGCCCTCTGCGGTGATCTTCGCGGTGGCCTGGCGGTCGGCCGAGCAGGAGACGGCGATCGCGACGGGCAGCGAGGCACCGTGGCGCGGAAGGCGCACCACGCGCACGTCGTGGCAGAAGTACTTGCCGCCGAACTGCGCGCCGATGCCGATCTTCTGCGTCAGCTCGAAGACCTTCTCCTCCAGCTCCTTGTCCCGGAAGCCGTGCCCGGTGGGGGAGCCCTCGGCGGGCAGCTCGTCGAGGTAGTGCGCGGAGGCGTACTTCGCGGTCTTCAGGGCGAACTCGGCGCTGGTGCCGCCGACGACGATCGCCAGGTGGTACGGCGGGCACGCGGCCGTGCCCAGGGAGCGGATCTTCTCCTCCAGGAACTTCATCATGGAGGCCTCGTTCAGGACGGCCTTCGTCTCCTGGTAGAGGAACGACTTGTTGGCCGAGCCGCCGCCCTTGGCCATGAAGAGGAACTTGTAGGCGCCGCCGTCGGTCGCGTACAGCTCGATCTGGGCTGGGAGGTTGGAGCCGGTGTTCTTCTCCTCCCACATGTTCAGCGGGGCCATCTGCGAGTAGCGCAGGTTCAGCTTCGTGTACGCGTCGTAGATGCCGTGCGAGAGCGCCTTCTCGTCCTCACCTTCGGTGAGGACGTTCTGTCCGCGCTTGCCCATGACGATGGCCGTGCCGGTGTCCTGGCACATGGGGAGCACGCCCGCGGCCGCGATGTTCGCGTTCTTCAGGAGGTCGAGCGCCACGAACTTGTCGTTGCCCGACGCCTCCGGGTCGTCGACGATGCGCCGCAGCTGGGCCAGGTGCGCGGGCCGCAGATAGTGCTGGATGTCGTGGATCGCCTCGGCGGCGAGGGTGCGCAGCGCCTCCGGATCGACCTTGAGGAACGTCCGCCCGTCGGCCTCGAAAGTGGAGACACCCTCGGAGGTCACCAGCCGGTACGGCGTGGTGTCCTCTCCCAGCGGGAGCAGATCGGAGTACTCAAACTCTGGCATTACGGCCATTCCTCACTCGGCAGACAGCGTGCGCGGCCTCCATTGGCGACGCGCCAACCAGCGTAGAACGCCCCAGGGCGGCCGGGTCTGTGAGGTAAGGCTCAGTAGGGCGGCCCCAGGGGTAGTCGCGATCTATCGCGTTTGGGTACGCTGGGCGATGTGGACCTAGAGAAGCGCCCCCAGCAGACCCACCCGGAACCGCAGCCCGCCGGCCTGCGCGCGTCGGACGCCGACCGGGACCGCGTCGCGGACATCCTGCGTGAGGCGCTCGCCGAGGGCCGGCTGACCGCCGAGGAGCACGGCGAGCGGATCGACGGGGTCTACCGCGCCAAGACGATGGGTGAACTGGAGCCGCTGGTCAGCGACTTGCCCGCGGCAGGTGGCGCGGCGTACGCGACGGTGACGCCCGAGCCCGCCCCCTCCCGGCCGTCGGACGGCGTGGTACCCCCGGTCGCCGACGAGAACCTGGTCGCGGTCTTCAGCAGCTCCGTCCGCAAGGGCCGCTGGCGCGTGGGCCGGCGCACGCACGTGTACGCGATCTTCGGGAACGTGGAGATCGACCTCAGCGAGGCGATCTTCGAGCAGCGGCAGGTCGTCATCAAGGCGGTCTCCGTCTTCGGCAACGTCGAGGTCCGCGTCCCGGAGAACATCTCGCTGCGGGGCAACGGCACGGGCGTGCTCGGCAACTTCGAGGTGGAGACGCTCGATTCGGCCGAGCGGGACGCCCCGGTCGTCTTCGTCGACGGCTACGCGGTCCTCGGCAACATCGAGGCGAAGCCCAAGCGCGGCAAGGTCGTCCGTGACCTGCACAAGCAGCTGCGCAAACATCTCGGCCACTGACCGGCCACAGGGGAGCTGATCCGGCCACTGACGGCGCGAACTTCCGTACATCGGAACTCAGTGCATAGGCGCATGCACAGCGGGTAGAGCTTGCTGCATCGTCTCTCGCTCGCGAAGCCGTCGTCAGGAGTAGACCCGTGCTGCAGCCGTCGCATCAGTCCCTGCAGGTCGCCGCTGTTCCGGCCCAGCGTGGACCAGTGCGAGATCGGAACCAAGACGCCCCATGGCACACCGAGGCGGTGTGCCGACGAGACGAGGCCGGGCTGTTCTTCGCCCCGTCGAAGGAACCGACCGCCTCACGCCTGTCCAGGGAAGAAGCCGCGAAGCGCGTCTGCGGCGGCTGTCCCGTGATGGTCGAATGCCGGGAGCACGCCCTGCTCCAGCCCGAGCCGTACGGCGTCTGGGGCGGCCTCACGGCCGCGGAGCGCCGCGTGGTGCTCGCCAGGCGGCGCCGGCGCGAGGTGGAGCTCAAGAAGGCCGCGCACACGACCGCCGGGCCGATCGCCGCCGCCGGATAGCTTCTTTCGTACGCCGAAGGGGGCGTCCCCCGCACGGGGCGCCCCCTCCGGTGTGCGCAACTAGCGCTCTCCTGAGCCTACTTGGTGCTCGGTCCTACTTCGCGCGGTCGAAGTCGATGGCGCTGTAGGCACGCAGCTTCGCGAGCCGGTGGTCCGAGTCGATCTTGCGGATCGTGCCCGACTTGGAGCGCATGACCAGGGACGAGGTCGAGGCCGTCTCCGCGGCGTAGCGCACGCCCTGGAGCAGTTCGCCGTCCGTGATGCCGGTCGCGACGAAGAAGACGTTGTCCCCGCGGACCAGGTCGGTCGTCGAGAGCGTGCGGTCCAGGTCGTGCCCCGCGTCCAGCGCGCGCTGGCGCTCGGCGTCGTCCTTCGGCCACAGCTTGCCCTGGATCACACCGCCCAGGCACTTGATCGCGCAGGCCGAGATGATGCCTTCCGGGGTGCCGCCGATGCCCATGAGCATGTCGACGCCGGTGCCTTCGCGCACAGCCATGATCGACCCCGCGACGTCGCCGTCCGAGATGAACTTGATGCGCGCGCCGGTCTCGCGGATCTCCTTGACGATGCCCTCGTGACGGGGGCGGTCGAGGATCATGACCGTGACGTCCTCGGGCGAACGGCCCTTGGCCTTGGCGACCCGGCGGATGTTGACGGAGGCGGGGGCGTTGATGTCCACGTAGTCCGCGGCCTCGGGGCCCGTGACCAGCTTGTCCATGTAGAAGACCGCGGACGGGTCGAACATGGCACCGCGGTCGGCGGCGGCGAGCACGGCGATGGCGTTCGGCATCCCCTTCGCGCAGAGGGTCGTGCCGTCGATCGGGTCGACGGCGATGTCGACCTCGGCGCCGGTGCTGTCGCCGATGCGCTCCCCGTTGAAGAGCATCGGGGCCTCGTCCTTCTCGCCCTCACCGATGACGACGATGCCGTTCATCGAGACGGTGGAGACGAGGGTCCGCATGGCCCTGACGGCGGCACCGTCGGCGCCGATCTTGTCGCCGCGGCCGACCCAGCGGCCCGCGGCCATGGCGGCGGCCTCGGTGACCCGGACGAGCTCCAGGGCGAGGTTGCGGTCGGGAGCCTCGGGAGAGACTTCGAGCTCGGAAGGGAGATGATGCTCGGTCATCGGAGCGCACCTTTCTGCTGATACGACGACGGCCGGATGAGGGTGTGCCTCGACTCTATCCGTAGGCCGACAAAATGAGCAGAGGGCCCCACGCATGAGCGGATCGGGCACTAGGGGGCCACCGGGGGAAGAGCCGCTTCCGTGGCCTGAGAACATGGGGGCGTGGCAGGCAGACAAGGCAAGCAGACCGTACGGAACATGCTGTGGTCGATGGCGGTGATCGCCCTCGTCGCCGGTGCGATGTACATCTTCATCCCGCACGACGACTCCAAGAACCCCGCCAAGCGCGTCGACTACCGCGTGGAGCTGCTGTCCGCGCGCCGGGCGGCGGCGTACCCGGTGGCCGCCCCCGAGGGCCTGGCCAAGGCGTGGAAGCCGACGTCGGTGCGGTTCGACGGCTCCAAGGGCGACAGCTGGCACCTGGGTTTCCTCGACCCGTCCGGTGAGTACGTCGTGGTCAAGCAGTCCACGGCGAAGCCGGTCAAGTTCATCGAAGAGGCCACGCAGCGGGCCGTGCGGACGAAGGCCACCGAGAAGATCGACGGCCAGACGTGGCACCGCTACAAGGGGCAGACGTACGACGCTCTCGTGCGCGAGGACAAGGGCGCGACGACGGTGGTCGCGGGCACGGCGTCGTACGGGCAGCTGGCGGAGATGGCGCAGGCGCTGAAGACGTCCTGACGGCGGCGCGCTGTACGACGACGAAGGTGCGCTGTACGACGACGAAGAGGGCCCCGGCGGGCAAGCGCCGGGGCCCTCTTCGCGGGCGGTTGTCGCCGCCTCGGTCTCAGACGGTCTCGATGACCTGGTCGAGCTCAAGGCGCGGGGAGCGCGGGAACCAGGCGTTCTCGGCGGGCTTGCCGATGTTGACGACCATCAGCGGGGTGTGGTCGCCGTCCAGGAACTCCTTCTGGACGCCGGCGGCGTCGAAGCCCGTCATCGGACCGGCCGCCAGGCCGGCGGCGCGCACGCCGATGATGAAGTAGGCGGACTGCAGCGCGGCGTTGAGGTGCGCGGCGCCTTCGCGGGCGGGGCGCTCCGAGAAGAAGACGTCCTTGGCCTGCGGGAAGTGCGGGAACAGCGCCGGCAGCTCCTCGTGGAACTCGTTGTCCGCGGAGAGGATCGCGACGAGCGGGGCGGAAGCCGTCTTCGGCTGGTTGCCCTCCGCCATGTGCTGGACCAGGCGCTCGCGGGCCTCGGGGGAGCGGACCAGCGTGATGCGCAGCGACGACAGGTTGAAGGCGGTCGGGCCGAACTTGACCAGGTCGTAGATCGCCTGCACCTGCTCGTCGGTGACCGGCTCATCGGTGAAGGAGTTCGCGGTGCGGGCCTCGCGGAAGAGCAGGTCCTGTGCGGCGGGGTCAAGGACGAGAGACATGGATCAACCTTCTCGGTGCGTGCGTGTGTGCGTGGTGCGTGCATGGATCAGCTTGCGGGATCGACCGTACGGCGTTGCGGTTTAAGTTTCAACCAAATCGGCCGCTTGGTGATCCGCTTCACAGGGCGCCAGGTGAGGCTCCCGCCTCAGGCGTCGTCCCCGTTTTCGTCGCTGTCCCCGTCCGGCCCCGCCAGGGCCGCGTCCAGGCGGGCGCGGGCGCCGTCCAGCCAGCGGCGGCACACCTTGGCCAGCTCCTCGCCGCGCTCCCACAGGGCGAGCGACTCCTCGAGCGTGGTGCCGCCCGTCTCCAGGCGGCGTACGACCTCGATGAGCTCGTCCCGCGCCTGCTCGTAGCCGAGTGCGTCCGCCGGGCCCGTGGCCTCGTCCGTCTTGCTGGTCATGTGCCCCACCCTAAATGTCGGTTCGTACAGTGAACTCGCCCTCGGCGACCCGGGCCCGCAACTGCTCGCCCGCGGTGACCTCGTCGGGGGCCCGCACCACGGCACCGTCCTCCTTCTGCAGCACCGCGTACCCCCGCTGGAGCGTCGCGGCGGGGGAGAGGCCCACCACGCGTGCGTGGGTGTGGGTCAGCTCCGACTCGGCGCGGTCCAGGAGGTGACCGAGCGTGCGGCGGCTGCGGTCGACGAGCGCAGAGACCTGCTCCTCGCGCTCCTCGATCATGCGGTGCGGATTCTCCATGGAGGGGCGGGCGAGCGCGTGCGCCAGGCCGCGGTCCTCGCGGTCGAGGAAGGCGTCCATGCAGCGCCGGGCCCGGTCGCGCAGCCAGCGCACGCGCTCGTACTCCTCTCCGACGTCCGGCACGACCTTCTTGGCGGCGTCGGTCGGGGTGGAGGCGCGCAGGTCGGCCACGTAGTCGAGGAGGGGGTTGTCCGGCTCGTGCCCGATCGCGGAGACCACGGGCGTGCGGCAGGAGGCGACGGCGCGCACGAGCTGCTCGTCCGAGAACGGCAGCAGATCCTCCACGCTGCCGCCGCCCCGCGCCACGATGATCACGTCCACGGCGTCGAGCGCGTCGAGCTCCTTCACGGCCTGCACGACCTGCGGCACGGCGTGCACGCCCTGGACGGGGACGTTGCGCACCTCGAAGCGGACGGCCGGCCAGCGGTGCCGGGCGTTCTCCAGGACATCCCGCTCGGCGGCGGACGCGCGGCCGGTGACGAGCCCGATGAGCTGGGGCAGGAAGGGCAGCGCCTTCTTCCGGTCGGCGGCGAAGAGCCCCTCCCCGGCGAGGCTCTTCTTCAACTGCTCGATCCGCGCGAGCAGTTCGCCCACGCCGACGGGCTTTATCTCGACGGCCCGCAGGGACAGCTGCCCCCGGGGCGCATACCACTCGGGCTTGGCGTGGACGACGACCCGGGCGCCCTCGGAGACGACGTCCGCGACGGCGTCGAACACCTGGCGGTAGCAGGTGACGCTGACGGAGATGTCGTGCGAGGGATCGCGCAACGTCATGAATACGACACCGGCGCCGGGCCTGCGGGACAGCTGGGTGATCTGCCCCTCGACCCACACGGCACCGAGCCGGTCGATCCACCCACCGATGAGCCGCGACACCTCGCCGACGGGCAGCGGGGCATCAGCGGACGTGTTCAAAGCCATGCGCCGAGCGTATCGGCAGGGTCTGACACGGCAGGGCTCCCGCTGAGGCGCGGGGCGCCGAACTGCCCCACGACCGGCCGGCGGACTGCGCTCCCCGGCATCGGCCAGCGCACTGCTCCCCCCCCGGCATCGGCCAGCGGCCGGCTCCCCGCATCGGTCAGTGGACTGTCCCGCATTGGTCGTGCCCACCCGCCTGTTCCGCGATCGCTCCTTGCCAAGGGCTGGTCGCCCCCGCCTGCCCCCAACCCGTTCCGCCATCGCTCCTACGTCGAGGGCTTGATGCGGGGTCACGGGTGGGCGGGCGGGAAACTTCCGCCGCGAAGCGGCGGCCTAGGACTCCCCACGCCGAGCCCGCTGGCCGAAGAGCACAACAAGCCCCACGGCAAGCCAGATCGCACCCACCACCTGCGCGGACCCCGCAGCCTCAACGATCACGGCAACAGTGATCGCAGCCCCCAGCAAGGGGACGAGCAGATGCCGCCACCAGCTGACGGAACCCCCTCGCCGCTGAACGACGAACCACCCCACCACGCTCGCGTGGAGCAACACGAACGCCGTCAACGCACCGACATTCACCACCGAGACCAGGTGATCCATCCCGTCGTCCCGCCGAGCCGCCCACACCGCCGCGACCATCGTGATCACGGCCGCACACAGCAGCGCCACGCGAGGCGTCCCGGAATCGGTCTTCGACAGAGCCCCCGGCAGCCGCCGGTCACGAGCCATGGCGTACAGCAGCCGCCCCGCCGCGGCCTGCCCCGCAAGCGCGGCGAACGCCGCACCGATCGCCTTGCTGACGGCCACCAGGTCGTGGAGCCAGTCCCCGACCGCCGAGTCGACCGCATCGTAGAAAGCGGACCCCTGCGCGGCGGGATCGGCAGCGAGCTCCGCGGACGACATGGGTTCGAGGAGAGCGACCAGATACGTCTGGGCGATGAACAGCACACCGGCCAGCGCCAGACAGAACAGCACCGCCCGCGCCACCTTCGCCGAGCCCCCCGTCACCTCCTCCGCGAACGAGGCGATCGCGTCGAAGCCCAGATACGAGAGCACCGCCACCGACACCGCGCCCACGACGGCCCCCAGCGCGAACGCCCCCTGCGTGCCGTCCCCGCTCAGCGGCGAGAGCCAGTCACGCTGCGCCCCGTCCTGCACCAGGACGACGATCGCCGAGACCACGAAGACCAGAAGAACCACGATCTCCATCGCGAGCACCAGGAACCCGACCCGCGCCGCCGCCCGCACCCCCCAGAGGTTCAGCGCGGTCGTCACCAGGACCGCGATCGCCGTCCACACCCACCGGGACACGGAGGGCACCAGGGCCTCCATCGCGATCCCGGAGAAGAGATAGGCGACGGCCGGGATGAGGAGATAGTCGAGCATCGCCATCCACCCGGCGATGAACCCGGGGCCGTTGCCGAGCCCCACGCGCGCGTAGGCGAAGACCGAGCCCGCCTGGGGGACCACCCTCACCATCTGGGCGTAGCTGAACGCGGTGAACGCCATCGCGATCGTGGCGATGATGTAGACGAGCGCCACGGCGCCGTGCGACTTGGCGTCGAGCGTCCCGAAGACTCCGACCGGCGCCATCGGGGCGATGAACAGCAACCCGTAGACGACAAGATCACGGAAGCCGAGTGATCGCCGCAGCCCGTCGCCTTCGGCAGCTGTGCCGGGATGGGCACCGGCCGTCGTGTCTGAGTTGCCGGAGTAACCGGACATCGAGCCTCCGTAAGTGAACGCAGGCCTCCAGTCTCCCCAAGAAGCCGATCTTTGACGCGCTGGGCTCGGCCTTACGATGGGGGGCATGACTGCTTCGACTCCTGCCCGCCGAGTCCTGCTCGCCGCCCCCCGCGGCTATTGCGCGGGTGTGGACCGTGCCGTGATCGCCGTCGAGAAGGCCCTTGAGCAGTACGGGGCCCCGATCTATGTCCGCCACGAGATCGTCCACAACAAGTACGTGGTGCAGACCCTGGAGAAGAAGGGAGCCATCTTCGTCGACCAGACGGCGGAGGTTCCCGAGGGCTCCATCGTCATGTTCTCCGCGCACGGAGTGGCGCCCACGGTCCACGCGGAGGCCGCCGAGCGGAAACTGGCGACGATCGACGCGACGTGCCCCCTGGTCACCAAGGTCCACAAGGAAGCCGTCCGCTTCGCCAAGGACGACTTCGACATCCTCCTGATCGGCCACGAGGGCCACGAGGAGGTCATCGGTACGTCCGGTGAGGCGCCCGACCACATCACCCTGGTCGACGGTCCCGAGGACGTCGCGAACGTAGAGGTCCGTGACCCGGACAGGGTCGTCTGGCTCTCCCAGACCACGCTCTCGGTCGACGAGACCATGGAGACGGTCGACGCCCTCAAGGGGAAGTTCCCGAACCTCATCTCCCCTCCGAGCGACGACATCTGCTACGCCACGCAGAACCGCCAGATCGCGGTGAAGAAGCTGGCGGAGGACGCCGAGCTCGTCATCGTCGTCGGCTCCAAGAACTCCTCGAACTCGATCCGCATGGTCGAGGTCGCCCTCGACGCGGGCGCCCCCGCCTCGCACCTGGTCGACGGCGCCGACGAGATCGACGAGGCCTGGCTGGAGGGCGTGACCACGGTCGGCCTCACCTCGGGCGCCTCCGTGCCGGACGTCCTGGTGGACGGCGTCATCGAGTGGCTGGCCGAGCGGGGCTACGGCGACGTGGAGACGGTGAAGACGGCCGACGAGTCGATCACCTTCTCGCTGCCGAAGGAGCTCCGCCGCGACCTGCGCGCCGAGGCCGCGGAGCTGTCACAGAAGTGAGCCGCGGCGCTGTCGCGGAAGTGACGCGTGTGGCGTCACAGAAGTGACGCGTGTGCCAGGCACCGAGTGACCCCTTTCGGGGAGTGACTGTCGGTGTCTGGCCGTATCGTCGGTCTCATGCAGATCTTCGGTGTGGACATCGGCGGATCAGGGATCAAGGGCGCTCCCGTTGACCTGGACCGCGGAGACCTGGCACAAGAGCGGCACAAGGTGCTCACCCCGCATCCGGCCACGCCCGACGGCGTGGCCGACAAGGTGCGCGAGGTCGTCGAGCACTTCGGCTGGACGGGCCCGGTCGGCGCCACGTTCCCCGGTGTGATCACCGACGGCACGGCGCGCACGGCGGCCAACGTGGACAAGAGCTGGATCGGCACGGACATCCAGAGCCTGGTCGCGGACCGGCTCGGCGGCGGCGCCCCCGTCACCGTCCTGAACGACGCGGACGCGGCGGGCGTGGCCGAGATGCACTTCGGCGCGGGACGCGACCGCAAGGGCACGGTCATCCTGCTCACCCTGGGCACCGGCATCGGCAGCGCCCTCTTCACCGGCGGCCGCCTCGTCCCGAACACGGAACTCGGCCACCTGGAGCTGCACGGACACGACGCGGAGAAGCGCGCCTCGTCCAAGGCCAAGGAGGACGAGGACCTCACCTGGGAGCACTGGGCGCATCGCGTCCAGAAGTATCTGGCGCACGTGGAGATGCTCTTCTCGCCCGAGCTCTTCATCATCGGCGGCGGCGTGAGCCGCAAGTCCCACAAGTTCCTGCCGCTGATCAAGGGCATCAAGGCCGAGCTGGTCCCCGCGGAGCTGCAGAACAACGCGGGGATCGTGGGCGCGGCGATGGCGGCGGCGGGCAAGGCGTAGGCACTCCGCGCGAGAGCGCGCGAGGCGCCTCACGTGTCTTACGTTCCTTACGTTCCTTACGTGTCTGACGTGCCTCAGGCGGTGGGAACGCGCCGCTGCTTGGCTCCCCGCGGCCCGGCGGCGGCGACGGCGGCCTGCCGCGCCCGCCGCCGCTGCCCCATGAGCTTGATCCGGCGCCCGGTCACGATCAGCCCGGCGACGAGCGTCCCGCCGTACAGCCAGCCCGCATGCAGTGCGAGCGACGTGATGAGCCCCATGAAGTGCCCGCCGAAGTTTCCGTTGCCCCCGGAGATCGGCACGAGGCCGACGGCGAAGGCGATCGGCACGGCCACCGGCGCCGTCACCAGGTCGGCGGGCCGCACCCAGAACGCGGTCAGCGCGCACACGGGCACGAAGAGCACGCCGTACGCGACGACCGAACTGCCGAAGAGCAGCCACAGCAGACAGGCCAGCAGGAACATCGTCGCGGAACAGAAGAGCCCGCTGCCGAGCCCGGTGAGCCGGGGGTTCGGCATGCCGCGCAGCGTGCGGTAGAGCGGCAGCGCGCGCAGCTTGCGGACGAAGGGCGGGAGGGGGCGGCGGGGACGGGACGCGGCGCGGTAGACCGCCGCCGAATCGGCGGGCCTGCCCTGCGGGGGCAGGGGCGCGGTGCGTCGCGGTCGGGCCGGAGGCTGAGGGGGACGCGTCCTGTGTTGCTCCACCGGACCAACCTAGGTCGAGCCGTACCGATAATCCTGCCTGGGACACGCCCTTTGGCCGACCTTGGCCATGCGTTCGATACGAGAGCGGTACGCCGACGAGGGCGGGGCACGCACGCCGTAGACTGGGGGATCGCCCTACGGTCGCTCCGGCCCTCCGGGCCGTCCACCCACAGCCTCCACGTACGGGAAGTCGCAACGTGTCGCTCACGATCGGAATCGTCGGTCTGCCCAATGTCGGCAAGTCGACCCTGTTCAACGCCCTGACCAAGAACGACGTCCTTGCGGCCAACTACCCGTTCGCGACGATCGAGCCGAACGTCGGCGTGGTGGGCGTCCCCGACACCCGCCTCACGAAACTGGCCGAGATCTTCTCCTCGCAGAAGATCCTCCCGGCGACGGTCGACTTCGTCGACATCGCGGGCATCGTGCGCGGCGCGAGCGAGGGCGAGGGCCTGGGCAACAAGTTCCTCGCGAACATCCGCGAGTCGGACGCGATCTGCCAGGTCATCCGCGCCTTCAAGGACGAGAACGTCGTGCACGTGGACGGCAAGGTCTCGCCCAAGGACGACATCGAGACGATCAACACCGAGCTGATCCTCGCCGACCTCCAGACCATCGAGAAGGTCCTGCCGCGCCTCCAGAAGGAGTCGCGGATCAAGAAGGACATCGCCCCGAAGGTGAAGGCGGTGGAGGAGGCCCAGGCGATCCTGGAGAAGGGCGACACGCTCTTCTCGGCGGGCATCGTCCAGGGCTCCGGCAAGGAGGAGCTGCTCCACGACCTCCACCTCCTCACGACCAAGCCCTTCCTCTACGTCTTCAACGTGGACGAGGACGAGCTGACGGACGACGACTTCAAGGCCGCCCAGAGCGCCCTGGTCGCCCCCGCCGAGGCGATCTTCCTCAACGCCAAGCTGGAGTCGGAGCTCGTGGAGCTGGAGGAGGACGAGGCCCTCGAACTCCTCCAGTCGGTGGGCCAGGAAGAGCCCGGCCTGGCCACCCTCGCCCACGTCGGCTTCCGCACGCTCGGCCTCCAGACGTACCTGACGGCAGGCCCCAAGGAGTCCCGAGCCTGGACGATCCCCCAGGGCGCGACGGCCCCCGAGGCGGCCGGTGTGATCCACACCGACTTCCAGAAGGGCTTCATCAAGGCCGAGGTCATCTCCTTCGCGGACCTGGTCGAAACGGGCTCGGTCGCCGACGCCCGCGCGGCGGGCAAGGCGCGCATGGAGGGCAAGGAGTATGTGATGCAGGACGGGGACGTGGTGGAGTTCCGGTTCAACGTGTAGCCGTCTCCCCGACGCGCGCCCGGTGAATCACCGGGCGCGCGTCGGTCATGAGGGGCCGGGCTCCGGTGGAGTCCGGCCCCTTCTGCGTGCCTGCGGTCAGTCGGCTCTCTCGCAAGATCTCGATGAAATCGAGCAATAAATTTGCTGGGGTGGGCAGCTGGGCAGGGGCCTGTTGCTGAGGTGTGCCACCTTGCTGTTCAGCTCAGTTGCTTCAGGGGTGGGCGTGAGGGCTGAACTGCCTTGGCAGAGAGCCGAGTTGCGTGCCGTGTGCGAAGCGTTGACATTCCTGGGGTGTGCGGTAAATCTGTGCTGCGGTCGATGCAAGAAATCGACTGGACTCAGCAAATTCCGCATGATGCCCCGCTCCTCCCCGTGACGCGTCGGCTAGGCGTGTCACGGCACCGCCCCCCGTGGAACAGAGGACGCCATGAGATGGAAGCAACGCAGCCGGCGGCGGCTGATCACCGGCGCGCTCAGTGCCGGTCTGATAGCCCTCGGGCTTGTGCCCGCCGGTGTCGGATCGGCCGCCGCGCGGCCCGCGGCCAAGCCCGAGCCCGTCGCCAAACCCGCCGCCGAGCCCGTGAACCTCGCCCTCAGCAAGCCCATCGAGGCGTCCTCGTCGACGCAGAACTACTTCGCCCCGAACGCCAACGACAACAGCACCAGCACCTACTGGGAGTCGAGCGGTCACCCCTCCACGCTCACCGTGAAGCTCGGCGCCAACGCCGATCTCGCGTCCGTCGTCGTCAAGCTCAATCCCGACGCCGCCTGGTCGACGCGTACGCAGAGCATCGAGGTGCTCGGGCGTGAGCAGGCCGCCGGAGGGTTCAAGTCGCTCAAGGCGCGCGCCGATTACACCTTCAATCCCTCCGGGGGTGACCGGAACTCCGTGACCATCCCCGTCACGGGGCGGTACGCCGACGTCCAGTTGAAGGTCTTCAGCAACAGCTCCGGATACGGGGCCCAGGCCGCCGAGTTCCAGGTGATGGGGACCCCGGCGCCCCATCCCGATCTGACCGTCTCGAACCTCACCTGGGATCCCGCCAAGCCCTCCGAGAGCGATGAGATCGGCGTCAACGCCACGGTGCGCAACACCGGCAGCGCCGCCGCGGGCGCCACCACCGTGAACGTCAGCCTCGGCGGCACGGTCGCGGGCACCGCCCCCGTGCCCGCGCTCGGTGCCGACGAGTCCGCCACCGTCAAGGTCGGCATCGGCAAGCGGGCGCAAGGGAGTTACACCGTCTCCGCGGTCGTCGACCCCAGCGACACCATCGACGAGCAGGATGATGAGAACAACAGCCGTACTGCCACGGATAAGTTGACTGTCGGTCAGAGTCCTGGGCCCGACCTCGAGATCACCGGCATCACATCGAACCCGGCGAACCCCGCCGTGGGCGCGAAGGTCACCTTCACCGCCAAGGTCCACAACCGCGGCACCACCGGCGTGAGCGCCGGGTCCGTGACCCGGCTGACCGTGGGCGGCACCACCCTCAACGGCGCCACTCCGGCCATCGCCGCCGGTGAGACGGCCACGGTCGCCATCGGCGGCGACTGGACCGCTGCCAGCGGCGGCGCCACACTCACTGCCACCGCCGACGCCACGAACACGGTCGCCGAGACCAACGAGAACAACAACGTCTTCGCGCGCTCCATCGTGGTCGGGCGCGGGGCCGCCGTGCCGTACGTCGAGTACGAGGCGGAGGACGCCAAGTACGAGGGCACCTTGCTCGAAGCCGACGCCGTGCGCACCTTCGGGCACACCAATTACGCCACCGAGTCCTCGGGGCGGAAGTCCGTTCGGCTCAACTCCACCGGTCAATATGTGGAGTTCAGCTCCACCAGTGCCGCCAACTCCATCGTCGTACGCAACTCCATCCCCGACGCGCCGGGCGGCGGCGGCCAGGACAAGACCCTCAGCCTCTACGCGGACGGCAAGTTCGTGCAGAAGCTGAACCTGTCCTCCAAGCACAGCTGGCTGTACGGCAACACCGACCAGCCCGAGGGTCTGACCAACACCCCGGGCGGCGACGCGCGGCGGCTCTTCGACGAGTCGCACGCGCTGCTCACGCAGACGTATCCGCAGGGCACCAAGTTCAAGCTGCAGCGCGACGCCGGTGACGACGCCGCGTTCTACATCGTCGACCTGATCGATCTGGAGCAGGTGGCACCCGCGGCGAGCAAGCCCGCCGAGTGCACATCGATCGCCACGTACGGAGCCGTCCCGAACGACGGCATCGACGACACGGCCGCGATCCAGCGGGCCGTGACCGCCGACCAGAACGGCGACATCGCGTGCGTGTGGATCCCGGCCGGACAGTGGCGCCAGGAGCAGAAGATCCTCACCGACGACCCGCTGAACCGCGGGCAGTTCAACCAGGTGGGCATCCGTGACGTCACGATCCGCGGCGCCGGCATGTGGCACTCCCAGCTCTACACGCTGACCCCGCCGCACGAGGCGGGCGGCATCAACCATCCGCACGAGGGCAACTTCGGCTTCGACATCGACGACAACACCAAGATCTCCGGCATCGCCATCTTCGGCTCGGGCGCGATCCGCGGCGGCGACGGCAACGCGGAGGGGGGTGTGGGTCTGAACGGGCGATTCGGCAAGAACACGAAGATCAATGACGTGTGGATCGAGCATGCCAACGTGGGGGCCTGGGTCGGGCGCGACTACAGCAACATCCCGGAGCTGTGGGGGCCCGGCGACGCGCTCGAATTCAACGGGATGCGCATCCGCAACACGTACGCGGACGGCGTCAACTTCACCAACGGCACGCGGAATTCCACCGTCTTCAACTCCTCCTTCCGCAACACCGGTGACGACGCCCTCGCGGTGTGGGCCAGCAAGTACGTCAAGGACACGGCGGTGGACGTCGGCCACGACAACGCCTTCCGCAACAACACCGTGCAGCTGCCCTGGCGCGCCAACGGCATTGCGGTGTACGGCGGTTACGGCAACAAGATCGAGAACAATCTCGTGTACGACACCATGAACTACCCCGGCATCATGCTCGCGACCGACCACGACCCGATCCCCTTCACCGGGCAGACGCTGATCGCGAACAACGGGCTCTACCGCACCGGCGGCGCGTTCTGGAACGAGGACCAGGAGTTCGGCGCCATCACGCTGTTCGCGCAGGGTCCGTCCATCCCCGGTGTCACGATCCGCGACACCGACATCCATGACTCGACGTACGACGGCATCCAGTTCAAGACGGGCGGCGGCGCCATGCCGGACGTGAAGATCTCCGACGTGACGATCTCCAAGTCCAACAACGGCTCCGGCATCCTCGCCATGGGCGGCGCGCGCGGCAGCGCGACGCTCACGGACGTGACGATCAGCGACTCGCGCGACGGGAACATCCTGATCGAGCCCGGGTCGCAGTTCGTGATCAACGGAGGGGGTGCCAAGAAGTCCGCCACCCGGGCGTTCACCAACCGGTAGGCGGCCTCATCCCGCGGGCCGCCCGCACCCGCTCACCGGGTGCGGGCGGCTCGCCGGGTGCTCGCGGCTCACCCGTTCTCAAGGACCCGCTCCGCCGCCGCCCGCCCCGTCGCGACGCAAGCGGCGACTCCCACTCCCTCGTAGAGCGCCCCGCACAGTTCGACGCCGGGCAGCTTGCCGACCGCCTCGCGGACGGCGGCCACGCGGTCGGCGTGGCCCACCTCGTACTGCGGCAGACCCTGCGGCCAGCGGGTGACCTTCGAGGCCAGCAGGTCTCCCAACGGGCCTACTGCCTGCGCCAGTTCAGCTGTCGCGAGCCGGATCAGGTGGCGGTCGTCGAGGTCGAGCAGGTGCTCTTCGCCCACCCGCCCCACCGAAGCGCGCAGGATCAGTCTCGAAGGCGCCTCGTCACGCTGCCAGGCCCACTTGTGGGAGAGGAGGGTGGCCGCCTTGATCGTGCGGCCGTCCACCGGGGGTACGAGGAATCCGTTGAGGTCCGGCGCGGGGCCCGGCCGCGTGCGCGTGAACGCCATGGTGATCACGGCCGATCCGGCGTACCGGACCGTGTCGAGCTCGGCCTGCGCGGCCGGGGAGAGCGGGCCGAGGAGCGTGGCAGCGGCGGGCGCGGGCAGGGCGACGATCAGCGCGTCGGCGTCCAGAGTCGCCGGGCCGTGGTCGGTGGCCGCGTGCACCCGCCAGCGGTTGTCCGGGGTGCGCTCCAGGGCGAGGGCGGTGCTGCGGGTGAGGACGCGCGCGCCGCTCGCGGCGGCCACCGCGCGGGGCAGCCGTCCGGTGCCTCCGACGATGCCGCGGACCACGCTCGGCCTGGGGCCCGGGTGTGCGCTCCGGCCCTCTTGGCGGCGGCGCAAGGTGGCGAGCAAGGAGTCGCCCGAGGCGGCGACGGGGGCGAGGAACGGCATGGCCGAGCGCAGGGAGAGCTGGTCGGTGCGGCCCGCGTAGATCCCGCCCAGGAGCGGTTCCACGAGGCGGTCCACCGCCTCCTGGCCGATCCTGGGAACGAGGTAACCGGCGATGCTGATGTCCCCTCCGTCCGTGAGGACGGGGCTCGCGGGGATCGCCTCCTCCTGGGCGAGCCTGGCGAGCCCTTCGGCGGACAGCAGGCCGCTGCCGTTGAGGGAGGCGGGGTCCGCGGGGATGCCCATGACGTGCCCCGCGGGCAGCGGGCGCAGGGCATCCCGGGTCCAGAAGGTGACGGGGGCGGGCGCCGGGTCGCACAGGCTGTCCCCGAGGCCGACCTCCTCCGCGAGCCGCACGGCTTCGGGGCGCAGCGCCATGACGGACTCCGCGCCCTCGTCGACGAGCGTCCCGGCCAGGGAGCCCGTGCGCAGCTTGCCGCCCACGCGGTCGTCGGCCTCCAGGACGGTGACCGCGGCCTTGCCGCGCAGTTCCCAGGCCGCGGCGAGACCGCTGATGCCGCCGCCGATGATGATCACTGAGCGCACGGGGACTCCTCGGGGACGGGAGGACGGGCAGGCGGCTCATACGCGCACCACGGGTCCTCGGCCAGGTGATCGCCGGTGACGGCGTACGCCCGCGAGCGCGACCCCCCGCACAGCGACCGGTACTCGCAGCGGCCGCACTTGCCGCGCAGCCGCTCCGGGTCGCGCAACTCCGCGAAGAGCGGGGACGCGCGGTAGATGTCGGTCAGCGGGCGGTGCTTGGTGTTGCCCGCCGACAGCGGCAGGAAGCCGCTCGGGGTGACCTCGCCCGTGTGGGAGACGAAGACAAAGCCGCGCCCCGACGAGACGTCCATGGGCGGACGGCGGACCGCACGCCGTTCGCCGTCGAAGAGGCCGAGCGCGGCGGCACGCGCCGTGAGACGGGCGTGCAGGTCTCCCGTACGGGGGACCTCACCGCTCTCGGCGAGGGCGGTCCGCTGGAGCACGACGCGCCGGAAGTGATGGCCCTCGGTGGTCTTGGTGGCCAGGAACGCCCCGCAGTCGTAGAGGAAGTGCAGTACGTCCTCGGTCTCCGCGGCGGTGAGCGAGGCGAGGCCGGCGCCGCGCCCGGTGGGCACGAGGAGGAAACCGGACCACAGCATGGCCCCCTCCCGGCGGACGAGTGCCGCGATGTCGGCCAGGTCGTCGAGGCTGTGCCGCGAGACCGTGGTGTTGATCTGCACCTTCAGGCCGAGCTCGCGGGCGGTCCGCCAGCCCCGCAGCGTGAGGTCGAAGACCCCGTCGACGCCCCGGAAGGCATCGTGGCGTGCGGCGGTGGACGCGTCCACGCTGAGCGAGAGGGCGACGGCGCCCGCGTCGCGCACCGCCGTCAGGTTCTCCCGCGTGAGGGTGGGCGTGCCGGACGGCGACACCGCGACCCGCAGGCCCAAATCCGTTCCGTACGCGATGAGTTCGGAAAGGTCCGGGCGCTGGAAGGGATCGCCCCCGGTGATGACGAACAGCGGGTGGGGGCGGCCGAAGGAGGCGATCTGGTCCATCAGGGCTCGGGCCTGCGCCCCGTCCAACTCATGCGGACTGCGCCGGGTGCCGGCCTCGGCCCGGCAGTGCAGACAGGCCAGCGGGCAGGCCCGCGTCGCCTCCCAGATGACCAGGAAGGGGCGGTCCGCGACGGCGTGCCGCGGCTTGCGCACCACCTTCATCGGACCCGCTCCCAGCCACGCCGGTCCGGGCGCGGGGTGGGCCGCTTGGGGTCCCGGCCGCGGTAGACGACGAAGGGCCGGAAGACGTACCGCACCGGCGCGCTGAACATGTGCACGAGACGCGAGTACGGGATGAGCGCGAACAGGGTGAAGCCGAACAGGATGTGCAGCTTGAAGGCGAGGGGCGCGCCCGCCATCAGCGTGTGGTCGGGCGAGAAGGTGAACAGCGAGCGGAACCACGGGGAGATGCCCTCGCGGTAGTTGTAACCGTCCGTCGCACCAGTGGAGTTGAGGATCGTGGCGAGGAGCCCGAGCACGATCGCGCCGAGCAGGAAGGTGTACATCAGGTGGTCGCTGCGCAGGGTGGCCCGGCGCACGGCGGGCACCGTCAGACGGCGGTGGACGAGCACCCCGATCCCGATGACGGCGGCGGCGCCCGCGACGGCGCCGGTGCCGACCGCCACCAGGTGGTACGTGTGGTCGCTGACGCCGACCGCGTCGGTCCAGCTCTGCGGGATCAACAGGCCCACGACATGGCCGAGTACGACGAACAGCATCCCGAAGTGGAACAGCGGCGAGCCGATGCGCAGCAGCCGCGACTCGTGCAGCTGGGAGGAGTGGCTGGTCCTGCCGAACCGGTCGTAGCGGGCGCGCCAGACGGTGCCCGAGATCAGCAGCGCGATCGAGACGTAGGGCAGCACGCCCCACAGGAGCAGATCGGTCATGCCGATGGCCTTTCGGAGGTTCCTTTGACGACGGGACGAGCGGGCCAGGGCAGATCGATGCGTGCCCCGAACGGCTCCAACGCGGTGTCGATGCCGACGAGTTCTTGCGGCGGCCCCTTGCGAGCCATCGCCTTGGCCTCCTCCCTGGTCTGCGGGGAAGGGCCGGGCAGCGTGGTGCAGAGCGCTTCGAGGACCGCCGCGTAGGGGGTGTCCGCCGCCGCGACCGCGAGCCGCAGCAGCTCAAGCCCGACCCGGTGCTCCTCAAGGAGGCCGGTGCCCGCCTCCGGGCGCCGGGCGGCGAAGTCGAGCACGACGGGCAGGAAGTCGGGCAGTTCCTCGTCGGCGTACCGCAGGCCGTGCTCGCGGTAGATCTGCTTGACGCGTACGAGGGACATGCCGCGCCTGCGGGTGTCCCCGTCCGCCCACCACGTGAGGTAGAGGCAGCGGCGGTTTCGGGTGTCGAAGGTCGCCGTGTAGTGCGCGCACAGGTCGAGCGGCTCGGTGGCGGCGACATGGTCGAGGAACCCGGCGAGGAGCGCGGCGGCCTCGGGCGACGCCTCGTCGAGCACCGCGCGCAGGGCGGGCAGATCCTCGTACAGCCGGGTCTCGGGGTACTCCAGGCAGCGGCCGACGATCAGCCGGGTGACGTCGTCGGCGGTGACGGCAGCGGTGACGGCAGCGGTCACGGGCGCCGGGGCGGGCGCGTTCATGCGCTCCTCCGGGTGGCCCCGAGGTTGAGCAGCACGCGCGCCGGGGACCCGGCGGCGTCGGGAAGCCCCGCGACCGGGCAGCCCGCCTGGGCCGGATCGGACGCGTCGTCCAGCGGATGCGCCTCCGCAAGCGCGTCCGCGTCCGCCCGCGCCGCGCTCGGCACGACGAAGCGGTCCTCCAGCTTGGCGACGGCCAGCAGCCGGAACATGTCCCGCATCTCGACCCCCGTCAGGCCGACCGCTTGGGCGATGCTCTCGTCGGGCTCGTCGCCGAGGTTGATCCGCCGCATGTAGGCGCGCATGGCGGCCATCCGGTGCAGCACGGCGTCGACGACGCCCGTGTCACCGGCGGTGAGGATCTGCGCCAGATACTCGACGGGGATGCGCATCGCGTCGATCGCCCCGAAGAGATTGCCCGCGTCCTCGCCGTCGTGCCCGGACGCGGCGACGGCCTCGACCACGGGGGAGAGCGGCGGCACGTACCAGACCATCGGCATCGTGCGGTACTCCGGATGCAGCGGCAGCGCGACCTGGTAGGTGGCGATGAGGTCGTACACGGGGGAGCGCCGGGCCGCCACGAGCCACTCGTCGGTGATGCCGGACGCGCGCGCGGCGGCCTGCACGGCAGGGTCGTGCGGGTCGAGGAAGCACTCCAACTGGCTCGGATACAGGTCGTGTTCGTCCTCGACGGCCGCCGCTTCGGCGACCTTGTCGGCGTCGTAGAGCATGACCCCGAGGTAGCGCATGCGGCCCACGCAGGTCTCGGAGCAGACCGTGGGCATGCCGACCTCGACGCGCGGGAAGCAGAAGGTGCACTTCTCGGCCTTGCCGGTGGCGTGGTTGAAGTAGACCTTCTTGTACGGGCAGCCGCTCACGCACATCCGCCAGCCACGGCAGGTGTCCTGGTCGACCAGGACGATGCCGTCCTCGGACCGCTTGTACATCGCGCCGGAGGGGCACGCGGACACGCACGCGGGGTTGAGGCAGTGCTCGCAGATGCGCGGCAGGTAGAACATGAAGGACTGCTCGAACTCGAAGCGGATCTTCTCGCCCACCTCGTCGCGGATCTTCTCCACGATCGGGTCGCGCGGCCCGTGCTCGGGCGCGCCGCCCAGGTTGTCGTCCCAGTTCGGACCCCATTCGATCTTCTCCATGGGGGCGCCGGTGACCTGCGAGACGGGCCGGGCGGTGGGCAGGTCGTCGCCCGCCGGGGCCTCGGTGAGGTTCTTGTACTCGTAACTCCACGGCTGGTAGTAGTCGTCGAGCCCCGGCAGGTCCGGGTTGGCGAAGAGGTTGCCCAGGCGCTTGGCGCGGCCGCCGGAGCGCAGCCGCAGCTTGCCGGAGCGGGTGCGCTCCCAGCCGCCCTTCCACTTCTCCTGGTCCTCCCAGCGGCGCGGGTAGCCCTGGCCGGGGAGGGTCTCGACGTTGTTGAACCAGACGTACTCGGTGCCCTGCCGGTTGGTCCACGTCTGCTTGCAGGTGACCGAGCAGGTGTGGCAGCCGATGCACTTGTCGAGGTTCATGACCATGGCGATCTGGGCCATGACGCGTCCATGTGTGACTCCGTCACGGGGCATCAGTACTGCACCTCCTGCGTGCGGCGGCGTACGACCGTGACCTCGTCGCGCTGGTTCCCGGTCGGGCCGAGGTAGTTGAACGCCCAGGTCAACTGGGCGTATCCGCCGATGAGATGGGTGGGCTTGAGCATCACGCGGGTGAGCGAGTTGTGGATGCCGCCGCGCTTGCCCGTCTTCTCGGTGCGCGGGACGCCGACCGTGCGCTCCTGGGCGTGGTTCATGTAGACGGTGCCGGGCGGCATCTTGTGGGAGACGATCGCGCGTGCGGTGACGACGCCGTTGCGGTTGACCGCCTCGATCCAGTCGTTGTCCGCCACGCCGATCGCCTCGGCGTCCTGCGGGGACATCCAGATCGTCTGGCCGCCCCGGCCGAGCGACATCATGTACAGGTTGTCCTGGTACATGGAGTGCACGGCCCACTTGTTGTGCGGGGTGAGGTAGCGCACGGCGACCGTCTTCTCGTCGACCTGGCCCAACTGCGGCTCTCCGTACAGGCGGTGCATGTTGAGCGGCGGTTTGTAGACGGGCAGTGCCTCGCCGACCTCGTGGATCCAGTCGTGGTCGAGGAAGAAGTGCTGGCGCCCCGTGAGGGTGTGCCAGGGCTTGAGGTGCTCGGTGTTGACGGTGAACGCGGTGTAGCGTCGGCCGCCCGACTCGCTGCCCGACCACTCGGGCGAGGTGATGACCGGGACAGGGCGGGCCTGGGTGTCGGCGAAGGTGACCCGCTTGCCCTCGGCCTCCGCCGCCAGGTGTGCCATCTTGGTGCCGACCTTCTTCTCCAGGGTCTCGAAACCCTGGGTGGCGAGGCGCCCGTTGGAGGTCCCGGAGAGCGAGAGAATCGCCTCGCAGGCACGCTGTGCGGTGTCGATGCGGGGCCGTCCGTCGGCGACGCCACCCCTCACCGTGCCGTTCTTCTCCCCGAGATAGGCCACTTCCTCGCCGACGTCGAAGGTGATGGCTTTGGTGGTGACGCCGAGGGTGTCGATCAGCGGGCCGAGCGCGGCGAACTTCTCGCCGACGGCGCCGTAGTCACGCTCCACGACCGCCAGGTTGTACATGGTGCGCCCCGGCACCGGCTCGCACTCGCCCTTCGACCAGTCGAGCGCGACACCGCCGGGCTGTGCCATCTCCCCGCCGGGAGTGTCGTGTTGCAGCGCGGTGGCGACCACGTCTTTCCGTACGCCCAGGTGCTCGGCGGCCAGCTCGCTGAACCTGCGGGCGAGCGTCAGGAAGGCGTCGAAGTCGGAGCGTGCCTGCCAGGGCGGGTCGACGGCCGGGGTGAAGGCGTGCAGGAAGGGGTGCATGTCCGTGGAGGACAGGTCGTGCTTCTCGTACCAGGTGGCGGCAGGGAACACGACGTCGGCGAGCAGCGTCGTGGACGTCATGCGGAAGTCCATGGCGAGCAGCAGGTCGAGCTTGCCCTCGACATCCTTCGGATGCCAGGTGACGTCGCGCGGAGCGCAACGCGGCCCGTCGTCAGGGAGGTTGGAGTGGGTGCCGAGCAGATGCTTGAGGAAGTACTCGTTGCCCTTGGAGCTGGAGCCGAGGAGATTGGCGCGCCACACGGTCAGCACGCGCGGCCAGTTGCCCGGCGCGTCCGGGTCCTCGCCCGCGAACTTCAGGCGTCCCGCCTTGAGTTCGTCGACCGTGTGCTGAACGGGGTCCTCGGCCTCACCCAGCTCCAGAGGGTTCCGGTCGAAGGTGGGATAGGAGGGCATCCAGCCCATGCGGGCGGAGGCGGCAAGGCAGTCGGCGCCGCTCATGCCCTCGAAGTGCCCGTCGGCCAGCGGGGAGGCGAGGGACTCGGCGGGCAGGGTGTCGTAGCGCCACTGGTCGGTGTGCAGATAGAACCAGCCCGCGCCGATCATGTGCCGGGGCGGACGGACCCAGTCGGAGCCGCTGGCCAGGGTGGCCCAGCCGGTGACCGGGCGGCACTTCTCCTGGCCGACGTAATGGCCCCAGCCGCCGCCGTTGCGGCCCTGGCAGCCGGTGAGGGTGAGCAGGGCCAGAAAGGCGCGGTAGATGGTCTCGGAGTGGAACCAGTGGTTGGTCCCGGCCCCCATCAGGATCATGCAGCGGCCCTTGGACTGCTCGGCCGTCTGCCCGAACTCCCTTGCCACGCGCGCCGCTTGGGCCGCAGGAACGGAGGTGAGGGTCTCCTGCCAGGCCGGGGTCCCAGGCTGTGTGGCGTCGTCGTACGACGTGGGCCACTGGCCGGGCAGACCGTCGCGGGCGACGCCGTACTGGGCCAGCATCAGGTCGAAGACGGTGGTGACGAGATGCTCGCCGACCCGCCGGACCGGCACGCCGCGCCGCACGGTGGCGTCCGCGTCCTCCTCGAAGCGGGGCAGCACGATCTCGGCGGTGTCCGCTCCCGCCTCGCCGTACAGGGTGAGGCGGGGGACGGTGTCGCCGAGGTCGAGGTTCCACTCGGGGGTCTCGTTGCTGCCCCAGCGGTGGCCGAGGGTGCCGTTCGGGACGACGGGCTCGCCGGTGGTGTCGTCGACCAGGACGGTCTTCCAGCGGGCGTTCTCGGTGTCGGTGGACTCGCCGAGGTCGGCGGCGCTCAGGAACTTGTGCGGGACCAGCCCTTGATCGCTTTGGCGCAGGGTGACCAGGAAAGGAAGGTCGGTGTATTGACGTACGTAGCCGGTGAAGAAGTCCGTCTGCCGGTCGACGAAGAATTCCTTGAGGATGACGTGGCCCATCGCGAGGGCCAGCGCGCCGTCCGTTCCGGGGTGCGGATGCATCCACTCGTCGGCGAATTTGGTGTTGTCCGCGAAATCGGGGGACACGGTGACGACTTTCTGGCCGCGATAGCGCGCCTCGGCCATCCAGTGCGCGTCCGGCGTGCGCGTCACCGGCACATTGGAGCCCCACATCATCAGGTACGCGGCGTCCCACCAGTCACCCGACTCCGGTACGTCGGTCTGGTCGCCGAAGACCTGCGGCGACGCGACCGGCAGGTCCGCGTACCAGTCGTAGAAGGAGAGCATCGGCGCGCCGATGAGGGAGTGGAAGCGGGCCCCCGCGGCATGCGAGGCCATCGACATGGCGGGGATGGGGGAGAACCCCGCCACCCGGTCCGGCCCGTGCTCCTTGATGGTGTGCACGTGCGCGGCCGCGGCTATCTCCACCGCCTCCTCCCAGCTCGCCCGCACCAGGCCGCCCTTGCCCCGTGCCTGCTGGTAGGTGCGCCGGCGCACCGGGTCGCGCTGGATGTCGGCCCAGGCGAGGACGGGATCCTTCAGGCGCTTCTTCGCCTCCCGGTACATCGTGAGGAGGGTGCCGCGCACGTACGGGTGGCGCACGCGCGTCGGCGAGTAGCTGTACCAGGAGAAGGAGGCGCCGCGGGGGCAGCCGCGCGGCTCGTACTCGGGGCGGTCCGGGCCGACCGAGGGGTAGTCGGTCGCCTGGGTCTCCCAGGTGATGATCCCGTCCTTGACGAAGACCTTCCAGCGGCAGGAGCCGGTGCAGTTCACGCCGTGGGTGGAGTGCACCACCTTGTCGTGGCTCCAGCGGTCCCGGTAGAAGGCCTCGCCGTCGCGCCCGCCGGTGTGGTGCACCGACCGCAAGTCATCGGAAACGTCGGCACGGCTGAAATACCGTCCGGCCTTGAGCAGCGTCTCCGCGGCTCCGCGCTGATTCTGCCGCAACTTGACCCTCCGAAATGGAAAAGACTCCGGCCGTGACTTGCCGACAACTCGCCGGGAAATTCGGTGGCCTGTTGCGAGCCTATGCCCGCTGACCAGGCAGAACCCGGGGACTTAAGTCCCAGTGGACAGTGACCTAATTCCGCAATTCGGGGTACGCGCACGTGACATGGTGGAACTCAGGGCCAAATAGCGCGCACAAAGGGGCTTTTGGCCCGCCGGTCCGCTGCGGGTCGCCGCCGGTCCGCTGCCGGTCCGCTGCCGGTCCGCTGCCGGTCGCCGTCGGCCGCTGCCGGTCGCTCCTGGGAAGGCTTGTCTCTCATGAACAGCAGGGCGCCCGCCCGCTCCAAGTGGATACCCGACCAGCACGGCGCCTGGGCCATGCTCGCCGTCCCGTTCGCGGCAGGCACCTTCCTGGGCGATCCGCGGTGGCTGCACCTGCCGCTCTTCGTGTGCTGGCTGCTGGCCTACGCCACCGCCTTCCACCTCCAGCAGCACATCCGGCTGCGCCGCTGCTCCCGCAACCCTCGCGCCGCCGAGCGCCACGTCCGCCCGTTCCTCACGTTCGCGACCGCGCTGATCCTGCTCGGCACACCGCTCCTCGTGCTGCGGCCCTGGCTGGCCGTGGCGGTCGCCGCCGCGCTGCCGTTCTTCGCGGTGAACACCCTCTACGCCCTGCGCAACCGGGAGAGGGCGCTGGTCAACGGCCTGGTCGCGATCGTGCCCGCGTGCGCCATGCTGCTGGTCGCGCTGCGCGTCGGCGGCGGGACACCGGGCGAAGGGATGGGCCCGTTCGCCGCCTGCCTCCTCTACTTCGGCGGCACGGTCCTGTACGTCAAGTCCATGATCCGCGAGCGCCGCAACCGCCGCTTCCTGATCGGCTCGGTCGCCTACCACTGCGCGGCACTGATCTGCGCGACGCTCCTGCACCCGCCGCTCGCGGCGCTGTTCGCCCTGTGCCTCCTGCGCGCCGCACTGCTGCCGGGCCGGGGGCTGCGGATCCGCACGGTGGGGCTGATCGAGGTGGGTCTGTCGGCGGCCCTGCTCGTGACGCTGCTCGCCCTCTGAGGGCCGAGGACGACAAGGGCCGAAGGGCCCTCCGGCGCAGGTCCTTCGCCGTGGTCCCGGCGGGCGGGAGTGGCCCAGACTGGGCTTCGGGCGGAACCTACGGTTCCGTAGGTTCCGGAGCTCGAGCAGCGAGGTTGAGCGCTATGCCGAAGACCGTTGTGCGCAGGACGAGAGCGGGCGGGACGGAAGCGGGCGGGACGGAAGCGGGCGGGACGGAGCCGGGCCGGGCGCTGCCCCGGATCATCCAGGGCGGCATGGGCGTCGGCGTCTCCGACTGGCGCCTCGCCCGCGCCGTCTCCCGCGCCGGACAGCTCGGCGTCGTCTCCGGCACGGCGCTCGACGCGGTTCTGGCGCGCCGCCTCCAGCTCGGCGACCCGGACGGCCACGTGCGGCGCGCCCTCGCGGCCTTCCCCGTACCGGAGTTGGCGGCTGAGGTCATCGACCGCTTCTACGTCGAGGGAGGCATCGGCGAGCGCGAACGCTTCCGTACGGTGCCCATGCTGCGGGCGGAGCGGGGCCGCCCCGCCGAGCTGCTGACCCTGCTCGGCAACTTCGTCGAGGTGTGGCTGGCCAAGGAGGGGTATGAGGGCGACGAAGACCGCGAGGGGTATGAAGGCCGCGAGGGCCGCGTCGGCATCAACTACCTGGGGAAGGTCGAACTGGGCCTCGCGCCCGCCATGTTCGGGGCGATCCTCGCGGGCGTCGACTGCGTCCTCGTCGGCGCAGGCGTCCCCGGCCACGTCCCGGAGCTGGCCACACGCCTTGCCCGCGCGGAGCCGGTGACGGTCGCTGTCACGGTGGAGGGGGACGACGAGGCGTACGCCCACCCCTTCGACCCGAGAGCTGCCTTGACCGGCGGCGGCGCCCCGGCGCAGGAGGCCCGCTGCGACGGCGGTGGCGGCGGTGCTTGCGCCTGCGGTGGCGCGGGCGCATCGGGAGGCTCCGGAGACACCGGCAGGGGAACGAGCCGGGTGCAGTACGTCCGGATCGACGGGCTGCGTGCCGGACGCCCCTCAATTCCAGACCTCCCCGGGGGCGTTGCAGACTCCGTGGTGACAGGTCTCCGCAGGCCCGACGTGCTCGCCATCGTCTCGCTGCCCGTGCTCGCCTCGTACCTCGCAAGGGACGAGGTCACCCGGCCCGACGGCTTCGTCATCGAGACCCACGGCGCGGGCGGGCACAGCGCTCCGCCGCGCGGCAGGCTGTGCCTCGACCCGGACGGCGACCCGGTCTACGGTCCCCGCGACCACCCCGACCTGGCCAGGATGGCCGCACTCGGCATCCCCTTCTGGCTGGCAGGCGGCACGGCCCACCCCGACCGGCTCGCGGCGGCCCGCGCCGCCGGGGCCACGGGGGTGCAGATCGGCAGCGCGTTCGCGCTCAGCGAGGGCTCCGGGCTCGACCCGGACCTGCGCGGGGAGCTGACGGAGCGGGCCCATGCCGGGGCCCTCACGGTGCGCAACGACCCCCTGGCCTCACCGACCGGCTTCCCCTTCAAGGTCGCGAAGCTGCCGGGCACCCTCTCCGACCCCGGTGTCATCGCGGGCCGCCGCCGCGTCTGCGACCTCGGATATCTGCGGACGCCCTACCGCACCCCCAAGGGGACCATCGGCTACCGCTGCCCCGCCGAACCCGAGGCGGCCTATCTGCGCAAGGGCGGCGACCCGGCCGCCACCGAGGGACGGCTGTGCCTGTGCAACGGACTGCTCGCCACGGTCGGACTCGGCCAGCGGCGCCCCGACGGCGGCATCGAACCCCTCATCGCCACGCTCGGCCAGGACCTCGGCTTCCTGGCCGAGCTGAGCCCGTACGGCGCACCCTACGGCGCGGTCGACGTGGTGCGCTGGCTGCTGGGCTCCGCCCGGCAGCACAGCTGAAAGGGGGGTCACGCCCCTCAGGGCGTGCCCCCCCTCCCCGCCTACCGGCCGAGCACCCCGGCCGAGACCGCCGTCGGCACGGAGGCGTAACCCATCGGCCGCGTCGTGAACGTGCCACGCCCCTGCGTACGGCTGCGCAGGCGCGACGCGTAGCCGAACAGCTCGGCCAGCGGCACCGTCGCCGTGATCGCGGCCGTGCCGGAGCGCGTGGCCGATTCGGTAACCCGGCCGCGGCGTGCCGCCAGGTCGCCGAGTACGCCGCCGACCGCGTCCTCCGGCACCGTCGCCGTCAACTCGACCACCGGTTCAAGGAGTTCAAGCACGGCTGCCCGCAGTGCTTCCCGCAGCGCGAACCTGCCCGCCGTACGGAACGCCATCTCCGAGGAGTCCTTGGAGTGGGTCGCCCCATCGGTCAGCGTGACCCGAAGGCCCGTCACCGGGTGGCCGCCGAGGGGGCCCTCCGCGAGAGCGTCCCGGCAGCCTGCCTCCACCGCGCGGACGTACTCCTGCGGCACCCGGCCGCCGGTGACGGTGGAGCCGAAGACGAAGGTGTGAGCCGCGCCCTCCCGCACCTCCAGCCGTTCGACGTCGAGCACCACATGCGCGAACTGGCCCGCGCCTCCGTCCTGTTTGACGTGCCGGTATACGAGTCCCGACACGCCGCGCACGACCGTCTCGCGGTAGGCCACCTGCGGTCGGCCGACACCGACCTCGATGCCGTGGGCACGGCGGATCTTCTCCACCGCGACCTCCAGATGCAGCTCGCCCATGCCGGAGAGCAGCGTCTGACCGGTCTCGCGGTCGACCCGTACCGCCAGCGAGGGATCCTCGTCGACCAGGCGCGCCAGAGCCGACGACAGCCGGCCGGTGTCCACGCTCCTGTGAGCCTCGACCGCCACGGAGACCACCGAAGCGGCCACCGTGGGCGGTTCGAGGACCAGCGGTGCCGTGGGCGAACACAGTGTGGTGCCGGCGCGGGCCGTCTTCAGGCCCACCACGGCCACGATGTCCCCGGCGGTCGCCCGGTCCAGCTCCGCGTGCCGGTCGGCCTGCACGCGCAGGATGCGGCCGATCCGTTCGGTGCGGCCCGTGCCCGCGTCCATCACTGTCTCTCCCTTCGTGATCGTTCCCGAGTACACGCGTACATACGTCAGCCGTCCCGTCGCCGTCGCGTTCACCTTGAAGGCGAGCCCGGCGAACGGAGCCGCGGGGTCGGCGGCGCGCTCCTGCACGGTGTCGCCATGGGTCCCGCGTACCGCGGGGACGTCCTCAGGCGACGGCAGACAGGACACGACGGCCTCGAGCAGCGGCTCGATTCCGCGGTTGCGGTAGGCGGAGCCGCACAGCACGACGACGCCCTCACGGCTGAGGGTGAGGTCGCGCAGCGCGCCGGACAGGGTCGGGGTGGAGAGCGCCGACGCCGTGCAGTACTCGTCCATCGCGCCCGCGTGCAGCTCCGCCACCGTCTCCTCCAGCAGGTGCCTGCGCCGGAGCGCCTCATCGCGCAGGGCCTCGGGGACCGGAACGACGTCGTACGTGTCACGGCCCGCGTGCCAGACCAGGGCACGCATCCGCAGCAGGTCCACGACGCCGGTGAACTCGTCCTCGCGCCCGATCGGCAGCTGCACCACCAGCGGGACCGTGTGCAACCGGTCCCGTATCGAGGCGACCGCCGTGTCGAGATCGGCGCCCGCACGGTCCAGCTTGTTGATGAACGCGATCCGCGGCACGCCGTACCGATCGGCCTGCCGCCACACCGACTCGCTCTGCGGCTCGACCCCCGCGACGGCGTCGAAGACCGCGACCGCGCCGTCGAGCACCCGCAGCGAGCGCTCCACCTCGTCGGCGAAGTCGACGTGGCCCGGCGTGTCGATCAGGTTGATCCGGTGGCCGTCCCACGCGCAGCTGACGGCCGCGGCGAAGATGGTGATCCCGCGGTCGCGTTCCTGCGCGTCGAAGTCGGTGACGGTCGTGCCGTCATGGACCTCACCTCTCTTGTGGGTGGCGCCGGTCAGGAACAGGATCCGTTCGGTGACGGTGGTCTTGCCGGCGTCGACGTGGGCGAGGATGCCGAGATTCCGTACGTCGGCGGATGAACGGGCGGACAGGTGATGGGTGTTGGTGCGCACGGCCCGAGGCCTTTCGGTGTGATGCGGGGCAGGGCAGCGCGATGTCCGGACGTACTCAGGGTCGGGTCAGAGTTTCGCCACGGATGCTCAGTGACGGCCGCGCAGCCGGCACCGCGCACGCGAAGACACCAGGATCACGTCGAACCGTGACAGGGGGCTGCGGGCAGCTGTGCGGCAACGCATGGCCCGGCCCCCTCACTTGACTGAACGGCTGCAACACCTTCAACGGCGGCAGCGGCTGACGGGGCGAGTCTAGAGACCCGGACCCCCCATGGTCACCGGAATAAAAACAGCTCCGGGGCCGGACCCGCACGGGCCCGACCCCGGATTGCGCGCGTGGCGCGTGACTACTGCACCGCGGGCAGCACGCCCGTGACCGGTGCGGCCAGGTCGGTCAGCTGGTGCAGCTGCTGGAGCTGGTAGAGGTCGTTGAGCCCGTTGAGCTGGCTCGTGACGGACGGCACCTCGGCGCGGTGCTCCTCCGGGATCGATGACGCGGCGAGCGAGTCGATCGTGTCGGTGGGGGAGATGGCGGCGCTCGCGGCGGGTGCGGCCAGGGCGGTGGCACCGGCGGCGAGAGCGAGGGCGGCGGCCATGCGGCGTGTTGAGATCATGTGATGCGCAACGGCTCGGGAGAGCACTGGACACGGGGTCCCGGCCGATTTCACCAATGATGTACCGATCGGTGCCGTTACCTGGTGACCTTGTCGCCGTTGAAGGGACAGTACGGCCGCGTGCATGCGGCGGTACTCGTCAATTCAAAGGAGAACGTGATGTCTCGCATCGCGAAGGCAGCCG
Organism: Streptomyces sp. NPDC047525; assembly: GCF_040643025.1. NCBI lineage: Bacteria > Bacillati > Actinomycetota > Actinomycetes > Kitasatosporales > Streptomycetaceae > Streptomyces > Streptomyces sp. NPDC047525. Next base: position 202,065 of record NZ_JBEYTL010000016.1, read on the forward strand.
CTGTTGCCCTCGGCACGGGCGCCGTGGTGCTCAGTGGCACCGGTATGGCCATGGCGGACGCGGGCGCGGAGGGTGCGGCCGTCGGCTCGCCCGGCGTCCTTTCCGGCAACCTCGTCCAGGTTCCGGTCCACGTCCCGGTCAACGTGTGTGGCAACACTGTCGACGTCATCGGGCTGCTGAACCCGGCGTTCGGCAACACCTGCGTCAACGCCGACGGCGGCCACGGCAACCCGGGCCACCCCGGTGGTCCCGGCGGCTACGGCGGCTGACCCCCCAGTGTGAAAGCCCCCGACGGTCATGGACCGCCGGGGGCTTTGTCATGCGTCTCTGTCATGCGTAGCGGTAGATGCCGCGATGGCTGAGCAGCTCGTCGGGCTTGGCGCCCCAGGGAGGCATCGGCTCGTGGAGGGAGGCGATGCTGCCGTGCAGCGGGCCGCTGCCCGGTTCCGGCGGCTTGTCGGGCAGGTAGGGCGCGGATTTCGGGTGCCGCGCCTGCCAGCGGTCCCACAGCAGGTCCACGAAGGCGTGGTTCAGCCAGAACACGGGGTCGTTGACCGACGCACCGCCGAGCATGTGCCCGCCGACCCAGCGGTGGACGCGGTTGTGGTTGCGCCACTTGTCGTTGCCGACACCGGTCGTCCACCCCTCCAGCTTGTTGCGGTAGCCGTCCGAGGAGGTGGAGTCCCAGGGCGGCGTGTCGTACACCGGGTCGCGCAGGGCCCAGGCCAGCTGCTCCTCGGTGGGCAGGTCGATCGGGTCCTGCGGCCGGCCGAAGTCGCGCATGAGGAAGTCGCCGTCCGTCTCGCCCTCCTTGATGACCCAGTCGCCGTTCTTGCGCGCGAACGGGCCGGTCATGACCTGCCGGTCGGAGCGCCGCCCGTTGCCGCCCATGAGCCCGCTGCCCCAGAGCGAGGCGCCGGCCGTCCTGTCCACCGTCCAGTCCCAGTACGGGACGGACACCGCGGGGTCCACCCGCTGCAGGGCCCCCTCGAACTCCAGGAGGAACCTGCGGTGCCAGGGCAGGAACGTGGGCGTCATATGGGCCACCCGCAGTCCGCTGTCCCCGTCGGACACGTAGTGCTCGACGTGGGTCCGGACGAACTCGTCGTACTCGCCCTTGCGTTTGAGCTCGAGCAGCGCGTTGACGAAGCGCCGCTTCTCGGCGCTGGTCAGCCGGGCCTGGTTCTTGCGCGTGTAGACCACTTCGGTTCGCTCCTCCGGTCCGGTGTGCCGATGTGCGGGGCAGTGGTCAGGCGTCGGTGCCGCGCAGCTGCCGGCCGCGGCCGAGTTCGTCCACTGCCCTGCGGGTGGCGATGAGGGGCGTCGGATACGACTGGTAGTGGTCGATCATGCTCAGGTAGCCGCCGTCGGCGCGCCGCATGAGGTGGAGCGGACGGCCGTCGACCGTGATGTCCCAGGCGGCTCCGGGGTGTTGATGACCTGGGGCGGCCCTTGAACCGCGGATGTGCCGGCCCTCGTACATCTCGTCGAACGCGCCTTCACCGAGATCGTCGGACGGAGGCCGGCCGGCCGCCTTCCGGGTCGACCACAGGAGAGCGGTCGGCGCCGTCACGGCGGCGAAGCCGAATCCGACGAGGTTCCACATCGTGGCCCGGCGCGTGAACCGCCCCGCGCTCGGGCCTTCGGCCGCTGCTCCCTTGACCACGGGTGATGCCTCCTTGCGTGATGCCTTACGAGAGGCCGAGATCGGCCCCCGGTTGTGCCTGCAACAGCGGTGCGTGCAGGGCGGCTTGGGGAAGAGCCGCCCCCGGAAGCCCGAAGTGCTCGGGCCGCGGCCCCGTCGCCGGGGCGTTCAGCGAGGCCCCCGGTGTCGATGTCCGCACGTCCGACTCCCGCGTCGCGACGTCCATGCGGTCGAACCCGACCTCTCCCAGGGCGTCGTCGAGCGGGGTCACCACCCGGGTCGCGGGCAGATCGGTGGAGACGGGGAACTGCGGGAGCTCGCGCTCGGGCAGGAGCCGGTCCTCGTCGAAGCGTGGCTGATCGGGTCCTCCGGGAATGGGGATCGGTACGCCGGTGCTGATCTCGGGAGCCTGGGTGTCCAGGGCCCACTCCAGGCCGTTGAGCGGGATGGCCACGGGGGCGTGCTCCGCTGCCTGGGCGGGGGCCGCGGTCGCGGCGGACACACCGGCAAGCAGGGCCGCGAGCGTTACTCGGGTTGTCGTCTTCATGACCGGGAAACGATCCTGTGAGCATCCCAGCGCAGAATTCCACCGTCCGCAGCAATGGTCCGATAGTCGGCTCCACCACGTCAGCTGGTCCAGAAGTCCCACCAGCGCGTGAGGATCAGCATGCCGATGATGCCGACGTGCAGCACCGGAAGCACCCAGGTGAACTCGCTGAAG
>NZ_JBEYTL010000017.1:0-1313 GCF_040643025.1 Streptomyces sp. NPDC047525
GCCTGGGCGGCGCGGACGTGCACGCCGAGACGTCGGGCGTGTGTCACTTCGCGTACGACGACGAGGAGACCTGCCTCGCCGAGGTCCGCTACCTCATCGCGATGCTCCCCTCGAACAACCGCGAGAACCCGCCCACCCACGAGTCGGACGACCCGGCGGACCGCCGCTCGGACGTCCTGCTCGACCTGGTCCCGGCGGACGGCAACCGTCCGTACGACATGGCCAAGGTCATCGAGGAGCTCGTCGACGACGGCGACTTCCTGGAGGTCCACGAGCGCTGGGCCCGCAACATCATCTGCGCCCTGGCCCGCCTCGACGGCAAGGTGGTCGGCATCGTCGCCAACCAGCCGCAGTCCCTGGCCGGGGTCCTGGACATCGAGGCCTCCGAGAAGGCGGCCCGCTTCGTCCAGATGTGCGACGCTTTCAATATCCCGATCGTGACGCTGCTCGACGTTCCGGGCTTCCTGCCGGGCGTGGACCAGGAGCACGGCGGGATCATCCGGCACGGCGCGAAGCTCCTGTACGCGTACTGCAACGCCACCGTGCCGCGGATCTCGCTGATCCTGCGCAAGGCGTACGGCGGCGCGTACATCGTCATGGACTCCCAGTCGATCGGCGCCGACCTGACCTACGCGTGGCCGACCAACGAGATCGCGGTGATGGGCGCCGAAGGTGCCGCCAACGTCATCTTCCGCCGTCAGATCGCGGCCGCCGAGGACCCCGAGGCCATGCGGCAGAAGATGGTCAAGGAGTACAAGGCCGAGCTGATGCACCCCTACTACGCCGCCGAGCGAGGCCTGGTCGACGACGTGATCGACCCCGCCGCCACGCGTGAGGTGCTGATCAGCTCCCTCGCGATGCTCCGCAACAAGCATGCTGACCTGCCGTCGCGCAAGCACGGCAACCCCCCGCAGTAATCCTGCAGTAGCCCACAAGGAGAACGCTGCACATGACTACGCCTGACATCCGCGTCGAGAAGGGCCACGCCGAGCCCGAGGAGGTCGCCGCCATCACGGCGATCCTGCTCGCCCGTAGCGCCGCTGCCACCGCGCAGGCGCCCGCGCCCCGCCGTGGCCGCGACAAGGCCGGCTGGCGCCGCCTGGAGCGCAGCCCGGGCTTCCGCGCCCCGCACAGCTGGCAGGGCTAGCCCCGCCGTCCCACGCACCCAGCAGGGCCCCGCACCGACTTCCGGTGCGGGGCCCTGCTTTGTCCCCCGGGCCACTCGCCCTCGTCTGCAGCCCGCCTCACCTTCAAGCCCGCCGCTCCGCGGCGGATCCTTCCCGCCCACCCACCCGATCACCCCGCGGCGCAAC
>NZ_JBEYTL010000017.1:1412-99172 GCF_040643025.1 Streptomyces sp. NPDC047525
CCAGGTGGCCAACCGGAAAGCCCGTCCGACCAGGGACGGATCCTTCCCGCCCACCGCCCCGATCACCCCGCGGCGCAACCAGGTGGCCAACCGGAAAGCCCGTCCGACCAGGGACGGATCCTTCCCGCCCACCGCCCCGATCACCCCGCGGCGCAACCAGGTGGCCAACCGGAGAGCCCGTCCGACCAGGGGCGGATCTTTCCCGCCCACCCACCCGATCACCCGCGGCGCAACCAGGTGGCCAACCGGAAAGCCCGTTCGTCCAGGAGCGGACGCAGGGCAAACGGGCGGGTGGGCGGGAGAGGCCCGTTCGGTCAGGGGCGGATGCGGGGTAATCGGGCGGGTGGGTGGGAGAGGTCTGTTCGTTCAGAGGTGGACCCGGGTAATCGGGCGGGTGGGTGGGAGAGGCTCGTTCGGTCAGGGGCGGATGCGGGGAGACCCGCGCAGCAGCAGCGCCGGCAGCAGCGGCAGCACCAGCCCGGCCAAAGGCAATGGGCCCCGCACCCACCTGAGGGTGCGAGGCCCATCCACGTACAGGCAAGGACCGCTAACGCAGCCGAGCCATCAACGCATGCTCCACGAGCGTGATCAGCCCGCTCTTCGCGTCCGCGCGATGCCGCGCGTCCGTCGTGATGATGGGGGTGTCCGGGCCGATCTGCAGCGCCTCGCGGACCTCGTCCGGCGTGTACGGCTGGTGGCCGTCGAAGCCGTTGAGGGCGATGACGAAGGGCAGGCCCGAGTTCTCGAAGTAGTCGACGGCCGGGAAGCAGTCGGCGAGACGACGGGTGTCGACAAGGACCACCGCGCCGATCGCGCCCCGGACCAAGTCGTCCCACATGAACCAGAAGCGGTCCTGACCCGGTGTACCGAAGAGGTACAGGATCAGGTCCTGGTCCAGGGTGATGCGGCCGAAGTCCATGGCGACGGTCGTCGTCGTCTTGTCCCCGGTGTGTGTGAGGTCGTCGATGCCCGCGGACGCGGACGTCATGACGGCCTCGGTGCGCAGCGGGTTGATCTCAGAGACCGCTCCGACGAACGTGGTCTTGCCCACGCCGAAGCCGCCCGCCACCACGATTTTCGCGGAAGTGGTGGAGCGGGCTGTTGCTCCGCCGCTAGAGCTTGCGAAGTCCACTGAGCACCCTTTCGAGCAGTGTCACGTCTGGCTGGCCGCCGGCGGACTCGTCGCCGCCCGGCTGATGGATGGCGACAAGTCCGGCCTCCGCCAGGTCGGCTACGAGGATCCGGGCGACGCCGAGGGGAATGGTGAGAAGTGCCGAGATCTCAGCGACTGACTTGATCTCGCGGCACAGATTGCAGATCCGCTGATGCTCGGGCAACTGGCCCTGCAACTGGTGCGGTTGGGCGGTGGTGTGCACCAGCGCCTCGATGGCGAGCTGGTAGCGGGGCCTGGTGCGGCCGCCCGTCATGGCGTACGGGCGCACCAGGGGGTTGCTCGCAGAACCTGCGGGCGCCGCTTCCGGGGCACGTCGCTGTGGTTGCACTGGCTGGATCCTGGGGGTGTGAGGCTGCTCGTACGGGCTCTGGCGGGGGCCCGGCTGCTGCGGCTGCTGATAGGGCCTGCGGTGCTGGCTGGGCGCGGAGGGGAAGTTGTAACGGTTCGGCGCCCCGTCGTGCGGCCCCTGGCCCTGGCCGTGACCAGGCGACCAGTTGGCCGATGACGAACCGTCCGGGGGTGTTCCTGAACCTGCCACGTACTCCTCCTCCGACTGTGCCGGGCACCATCATTCTGGAGCCGCGTCCCGAAACCTTACGGCCACGGGACGCGAAAACGCACCGTACGTCTACTAGTTGAGAAGGCTCCCCTGCAGCTCCGCACGCAGGTCGGGCGTGAGTACGGTGCCGGCGCGGTCGACAAGAAGCGCCATCTCGTACCCAATGAGACCGATGTCCGCATCCGGGTGGGCGAGGACGGCCAGCGAGGAGCCGTCGGAGATGGACATAAGGAAGAGAAATCCTCGCTCCATCTCCACAACGGTCTGGGTCACGGAACCGCCCTCGAAGATCCGGGAGGCCCCGGCGGTGAGGGAGGTCAGACCGGATGCGACGGCCGCGAGCTGGTCGGCCCGGTCGCGGGGGAAGCCTTCGGACATCGCCAGAAGGAGTCCGTCGGCGGAGACCACCACCGTGTGGGACACCCCAGGGGTGTTGTCCACGAAGTTGGTGATCAACCAGTTCAGGTTCTGCGCCGCCTGGCTCATCGGGCTCACACTAACGCTCCTGGTTGTAGGTGCTGTCAGGACCGAAGCCCTGGCCATTCGTGGTGTCACTGCCTGCACTGCGTCCTCGCTGGACGCCGCGGCGCAGGTTGCTCAGCCGACCCCGGACGTCCTCGGGGTCGCGGGAGACCTGAGGGCCGCCCTGTGGGGTCTGTTCCGCCGTGCCCTCGACCAGATTGGCCTTGGGCACCCGCTTCGGGAGACCGGACGGGGTGACGCCACCCGCCTTGGGCTCCTTCAGCGACTCGGCGCGATGCCAGCGGTCGTCGTTGGACGTACGCCAGCTGCTGTCGTCGTTGTTTCCGAACGCGTCGCCGGTCGGGGCCGCTGCCGGGGCGCTGCCGTTGCCGGCCGCTCCCGTGGAGCCGCGGCGCGGAAGACCCGCGGCGGTCGTGTCGTGGACTGCGGACGGGGCCGGTCCGGGACGCTCGAAGCCTACGCGCTCGGCGCCGTTCGCGGGAGCCGCCGGACCAGATTCCGGTTCCGGAGAGTACTCGGCCTGATACGCGCCCGAGTTGTTCTCGTATCCGTCACGCGAGGGCCAGTCGTCCTGGTGAGAGCGGTCGGGGTAGGCCACGAAGGGCTCAGAGACGGCACCCGTACGAGCGGCGTGATCGTCGTGACCGGCCTCCGTATAGGGGGCGTCCTGGTAGCCGTCCTGCGCCGGGTAGTACGCGTCGTCGTACGCCGGTTGTGCGCCCTGGCCCTGGTTGTACTCGTCGTACGCCGGCGCCTGCTGGTCGTACGAGGGGTCGTAGCCACCCTGCTGGTCGTATCCCTGCTGTGCGTCGACCTCGTCGCGGAAGAGCGGACGGCCGTCGGCGGACTGCGCCTGCGCCTCCAGAGCGGCACGCCGCTCCTCGCGCATCAGCGAGCGGCCCACCGGGTCGAGCTCCTGGGCGTCGACGCCGTCGCCGTTGTAGCGGCTGTCGTCGAAGCCCAGTTCGGCCGCCGTACGCATCGGCTGGTGGTTGAAGGCCGGCTGCTCGGGGGCGTGCTGCTCCGGCATGATCGAGGAGACCGTGAACTCGGACTCGGGCAGCTGGTTCTCGCCGCCGCCACCGTGCGTGATCCCGTCCGGGAGCATGACGAGCGAGGTCGTGCCCGCCTGCTCGCCCGAGGGGCGCAGCTGGACGCGGATGCCGTGCCGGTCGGAGAGCCGGCCGACCACGAACAGGCCCATGCGCTGGGAGATCGCGGCGTCCACCGTCGGCGGGTTGGCCAGCTTGTGGTTGATGTCCGCGAAGTCCTCGGCGGTGAGGCCGATGCCCTTGTCGTGGATCTCGACCATGATGCGGCCGTCGGGCAGCCGGGTCGCGGTGACGCGGACCTTGGTCTGCGGCGAGGAGAACGTGGTGGCGTTCTCCAGGAGCTCGGCGAGCAGGTGCACGAGGTCGGTCACGGCGAGGCCGTGGATCTCGGCCTCCGGGACGCCCGAGAGCTCGACGCGCTCGTACTGCTCCACCTCGGAGGAGGCGGCGCGCAGGACGTCGACCAGCGGGACCGGCTGGTCCCAGCGGCGTCCCGGCTCCTCGCCGGAGAGGACCAGGAGGTTCTCGCCGTTGCGTCGCATACGGGTCGCCAGGTGGTCCAGGCGGAAGAGGCTCTCCAGCTGGTCCGGGTCGGCCTCGTTGTTCTCCAGGTCGGTGATGAGGGTCAGCTGGCCCTCGATCAGGGACTGGTTGCGGCGCGAGAGGTTGGTGAAGATCGCGTTGATGTTGCCACGGAGCAGTGCCTGCTCGGCAGCGAGCCGCACGGCCTCGCGGTGCACCTGGTCGAAGGCGCGGGCGACCTCGCCGATCTCGTCCGTGGAGGAGATCGGGATGGGCTGTACGCGGGTGTCGACGCGGCCGGGGTCGGTGCGCGAGAGCTGGTCGACCAGCATCGGCAGGCGCTGCTCGGCGATGCCGAAGGCGGCCGTACGCAGCTGGCGCATCGCGCGGCTCATCTGGCGGGCCATGAGCCCGGCCAGGATGAAGGCGGCGAGCAGCGCGATCACGACGATGGCGCCGGTGATGTAGGCGTTGCGCTGGGCGTCGGCGGCGATGTCCGACGCCTCGGTCACTGCCTTGTCGGCCAGGTCGGACTCGATGGTGCGGTACGCGTCGAACTTGGCGGAGGTGGTGGCCCACCAGGCCTCGGGGGTGACGCCCTTGCCGGCGAGGGCGACCCGGGCGCTGGGCTGCGTGCTCTGCAGCTGCGCCATGGCCGCGACCATCGCCTCGGACGACGGCGGCGGGACGAACGTCTCGCCCTTGGCCTTGGCGGCGGCAGCGGCCTGCTTGGCCTGCTTCTCGCCGTCGGCCTTCAGCTGCTTCTTCGCGGCCTCGAGCTTGGCGACGTCCGCGGGGGTGCCACCGCCCGTGTACTCCTCGATGGCGATGCCTTCGAGGTAGGCGTACGAGGAGAGCGCGACGCGCTGCTTGGCGAGGCTGGTGGCGGTGGGGCCGGGCTTGACGAGCAGGTGCGTGCCGAGGGAGCGCTGCAGGGAGAGTGCGGCCTTGGTCAGCGAGATCGCGTAGACGGTGCGGCCGTAGCTGGTGATGTTTCCGGTGCCCAGACCGAGTTCGTTGGCGAACTCCATCAGGGGGTGCTGGATGGCGACGTAGCCCTCTTCGGTCTGCGCGCCGGAGAGCTTGGAGGTGTAGGCGGCCTGCCGCAGGGACTGCAGTCCCGGCTCCACCTTGTGGAAGCCTTCGAGGCGGCGCTTGAGGCCTTCCTTCTGCGGCATGTTCTCCGCGGCGGCGTCGAACTCGTTCGCGGCTTCGTCGGTGGCCTTGCGGGCCTTCACGACGACCGGGTCGTTCTTCTTGCCGCGCAGCAGCGGAGCGGCGGAGAGGTCACGCTCTTCGATGAGGCGGTTGCCGTAGTTCAGGGAGGCCTGCACGAGGCGGGCCGTGCTCTCGGCGTCCTGGGCTTCGTTCCAGGTGTCGATCGAGCCCTTGACCTGGAATCCGCCCATGACGAGGCCGACCAGCACGGGTATGAGGAGGATCGCGTTCAGGCGGGTCGGCACGCGCCAGTTGCGCGGGGACATTCTGCCGCCGGTGGGCGCCGGCGGCTCCATGCCCTGCACATCGGTGGGGGACGCCGCTGTGCGCGGCGGCGGGGTGAAGTTGCCCCGCGTGTCCCGCGTATGCGGCGGTGCGGGGCTCGTCTTGCTTCGCCTCACTCGACCAACAACCTCTCGGCGGCGGGACCTACACCGGTCCCGCTGTCGTCTCCAAGGCCCGTGCTACTGGGCAGTTCAGCGCATTCCAGCACGTCAGGGGGTCCTCTACCAAACAGTGAGAAGCGCTGGTTCCGAGTGGTGTAAGCCTCAGATAAAACGGTCAAATAGAGCGAGCCCCGCCAAAAGGCGGGGCTCTTGTGCGCACAGCGGCACCGGATGACCGCGACGCGTGGCGGCGCCCGGTCAATTCTCTGTCGAAACGTTATGAACAGAGCGGTCATCCGTGTCAAAGGACACAGACCGCTCTGTGGAAACTACGGCAACTGCCGTATGGCCTCGTCTACTTGAGTCGTGCCATAAGTGCGTGCTCGACCAGCGTGATCAGGCCACTCTTTGCGTCCGCACGGTGTCGCGCGTCCGTCGTGATGATCGGTGTGTTGGGGCCGATCTGGAGAGCCTCGCGGACCTCGTCCGGCGTGTACGGCTGGTGGCCGTCGAAGCCGTTGAGGGCGATGACGAAGGGCAGGCCCGAGTTCTCGAAGTAGTCGACGGCCGGGAAGCAGTCGGCGAGACGGCGGGTGTCGACCAGGACGACGGCGCCGATGGCGCCGCGTACGAGGTCGTCCCACATGAACCAGAAGCGGTCCTGACCGGGCGTACCGAAGAGGTACAGGATCAGGTCCTGGTCCAGGGTGATGCGGCCGAAGTCCATGGCCACCGTGGTGGTGGTCTTGTCCCCGGTGTGTGTGAGGTCGTCGATGCCCGCGGACGCGGACGTCATGACGGCCTCGGTGCGCAGGGGATTGATCTCGGAGACGGCGCCGACGAACGTGGTCTTGCCGACGCCGAAGCCGCCCGCCACCACGATCTTCGCGCTGGTGGTGGAGCGAGCTGTCGCTCCGCTGCTAGAGCTTGCGAAGTCCACTGAGCACCCTTTCGAGCAGTGTCACGTCAGGCTGACCGCCGGCGTTCTCGTCGCCGCCGGGCTGGTGAATGGCGACGAGCCCGGCTTCCGCCAGGTCGGCCACAAGGATCCGGGCCACGCCGAGGGGCATGGAGAGCAGCGCCGACACCTCGGCCACCGACTTGACCTCGCGGCACAGGTGGCAGATGCGCTGGTGCTCCGGGAGCAGCCCCATCAGCTGCGCCGGGTCGGCCGTCGTGCTCACCAGCGCCTCTATCGCGAGCTGGTAGCGGGGCCTGGTCCGGCCGCCGGTCATCGCGTAAGGACGCACCAGCGGCTGGTCGCCTTCATAGCCGTACGACGCCTGAGAGCCGTACGGATCGTGAGAGGCGTTGGGCGGGGTCATGGATCCTCCGGGCGGGACAGCAGGTGGTCTGCGTGCCGTCTGATAGAGCCGGTGGGGGGCACCAGGTTGGCCGGACGGTGGTCAGTACGTTCGGTCGGTGGGGCGGCCGATGGAGAGAGCTAGTGCAACAGGCTGCCCTGCAGTTCGGCGCGGAGGTCCGGGGTGAGGACGGCGCCCGCGCGGTCGACGAGCAGCGCCATCTCGTATCCGACAAGGCCGATGTCGCACTCGGGGTGCGCGAGCACGGCCAGGGACGAACCGTCGGAGACCGACATGAGGAAGAGGAACCCCCGCTCCATCTCCACCACGGTCTGGGTGACGGCGCCGCCCTCGAAGATCCGGGAGGCCCCGGCGGTGAGGGAGGTCAGACCCGACGCCACCGCGGCCAGCTGGTCGGCGCGGTCACGCGGGAAGCCCTCGGACATCGCCAGAAGGAGGCCGTCGGCGGAGACCACGACGGTGTGGGACACCCCGGGGGTGTTGTCCACGAAGTTCGTGATCAACCAGTTCAGATTCTGTGCCGCCTGGCTCGGACTCAACTAACGCTCCTGCTGGTGAGTGGGGAAGCTGCCGGTCTGGCCGGTACCGGCCTGGCGACCCTGCTGGATGCCCCGACGGAGATTCGTCAGCCGGCCGCGTACCTCTTCGGGCGCACGCGAGACCTGCGGACCTGTGCTGTCCTGCTGCTGCTGTGCGGTGCCCGCGACGAGGTTGGCTCGCGGGACACGGCGCGGCAGGCCGGACGTGGTGACGCCACCTGCGGACGGCTGCCGGACGCGCTCGGCCTGTCGGCCCAGCTCGTCGTTGGGGGAGGTGCGCCAGGATGCGGCGCTGCCGTTCGTGACGTTGCCGAAGTTGCCGTTGCCGCCGCCGGTTCCGTTGGACGCGGGGGCGGGCGCTGCGGCCGGGCGCTGGGGCGCGGCCGGGTTCTGCGGCTGCTGTCCCTGCGGACGCTGCCCCTGGGGCCGCGAGGGGAGCGGCGACGAGGGCTGCGGGCGCTGGGGACGCTGGGGCTGCTGCGGTTCGGGGGCATCGGGCGCGGGGGAGCGGTCGCCGCCCTGCGGACCCTGCTGTCCTTGCTGCTGCTGCTGTTGCTGCTGGAACCAGTTGGTCTCCAGCGTGTCGAACAGCGGGGTGCGGCCGTCGCCGGGACCGGCGGGCGGAAGCCCTTCCGGCTGGGCGGGCTGCTGGGGCTGCACGGGCTGCTGCACCGGAGGCACCGGCGGGATGCCGAGCTGGCCGCCCTGCCCCTGACCGGGACCCTGGCCCTGACCACGCCGGGGCGCGTCGCCCGCGTCACGGCCATCGCGCTGCTGCGGCGCACCGGCGCCGGGCGCCCCGCCGTTGTAGCCGGGGGCGCTGGTGCCGGGACGCTGGAACTGGCCCGTGCCGGACGAGGTGTCCTGGCCGCCGAAGACATCCGGGCGGACGAACTGGCCGGTGCCCTGCTGACCCTGGCCCTGGTTCTGGCCCTGACCGCCCTGCTGGCCCGCGTTCTGCGGCGAACCCGTCCCGGGCGGCGGCCCGTTGAAGTCGGGCCGCGCGAACTCGGCGGTCGAGCCGGGGCCCTGCGCGGGGGAGCCGGCCGCGGGGTGCGGGAACTGTCCGGTGGACTCCGGCTCCTCGTGCCCGCGCGGGGTGTCGAAGGGCTCGCGCGAGACCTGCGGCTGCGCGTTCTCGTCGCTCCAACTGGGCACGCGCGGCTGCGGGTTGCCACCGGGAAGCTCGGCACGCGGGCCACCGCGCGGCGGCAGCTGCGGCCTGCGTCCCTGGTCCCCGGCGTTGTTCGCGGAGGGGTTCGCGGGCGCGGCCGGGTTCACCGGATTCGTACGCTGCTGAGGTACGGGAGGCTGCGGCGCGGAGGCCTGGCCGCGGCCACCGCCCTGGCCGCCCCCGAAGAGGCTGCCGCCGGAACCGCCCGGGGCACCGGCGCCCTGTCCGGGCGGCCCCTGCCGGGGAGGCTGCTGACCGGAAGGACCTGCCGGAGCGGACGGCGAACCGGTCCGCGAACCCGCGTCACGCGCGGGAAGCGCGGCCCGCGGCCCCGTACCCGTCACCTGACCGCGCGGCGGACCCGCACCGAGCCGGCCCGCGGAACCCGCGGGACCCGCCGAGCCGGGCGCACCGTTGCCGCCGCCGTTCCCGGCGCCGACGCCACGGCGCGCGGCCGCTGCACCCGCGGACGCCTGCGCGGCGACGGGGCCACCGCCCTGGCCGGGAGCGGGCGCACCGGGCTTGTTCGGCGCCTTCTTGCCGCCCTGGGCGACATCGATGGGCAGCATGACGAGCGCGGTGGTGCCGCCGGAGTCCGACGGACGGAGCTGGATGCGGATGCCGTGACGCTGCGACAGACGGCCGACCACGAACAGACCCATGCGGCGCGAGACCGAGACGTCCACGGTGGGCGGCGACGCGAGCCGCTCGTTGATCGCCGCGAGGTCCTCGGGCGACAGGCCGATGCCCGTGTCGTGGATCTCGATGAGCACACGGCCGTCGGGCAGCGCGTGACCGGTGACCTTGACCTTGGTCTGCGGCGAGGAGAACGACGTCGCGTTCTCGAGCAGCTCGGCGAGCAGGTGCACGAGGTCGTTGACCACGCGTCCGGCGACCTCGGTCGTCGGGACCGCGGAGAGCTCGATGCGCTCGTACTGCTCCACCTCGGACGCGGCGGCGCGCAGCACGTCGACGAGCGGAACTGGCCGGGTCCAGCGGCGGCCGGGCTCTTCACCGGCGAGAACGAGGAGGTTCTCGCCGTTACGGCGCATGCGGGTCGCGAGGTGGTCGAGCTTGAAGAGCGAGGAGAGCTGGTCGGGGTCGGCCTCGCGCGACTCCAGCTCGGAGATGAGCGAGAGCTGGCGCTGGATGAGGCCCTGCGAGCGGCGCGAGAGGTTGGTGAACATCGCGTTGACGTTGCCTCGCAGCAGCGCCTGCTCGGCGGCCAGACGGACCGCCTCGCGGTGCACGTCGTCGAAGGCCGCGGCCACCTGGCCGATCTCGTCCCGGGAGTGCACACCGACCGACTCGACGGAGGTGTCGACGTCCTGCGGGTCGGCCTCGGAGAGCTGCTTGACGAGCTCGGGCAGCCGGTCCTGGGCGACCTTGGTCGCGGTGTCCTGGAGGCGCCGCAGCGAGCGGATCATGGACCGGGCCACGACGAAGGCGCCGACGAGCGAGACACCGAGGACGAGCAGGATCAGCGCACCGTTGAGGATGGCGGCCTGCTCGGACTCGTTGCGCAGCTCGCGGGCCTTCTGCTCCATCTCGTTGAGCAGCGTGAGCTCGATCTTGGACATCGCGTCGATCTTGGTGGTGTCCGCGTCCACCCAGTCCTTGTACGAGCGCTTGTCCTGGAGCTTGATGCCGCCCTCCTGCTCAAGCACGCGCTTGGCGTAGGAGTCGGCGCCCTTGATGGACGAGTTGCCGCCGTCGATGGGCTTGGTCAGCTCGTCGGGGTTGCCCGCGTAGATGCCCTTGAAGGCATCCAGCTCGGAGTTCTCCTTGTCGAGCGCGGACCAGCCGTAGCGGCGGTCGGTCTCGGAGATCTTGCCGAACGTGCTGTCGCCCGCGGGGAGCGAGGCGGCGATCACGGCGCGCTGCACCGAGGCGTACTCCTTGGCGGAGGAGAAGGCCGTCAGGGCGCGGGTGCGCTGGATCATGTCCGGGTTGCTGGTCGCCTGCGCCATGTCCGAGGACAGGGTGAGCAGCTGCTCGATGAGCTGGCTGTAGGCGTCGACCGTCTGCGACGTGGAGTTCGCGTCGCTGTAGGCGTTCTTGCGTACGTCGTTGATCTTCTGGAGCTGCTGGGTGATCTCGACCGTGTTGGCCCGGACGCCGAGGAGGCCCTTGTCGCCGTCGGTGTTGTCGAGGTCCTGCGTCTCCTGGAGGAACCGGTTGTAGGCGCGGTCGGTCTTCTGCCGGGAGCCCTTGACCACGTAGTCCGAGGAGTTCGCGCCGTGCGCGAGGGGACCTGCCGAGCGGTCGCGCTCCTCCTGGAGCGCGGAGGCCAGCTCGGTGGCCCGCTTGGTCATGTCCGTCAGCAGCTTCATGTTGTTGAGCTGCTGGATCTCGTCCATGGACTCGTTGATGCGCAGCGCGCCGAGGGACGTCGCGGTGATCACGGGGAGCGCGAGCAGCGAGACCAGACGGGTGGAGATGCGCCAGTTGCGCAGGGCTATTCGCGAGCCGGGTCCTGTGGGCGACTTCACCGTGCCGGTCGAGCCGCCCGGGTTCGCGGTGGATGCGGGCAGACTCCCGCCACCGGATCCGCGCACGGTCCCGAGACCGTTGTCGCCGGACGGTACCTGCCCGGGGTTCTGGGCGTGCTGGGGCGAGGAGCCGCGGTCGGTCCCGCCGCGCTCCGGCTCTGCCGCAGCGCTGCTGCCATCCCTCTTGAAACGTCCCTGCACTAGCGTCGCAACCTCTGGACCAGGCGTCCCTCCGCACAAACGGCGGGACGGTGTCGGCGTCGTGGGGCGCAGAACGCCCCATGGTGGTCGTGAGTGACCGGCGCTGCTCCCCTTTCCCGCCGCCACTCGGCGCTGCGTTGCGCCCCTGCGCGCCGGTTCGATCCCGCGGCGGTCCCGGGAATTCCAGCACAGTGCAGGATCTCCAACAAGGCCCGTGTGTCGCGTCGCGACCTCCGTGACACGGCGTGAGTGGCGCGTCACGAGACGTAGAAAGTGATCCTGGGCAAAACGGGCGATTAGGCCCAGTAAGCCCGCACGCAAGGGGTGTCCCAGTCTTCATGATCGGGAGCGGAATGATGGCTTCAGTGGGGCAATGTCCGATTCCAACAAGGTCTCCACGAGCCTGAATTGACCCATTTGCCCGCTCGCTCGTGAGCAAACTCACATCAAGATCAAGGCCTCATCCGGGCTTTGGCCGGGAATTGGATGTTTAGCCTGACGCTTTACAGGGATGGCGAATCCGACAACCCGCGTCCACGACACGACGCTCAACTGACAGGGCCTGAAGAGCAGATGAAGACTGTGAAGTCGGCGATGTTCCACAACATAGCCAACCCGCGCCGCACCACCCTCGCGCACCTCACGGACGCCGACGAGGTCCAGCGGGCCGCCGACCAGCCGGAGCACGCAGTCGAACTGCCGACGGTGACGGCCAACCCCAAGCGCACGATCCTGATGGACGCGCCGGAGGAATTCAGCCCGTCCGGCGTCTGAGGGATCCAGCCCCTCCGGCGTTCGAGGGCGAGCGCGCGGCGCGATCGACGGCGGCCGAAGCCGCGGGAGCACGGGAGGCCCGGCGGCACACGGCCACGTTAGCCTGGGGTGTCAGTCTCTCCCTCCAGCAAAGGGCACCGCTCTTGCGCATCGCCAGGTTCTCCATCGACGGCAACGTCGCCTTCGGCGCGGTCGAGGGCGAAAGTCCCCCCGGAACGACCGATGGGCTCGTCCTCGACATCATCAAGGGCATCCCGTTCGCGGACTTCGAGCTCTCCGGCACGAAGGTCCCGCTGAGCAAGGTCAGGCTGCTGCCGCCGGTGCTCCCCAACAAGGTCGTGGGCATCGGCCGCAACTACGCGGACCACGCGAAGGAACTCGGCAACGAGGTCCCCGACACCCCCGTCGCCTTCTTCAAGCCGTCCACCTCGGTGATCGGCCCCGGTGACGCCATCGCGTACCCCTCCTTCTCGCAGGAGGTGCACTACGAGGCCGAGCTGGCCGTGGTCATCGGCCGCATGTGCCGCGAGGTCCCGCGTGAGCGCGCCCGTGACGTCATCCTCGGCTACACCTGCGCCAACGACGTCACCGCGCGTGACGTGCAGAAGCGCGAGAACCAGTGGGCCAGGGCCAAGGGCTTCGACAGCTCCTGCCCGCTCGGCCCCTGGGTGGAGACCGAGCTCGACCCCTCCGACCTCACCATCCAGTGCACGGTCAACGGCGAACAGCGCCAGCTGGGGCGTACGGCCGAGATGGTCCGCTCCATCGAGGACCTGATCGTGCACATCTCCGAGGCCATGACGCTGCTCCCGGGCGACGTCATCCTCACGGGCACCCCCGCAGGGGTCGGCCCCCTCAACGTCGGCGACGAGGTCGCCGTCACCATCGAAGGCATCGGCACTCTCACCAACAAGGTGATCAAGCGTGGCTAACGCGACGAACGTCCGCGTACGTTTCTGTCCCTCGCCGACCGGCAACCCCCACGTGGGCCTGGTCCGCACCGCTCTCTTCAACTGGGCCTACGCCCGGCACAACGAGGGCTCCCTGGTCTTCCGCATCGAGGACACCGACGCGGCCCGCGACTCGGAGGAGTCGTACGAGCAGCTGCTCGAGGCGATGCGCTGGCTGGGCTTCGACTGGGACGAGGGCCCCGAGGTCGGCGGCCCGCACGCGCCGTACCGCCAGTCGCAGCGCATGGACATCTACCAGGACGTCGCCGCCAAGCTCCTGGACGCCGGGCGCGCGTACTACTGCTACTGCTCCACGGAGGAGCTGGACGCCCGCCGCGAGGCAGCCCGCGCCGCCGGCAAGCCGTCCGGCTACGACGGCCACTGCCGCGACCTGACCGCCGAGCAGCGTGCCGCGTACGACACGGAGGGCCGCAAGCCCATCGTGCGCTTCCGCATGCCCGACGAGGCGATCACGTTCACGGACCTGGTCCGCGGCGAGATCACCGTCCAGCCGGAGAACCTCCCGGACTACGGCATCGTCCGCGCCAACGGAGCACCGCTCTACACCCTGGTGAACCCGGTCGACGACGCCCTGATGGAGATCACCCACGTCCTGCGCGGCGAGGACCTGCTCTCCTCGACCCCGCGCCAGATCGCCCTCTACAAGGCGCTCGCCGAGCTGGGCGTCGCCAAGGAGACCCCGGCCTTCGGCCACCTCCCGTACGTCATGGGCGAGGGCAACAAGAAGCTCTCCAAGCGCGACCCGCAGGCGTCCCTGAACCTCTACCGCGAGCGCGGCTTCCTCCCCGAGGGCCTGCTGAACTACCTGTCCCTCCTGGGCTGGTCGTTCTCCGCGGACCAGGACGTCTTCTCGATCCCCGACATGGTCGCCAAGTTCGACCTCGCGGACGTGAACGCCAACCCGGCCCGCTTCGACCTGAAGAAGGCCGAGGCGATCAACGCCGACCACATCCGCATGCTGGACGTGAAGGCGTTCGCGACGGCCTGCGAGCCGTGGCTCAAGGCCCCGCACGCCAACTGGGCCCCCGAGGCCTTCGACCAGGCGGCCTGGGAGGCCATCGCCCCCCACGCCCAGACCCGCATCAAGGTCCTCTCCGAGATCACGGAGAACGTGGACTTCCTCTTCCTCGACGAGCCCGTCGAGGACGAGGCGTCCTGGACGAAGGCCATGGGCAAGGGCGACCCGGCCGCCCTCCTGACGACGGCCCGCGCCAAGCTCGACGCCGCCGACTGGACGTCCCCCGAGTCCCTCAAGGAGGCCGTCCTGGCCGCCGGCGAGGAGCACGGCCTGAAGCTCGGCAAGGCCCAGGCCCCGGTCCGCGTGGCGGTCACGGGCCGCACGGTCGGCCTGCCCCTCTTCGAGTCCCTGGAGATCCTGGGCAAGGAGAAGTCGCTGGCCCGCATCGACGCGACGCTGGCGAAGCTGGCCGCGTAGGCGCGTAGGTACAGAAAGAAGGGCCCGGAAGCCTCCACGGCGTCCGGGCCCTTTCGCGTACGTTCGACACATGACGATCAAAGCCGTGGTCTGGGACGTAGACGACACGATCTTCGACTACGCGCACGCCGACACCACCGGCATGCACGCCCACCTCACCGCCGAAGGCCTCATCGAGCGGTACGAGACCGCCGAGCGCGCCCTCGTGCTGTGGAAAGAGGTCACCGAGCGCCACTGGGCACGCTTCAGCGCCGGAGGGATCGAGTTCGAGGCCCAGCGCCGCGATCGCGTACGCGAGTTCCTGGACGCCGTCATGACCGACCAGGAGGCGGACGCCTGGTTCGCGCGTTACCTCGGTCACTACGAATCCGCCTGGACCCTCTTCCCCGACACGGTCCCCACCCTGGACGCCCTCGCCGGCGAGTACCGCCAGGCGGTCCTCTCCAACTCCGCCCTGGTCGTCCAGGAGCGCAAGTTGAGCGTGCTCGGCGTGCGCGACCGCTTCGAAGCCGTCCTGTGCGCCGCCGAACTCGGCGTCTCCAAGCCCGCGCCCGAGGCCTTCCTCGCGGTGTGCACGGCGATGGGGCTGCGGCCCGACGAGATCGCCTACGTGGGGGACCAGCCGGAGATCGACGCAAGGGGCGCCCGTGACGCCGGGCTTCTCGGGATCTGGCTCGACCGCAACAGCGCGTCCCAGGAAGGCCCGTCGGGGGTGCACCGCATTACGCGTCTCGCCGAGCTGCCCGCGCTGCTCCGCTCCGATACCCGTTTTGGAGCGCCGTCCACCTTCGGGTAATGTTCTTCCTGCGCCGCCCGAGAAGGCCGAAAGGTCCCATCAGGAAGCGCAAGTCGATCAAAACTCCCGCAAGGGGTTGCGTATCGATGGCCTATGGTGTAATTGGCAGCACGACGGTTTCTGGTTCCGTTAGTCTAGGTTCGAGTCCTGGTAGGCCAGCTCGCAGAGCTTATCTGCAACGCCCCCGTTGTGTAGCGGCCTAGCACGCCGCCCTCTCAAGGCGGTAGCGCCGGTTCGAATCCGGTCGGGGGTACAGATCCTTCCCATGGAAGCAGTCCGGGTCGCACCCACTGCAGCCGATGCAGGATCGCTAGGGCCCCCGTTGTGTAGCGGCCTAGCACGCCGCCCTCTCAAGGCGGTAGCGCCGGTTCGAATCCGGTCGGGGGTACGCAAGGTCTGGCTGGTCTAGACCACTGTGGGCTATGGTGTAATTGGCAACACGACGGTTTCTGGTTCCGTTGTTCTAGGTTCGAGTCCTGGTAGCCCAGCGCAGTACGGCAGGACAAAGCAGTACCGCAGGAAAAGCTAGCCCCCGTTGTGTAGCGGCCTAGCACGCCGCCCTCTCAAGGCGGTAGCGCCGGTTCGAATCCGGTCGGGGGTACGCGAATGGACAAGGGGCCTTCCCGCAAGGGAGGGCCCCTTCGTCATTCCTCCGGCGTTTTTGGCCCGCCCGAACTCTCCGCTCCGTAGCGGCGGTTGGACTCCTCGGCCTGGGCGAGCCTGCGCAGGCTCAGCAGAACCGGCTCGTACAGCACGGTGAGGGCGACCGCCGCCTCGAGCTGCTCGTCGGGGGATTCGTAACGCTCCACCAAGTCCAGGTCGGTGACGGCCAGTTGACCGGCCGAGCGCGCGTAGGGCGCCAAGTCCTCGACGGCGCAGGGGTATCCGAGCCGGGCCAGCGTCGCGACCGCGGTCACGAGCATTCCGTACGCCGGTGAATCGGGCCCGTAGTCCTGGCCGTACTGCCAGCCGAGCCGTTCGAGCAGGGCGTCGACCGTGTGGCGAGCCGTCTCCGCCGCCGGATCGTCGGCGGCGGGTTCGGGGCCGTGGGGGAGCGCCCAGACCGCCACGCCCAGACGGGAGTTGTGGTCCAGGGAGTCGTCCTCCAGGGCGGTGAGCACCTCCCGGGCGGAGGCGATCGGCATCCGGCCCACCTGGATGAGCGCCCGGACGAGGCGCAGCCGCTGCAGGTGCTTCTCGTCGTACTCGGCCTGCGTCGCCGTCACGCGACGGCCCGGCGGGAGCAGTCCCTCGCGCAGGTAGTACTTGATCGTGGCCGTCGAGACCCCGCTGCGCGTGCTGAGCTCCGCCAGTCTCATCGGCTCGCTTCTCCTCTTTTCCTCTTGCGCATCCACTTGGTGAGTGGCACTATCCAATCATGGATAGCAGAACTATCCAACGCTGTCCTGAACGCTCTCTGAAGGGGGAACCATCGTGAGCACCAAGCCGATCGAAGGGCGCATGACCGCCGATGCGCAGGGCGGCATCACCGTCTTCACCATCGGGATGCGCGTCAACAACTTCCGCGCCGTGCGCAGCTGGTGGCCCGTCTTCCGTGCGATGCCGCGGATGCTCAAGGAGCTGTCCGTGGACCGGGATATCGGCATGCTGGGCTATCAGCTGCTGCTCGGCGCTCCGCGCGTGCTGTACGTCGTGCAGTACTGGGAGTCGCTGGAGAAGCTGCTCGCCTATGCGTCCGATCAGGGCAAGGAGCACCGGCCCGCCTGGGCCGCCTTCAACCGGCGGATGCGGGAAGGCAAGGGGAAGGTCGGCTTCTGGCACGAGACGTACGCCGTGCCGGCCGGGGCCCATGAGGCCGTGTACGTGAACATGCCGGAGTTCGGCCTGGGCAAGGCCATCGGTGTGGTGCCGGTCGGCCGCCGGGGGGACAGGGCGGCCGACCGGCTCAAGGCGGCCTGAGAACGGACACGAAAAACGCCCGAGGGGCCGCCGCGGCGTTGAGGCGGCCCCTCGGGCGTTCTGTGTGCTGTCTGTGGTGGTGCGGGGGTCAGCCCGTGCGGCGCAGCGCCTCGGACAGGCGCCCGGCGGCGTCGATGATGGCCTGGGCGTGCATCCGGCCCGGGTGGCGCGTCAGGCGCTCGATCGGCCCGGAGACGGAGACGGCGGCGACCACGCGGTTCGAGGGGCCGCGCACGGGGGCGGAGACCGACGCGACGCCCGGCTCCCGCTCGCCGATCGACTGGGCCCAGCCCCGGCGGCGTACGCCCGAAAGGGCTGTCGCCGTGAAGCGGGCGCCCTGGAGGCCGCGGTGCAGGCGCTCCGGCTCTTCCCAGGCCATCAGGATCTGCGCGGACGAGCCGGCCTTCATCGTGAGCGTCGAGCCGACCGGGACCGTGTCCCGCAGGCCCGAGAGGCGCTCGGCCGCGGCGACGCAGATGCGCATGTCGCCCTGGCGGCGATAGAGCTGCGCGCTCTCGCCCGTCACGTCACGCAGGTGCGTGAGGACCGGGCCCGCCGTGGCGAGCAGGCGGTCCTCGCCGGCCGCCGCCGCGAGTTCCGACAGGCGCGGGCCGAGAATGAAACGGCCCTGCATGTCGCGCGCCACCATCCGGTGGTGTTCCAGTGCCACGGCGAGGCGATGTGCCGTGGGTCGTGCGAGTCCGGTGGCCGCGACCAGACCCGCGAGGGTGGCCGGACCGGACTCCAGGGCGCTCAAGACGAGAGCCGCCTTGTCGAGAACGCCGACGCCGCTAGAGTTGTCCATGCGTCGATACTCGCGTCTCACTCTGTGAAACGCAAGTTCAATTTTCCATGGAACACGTCACCCTGTACGTGCGATCCGCGGACCAACGGAAAGCGGTCCACGCGCGGCACGAGGGGTACGGGCGTGGACGAACAATTCTCTAGTTGGGCCGGCACAACACAGCCGGTCGGAGGGAAAGCGATGGGTAGGACACTCGCGGAGAAGGTCTGGGACGACCACGTCGTCCGGCACGCCGAAGGCGAGCCCGACCTCCTCTTCATCGATCTGCACCTGCTGCACGAGGTGACGAGCCCGCAGGCCTTCGACGGCCTCAGGCAGGCCGGCCGCCCGGTGCGGCGTCTCGACCTCACCATCGCCACCGAGGATCACAACACCCCGACCCTCGACATCGACAAGCCGATCGCGGACCCGGTCTCGCGGGCGCAGTTGGAGACGCTGCGCAAGAACTGCGCCGAGTTCGGGGTGCGCCTGCACTCGCTCGGCGACGTCGAGCAGGGCGTCGTCCACGTGGTGGGCCCGCAGCTGGGCCTGACCCAGCCCGGCACCACCGTGGTCTGCGGCGACTCCCACACCTCCACGCACGGCGCCTTCGGCGCGCTGGCGTTCGGCATCGGCACCTCCCAGGTCGAGCACGTCCTGGCCACGCAGACGCTGCCGATGGCCCCGCCGAAGACCATGGCCATCACCGTCGACGGCGAACTGCCCGACGACGTCACGGCCAAGGACCTGATCCTCGCCATCATCGCCAAGATCGGCACCGGCGGCGGCCAGGGCTACGTCCTGGAGTACCGCGGCTCCGCCATCGAGAAACTCTCGATGGAAGCCCGCATGACCATCTGCAACATGTCGATCGAGGCCGGCGCCCGCGCCGGCATGATCGCCCCCGACGCGACCACCTTCGCCTACATCGAGGGCCGCGACCACGCCCCGAAGGGCGAGGAGTGGGACGCGGCGGTCGCGTACTGGAAGACCCTGAAGACGGACGAGGACGCGGTCTTCGACGCCGAGGTCTACATCGACGCCACCAAGCTCGCGCCGTTCGTCACCTGGGGCACCAACCCGGGCCAGGGCGCGCCGCTCTCGGCGAACGTCCCCGATCCTGCTTCGTACGAAGACGCGTCGGAGCGGTACGCCGCCGAAAAGGCCCTGGAGTACATGGGGTTGAGCGCCGGACAGGCGCTGCGCGACATCAAGGTCGACACCGTCTTCGTAGGTTCGTGCACCAACGGCCGCATCGAGGACCTGCGTGCGGCCGCCTCCATCGTCGAGGGCCGCAAAGTCGCCGACGGCGTACGGATGCTGGTCGTCCCGGGCTCGGTCCGGGTCGCCCTGGAGGCCGTCGCGGAGGGCCTGGACAAGGTCTTCACCGCCGCCGGCGCCGAATGGCGGCACGCGGGCTGCTCGATGTGCCTGGGCATGAACCCCGACCAACTGGCCCCCGGCGAGCGCTCCGCGTCGACGTCCAACCGCAACTTCGAGGGCAGGCAGGGCAAGGGCGGCCGCACCCATCTGGTGTCGCCCCAGGTGGCCGCCGCCACCGCGGTGACGGGCCACCTGGCCTCTCCCGCCGACCTGACCGATGCCCCTGACGCCCCCGTCACCGCCGGAGTCTGAGAGCCATGGAAGCATTCACCACGCACACCGGCCGGGCCGTTCCGCTGCGCCGCAGCAACGTGGACACCGACCAGATCATCCCCGCCCACTGGCTGAAGAAGGTCACCAGGGACGGATTTGAGGACGGGCTCTTCGAGGCCTGGCGCAAGGACGGCGAGTTCGTCCTGAACAAACCCGAACGTGAGGGTGCGACGGTCCTGGTCGCGGGTCCCGACTTCGGAACGGGCTCCTCGCGCGAGCACGCCGTCTGGGCGCTGCAGAACTACGGCTTCAAGACCGTCATCTCCTCGCGCTTCGCCGACATCTTCCGCGGCAACTCGCTGAAGAACGGCCTGCTCACCGTCGTGCTCGACCAGAAGGTCGTGGACGCGCTCTGGGCGCTCACGGAGGCCGACCCGCAGGCCGAAATCACCGTTGACCTGCAGGATCGCCAAGTTCGCGCCGAGGGCGTCACCGCCGACTTCGAGCTCGACGAGAACGCCCGCTGGCGTCTCCTGAACGGTCTGGACGACATCAGCATCACGCTCCAGAACGAGCCCGACATCGCCGCGTACGAGTCGAAGCGCCCCTCGTACAAGCCGCGGACGGTGCAGGTCTGACACCCCCGCAACACCCTGGTGTACCCCCAATCGTGGACGGTTGGGGGTACATCTGTGTCTGCCCCCTTTGCGGTGGGCCATGACCTGAACGGGTGGTATCAACTCCCTTGATTCGGACGGCAGAAGAGGCTTGAAATCCCCTTGCACTCGCTCTGACCGGGTACCCTCAGGAGGGCGCCGGATGTGGGTAGTTACCCCCTGCGGAGGCGACAACTCGCCCCAGATGGCACAATCGGTGCATGGAACGTGACAGCCAACTCGAGCTCTACGGGCTTGTTGCGGACCAACTGAAGGAAGCGCACTCAAGGGTGCGTGCACTGCAAGTCCCGGAGGGCGTACGGATGGCGCTGACCCGGAAGCTGCTGGTCATTACGGCCGCGGCCAAACACGATCTCGCCGATGCGGCAAGGCGTCTGGAGCGATTGATGGAGTCCATCGACGAGGCCGACGAGGGCCGATTCCCCGAAGATGCCTGAGCCACAAGGCTCAAACGGCCCTTCGAGGAGCCTTCGAGGAACTCAAGGACAGCCGAGTTCGTTGCGGCACAAGGGTGATTAGCCCGTTTCGTGTTTGATTTGCGGTATATATCTGCCTAACGTGCGAAAAAGCCTGGCGAATACGCTCGGGCGAGGTCTCCGAAGGGGAAGACGTGAACAAGGCGCAGCTCGTAGAAGCGATTGCCGACAAGGTGGGTGGCCGTCAGCAGGCCGCCGACGCCGTGGACGCGGTTCTGGACGCAGTCGTCCGTGCCGTCGTCAGCGGAGACCGTGTTTCGGTCACCGGTTTCGGCTCGTTCGAGAAGGTTGACCGTCCGGCCCGTTACGCCCGCAACCCGCAGACCGGGGAGCGCGTTCGGGTCAAGAAGACCTCGGTTCCGCGTTTCCGCGCAGGACAGGGCTTCAAGGACCTGGTGAGCGGCTCCAAGAAGCTCCCGAAGAACGACGTCGCGGTCAAGAAGGCGCCCAAGGGCAGCCTTTCGGGCGGCAGCGCTTCGGCGACCGTGAAGAAGGCAGCGGCCAAGAAGGCCACCGCCAAGAAGGCGACCGCGAAGAAGGCCGCCACCGCCAAGAAGGCCACCGCCAAGAAGACGACGGCGACGGCGAAGAAGGCGACCGCCAAGAAGACCACCGCCAAGAAGGCGACGGCGACGGCCAAGAAGGCGGCCACGGCCAAGAAGGCGACGGCCAAGAAGGCCGCTCCCGCCAAGAAGGCCACCGCCAAGAAGACCGCGCCGGCCAAGAAGGCCACCGCGAAGAAGGCGCCCGCCAAGAAGTCGACGGCGCGCAAGACCACCGCCAAGAAGGCGACCGCCCGCAAGAAGTAAGGGCACGAGGGCACTCACGCGCCGGGCCGGGCTCCCCACTGGGAGCCCGGCCCGCGGCGTGTGTGGTGGTTGTGGTGGTGCCTGCCGGGACGTCCTCGGACGGCCCTCAGAACGTCTGCAGCGTCACCAGCGTGATGCGGCGCTGCTCGCCCTCTCCCTCGACCTCGATCCGTACGCGCTGGCCGGGCCTCAGGAGCCGCAGGCCACCCGCGTCGAACGCCGGGGGGTCGAAGGGCACCGGGGTGCCGTCGTCGAGCAGCACGCTGCCGCTGCGGGTCTCGGAGTCGTACGTGTACGCGGTCGCCTGCATGGGGGAAGCGTACTCAGTCGGCGATCAGGAGCCTCGCGGCAGCCGTCGCCGTGCGCGGCCCGACGCCCAGCGCGAGGGCGGCCCGCAGATCGTCGCCGGTGTCCACGTCCTGGCGCACGGAGCCGACGCCTTCGAGGGGAAGTTCCACCGCACCCGAAGCCGCGTGCCGGGATCGGGACGCCGCGCCGAATGCCGGCCGCAATTCCGAGCCGGGTGCCGCGGACAGCAGTGTCGTACCGATTCCCGCGGCATCCGCGAGGAAAGAACGGGGAAATGCGGCCGCCCTGTCGAGTACCCGGGCCAATTCCATGGGGCGCAGTGCCGGGAGATCGGCATTCAGCGCCGCGACAGCCGATTGTGGCCGCCCGGTGCGCACCGCCGCCGTTCCGTGCGCCAGAGCGGCGTTGAGGCCCCCCGCGGGCTCGTCCCGCACGATCCGGGCCCCCAGCGCCGCCAGCTCGCGCCCGGCGAGGCCGTCGTCCGTGACGACCACCACATCGCGTACCGCGGGACAGGCCAGCGCGGCGGCCACGGTGTCCTGTGCGAAGGCGAGCGCGAGGCCCGGACGCAGGGTGTCGCCGGTGGTGGCGGTGAGCCTGCTCTTGGCGCGCTCCAGCGGTTTCAGGGGTATGACCAGGGTCCACTGCACGGGTGGCGGCTCCGTCCTTCGCGTCGCGCCCATTGTGACCTGCTGGCCGGGGCACTACCGGGGCCGGGCCGCGGGGGCGGGCGTACGGTGTTCTCGACAGACAGGCAGCCTGGGGCGACACTTGTGCGGCCGACCAGGTTCATGGAGGAAGGTGTCCGAGTGTCCCGCCGCAGAATCGGCTTCTGGTACCGCCTGGCGGCGGTCATCGCCAAACCGCCCCTGGTGGTTTTCTTCAAGCGGGACTGGCGAGGAATGGAACACATTCCGGCCGACGGCGGATTCATCACCGCGGTGAATCACAACTCGTATATCGACCCGCTCTCGTACGCGCATTTTCAGTACAACACCGGACGAGTGCCCCGTTTCCTGGCAAAGGACGGCCTTTTCAAGGACGGGTTCGTCGGCAAGGTCATGAAGGGCACGGGCCAGATCCCGGTCTACCGCGAGACCACGAACGCGCTCGACGCCTTCCGTGCCGCGGTCGACGCGATCGACCGCGGTGAGTGCGTGGCGTTCTACCCCGAGGGCACCCTCACCAGGGACCCCGAGATGTGGCCGATGACGGCCAAGTCCGGTGCCGCGCGGGTCGCCCTGCGCACCAAGTGCCCGGTGATCCCCGTCGCGCAGTGGGGCGCCAACCTCGCGCTCCCCCCGTACAGCAAGAAGCTCAGCCTCTTCCCGCGCAAGAAGCTCCAGGTGCTCGCGGGCGAGCCGGTCGACCTCTCGCGCTTCTACGACAAGGAACCCAGCCCCGAGATCCTGCGGGAGGTGACCGAGACCATCATGGCCGCGGTCACCGAACTCCTGGAGGAGATCCGGCACGAGAAGGCCCCCGAGATCCCGTACGACCCGCGCAAGGCGCGGCTCGCGCAACGACGCAAGGCGGCGGACCGCGGCGGTCGCGGCGTCCCCCGGAACACCCCTGAGAACACCACGGAGGACAGCAAGTGACGAACCCGGTGAAGGCCGCCGTCTTCGGAACGGGCTCATGGGGTACTGCCTTCGGCATGGTGCTCGCCGACGCGGGGTGCGATGTCACCCTGTGGGGCCGTCGCGCCGCGCTCGCCGACGCGGTCAACTCCTCGCACAGCAACCCCGACTACCTCCCCGGTGTCGAGCTCCCGGAGAACCTCAGGGCGACCACCGACCCGGCCGAGGCCGCGGCGGGCGCCGACTTCACCGTGCTCGCCGTGCCCTCGCAGACGCTGCGCGGCAACCTCGCCGAGTGGGCGCCGCTGCTCGCCCCCGACACCGTGCTCGTCTCCCTCATGAAGGGCGTCGAGCTGGGCTCCGCGATGCGGATGAGCGAGGTCATCGAGGACGTCACGAAGGTCGCGGCCGACCGGATCGCCGTCGTCACCGGGCCCAACCTCGCCCGCGAGATCGCCGCCAGGCAGCCCGCCGCCGCCGTGGTCGCCTGCCGCGACGAATCGATCGCGCAGCGCCTCCAGACCGCCTGCCACACGCCGTACTTCCGCCCGTACACGAACACGGACGTCGTCGGCTGCGAACTCGGCGGCGCCGTCAAGAACGTCATCGGTCTCGCCGTCGGCATCGCGGACGGCATGGGCCTGGGCGACAACGCCAAGGGCTCGCTCATCACGCGCGGCCTCGCCGAGACCACCCGCCTGGGCCTGGCGATGGGCGCGGACCCGTTGACGTTCTCCGGACTCGCGGGCCTCGGCGACCTGGTGGCCACCTGCTCGTCGCCGCTGTCGCGCAACCACACCTTCGGCACGAACCTCGGCAAGGGCATGACGCTGGAGGAGACCATCGCGGTCACCAAGCAGACCGCCGAGGGCGTCAAGTCCTGTGAGTCGGTCCTCGATCTGGCCCGCAGGCACGGCGTCGACATGCCCATCACCGAGACGGTCGTGGGCATCGTGCACGAGGGCACACCGCCGGTGGTCGCCCTCAAGGAGCTGATGTCGCGCAGCGCCAAGGCCGAGCGCCGCTGACTCTCCGGGGGCCAGCGGGTACCCTCAAGCCGATATGAGCAGCGAGAACCTCCCCCAGAGCCCCCAGCCGAGCACCGAGCAGAGCTCTGAGCTGCCGCTCCGCAAGCCGCGTGTCGCCGTCGTGTTCGGCGGCCGCAGTTCGGAGCACGGCATCTCGGTCGTCACGGCGGGCGCCGTGCTGCGTGCCATCGACCGCACCAAGTACGACGTCCTGCCCATCGGCATCACGACGGACGGCCGCTGGGCCCTGACCGCCGACGATCCCGAGCGCATGGCGATCACCGACCGGCAGGTGCCCAACGTCGACGCGCTCGCCGAGTCGGCCGACGGCGGCGTCGTGATGCCCCTGGACCCGGGCAACCGCGAGGTCGTCTACAGCGAGCCCGGCTCCGTGCCCAAGGCGCTCGGCGAGGTCGACGTCGTCTTCCCGATGCTGCACGGTCCGTACGGCGAGGACGGCACGCTCCAGGGACTCCTCGAGCTCTCCGGAGTGCCCTACGTGGGCGCCGGAGTGCTCGCATCGGCCGTCGGCCAGGACAAGGAGTACATGAAGCGGGTGTTCACCTCCTTCGGGCTGCCCGTCGGCCCGTACCTGGTGATCCGCCCGCGCGAGTGGGACCGCGACCAGGAGGGCGCCCGCAAGAAGATCGCGGAGTTCGCCGGCGACCACGGCTGGCCGCTGTTCATCAAGCCCGCGCGCGGCGGCTCTTCGATGGGCATCACGAAGGTCGCCTCCTTCGAGGGCCTCGACGACGCGATCGAGGAGGCCCGCCGCCACGACCCCAAGATCCTGGTCGAGTCGCTCCTGCGCGGCCGCGAGATCGAGTGCGGGGTCCTGGAGTTCGAGGACGGGCCGCGCGCGAGCGTGCCCGCCGAGATCCCGCCGGTGCAGTCGCACGACTACTACGACTTCGAGGCGAAGTACATCGACTCGACGCCCGGGATCGTGCCCGCCCCGCTGACGCCCGAGCAGACCGCCGAGATCCAGCGGCTCGCCGTCGACGCCTTCGAGGCCACGTCCTGCGAGGGCCTGGTGCGCGCGGACTTCTTCCTCACCGAGGACGGGTTCGTCATCAACGAGATCAACACGATGCCGGGCTTCACGCCCATCTCGATGTACCCGAAGATGTGGGAAGCGAGCGGCGTCAGCTACCCGGAGCTGGTGGACCGCCTCGTCCAGGCGGCCCTCAACCGGTCCACAGGGCTGCGCTAGCACCCCGTACGGCGCCTACGCGATCCCCTTGGGGATCGACTTCTTGACGGGGGCGGCGAAGTCCGTCAGCGGGCTCACGCCGCTTCCCGCGCGCTCCTTGGGCAGCGTCACCTCCACGTACGCCTTGCGCAGCGTGGAGGTGAAGCGGAACGACCCGTCGTCCTGCTCCTCGATCAGCCAGTTGACGCCGTCCGCCGTCACGCCGTCCGCCTCGGGGTTGTTCATCTCGGACGGCCTGGCGACACCGCAGCGCAGTATGATCGCCGGGTCTCCCCACCCGGCGGTCAGCTCGGACTTCGGCTCGGGATCAGCGCGCCCAAGACCGTCCACCTTCTTCGGCAGCTGCTTGTCCAGGTTCCGGCACAGTTCGGTGACCTTGCCGTCCGGGGTGGGAACCGCAGCCTTCACTGCTTCGTCTGCTGAGGAGCAGCCCGCGGACGCGATCAGGAGTGCGAGGGCGGGGGCCGAGACGAGGCAGCGACGCCGGCGACGGGAAATCTTCACCGGCCAAGGGTAAGACGGGGGCTAGAGGTGCACGACGGGGCAGGTCAGGGTGCGGGTGATGCCGTCCACTTGCTGGACTTTGGCGACCACCATGCGGCCGAGTTCGTCCACCGTGTCCGCCTGGGCGCGCACGATGACATCGTAGGGTCCGGTCACGTCCTCGGCCTGGATGACTCCTGGGATCTTGCCGATCAGCTCGGCGACGGTCGACGCCTTGCCGACCTCTGTTTGGATCAGGATGTACGCCTGTACCACGGAACCTCCAGGGCGGCCACGAGGATCATGTGGGGAGAAGGGACGCCACGGTACCGCGTCGCCGCTTCCCACGGGGAGACCCGGGGGAGCTGTGGCGCGCACATCGCGGTGGACGGGCAACAGAAGTTGACGGTCATCTCGACCGTACCTATGACAGTGAAGGCTCGCGACCGCAAGCCGAGCAGCGTGAAAGGGCATGGTGAGTCCCGGTGAAGGGAACCGTCGGCGAGTTGGGGGAGTTCGGGCTCATCAGGGAACTCACCTCTCGGCTCACCACCACCCCGGCCGTCCGGCTCGGCCCGGGTGACGACGCCGCCGTCGTGTCGGCTCCCGACCGCAGGGTCGTGGCGAGCACCGACATCCTCCTTGAAGGGCGGCACTTCCGCCGCGACTGGTCCACCGCGTACGACGTGGGCCGCAAGGCCGCCGCGCAGAACCTCGCGGACATCGCCGCGATGGGCGCCGTGCCGACCGCGCTCCTGCTCGGCCTGGTCGTCCCCGCCGAACTCCCCGCCAGCTGGCCCACCGAGCTCATGGACGGCCTGCGGGACGAATGCCAGGTCGCGGGAGCGGCCGTCGTGGGCGGCGACGTCGTACGCGGCGACACGATCACCGTCGCGATCACCGCGCTCGGCGATCTGCGCAACCACGAGCCGGTGACCCGCGCTGGCGCACAGCCCGGCGATGTCGTCGCCGTCACCGGCTGGTTGGGCTGGTCCGCCGCCGGACACGCGGTGCTCTCGCGCGGCTTCCGCTCGCCCCGCGCCTTCGTGGAGGCCCACCGCAGGCCCGAACCGCCGTACCACGCGGGCCCCGCGGCCGCCGGCCTCGGCGCCACCTCGATGACGGACGTGAGCGACGGGCTCATCGCCGACCTCGGGCACATCGCCGATGCGAGCAAGGTGCGCATCGACATCCGCTCCGGGGACGTCGACGTGCCCTCCCAGATGAACGACATCGGCCAGGCCGTCGGCGTCGACCCGCTGCAGTGGGTGCTCAACGGCGGCGAGGACCACGCGATCGTGGCGACGTTCCCGCCGGACGTGAAGCTGCCCGCCCGCTGGAAGGTCATCGGCGAGGTCCTGAACCCCTCGGCCCTGCCGCAGGTGACCGTCGACGGCGCGCCCTGGACCAGTAAGGGCTGGGACCACTTCGGCGACAACCTCGAGGACTGAGCATGACCGTGCCGCGCCCCCGCGCGTCCTGACCGTCGCGGGATCCGACTCCGGCGGCGGCGCGGGCATCCAGGCCGACTTGAAGACGATGCTGGCGCTCGCACGCACGGCATGAGCGTCGTCACGGCCGTCACCGCGCAGAACTCCCTTGGCGTACAGGGCTTTTGGGAGCTGCCGGTGGAAGCGGTGCGCGCGCGGTACCGCAGCGTCGTCGACGACATCGGCGTCCAGGCCGTCAAGACCGGCATGCTGGCATCGGCCGAACTGGTCGAGGCGGTGGCCGAGTTGATCGCGGGCACGGACGCACCCTCGGTCGTCGACCCGGGAGGACGGGATGCGGTGGACCTGCTCACCGACGGCTCCGACGAGCACTGGCTGCGGGCGCCCCGCCACGACAACCGCCACACGCACGGCACGGGCTGCACCCTCGCCGGCGGGATCGGGCCCGTGGATCATGGGTGGCGGTTCAAGATCCCGCTATGAAGTGCTGGGGACACCCGAAGAAGTGCTGTGGGCACACGAAAGAGCCGGTCCCCCGAAGGGGGCCAGCTCTTTCAGCAACCAGCTAGGTGGCCGCGCTTACTTGCGTCAGCGCGAGACCTTGCCGGCCTTGATGCACGAGGTGCAGGCGTTGAGCCGCTTCGGCGTCCCGCTGACCACGGCACGAACGCGCTGGATGTTCGGGTTCCAGCGACGGGACGTACGGCGGTGAGAGTGCGAGATGTTGTTGCCGAAGCTCGGCCCCTTGCCGCAGACGTCGCAGTTGGCAGCCACGGGTCACTCCAAGACTTCAGATGCACTTACGGTTAATCCCGGCATGCCGGGATCAGTGCAATGATCGTGGGTGGCGTTGCCAGGAGGAAGGTCCCGATGGGTATCGGGCAACCGGAGCAGCATACAACGACTGCTTCGGTAGAACGAAACTACCATGTCTGGCCCCGGCCCCGCCCCGGGCCCTTCGCCCGTCCCGGTCTACGCTGCGTCCATTCCGGATGCCCTTAGGAGGCGAGCAGGTGCCGCAGAACCTCGACGCCGTCGCGGTGCGCGCCTGGTGCGGCCTCGCTCTGGACGCCCTGGGACGGGCCCGCGAGGAGATCGACGCGATCAACGTCTATCCGGTCGCGGACGGGGACACCGGAACCAATCTCTACCTGACCGTGGAATCGGCGTCCCAGGCGGTCGACGCGGTCTTCACGGGCCTTGAGCCGGCCCGCCCCGCCCTGGCCGAGGCCGCGCGGGCGATGGCGCACGGCGCGCTGATCGGGGCCCGCGGGAACTCGGGCACCATCCTGTCGCAGCTGCTGCGGGGGATGGCGCAGGTGCTCGGCGCCGACCGTGACACCGATCACGCCGACGGCCAGGCCCTGGCGCTCGCGCTGCGGCGGGCCGCCGAGTCGGCCTACCAGGCGGTCGCACATCCCGTGGAGGGCACCGTCCTGACGGTGGCCGCCGCCGCTGCCGACGCGGCCTCCGGCGCCGACGGCGACTGCGGGGCGGTGGCGCGGGCCGCGTACGACGGAGCGTGCCGGGCGCTCGACGCGACGCCGGAGCAGCTCGCGGTGCTCGGGCGCGCGGGAGTGGTGGACGCCGGAGGGCGCGGGCTCGTGGCGGTGCTCGGGGCTCTGGTGGGGGCCCTGTCGGGCGGGACGGCCTCCCCGTACGTGAAGACGGCCGGTTCGGGCGGCCACGCGCGCGTGGAGCTCGCGGAGCCCCTTGAGTGCCAGGACAACCCGGCGGACGCCGCCGCGCCCGCGCCTGCCCCCGCCTTCGAGGTGATCTACCTCCTGGAAGCCGACGACACGGCCGTCGCACGGCTGCGGAGGCGGCTCGACGGGCTCGGTGACTCGCTCGTCGTCGTCGGCGGGGACGGGCTGTGGAACGTCCACGTCCATGTGGACGACGCCGGGGCGGCCGTCGAGGCGGGCGTCGAGGCGGGGCGGCCCCACCGCATCCGCATCACCCACTTCGGGGTGGGCGACGCGCACACCGCGGGCGCCGCGCAGCCGCCCCGGGAACGCACGCAGCGCGCGATCGTCGCCGTCGTGCCGGGGGAGGGGCTCGCCGGTCTCTACGCCGATGCCGGGGCGACCACCGTGCCCACGCGGCCCGGGGAGCCGCCCGCCAGCGGGGAACTCGTCGAGGCGATCCGGCACGCCCACGCGCGCGAGGTGGTGCTCCTGCCGAACGACGGCGAGCTGCGCCACACCGCTGCCGCCGCCGCGGAACAGGCCCGTACCGAAGGGGTGCGCGTCGCGCTGATCCCCACCCGGTCCGCGGTCCAGGGCATCGCGGCGCTGGCCGTGCACGAGCCGGACCGCCGCTTCGACGAGGACGTGGTCGCGATGACCTCGGCGGCCGGAGCGACCCGGTACGCCGAACTGGCCGTCGCCGAGCGGCAGTCGTGGACCATGGCGGGCATCTGCCAGGCCGGTGACGTCCTCGGCCTGATCGACGGCGATGTCGCGGTGATCGGCGACGACGCCACACGCACCGCGCGCTCCGTCCTCGACCGGATGCTGGCCGCGGGCGGCGAGATGGTCACGCTGGTGCTCGGCGACGACGTGCCGGACAGCCTCGGCGAGCAGCTGGAGAAGCATGTGCGCGAGGTGCATCTGGCGGTCGACACGGTGGTCTACCGCGGGGGACGCCAGTCGGCGCTGCTGCTGATCGGCGTGGAGTAGCCGCCGCGTTCAGCCTTCCTGACCAGCGGATTTCAGGGACGTACGCCGAATTGTCAGTGGCGTGGTGTGCAATGGATCTCGTGCCCGCGCTCGAAGAACCCCTGAAGAAAGTGGTCGGTCCCGCCACCGCGAAGGTGATGGCCGAGCACCTGGACCTGCACACCGTCGGCGACCTGCTGCACCACTACCCGCGGAGGTACGCGGAGCGTGGCGAGCTCACCCGCCTCGCCGACCTGCCGCTCGACGAGCACGTCACGGTGGTCGCCCAGGTCGCCACGGCGCGCATCCTGACGTTCAACGGCGGCAGGGGCCAGCGCCTCGAAGTGACGATCACCGACGGCAGCGGCCAGCTCCAGCTGGTCTTCTTCGGCCGCGGCATCCACAAGCCGCACAAGGACCTGCTGCCCGGCACGCGCGCGATGTTCGCGGGCAAGGCATCCGTCTTCAACCGCAAGATGCAGCTCGCACACCCGGCGTACGAACTCCTGAAGGGCGACCCGGACAACGCGGGCGAGGCCGTGGACTCCTGGGCGGGCGCCCTCATCCCGATCTATCCGGCCACCGCCAAGCTGGAGTCCTGGAAGATCGCCAAGTCGGTCGACGCGGTCCTGCCCAGCGCCCAGGAGGCCGTCGACCCGCTGCCGCCGAGCCTGCGCGACGGCCGTGAGCTCATCCCGCTCCCCGAGGCGCTCCTGAAGATCCACCGCCCGCACACCAAGGCGGACATCGAATCCGCCCGCGACCGCCTCAAGTGGGACGAGGCCTTCGTCCTCCAGGTGGCCCTGGCCCGCCGGAGGTACGCGGACGCGCAGCTCCCCGCGATCGCCCGCCGCCCCCGCGACGGCGGCCTGCTCGACGCCTTCGACGCCAAGCTGCCCTTCACGCTCACCGAGGGCCAGGAGAAGGTCTCCAAGGAGATCTTCGACGACCTGGCGACCGAGCACCCGATGCACCGCCTCCTCCAGGGAGAGGTGGGCTCCGGCAAGACGATGGTGGCCCTGCGCGCCATGCTCGCCGTCGTGGACGCGGGCGGGCAGGCCGCGATGCTCGCGCCCACCGAGGTCCTCGCCCAGCAGCATCACCGCTCGATCACCGAGATGATGGGCGAGCTTGCCGAGGGCGGCATGCTCGGCGGCTCGGACCAGGGCACGAAGGTCACGCTGCTCACCGGCTCCATGGGCATGGCCGCCCGGCGCCAGGCCCTGCTCGACCTGGTCACCGGCGAGGCCGGGATCGTCATCGGCACGCACGCGCTGATCGAGGACAAGGTCCAGTTCCACGACCTGGGCCTGGTCGTCGTCGACGAACAGCACCGCTTCGGGGTCGAGCAGCGCGACGCCCTGCGCGGCAAGGGCAAGCAGCCCCCGCACCTCCTCGTCATGACGGCCACGCCCATCCCGCGGACGGTCGCGATGACGGTCTTCGGCGACCTGGAGACCTCGGTCCTCGACCAGCTCCCCGCTGGCCGCTCGCCGATCGCCACCCATGTCGTCCCCGCCGAGGACAAGCCCCACTTCCTGGCGCGCGCCTGGGAGCGCGTGCGCGAGGAGGTCGAGAACGGCCATCAGGCATACGTGGTCTGCCCCCGGATCGGCGACGACGTCGACGAAGCCGCCGACCCGAAGAAGGCCAAGAAGAAGGCCGAGGAGGAGGCGACCGCCGAGAAGCGGCCCCCGCTCGCCGTCATCGAGGTCGCCGAGCAGCTCGCCCGCGGTCCGCTGAGCGGCCTCACGGTGGAGGTCCTGCACGGCCGCATGCAGCCCGACGACAAGGACGCGGTGATGCGCCGCTTCGCCGCGGGCGAGACCCAGGTCCTGGTCGCGACGACGGTCATCGAGGTCGGTGTGAACGTCCCGAACGCCACCGCCATGGTGATCATGGACGCGGACCGCTTCGGCGTATCGCAGCTGCATCAGCTGCGCGGCCGCGTCGGCCGTGGCTCGGCCCCCGGCCTCTGCCTCCTGGTCACCGACATGCCCGAGGCGAGCCCCGCCCGCGCCCGCCTGGGCGCCGTGGCCGCGACGCTCGACGGCTTCGAGCTCTCCCGGATCGACCTGGAGCAGCGCCGCGAGGGCGACGTACTGGGCCAGGCGCAGTCCGGTGTCCGCTCCAGCCTGCGCATGCTCGCGGTCATCGAGGACGAGGAGATCATCGCCGAGGCCCGCGAGGAGGCCGTCGCCGTGGTCTCCAAGGACCCTGACCTTGAGCACCTGCCCGAGCTGCGCACGGCCCTGGACGCCCTCCTGGACGACGAGCGCGAGCGCTACTTGGACAAGGGCTGACAAGGGCTGACAGGCAGCGGGGGCGCAGGGGCTGAGAGACTGAGCCCGGATCTTCCCGTACGTACACCGACAAGGACTCAGATGACCCGCGTGATCGCCGGTGTGGCCGGCGGACGTCGCCTCGCCGTCCCGCCCGGAAACGGCACACGGCCCACGTCCGACCGAGCGCGCGAGGGCCTGTTCTCCACCTGGCAGGCCTTGCAGGGCACGCTCGACGAGGCGCGCGTCCTCGACCTGTACGCGGGGTCCGGCGCCATCGGCCTCGAAGCGCTCTCGCGCGGCGCGGGCCACGCCCTGCTCGTCGAGGCCGACACCGGCGCGGTGCGCACCATCAGGGCGAACGTGAAGTCCATCGGCCTGCCCGGCGCCGAGGTCAGGGCGGGCAAAGCGGCCCAGATCGTCCAGGGCGGCACCCCCACGGCCCCGTACGACCTGGTCTTCCTCGACCCTCCGTACGCCGTCACCGATGACGATCTTCGCGAGATCCTGCTCACACTCCGGGCGGAACGCTGGCTCACGGGCGATGCGCTCGTCACCGTTGAACGCAGTACCAGAGGCGGAGAATTCTGCTGGCCCGACGGCTTCGAGGCACTGAGGTCCCGTCGCTACGGCGAAGGCACGTTTTGGTACGGTCGCGCCGCCTCTACGTGCGACGACTCAGTGATCGCGCCATGACCGGACCGGAGAGCGAGGGACTTCAGTTGCGCCGCGCCGTCTGTCCGGGGTCATTCGACCCCATCACCAATGGACACCTCGACATCATCGCCCGCGCCTCCAGGCTGTACGACGTGGTGCACGTCGCGGTGATGATCAATCAGTCGAAGAAGGGCCTGTTCTCCGTCGAGGAGCGGATCGAGCTGATCCGTGAGGTCACCGCCGACTTCGGGAACGTCGAGGTCGAGTCCTTCCACGGCCTTCTCGTCGACTTCTGCAAGCAGCGCGACATCCCGGCCATCGTCAAGGGCCTGCGCGCGGTCAGCGATTTCGACTACGAACTGCAGATGGCCCAGATGAACAACGGCCTCTCGGGCGTCGAGACCCTGTTCGTGCCCACCAACCCCACCTACAGCTTCCTCTCCTCCTCGCTGGTCAAGGAGGTGGCAGCCTGGGGCGGCGACGTCGCCCACCTGCTGCCGCCGCTCGTCCACGAGGCGCTCGTCGAACGCCT
This sequence comes from Streptomyces sp. NPDC047525, assembly GCF_040643025.1. Taxonomy (NCBI): domain Bacteria; kingdom Bacillati; phylum Actinomycetota; class Actinomycetes; order Kitasatosporales; family Streptomycetaceae; genus Streptomyces; species Streptomyces sp. NPDC047525. The sequence goes on from NZ_JBEYTL010000017.1 coordinate 34,971, forward strand.
GGGCAAGAAGTGACCCACTGACAGTTCGTCACCCGGTGTCGGGCGGTCGGCCACTGGCCTTACAGTCGTCCCGTCCGTCTCCAAACCAGCTGTAGAGAGTGGCGAGCACACGGTGGACGTGCAGAAGAAGATCGACGAGATCGTCGAGGCGGTCGGCAGTGCCCGGTCCATGCCCATGTCGGCCTCGTGCGTGGTCAACCGCGCCGATCTCCTGTCGATGCTCGAAGAGGTGCGCCAGGCGCTGCCCGGCTCCCTCGCCCAGGCCCAGGAGCTCATCGGCGGCCGCGAGCAGCTGGTCGAGCAGGCCCGCCAGGAGGCGGACCGCATCATCGAGACCGCGCACGCCGAGCGCGGCTCGCTGATCTCCGACACGGAGGTCGCCCGCAATTCCCAGGGCGAGGCCGCACGCATCCTCGCCGAGGCCCGGCAGGCCGCCGACGAGGTCCGAGTCGAGGCCGACGACTACGTGGACAGCAAGCTGGCCAACTTCGAGGTCGTCCTCACCAAGACCCTCGGCTCCGTCGGCCGCGGCCGCGAGAAGCTCCTCGGCACAGGACCCGGCCTCGACGAGCAGGGCTACGAGGACGAGGACGCCCCGCAGCGCAGCATGGACCCCGAGACGCTGCGCCGGGACGCGGACGCGTACGTCGACGCCAAGCTCGGCGCCTTCGAGGCGGTCCTGGCCAAGACCCTGGAGGCGGTCGGCCGCGGCCGTCAGACCCTGCACGGCCGTGCGCCCGCCGACGACCTCGCGGGCCTTGCCGAGGGCCTCGGGTCCCAGGCACACACCACGGACGCCGAGTACCTCGCGGGCCTCACCGACCCCACGGCCCCCGCGGCCCCCGCCCCGGAGGCCCCGCAGCCGCCCCAGGCACCCCCGCAGATCCCCGTGCAGCAGCCGTACGCCCCGCCCCAGCAGGAGCCGGACCCGTACGCCTACCAGCAGCAGGATCAGTACGCCTACCAGCAGCAGTACGCCCAGCAGGATCCGTACGGCTACCAGCAGCAGGATCCGTACGGCTACCCGCAGCAGGGATACGACCAGGCGGCCCAGCAGCAGGGGTACGGGGACCCGCAGCAGCAGCAGCACCAGCAGCAGGCCCCCGGGGTGCTCGACGAGACCAGTCTCTTCGACACCGGCATGATCACCGCGGAGCAGCTGCGCCAGTACGAACAGGGCCGCTAGCCCTTGCCCCGAGGCCTGTCCGGGACCGGATTGGGCCGAGAGCGAATGGTCCAGTATCCTGGCTCTTCGGTCGCGCGTACGTCCGCGATCCAGGCTGCCCGGCTAGTGAGCGAAGCTCACGACGGGGGCGGCCCTCCTTGAACTTCCCAGGATTCGAAAGCAGGAAAAGCCCTGAGTGCTCGCCTTGACCACCGAAACCCACTCGTGTTCGACACACACGAGCTGGGTCGGCGTCCCGGTGCGCTGCAGCGGCTGACCCGTTCCATCGAGGCCCCCGGTTCGCCGGACGTCTTCGGTATCGACGGGGTCATCGGAGTGCCGGCAGGTGCTCCGGTCGAGCTGGAGATCCGTCTTGAGTCGGTCATGGAAGGTGTGCTTGTCACAGGCACCGCCCGTGCGTCGGCCGAGGGGGAGTGCGTAAGGTGTCTGGAGCCGCTGAAGCTTGAGGTGGACGCGGACTTCCAGGAGATGTTCTCGTACCCTGACGCCGACGACCGGAGCCGCACCGCGGAACCGGCCGACGACGCCGAGGAGGATGAGGACAGGCTCTATCTCGAGGACGGCTTGTTCGACCTCGAACCCGCGCTGCGTGACGCGGTAGTGCTCGCACTGCCGATGCAGCCGGTGTGCCGGGACGACTGTCCGGGCCTGTGTTCCCAGTGCGGAGCACGGCTCGCGGACGACCCGGACCATCACCATGACGCCGTCGACATTCGTTGGGCGGCATTGCAGGGACTCGCCGGGACCATCCAGGACGGCGAGAAGGACGACGTGAGCGGCGCCGAAGCCGGCGTCGACGAGAAGCAGGAGAAGTAGCCGTGGCTGTTCCGAAGCGGAAGATGTCGCGCAGCAACACGCGCCACCGCCGGTCGCAGTGGAAGGCTGCGGTCCCCACTCTGGTTTCGTGTGAGCGTTGCCAGGAGCCGAAGCTGCAGCACATCGCGTGCCCGAGCTGCGGCACGTACAACAAGCGCCAGGTCCTCGAGGTCTGAGCGGCTGGTGAGAGGCACCGTGTCTAGCCACAAAATGGCGGATGACGCCAAGGCGGAAAACGCCAAGAAGCAGGCGGAAAACACGGCCTCGTCCCACACGCTTTTGGAAGGGCGGCTCGGGTATAGACTCGAGTCCGCCCTTCTGGTGCGTGCACTGACCCACCGTTCGTACGCGTACGAGAACGGCGGTCTGCCGACGAATGAACGGCTCGAGTTCCTCGGGGACTCGGTGCTTGGACTCGTCGTCACGGACACGCTCTATCGCACCCACCCCGACCTGCCCGAAGGCCAGCTGGCCAAGTTGCGGGCCGCGGTGGTCAATTCGCGTGCGTTGGCGGAGGTCAGTCGTGGCCTCGAACTCGGTCTCTTCATCCGGCTCGGCCGGGGCGAAGAGGGCACGGGTGGCCGGGACAAGGCATCCATCCTCGCCGACACCCTTGAAGCGGTGATCGGCGCGGTCTATCTGGACCAGGGTCTGGACGCGGCGGGCGAGCTGGTGCACCGGCTCTTCGATCCGCTGATCGAGAAGTCCTCGAACCTGGGCGCGGGCCTGGACTGGAAAACCAGCCTCCAGGAGCTCACCGCGACCGAGAGCCTCGGTGTTCCCGAGTACCTCGTCACGGAGAGCGGCCCGGACCACGAGAAGACCTTTACTGCTGCCGCCCGCGTCGGAGGCGTCTCGTACGGCACCGGCACCGGCCGCAGCAAGAAGGAAGCGGAGCAGCAGGCCGCGGAGTCCGCGTGGCGCGAGATTCGCGCTGCCGCGGATGAGCGGATCAAGGCGGCGGAGGTTTCCGCCGCCGCCACCGCTGCTGCTCCCGCTGCCGCGGAGGTTGACGGGGCTGCCGAAGCTTCGTCTGCCTGAACCGCTTTACTGTTGGTGCCGGTCGCCCTTTGGGTGGCCGGCACCAGCCTTTTCGCCGCTTCGCGGCATTTTTTCCCGCCCACCCACCCGTTTACCCCGGAGTGAATCGCCGTGCCCGAGCTGCCCGAGGTCGAAGTCGTCCGGCGTGGGCTTGAGCGGTGGGTGGCTCAGCGCACCGTCGCCGATGTCGAGGTGCTGCATCCGCGGGCCGTGCGGCGGCATGTCGCGGGCGGTGACGACTTCGGGCTCCGGCTCAAGGGCCACCGTGTCGGTACGGCGATGCGGCGCGGGAAGTATCTCTGGCTGCCCGTCGAGGACAGCGGCACCTCGATCCTCGCCCATCTCGGCATGAGCGGGCAGCTGCTCGTCCAGCCCCAAGAGGCGCCGGACGAGAAGCACTTGCGGATCCGGATCCGCTTCGCCGACGCGCTCGGCACCGAGCTGCGCTTCGTCGACCAGCGCACCTTCGGCGGACTCTCGCTGCACGAGAACACCCCGGACGGGCTGCCGGACGTCATCGCGCACATCGCGCGCGACCCGTTGGACGAGAAGTTCGACGACGCGGCCTTTCACGCCGCGCTGCGCCGCCGTCGTACGACGATCAAACGCGCCCTGCTCGACCAGTCGTTGATCAGCGGCGTCGGCAACATCTACGCGGACGAGGCCCTTTGGCGGGCGAAGCTGCACTACGAGCGGCCCACCGCCACGTTCACGCGCCCACGCACGGCCCAACTCCTGGGCCACGTACGGGACGTGATGAATGCCGCCCTCGCCGTCGGCGGCACCAGCTTCGACAGCCTGTATGTGAACGTGAACGGCGAGTCCGGGTACTTCGAGCGGTCGCTCGACGCCTACGGACGCGAGGACGAGCCGTGCCGCCGCTGCGGAACGGCCATGCGCCGGCGGCCCTGGATGAACCGCTCCAGCTACTTCTGCCCGCGCTGTCAGCGACCGCCGGCCGCCACACTGTCGTAGCGCTCGCGCGCTTCGAGCACGCCGTCCATCCTGCCCTCCACGAAGTGGATGAGGCTCATCAGGCGGTCGGTGATCTCCCGTCCCAGCGGGGTGAGCCGATACTCCACGCGCGGCGGGTTGGTGGGCTGTGCCTCGCGGTGGACCAGGCCGTCGCGCTCCAGCGCGTGCAGGGTCTGGGACAGCATCTTCTCGCTCACGCCGTCGACCCGGCGGCGCAGTTCGTTGAAACGGAACGTGCCGTCGTACAGCGCGCCCAGGGTGAGCGCTCCCCAGCGTCCGGTAACGTGCTCCAGGGTGCCGCGCGAGGGGCACTGCTTGGAGAACACGTCGTACGCCGTGTCCTGGTCGATGGGATCCATGCCGAAAGCATACTCTCGCACAGCGCCATCTCATGGGTCGCGCTAACTGAGAGTAAGTGAACCGGCCGGTGGTGACCCGGTGGCCCGGTGTCCTAGAAGCCGAAGTCCTGCGTCCACCAAGGGCCGCCCGGCGCGAAGTGCGCACCGACGCCCAGGGTCTTGTAGTCGCAGTTGAGGATGTTGGCCCGGTGGCCGGGGCTGTTCATCCAGGCGTCCATCACGGACTGGGCGTTCGCCTGGCCGCGGGCGATGTTCTCGCCGCCCAGGTCCGATATCCCGGCCTTCTCGGCGCGGTCCCACGGGGTCGCGCCGTCCGGGTCGGTGTGGTCGAAGAAGTCGCGCTCGGCCATGTCCGAGCTGAACGCTCCGGCGAGCGAGGCCAGCGCGGCGTCGGCGCGCACGGGGGAGCAGCCGACCTTGGCCCGCTCCGCGTTGACCAGGGTGAGCACCGCGGCCTCGGCCGTGCTCTCGGTGGACGGCGACTTCGAGCCGGTGGCCGGCGGGGCCTTCGGCTTCTCGGAGGGGGTGCGCGAGGGGCTCGGGGGAGTCGTCTTCTTCTGCTTCTCGTCGGCCTCGGGCGCGGGCGCCTTGGTCGACGGCTTCTTCGACGGCTCGGCCGAGGGCTTCTCGGTGGTCTTCGAGGGGGAGGGCGTCGGGGCGTCGGGGCGCTCGGAGCCGCGGCTCGGCGGGGCCGACTCGCGGTCGGCGGTGCCGTTCTCGCCGCCCTGGGGCGCCACCTCGCTGGGGGTGGTGGCAGCACGCACCTTGTTCGAGTCGCCGCCACCGCCGAGGGAGTAGTTCTCGGCGCCCGGGACCAGGCCGGACGCGACGGCCACCGCGCCCATGGCGACGGCTGCCGACACGCCGAGCAGGCCGGTGCGCACCGGTGTGGCGCGGCGGCCCCGGTGGCGGTGCGAAGCGTTGGCGGGGCGGGGCTCCGGGACGCCGGCGTGCTCGCCCGCGTACACGTCGGAGACTCCAGTGGCGCGGCCGGTGGCGGCTGCCCCTGCGCCGGAGCGTCGGTGGCGTCCCATCTCCTGGCCTTCCTCGTCCTGGCGGTCAACGTGGCTCACCCATACGAGTGAGGCTCATCGAGTCGGGACTGTACGCGATGGCGCATGGGGACGAAGTGCTCCGAGTGCAATTGGCCGGTTAGCGTGCACCCATGAACGAAGAAGTCAGAGTCACGGCCTGGGTGCGTGGCCAGGTGCAAGGCGTGGGATTCCGCTGGTTCACGCGGGCCAAGGCCTTGGAGATCGGGGGCCTGAGTGGTTTTGCTCTCAATCTGGACGACGGCCGTGTGCAAGTCGTCGCAGAGGGTCCGCGTTCGGGCGCCCAGGGGCTGCTCGACTGGCTGCGCGAGGGCGACACTCCCGGCCGCGTCGACGGCGTCACTGAGATCTGGGACACTCCGCGCGGCATCTACGAGACGTTCGCGATTCGCTGACGGAGAGCCGCCGGGCGGACGCGCTCCGGTGTGGTCAGGGCAACTGCCCGGGGCAGGAAACGCCTGGTGGTTGCCAAGAACGGCACGTCGTGGCAGGCTCCCAAGTGCAGGATGATCGACACGCCCCCAGGGCCCCGCAGCAGAGGCAGCGCCGCCGTTTCCACGGCCGCAAGCCCCCGGGTTGCCCGCCAATACGGGGCGTGATCGTGTTGACCGTCAAACTTTTTGGTGAGACTCTGGAAGCCCCGCGCACCTTAGCTGTTTGGCATGTGAGAACGGCCAGCAAGACCCAGCACGAACAACGAGTGCCAAGCACCGCGGGTGCGATTCCCTCACGACCCACACCGCTTCGGTCGGTCACTCATTGTGGAGGACCATCCATCATGGCAAAGGCGCTTCTCGGTTACGTCGGCGGTTCCGACCCGCGACTTCTCGCCGAGATGCGACGGCTCCAGCAACGCGTCCAGGACCTGGAATCTGAGCTTGTGAAGATCCAGGCCGAGAACGACGCGCTCGCGGCTGCCGCTTCTCACGAATCGCTCCTGGAGAGCATCGACGTACCCCAGGCGGAGCCTGCGCTCACCTGACCACTGCCATCATGAGTAAAGGCGCTTTTCTCGCAGGGCTTGCGTAACGATCATTCAGCGTCGCGCTCTTTTCGCCGTGTGAGCTGCCTCTTCACGCACGTGGTCGGGCTGACCATGTCAGCCGCTTGTCCAGATCTGCAAGGGACGCTTCGGCGTCCCTTCTTTCTTGCCGCCCCCGTAATCTGTTTCCTTTACAGCTGATGTGCCCTGCATCTTCCTGGGTGAAACGGTCAGTGAAAGGTAGAGTCCGGCGGCGTGCACCTCAAGGCCCTGACACTGCGCGGTTTCAAATCCTTCGCGTCGGCCACGACGCTGAAGTTCGAGCCGGGCATCACCTGCGTCGTCGGACCGAACGGCTCCGGCAAGTCCAATGTCGTGGACGCGCTGTCCTGGGTCATGGGCGAGCAGGGCGCCAAGTCGCTGCGCGGCGGCAAGATGGAGGACGTCATCTTCGCCGGCACCACCGGGCGCCCACCGCTCGGCCGTGCCGAGGTGTCCCTCACCATCGACAACTCCGACGGCGCCCTCCCCATCGAGTACGCCGAAGTCACCATCACGCGGATCATGTTCCGCAACGGCGGCAGCGAGTACCAGATCAACGGGGACACCTGCCGGCTGCTCGACATCCAGGAACTGCTCTCCGACTCCGGCATCGGCCGCGAGATGCACGTCATCGTCGGGCAGGGCCAGCTCGACGGAGTCCTGCACGCCGACCCCATGGGGCGCCGCGCCTTCATCGAGGAGGCCGCGGGCGTCCTCAAGCACCGCAAGCGCAAAGAGAAGGCGCTGCGCAAGCTCGACGCGATGCAGGCCAACCTCGCGCGCGTCCAGGACCTGACCGACGAACTGCGGCGTCAGCTCAAGCCCCTTGGCCGGCAGGCCGCCGTGGCGCGCAGGGCCGCCGTCATCCAGGCCGATCTGCGCGATGCCCGCCTCCGGCTGCTCGCCGACGATCTCGTCCGCCTGCGGGACGCGCTGCGGACCGAGGTCGCCGACGAGGCCGCGCTCAAGCAGCGCAAGGACAGCGCCGAGGCCGAGCTGAAGAAGGCGCTCCAGCGGGAGGCGGAGCTGGAGGACGAGGTGCGCCGCCTGACTCCACGGCTCCAGCGGGCGCAGCAGACGTGGTACGAGCTGTCGCAGCTGGCCGAGCGGGTGCGCGGCACGGTGTCCCTTGCCGACGCCCGGGTCAAGAGCGCGACCGCCGCGCCCCCGGAGGAGCGGCGCGGCCGCGACCCCGAGGACATGGAGCGCGAGGCCGCGCGGATCCGTGAGCAGGAGGCGGAGCTGGAAGCCGCCCTCGAAGCGGCCGAGCATGCCCTGGAGGACACCATCGGCCACCGTGCCGATCTGGAGCGGGAGCTCGCGGTCGAGGAGCGCCGCCTCAAGGACGTGGCGCGGGCCATCGCCGACCGGCGTGAAGGGCTCGCGCGGCTGAACGGCCAGGTCAACGCGGCGCGTTCGCGGGCGGGCTCCGCACAGGCCGAGATCGACCGGCTCGCCGTGGCGCGCGACGAGGCGGGGGAGCGCGCGGTCGCCGCCCAGGAGGAGTACGAGCAGCTGAAGGCCGAGGTCGACGGGCTCGACGCCGGTGACGCGGAGCTCGGCGAGCGGCACGACGAGGCGAAGCGTTCCCTCACGGAGGCCGAGGGCGCGCTGACCGCGGCACGGGAGGCGGCGACCGCCGCCGAGCGCAAGCGGGCCGCGGTCGCCGCCCGGCACGAGGCGCTCGCGCTCGGCCTGCGCCGCAAGGACGGTACGGGGGCGCTGCTGGCCGCCAAGGACCGCCTCACGGGGCTGCTCGGTCCCGCGGCCGAGCTGCTCTCGATCACTCCGGGGTACGAGGTCGCCGTCGCGGCGGCGTTCGGTGCGGCGGCGGACGCGATCGCGGTGACCACACCGGCATCGGCGGCGGAGGCCATCCGGCTGCTGCGCAAGCAGGACGCGGGGCGTGCCGCGCTGCTCCTCGCGAGCGCGCCGGAGGCATCGGGCGCCGACTCCCGTGACGTACGGCCGGAAGGTGCCGAAGGGCCGCCCCTGGTCGCCGAACTGGTGCGCGGGCCCGCGGAGTTGATGCCCGCTGTGCGGCGGCTGCTGCGGGGGATGGTCGCCGTCGGCACTCTTGAGGACGCCGAGGACTTCGTATACGCCCACCCGGAGCTCACCGCGGTCACCACCGAGGGAGACCTGCTCGGGGCGCACTTCGCGCAGGGCGGGTCCGCCGGGGCGCCGAGCCTCCTCGAAGTGCAGGCTTCCGTCGACGAGGCGGCGGCCGAGCTCGAGCAACTGGCCGAACTGTGCGACGAGTTGGCGCGCTCCCAGCAGGTGGCGGGCGAACAGCGCAAGGAAGTCGTCGCGCTCGTCGAGGAGTTGGGGGAGCGCAGGCGCGCCGCCGACCGGGAGAAGTCATCCGTGGCGCAGCAGCTCGGCGCGCTCGCCGGGCAGGCACGTGGCGCCGCGGGCGAGGCCGAGCGCAGTGCGGCCGCCGCGGCCAAGGCGCAGGAGGCGCTGGACAAAGCGGTCGAGGACGCCGAGGAGTTGGCCGAGCGGCTCGCCGTGGCGGAGGAGGCGCCGGTGGAGGAGGAGCCCGACACCGCTGTGCGCGACCGGCTCGCCGCCGACGGTGCCAATGCCCGGCAGACCGAGATGGAGGCCAGGCTCCAGGTGCGTACGCACGAGGAGCGGGTCAAGGGGCTCGCGGGACGGGCCGACTCGCTCGACCGGGCCGCGCGCGCCGAACGCGAGGCACGCGCGCGTGCCGAGCAGCGCAAGGCCCGGATGCGGCACGAGGCCGCGGTCGCCGAGGCCGTCGCCCGTGGTGCGCGGCAGCTGCTCGCGCACGTCGAGGTCTCCCTCGTGCGGGCCCAGGAGGAACGTGCCGCCGCCGAGCGCGCCAAGGAGGTGCGGGAGCGGGATCTCACCGCCGAGCGGAGCCAGGGGCGTGACCTCAAGGCGGAGCTCGACAAACTGACGGATTCAGTCCACCGCGGCGAGGTACTCGGTGCCGAGAAGCGGCTGCGGATCGAGCAGCTGGAGTCCAAGGCACTGGAGGAACTCGGTGTGGAACCGGCAGGACTCGTCTCCGACTACGGCCCCGACCAGCTCGTGCCGCCATCCCCCGCGGCCGAGGGCGAGGAGCTCCCCGAAGACCCGGAGCACCCGCGCAACAGGCCCGTGCCGTACGTCCGCGGTGAGCAGGAGAAGCGGCTGAGGTCAGCCGAACGGGCGTACCAGCAGCTCGGGAAGGTGAACCCGCTGGCCCTCGAGGAGTTCGCCGCGCTGGAGGAGCGCCACAAGTTCCTGAGCGAGCAGCTCGAGGACCTGAAGAAGACGCGGGCCGACCTCCTGCAAGTGGTGAAGGAGGTCGACGAGCGCGTCGAGCAGGTCTTCACCGAGGCCTACCGGGACACGGCCCGTGAGTTCGAGGGCGTCTTCTCGCGGCTCTTCCCGGGCGGTGAGGGGCGGCTCATCCTGACCGACCCCGACAACATGCTCGCCACGGGAGTCGACGTCGAGGCGCGCCCGCCCGGCAAGAAGGTCAAGCGGCTCTCGCTGCTCTCCGGCGGTGAGCGGTCCCTGACGGCCGTCGCGCTGCTCGTTTCGATCTTCAAGGCACGGCCGAGTCCCTTCTATGTGATGGACGAGGTCGAGGCCGCGCTCGACGACACCAACCTGCAGCGGCTCATCCGCATCATGGAGGAGCTGCAGGAGGCCTCGCAGCTCATCGTGATCACGCACCAGAAGCGGACGATGGAGGTCGCGGACGCGCTGTACGGCGTCTCGATGCAGGGCGACGGCGTCTCGAAGGTGATCAGCCAGCGGCTTCGCTAGCCCTCCACACGTTCACCTTCATAAGTTCAACACTTGAACGAAGTCGACCCCAGGTGTCCCTAAAATTCACAGGAACCCAGGTATTGACTTCGAAACTTGAAGGCATAGTCTCTGCAACGTTGCTTTTACCTTCAGGTGGTGGGCGGCGTGAAGTTGTGCGCCACTTGAAGTGCTCACCCCCACCCCCGGCGATGTTGCCGGTGGCCCGAGGAGTCCATGTGACCAGCACAACGAAGGCGCCGCAGCCCGAAGGCAGAGAGGCCAGGCCGGACCATCTCGGCCACGTCATCTTCATCACGGCGGCCGCCGCCATGGGCGGCTTCCTCTTCGGCTATGACAGCTCCGTGATCAACGGCGCGACCGTCGCCATCCAGCACCGCTTCGACGTCGACGCGAACATGCTCGGCTGGATCATCGCGACCGCGCTGCTCGGCTGCGCCCTCGGCGCGGCGATCGCCGGGCGCATCGCCGACCGCATCGGCCGCATCCGCTGCATGCAGATCGCCGCCGTCCTCTTCGCGGCGAGCGCCGTCGGTTCCGCCCTGCCGTTCGCGGCGTGGGACCTGACGATGTGGCGCTTCATCGGCGGCATCGGCATCGGCATGGCCTCCGTCATCGGCCCTGCCTACATCGCCGAGGTCGCACCGCCCGCGTACCGAGGCCGTCTCGCCTCCTTCCAGCAGGCCGCGATCGTCATCGGCATCGCCGTCTCCCAGCTGGTCAACTACGGCATCCTGAAGCTGGCGGACGACGACCAGCGCGGCAAGCTGATGGGCCTGGAGGCCTGGCAGCTGATGCTCGGCGTCATGGTCATCCCGGCCGTCCTGTACGGCGTGCTCTCCTTCGTCATCCCCGAGTCGCCGCGCTTCCTGATCTCCGTCGGCCGTGACGTCGAGGCGAAGAAGGTGCTCGGCGAGGTCGAGGGCACCAAGATCGACCTGGACGCGCGCGTCGCCGAGATCGAGGAGGGCATGCGCCGCGAGCACAAGTCCTCGTTCAAGGACCTGCTCGGCAAGGTCGGCTTCCTGCCGATCGTCTGGATCGGCATCGGCCTCTCGGTGTTCCAGCAGCTCGTCGGCATCAACGTGATCTTCTACTACTCGAACCAGCTGTGGCAGTCGGTCGGCAAGGACCCGAGCAGCTCGTTCCTGTACTCGTTCGAGACGTCGATCGTGAACATCATCGGCACGGTCATCGCGATGATCTTCGTCGACCGCATCGGCCGCAAGCCGCTGGCGATCATCGGCTCCGCCGGCATGGCGCTCGCGCTCTTCACCTGCGCCTGGGCGTTCTCGTACCGCACCGGCTCCGGTGACAACGTCACGCTGCCGAACGCGCAGGGCCTGACGGCGATCATCGCCGCCAACTTCTTCGTGCTCTTCTTCGCCCTCTCCTGGGGCGTGGTGGTCTGGGTCCTTCTCGGCGAGATCTTCCCGAACCGGATCCGCGCCGCCGCACTCGGTGTGGCCGCGTCGGCCCAGTGGCTCGCCAACTTCGCGATCACCAAGACGTTCCCGAGCATGTCCGAGTGGAGCCTGACCGGCTCGTACATCATCTACGGCGCCTTCGCCGTGCTCTCGATCCCCTTCGTCATGAAGTTCGTCAAGGAGACGAAGGGCAAGACCCTGGAGGAGATGGGCTAATCCCCGCTGCCCCTCCTCTGAGGAAGCTGCCCCGGTTCAAGGACCTATTCCTTGAGCCGGGGCAGTACGTTTTCGCAGAAGTGGTGCAGGCTGCGCCATCCCTCGTCCACGGGCATCCCTCCCGAGAGCGGATGCAGTACGAGATGGGCGGCGCCGCCCTGCACATGGGCCACGCACTCGTCGGGCGTGAGGATGCGGTAGACGCCCTCGGCGCGCAGCTCGTCGACCGTCGTGGCGGTGGACTTCACCGCCGAGCGGATGTCCTTGGACTGCCAGGAGGCATACGTGCGGGCCTCGTGCAGGAAGTGCTCGCCGTGCTCGGCCCAGGTGCGGTCCGGGTCGTCGGCGATGTGCAGGAGCGAGGTCTCGGCGGCGGGCATCATCGTCCAGCCCTCGGTGCCGTACTCCGCGAGGCGGTCGTTGTAGTACGCCTCGAGGTCCGGCAGATGGGCGCTGGGGAAGAACGGCAGGCCGAGCCGGGCCGCGCGCCGGGCCGCCGCCTGTGAGGAGCCGCCGACCAGGAGCATCGGGTGGGGCTGGGTGTACGGGCGCGGGGTGACGCGCACGGTGCGGCCGCGGAACTCGAAGGGCTCGCCGGTCCACGCCTGCAGCAGGGTCTCCAGGAGCTCGTCCTGGAGCTTGCCGCGCCGCTTCCAGTCGACGTCGAACGCCGCGTACTCCTCGGGCCGGTAGCCGATCCCCGCCACCGTCACCAGACGGCCGCCGCTGAGCAGGTCGAGTACGGCGATGTCCTCGGCGAGCCGCAGCGGATCGTGCAGCGGGCCGATGATCGCGGAGACCGTGACCGCGATGCGCCGGGTCGCGCCGAACACCGCGCCCGCGAAGGTGAAGGGCGAGGGCAGCCAGTTGTTGCCGACGCCGTGGTGCTCCTCGGTCTGCACGGTGGAGATGCCCCGGTCGTCCGCGTACGTGGCCATCTCCAGGGCGGCCTTGTAGCGCTCGCTCAGTGAGGCGGGTGTGGCGTCCGGATCGACGAGGTTGAAACGTACGACTGTGACGGGCATGAAAACGTCCCCCTTCACCGTGGGCGGGCGAAGAGGGACGTTAGATGACGCGGTGTCAGATGACCAGTGTGCGGGGGCAGTTGTTCCGGATCAGGCCGAGATCAGTTCGGTGTCGCCCGTGCCCTCGGGTGCCTCGGCGGCCGGGGTCCTCGGCAGCACCGCGTACAGCGCGGCCGCGATGAGGATCGTGGCCAGCCAGCCCAGGCCGTTGCGGCCGACCCAGGAGGTGGCGAGCGGGCCGCTGAACCAGTCGACCTTCGTGAAGAGCAGGCCCATCACCAGGGCGATCGCCCACGCGGTCATGGCCTGCCAGGCGAAGCCCGCCTTGTACCAGTAGGCGCTGGTGCGCTTGGTGTCCATCAGCGCCTCGGCGTCGTACGTCTTCCTGCTCAGCATGTCGACGCCGAAGACGCCGATCCAGGCGGAGAACGCGACCGCGAGCAGGGTCAGGAAGGAGATGAACGAGCCGATGAAGCTGGTGGCCACGTTCATCAGGAGGTAGCCGAAGATCAGGCTGATGATGGCGTTGATGGACACCGCCCACGTGCGCGGGACCTTGATGCCGAGCGTCATCGCGGTGAAGCCCGCGGAGTACATCGACATCGAGTTGATCAGGAGCATGCCGATCAGGGCCATCACCAGGTACGGCACCGCGATCCACGTCGGAAGCAGCTGGCCGAGGAAGGAGACCGGGTCCGAGGCCTTGGACAGGCTCGGCGTGCTGACCGCCATGACCGCGCCCATCAGGACCATCGGTACGACGACGATGCCGGCGCCGCCGATGGCGTTGCCCACCAGGGCCTTGCTGGACGCCTTGCGCGGGAGGTAGCGGGTGAAGTCCGGTCCCGTGGGGACCCAGCTGATGCCGCCGGCGGCGATCACGCCGACGCCCGCGACCATCGCCGCGGTGGAGCCCGCGGGGCGCGAGAAGACGTCCGACCAGGGGGTGTTGGCCACGAGGTAGACGAGGACGAGGACGCTGAACGCGCCGAAGAGGTACGTCGCCCAGGTGTTGCAGATGTGCAGGACCTTGCGGCCCAGGCCGCTGATCAGGAACGTACAGGCGACGAAGGCGATCAGCGTCACGATCGTCAGCCACGTGCTGGACTTCACGCCGAAGCAGATGTCCAGGACGGTGATGATCGCGTACGCGCCCGTCACCGCGTTGATGGTCTCCCAGCCCCAGCGGGCGACCCAGATGAGCGAGCCCGGGAAGAGGTTGCCGCGCTGGCCGAAGACCGCGCGCGAGAGCGTCATGCCGGGGGAGCCGCCGCGCTTGCCCGAGATGGAGATCAGACCGACCATGCCGTAACTCAGGACGGGTGAGACGAGGGCGACGACCAGGGCCTGCCAGAAGTTGAGGCCGTTGGTCACGATGAGGCCCGCGCCCATGGTGAGCAGCAGGACGCTGATGTTGGCCGCCACCCAGGTGGGGAACAGCTCGCGGGTCCGGCCCGTGCGCTCGGAGTCGGGGACGGGCTCGAGGCCGCGTGTCTCCAGGGCGCCTTCGGTTTCGGCGGTGGTGCTCATGGGGTGGGGTCCGTGCCTCTCGCTCGGATCGCAACGCCGCGATCCGTCCGTGGGGGTGATCGCGTTGGACTCTACGCGCGTTGATGCGGAGAGCTCCATCGTACTTTAGTCCGAGTAGCGCCCTCTTTGGCGGTATATGTTTCATGCGATCGCACAAAAGCAGGGCGTGTGCGGCCCACATCATGGGCCGTACACGCCCTGGGTACGTCACTTGCGTACCGCGACCCACACGCTCTGATACTGGGTGGGTTGTGACTCCGCCCGGAGGGCTTCTCGCCCGACGCGATGTCGAGTGGCGGACCAGCCCGGCCCGCAGGGCGTGGCGCCCCGCGAAGTCAACGCACCAGGGCCCCGGAGGTCACGCATACTGGACGCGTTATGGAAATCGTCATCCTTGCTGTAGTCATCGCCGTGGTCGTGATCGGCGCGCTCGGCGGGCTCGTGATCGGCAGCCGCAAGAAGAAGCAGCTGCCGCCGCAGGCCCCGTCGTCCACGCCCACCATCACCGCCCCTCCGGCCGAGCCGCATATCGGCGACGAGGCCGAGACGCCGCGCGACGAACCGCGCCGCACGATCGAGGAGGTGGAACTCCCGGGCGCCTCAGCCGAGGCGCCGGTCGTCACCGAAGAGGCCCCCGAGGCCGCCCCGGAGATCGAGACCCCGGAGCCCACGGCAGGTCGCCTGGTCCGCCTGCGCACGCGGCTCTCCCGCTCGCAGAACGCACTCGGCAAGGGGCTGCTCACGCTCCTCTCCCGCGAGCACCTGGACGAGGACACGTGGGAGGAGATCGAGGACACGCTCCTCACCGCCGACGTCGGCGTCGCCCCCACCCAGGAACTGGTCGAGCGGCTTCGCGAGCGCGTCCGCGTGCTCGGCACCCGCACCCCGGACGACCTGCGCGCGCTGCTCCGTGAGGAACTCCTCGCGCTGCTCGGCACGCGCGAGGGCGCGGAGTTCGACCGCGCCGTGAAGACCGAGTCGGGCCTGGAGACGCCCGGCATCGTGATGGTCGTCGGCGTGAACGGCACCGGCAAGACCACCACCACCGGCAAGCTCGCCCGTGTCCTCGTCGCCGACGGCCGCTCCGTGGTCCTCGGTGCCGCGGACACCTTCCGCGCCGCCGCCGCCGACCAGCTGCAGACCTGGGGCGAGCGCGTCGGCGCGCGCACGGTCCGCGGCCCCGAGGGCGGCGACCCGGCGTCGATCGCCTTCGACGCGGTCAAGGAAGGCATCGCGGAGGGGGCCGACGTCGTCCTCATCGACACCGCGGGGCGCCTGCACACCAAGACCGGCCTCATGGACGAGCTCGGCAAGGTCAAGCGCGTCGTCGAGAAGCACGCGCCGCTGGACGAGGTGCTGCTCGTCCTGGACGCCACGACCGGGCAGAACGGCCTCGTGCAGGCGCGGGTCTTCGCCGAGGTCGTCGACATCACCGGCATCGTCCTGACGAAGCTGGACGGCACCGCCAAGGGCGGAATCGTCGTCGCCGTCCAGCGGGAGCTGGGTGTGCCGGTGAAGCTGGTGGGTCTTGGCGAGGGCGCGGACGACCTGGCTCCGTTCGAGCCGGAGGCGTTCGTCGACGCGCTCATCGGTGACCAGTAGGCCGCGTCCGGCGGATCAGTAGGAGACGTACGCCAGAGAAATGCCCCACCCCGGGGTGCAGCCGGGGTGGGGCATTTCCGTGTGCGGGCGTGTCTACGCCGGGGAGCGGTGCGCCACGTAGGCCAAGGTGCCGAGCACCAGCCGTGCCTGCGGGGGGTGCGTCGCCGAGTCCAGGTCGGGGGCGCGCAGCCAGCGGACCGGGCCCAGGCCCGCGCGGTCGGACGGCGGGGCCGTGATGTGCGTGCCGGGGCCCAGGCCGTGCAGGTCGATGCCGGCGTCGTCCCAGCCCATGCGGTAGAGCAGCTGGGGGAGTTCGGCGGCGGCGCCGGGTGCGACGAAGAAGTGCGCGCGGCCCTCCGGGGTGGCCGCCACCGGGCCGAGCGGCAGGCCCATGCGCTCCAGGCGGACCAGCGCCCTGCGTCCGGCGGCCTCGGCCACCTCGATCACGTCGAAGGCGCGCCCCACGGGAAGCAGCACGGCGGCGCCGGGGAACTGGGCCCAGGCTTCGGTCACTTCGTCCAGCGTCGCCCCCGCGGACACCTCGGGGGCGAACTCCAGGGGGTGGGCGCCGGGGGCGGCGCAGTCGGCCGCGCCGCAGGAGCAGCGGCCGTCCAGGGCGCGTGCGCCGGGCACGGCGGCCCATCCCCACAGTCCGGTGTACTCGGCCACCGCGGTGCAGTCCGACGCGCGGCCGCGCCGCCGAGAACCGGTGCGGGGCTTGTCGGTCCCCCGGATGCCGCCGATCGTGAAGCCCATGCCCCCTCCAACGGGTCGAGCGCGGTGTGGTTACGTGACGGAATCGGATCGTGACCCTGTGCTTTTGTTCAGGCGCCCGGTGCCCCGAGGGGGGTGCGCTCGGTCATACGCGCCCCCAAGTGCTCCCTTCCGCCCACCTTCGGTCGTCCACTGTCAAGTCAATCGCTTGTGGCGGGCCGGGAGTTCATTCGAAGGGGTGGCGAATGGTGGCGTTTCCGCGATCGCCCTCGCCGGAGGGGTGATCGTAGGATTACTTTCAGTGCACGGACCCTAAGTGCTGTGCACTCGTGGGTATGCCGGAGGCAAGTCGGTTTCCTGTTCGATGGGTGACGTTCTCCGGACGGAGAGCCGCAACGCGCGGCATTCTGGTAGGGCTTGGCGTGAGACCGCGCGTAAGTGTCGTGAGGGATGGGGGCGTTCCAGTGGGCGGCAATGGCGGAAGTGGTGCGAACGCTGAGAAGCGCCCCAACGAACTGCTCAATTCGTGGTTCGTGCGCAGCGGCTGGTCGAAGGGCGAGCTCGCGCGCCAAGTGAACCGCAGGGCACGGCAGTTGGGCGCCCATCACATCTCCACGGACACCTCGCGCGTGCGGCGCTGGCTGGACGGCGAGAATCCCCGCGAGCCCATTCCGCGCATCCTCTCCGAGCTGTTCTCCGAGCGATTCGGCTGTGTCGTCGCGGTCGAGGACCTCGGCCTGCGCGCCGCGCACCAGTCGCCCTCCGTCTCGGGCGTCGATCTGCCCTGGACCGGCCCGCAGACCGTCGCGCTCATCAGTGAGTTCTCGCGCAGCGACCTGATGCTGGCCCGGCGCGGATTCCTCGGCACCTCGCTGGCGCTCTCCGCGGGCCCCGCCCTCATCGAGCCCATGCAGCGCTGGCTCGTCCCCGGCCCGACGACCCCGGTCGGCGACCCCGAGCCGCTCACGCCGTCCCGCAGGCCCGGCAGGCTCTCCAAACCCGAGCTGGACCTCCTGGAGTCCACGACCGTGATGTTCCGGCAGTGGGACGCGCAGTGCGGGGGAGGGCTGCGGCGCAAGGCGGTCGTCGGCCAACTGCACGAGGTGACGGACCTGTTGCAGGAGCCCCAGCCGGAGGCCACGTCCAAGCGGCTCTTCAAGGTCGCGGGCGAGCTGGCCGAGCTGGCCGGCTGGATGAGCTATGACGTCGGGCTCCAGCCCACCGCCCAGAAGTACTTCGTCCTGGCCCTGCACGCCGCGAAGGAAGCGGGCGAGAAGCCGCTCGGTTCGTACGTCCTGTCCAGCATGAGCCGCCAGATGATCCACCTCGGGCGGCCCGACGACGCGCTCGAACTCATCCACCTCGCGCAGTACGGAAGCCGTGACTGCGCGAGCCCGCGCACCCAGGCCATGCTGTATGCGATGGAGGCCCGCGCCTACGCCAGCATGGGCCAGCCCGGCAAGTGCAAGCGGGCGGTGCGCATGGCCGAGGACACCTTCGCCGACGCCGCCGACTTCGACGAGCCCGAGCCCGACTGGATCCGCTTCTTCTCCGAGGCCGAGCTGAACGGCGAGAACGCCCACTCGTTCCGCGACCTGGCCTACGTGGCGGGCCGCAGCCCCACGTACGCCTCGCTCGCCGAGCCCGTCATGGAGCGCGCCGTCGACCTCTTCTGCAAGGACCCCGAGCACCAGCGTTCGTACGCACTGAACCTCATCGGGATGGCCACGGTCCACCTGCTCCAGCGCGAGCCCGAGCAGAGCACCGTGCTCGCCGGTGAGGCCCTCACCATCGCCAAGAAGGTCCGCTCCGAGCGGGTCAACACCCGCCTTCGCAAGACCGTGGACACCGCCGTGCGGGACTTCGGCGACATCGCCGAGGTCGTGCAGCTCACCGACCAGCTCGCCATCGACATGCCGGAGACCGCGGAAGCGGTCTGACGGCGCCCCACCAGAACTCCGGTCGCGGCCGGACCATCCCGAACTGCCCGACTCGGCTCCCCCACGCCAGGTCAATCGGATGGCCGCCGCGGCCGGTTTTTGCCGTGTGCGCAGGGTATGGAACCGCGCCCCGCCTGACCCGGCAGTTCATGGACGCGTAACACGCACGACCTCTTCGTCACTGCGGCGAAACATCGAGGGGCGCCCCCGGAAACGGCGCTGCGCCAATCTCATGGCGCATAACGGCCCACCCCCTCTTGCCCCGCCCGCACGGGCCGCATACGACGACGAGGAGACGCCGATGCCCCCAGGCATCACGATCGCCGCAGACGCCCCGCAGCTGTCTGCCGCCAACACCGGGTTCATGCTCATCTGTTCCGCCCTGGTGATGCTCATGACGCCGGGACTCGCCTTCTTCTACGGAGGCATGGTCCGCGTCAAGAGCACGCTGAACATGCTGATGATGAGCTTCATCAGTCTGGGGATCGTCACCATCCTCTGGGTGCTGTACGGCTTCTCCATCGCGTTCGGCACCGACCACGGCAGCCTCTTCGGCTGGTCCTCCGACTACGTCGGGCTGAGCGGCATAGGGCTCAACGAGCTGTGGGACGGCTACACCATCCCGGTCTATGTCTTCGCGGTCTTCCAGCTGATGTTCGCGATCATCACGCCCGCCCTGATCAGCGGTGCGCTCGCCGACCGCGTGAAGTTCACCGCCTGGGCGCTGTTCGTCACGCTCTGGGCCACGATCGTCTACTTCCCTGTCGCGCACTGGGTGTGGGGCGCGGGCGGCTGGGCCTTCGAGCTCGGCGTCATCGACTTCGCAGGCGGCACGGCCGTGCACATCAACGCGGGCGCCGCGGCGCTCGGCGTGATCCTGGTCATCGGCAAGCGCGTCGGCTTCAAGAAGGACCCGATGCGGCCGCACAGCCTGCCGCTCGTCATGCTCGGCGCGGCGCTCCTGTGGTTCGGCTGGTTCGGCTTCAACGCCGGATCGTGGCTGGGCAACGACGACGGCGTCGGCGCGATGATGTTCCTGAACACGCAGGTCGCCACCGCCGCGGCCATGCTGGCCTGGCTCGCCTACGAGAAGATCCGGCACGGCGCGTTCACCACGCTCGGCGCCGCTTCGGGTGCCGTCGCCGGTCTCGTCGCGATCACCCCGTCCGGCGGCTCCATCTCGCCGCTCGGCGCGATCGCCGTCGGTGCCATCGCCGGTCTGCTCTGCGCCATGGCCGTCGGTCTCAAGTTCAAGTTCGGCTACGACGACTCCCTCGACGTCGTCGGTGTCCACCTCGTCGGCGGTGTCGTGGGCTCGCTGCTCGTCGGCTTCTTCGCCACCGGCGGCGTCCAGTCCGACGCCAAGGGCCTCTTCTACGGCGGCGGACTCGACCAGCTGGGCAAGCAGGCCGCCGGTGTCGGCGCCGTCCTCGCGTACTCCCTGATCGCCTCCGCGATCCTCGCCCTCCTGGTCGACAAGACCATCGGGATGCGGGTCAGCGAGGACGAGGAGGTCGGCGGCATCGACCAGGTGCAGCACGCCGAGACCGCGTACGACTTCAGTGGAGCGGGCGGTGGCACGGCTCCCCGTACCGCCTCCGTGCCCGGCCCGCCGGCCCAGGACGCCGGTAAGAACAAGAAGGTGGACGCATGAAGCTCATCACCGCGGTCGTCAAGCCGCACCGGCTCGACGAGATCAAGGAAGCCCTCCAGGCCTTCGGCGTCCAGGGCCTGACCGTCACCGAGGCCAGCGGCTACGGCCGCCAGCGCGGACACACCGAGGTCTACCGTGGTGCGGAGTACACCGTCGACCTCGTGCCGAAGATCCGGATCGAGGTCCTGGTCGAGGACGACGACGCCGAACAGCTCGTGGATGTCGTGGTGAAGGCCGCCCGAACCGGCAAGATCGGGGACGGCAAGGTCTGGAGCGTCCCGGTCGAGACGGCGGTACGGGTGCGGACCGGCGAACGTGGGCCTGATGCGTTGTGAGCTCGGTCGGCAAGGCTGAGCTGCCTGAACTGAGCGGAACTGAGCGGGACTGACAGGAGCTGCTGGGTGACGAGTGTGGATGTACGTACTGAATCGGACTCGGAAGACTCCGGACCCAGCGGCTATGCGGCGGCCCGGCTGCGCCTCCTTCAAGGGGAGGCGCAGTCCGGGCCGCCGCGCCGTTCGGCCCTCGCCGACCTCACGGACGACTGGCTGACCGGGCTCTTCACGGCCGCGGGCGCGCCGCGTGGGGCGTCGCTGGTCGCGGTCGGTGGCTATGGAAGGGGCGAGCTGTCGCCGCGCAGCGACCTCGACCTGCTCCTGCTGCACGACGGCAGCGCGGACGCCGGTGAGGTGGCGGCCCTCGCGGACCGCATCTGGTACCCCATCTGGGACCTCGGGCTCGCGCTCGACCACTCCGTGCGGACCCCGGCGGAGGCGCGCAAGACCGCGGGCGAGGACCTCAAGGTGCAGCTGGGGCTCCTCGACGCGCGGCACGTCGTGGGCGACCTCGGTCTGACCGCCGGGCTGCGCACAGCGGTGCTCGCCGACTGGCGCAACCTCGCGCCGAAGCGGCTGCCGGAGCTGCGGGAGCTGTGCGAGGAACGGGCCGAGCGGCAGGGGGAGTTGAGCTATCTCCTGGAGCCGGACCTGAAGGAGGCGCGGGGCGGGCTGCGGGATGCGACCGCCTTGCGGGCCGTCGCTGCCTCGTGGCTGGCCGACGCGCCCCGGGAGGGGCTCTCCGACGCCCGGCGTCGCCTCCTTGACGTGCGGGACGCGCTGCATCTGACGACGGGCAGGGCCACGGACCGGCTCGCGCTGCAGGAGCAGGATCAAGTCGCCGCGGAATTGGGTCTGCTGGACGCCGACACTCTGCTGCGGCAGGTGTACGAGGCGGCGCGCACGGTGTCGTACGCGAGTGACGTGACGTGGCGCGAGGTGGGCAGGGTGCTGCGGTCCCGGTCCGTGCGGCCTCGGCTGCGGGCGATGCTGGGGGGCGGCAAGGGGGCCGCTGCCGAGCGGTCGCCGCTGGCCGAGGGCGTGGTGGAGCAGGACGGGGAGGTGGTCCTCGCGCGGGCGGCCAGGCCCGAGCGCGATCCCGTGCTGCCGCTTCGGGCGGCTGCCGCTGCCGCTCAGGCGGGGTTGCCGCTGTCGCTGCACGCGGTGCGCAGGATGGCGGCGGCCGTGCGGCCGCTGCCGACGCCGTGGCCCGCGGAGGCCCGGGAGCAGTTGGTGACGCTCCTTGGGGCGGGGCGGCCGACGGTCGAGGTGTGGGAAGCGCTGGAGGCCGAAGGGCTCATCACCCGGCTGCTGCCCGACTGGGAGCGGGTGCGGTGCCGGCCGCAGCGCAACGCCGTGCACACGTGGACGGTGGACCGGCATCTGGTGGAGACGGCGGTGCAGGCCTCGGAGCTGACCCGGCGTGTGGGGCGGCCCGACCTGTTGCTGGTCGCCGGGCTGCTGCATGACATCGGGAAGGGGTGGCCGGGGGACCACTCCGTGGCCGGCGAGATCATCGCGCGGGACGTCGCCGCGCGGATCGGATTCGACCGGGGCGACGTGGCGGTTCTCGCGACGCTGGTGCGGCACCACTTGCTGCTGATCGAGACGGCCACGCGGCGGGACCTCGACGACCCGGCCACGGTGCGGGCCGTCGCGGACGCGGTGGGCTCGCAGGGCACGCTGGAACTGCTGCACGCGCTGACGGAGGCGGACGCGCTGGCCACCGGTCCCGCGGCGTGGTCCGCCTGGCGGGGTTCGCTGGTCGCCGATCTGGTGAAGCGGGTGGGGGCGGTGCTGTCGGGGGAGGAACCGGAGGCGGCGGAGGACGTCGCTCCGACCGCCGAGCAGGAGCGGCTTGCGGTGGAGGCGTTCCGTACGGGTGGGCCTGTGCTGGCGTTGCGGGCGCACACGGAGGGGGCCGAAGACGCTGCCGGGAATCCCGAGCCACTGGGGGTTGAACTGATCATCGCGGTGCCGGACCAGCCGGGTGTGCTGTCCGCTGTCGCGGGGGTGCTCGCGATGCACCGCCTTGCGGTACGTACGGCGGAGCTGCGGGGGGTCGGGCTGCCGTCCGGCCTGGAGGACTCGGTGCTGCTCCTGAACTGGCGGGTCGCCGCGGAGTACGGCTCCCTGCCGCAGGCCGCGCGGCTGCGGTCGGATCTGGTGCGGGCGCTTGACGGGTCGCTGGACATCGCGTCGCGGCTGGCGGAACGGGACGCGGCGTACCCGCGCCGCCGGGGGACGGTGGCACCGCCGCCGCGCGTGACGGTGGCGTCGGCGGGCTCGCGCCTGGCCACGGTGATCGAGGTGCGGGCACAGGACGCGCCGGGCCTGCTGCACAGGATCGGGCGGGCTCTGGAGTCGGCGGGGGTGGTGGTGCGCAGTGCGCATGTGTCGACGCTGGGGGCGAATGCGGTGGACGCGTTCTATGTGACGGAGCCGGGTGCCGGGGCGGGGACGCCGTCGCCGCTCTCGGGGGAGCGGGCCGTGGGAGTGGCTCGGGCCGTGGAGGAGGGGTTGCGGGGGTAGGGGACCACCCTCGCAACGGGTAGGGGACCACCCCGCTCCGGGGTAGGGAAACCCGGCCCAGATGCTGCGCTCCCACGCGCCGAGTGGGACAGATACCCTGGAGGGCGACCTATCCGCCCTCCCCCTGGTTCTCGGCTCCGTTCGAGCAGGGGGCGCCCTTCGACCCGAGGATTCGCGACCGCCGTGTTCGACACTCTCTCCGACCGCCTCGCAGCGACATTCAAGAACCTCCGGGGCAAGGGCCGCCTGTCCGAGGCGGACATCGACGCCACGGCGCGCGAGATCCGCATCGCCCTGCTCGAGGCGGACGTCGCCCTGCCCGTCGTCCGGGCCTTCATCAAGCAGGTCAAGGAGCGCGCCGCCGGGGTCGAGGTCTCCCAGGCCCTGAACCCCGCCCAGCAGGTCATCAAGATCGTCAACGAGGAGCTCGTAGGCATCCTCGGCGGCGAGACCCGACGCCTGCGGTTCGCCAAGAACCCGCCGACCGTCATCATGCTCGCCGGTCTGCAGGGTGCCGGTAAGACGACCCTCGCCGGAAAGCTCGGCCTCTGGCTGAAGGGGCAGGGCCACTCCCCGCTCCTGGTGGCCTGCGACCTGCAGCGGCCCAACGCCGTGAACCAGCTGTCCGTCGTCGCCGAGCGCGCCGGCGTCGGCGTCTACGCCCCGCAGCCGGGCAACGGCGTGGGCGACCCGGTCCAGGTCGCCAAGGACTCGATCGAGTTCGCCAAGACCAAGCAGTACGACGTCGTCATCGTCGACACCGCCGGTCGCCTCGGCATCGACCAGGAGCTGATGCAGCAGGCCGCGGACATCCGCGACGCCGTCAGCCCGGACGAGGTCCTCTTCGTCGTCGACGCCATGATCGGTCAGGACGCCGTCAACACGGCGGAGTCCTTCCGCGACGGCGTCGGCTTCGACGGCGTGGTGCTCTCGAAGCTCGACGGTGACGCCCGTGGTGGTGCCGCGCTCTCCATCGCGCAGGTCACCGGGCGCCAGATCATGTTCGCCTCGAACGGCGAGAAGCTGGACGACTTCGACGCGTTCCACCCGGACCGCATGGCGTCCCGCATCCTCGGCATGGGCGACATGCTCACGCTGATCGAGAAGGCCGAGCAGACCTTCTCCCAGCAAGAGGCCGAGAAGATGGCCGCCAAGCTGCAGAGCAGCAAGGGCGGCAAGGACTTCACGCTCGACGACTTCCTGGCCCAGATGGAGCAGGTCAGGAAGATGGGCAGCATCAGCAAGCTGCTCGGGATGATGCCCGGCATGGGGCAGATCAAGGACCAGATCAACAACCTGGACGAGCGGGACGTCGACCGCACCGCCGCCATCATCAAGTCGATGACGCCCGCCGAGCGCGCGGACGCGGCGATCATCAACGGCTCGCGCCGTGCCCGTATCGCCAAGGGCTCCGGCGTCGAGGTCAGCGCCGTCAAGAACCTGGTCGAGCGCTTCTTCGAGGCCCGCAAGATGATGTCGCGGATGGCCCAGGGCGGCGGAATGCCGGGCATGCCCGGGATGCCGGGCATGGGCGGCGGCGCCGGCAAGCAGAAGAAGAAGCAGAAGCAGGCCAAGGGCAAGCGGAAGTCGGGCAACCCGATGAAGCGCAAGCAGGAGGAGCAGGAGGCCGCCGCCCGCCGCGAGCAGGCCGGTCAGGAAGGCGGCGCCTTCGGCCTTCCCGCCGGACAGCAGGGGCAGAACTTCGAGCTGCCGGACGAGTTCAAGAAGTTCATGGGCTGACGCCTCACCTCTCGTACGCCGCCTGGGGCGCCCCTCTGCCGAGAGGGGCGCCCCAGGCGTTTTCGGAGCAGGTGCCCAGCCCCTGTTTGTGTCGTAACGTCCCCATATGAGCAACCCTGTGCCGCCGCGCCAGGCGCCCGACCAGCCATGGCGGTCCGAGGGCGCGCCCCCGCCCGAGCCCAAGCCGCCGCCCAAGAAGAAGATGCCGGGCGGGTGGGGCGGGCTCATCCTCACCGCGCTCATCGTCTATCTCATCGCCAACCTCGTGCTCTCCTTCTTCAACGACGGCGACGAGCCGACGATCTCGTACACGGAGTTCAGCAAGCAGGTCGACGCCGGCAACGTCACGAAGATCTACTCCAAGGGCGACGCGATCCAGGGCCAGCTCAAGAAGGAGCAGGAGAAGCCGGGGGACGAGAAGGGGAAGTACACCAAGTTCACCACCCAGCGGCCCGCCTTCGCCGACGACAAGCTCTGGGACGACCTCACCAAGCACGACGTCACCGTCACCGCCGAGCCCGTCGTCCAGGAACGCAGCTTCCTCTCCAACCTGCTCATCTCGCTCGCCCCGATGCTGCTCCTGGTCGTTCTGTGGATCTTCATCGCCCGGCGGATGAGCTCGGGCATGGGCGGCGGCGCCGGCGGCATGCTGGGCCGCAAGACACCGCCGAAGCCGGTGGAGCTCGAACCCGGTGACAAGCGCACCACCTTCGAGGACGTGGCGGGCATCGACGAGGTCGAGGGCGAGCTCAGCGATGTCGTCGACTTCCTGAAGAACCCCGCCGCCTACCGCGAGATGGGCGCCAAGATGCCGCGGGGCGTGCTGCTCGCGGGCCTGCCCGGCACCGGCAAGACGCTGCTCGCGCGGGCCGTCGCCGGTGAGGCGGGGGTGCCCTTCTTCTCGGCGTCCGCCTCCGAGTTCATCGAGATGATCGTGGGCGTCGGCGCGTCGCGCGTACGTGAACTCTTCGCCGAGGCAAGGAAAGTCGCGCCGTCCATCATCTTCATCGACGAGATCGACACCATCGGCCGGGCGCGCGGCGGCGGCAGCGGGATGGGCGGGCACGACGAGCGCGAGCAGACGCTGAACCAGATTCTCACCGAGATGGATGGTTTCTCGGGCTCCGAGGGCGTCATCGTCCTCGCGGCCACCAACCGCGCCGACATCCTCGACCCGGCCCTGACCCGCCCCGGACGCTTCGACCGGGTCGTCACCGTCAGCCCGCCCGACCGCGGCGGACGCGAGGCCATCCTCAAGATCCACACCCGTGAGATCCCGATGGCCGATGACGCCGACCTCGCACAAGTCGCTCGTACGACACCGGGGATGACCGGCGCCGAACTCGCCAACCTCGCCAACGAAGCCGCCCTGCTGGCCGTCAAGCGCAAGCAGAAGGAAGTGACGCAGTCCGACCTCTCCGAGGCCCTGGAGAAGGTCCAGCTCGGCGCCGAGCGGCCGCTGGTCATGCCCGACGAGGAGCGGCGGCGCACGGCCTATCACGAGAGCGGGCACGCCCTGCTCGGCATGCTGCAGCCCGGCGCCGACCCGGTCAGGAAGATCACCATCGTGCCCCGGGGCCGCGCCCTCGGCGTCACGCTGTCCACGCCGGACTCCGACAAGTACGCGTACACGGAGGAGTATCTGCGCGGCCGCATCGTCGGGGCCCTTGGCGGCATGGCGGCCGAACACGTCGTCTTCGACGCCATCACCACGGGCGCCGAGAGCGACCTCGAACAGGTCACCAACATCGCCCGCGGCATGGTCGGCCGCTGGGGCATGAGCGAGCGCGTGGGGCGCCTGTCCGCGCTGCCGAGCGACGCCCAGCAGGCCTACGGTCTCTCGGCCGCCCCGGTCACCCTCGACACGATCGACCACGAGATGCGACGGATCGTCGACGAGTGCTACGAGAGCGCCTGCCGGCAGCTGAGGGACCACCGGGACCAGTTGGACGCCCTGGCCGCCGCGCTCCTGGAGAACGAGACGCTGGAGGAGGAGGCGGCCTACCGCGTCGCCGGCATCACACGGCTCACCAAGGACGCCGACTAGACCACTCGACTAGACCACTTCGGCGGCGAAGTGGCCCTGCGGCTCCCCCCGGAGGCGGCCCACGCCTGCACCTGGCCCAGCCCCGCTGGCGCGGGCCGCGCTCGCCGCCGTCGAGGGCGTGCGGCACACCGCGGAGGAGTTCACCGGACTGCTCCGCGGCCAGATCGCGCTCGGTCTGGTGTCCGGCGCGGCCACCCATGAGTTCGACGTGGTCTCCGTCCTGGCCGACTTCCACGACGACCACCCCGACGTCGAGATCGCCCTCACCGAGGACAGCTCGGACCGGATGCTGGCCGCGGTGCGCGCCGGCGAACTCGACATCGCCCTCCTCGGCCTGACCGACGAGGAGCCCCCGCCGGGCATCTCCCTGCGGATGGTGATCGACGAACCCCTGGTGGCCGTCGTGCTCCCGGGCGACGCACTCCTCGCGCCCGAGGGGCGTACGACCGTTCCGCTGGCCGCGCTGCGCGACCGCCCGCTGATCAGCCTGCCGCGCGGCACAGGCGTGCGGCGTGCGGCGTGCTCGACCGTGCCTGCGCGCAGGCCGGCATCCGGCCCCGCATCGCCTTCGAGGCGGCCGCCCCGCAGGTCCTGGCGCACGGACGGGCCCACGAGCCCGGCGGCCAGGGTGCTGCTCGGCCGGCTTCGGACAGCTCTGGGCTGAAGCAGGCCCGCTACCGCGTGCGCGCGATCAAGTACCGGAAGACATTGGGCATCCACACGGTCCCGTCCCGCCGCTTGTGCGGATGCAGGGCCTCGGTCAGCTCCTTGTCGACCTGCACCTGATCCGTCGCGCCCACCGCCGCGTCGAACAGTCCCGTCGAGAGCAGACCGCGGACCGCGCTGTCCGTGTCCGCGTACCCGAAGGGGCACGCGACGCGTCCCGAGCCGTCCGGCTTGAGGCCCGCCCGCTGGGCGACCTCCTCCAGGTCGTCGCGGAGCGCGGGGCGCCAACTTCCCGTACTGCGGAGTGGATCGGCGAGCTTGGTCGCCACCCTCAGTACAGAAGAGGTCGTGCAGCGCTCCGGAGGACCCCATCCGGCGAGGACCACGGGGGTGCCGCTCCCGGTCAGCGGGACGGTGGCCTCCAGGAGGCCCGAGAGGCCTTCGGAGTCACCCGCCGTGCAGCCGATCGGCTGGAACGCGGTCACCATGTTGAAGGCGGGCACGTCCGGCCCCGACACGTCCTCGGGGCCGCCCTCCACGAGCCGGGTGTCGCCGTGCGGCTGTCCGTCCGGGCTCGCCTCGGGCACCAGGCGTGCGCGCGCCAGGGCGAGCCGTTCGGGTGCCGAGGGGTCGACGCCGGTGACCGAAGCGCCCCGTGACGCCGCCATCAGGAGGGCGAGTCCGGAACCGCAGCCCAGACCGAGAAGCCGGGTTCCGCTGCCTACGTCGAGCCGTTCGTACACCGCTTCATAGAGCGGAACCAGCATCCGTTCCTGGATCTCCGCCCAGTCACGCGCGCGTGCGCACCGGTCCACGCCACGGGGGGTCGTGCCCGCGCGCGGGAGGTGCGGCTGCGCGAGTGTAGGTGTCATCGAAAGCGCCCCAATCCGCCGAGAGTTGCTGGAGTGTCGTATTCAAACGTTTCGTCCGCCCCCGTGCAGTGCGCTCGCACTCCCCCCGTATGCCAGAGAACTCCGCATCCGTCGCGGCGTCCAGAGGTTGTGGGGCAATGCTTGCGTGCCACCGTTGTGCGCCCCCTGGAGGAATTCAATTCACGCCCTCCGGAGGCCCGCCGTACCATGCGCGCCATGGCTAAGGCACCCGTTCTCACGCCCCGGGCGGAAGACTTCCCGCGCTGGTACCAAGACCTGATCAACAAGGCGGAGCTGGCCGACAACGGCCCGGTGCGCGGCACCATGGTCATCCGACCGTACGGCTACGGCCTGTGGGAACGCATGCAGCAGGACATGGACGCCCGCATCAAGGAGACGGGTACCCAGAACGCGTACTTCCCTCTCCTCATCCCCCAGTCGTATCTGACCCGGGAGGCCGAGCACGTCGAAGGCTTCGCCCCCGAACTGGCGGTCGTCACGCACGGCGGCGGCAAGGAGCTCGAAGAGCCGGTCGTCATCCGCCCCACCTCCGAGACGATCATCAACGAGTACTTCTCCAAGTGGGTGCAGAGCTACCGCGACCTGCCGCTCCTGATCAACCAGTGGGCGAACGTGGTCCGTTGGGAGCTGCGGCCCCGGCTCTTCCTGCGGACGTCGGAGTTCCTCTGGCAGGAGGGCCACACCGCCCACGCGACGTACGAGGAAGCACGCGATTTCGCGGCCCGCATCCACCGGGACGTCTACGGAGCCTTCATGCGGGACGTCCTCGCGATGGACTTCGTCCTGGGCCGCAAGACCGCCCAGGAGCGCTTCGCGGGCGCCATCAACACCCTCACCCTCGAAGGCATGATGGGCGACGGCAAGGCCCTCCAGCTCGGCACGAGCCATGAGCTCGGCCAGAACTTCGCCAGGGCCTTCCACACCCAGTACCTCTCCAAGGAGGGCAAGCAGGAGCTCGTCTGGCAGACCTCCTGGGGCAGTACGACGCGGATGATCGGCGCCCTGGTGATGATGCACGGGGACGACAGCGGCCTGCGGATCCCGCCGCGCCTCGCACCGATCCAGGCGGTCGTCCTCGCCGTCAAGGGCGACGACGCGGTGCTCGCCAAGGTCCGCGAGATCGGCGAGCGCCTGAAGGCCGCGGGCGTGCGCGTCCAGGTCGACGACCGCACGGACACCCCCTTCGGGCGCCGCGCCGTCGACTGGGAGCTCAAGGGAGTGCCGGTCCGGGTCGAGGTCGGCCCGCGCGACCTCGAGAAAGGCACCGCGATGCTGGCCCGCCGCGTCAGGGGAGGCAAGGAGCCGGTCGCGATCGACTCCCTCGCGGCGCTGCTGCCCACCGTCCTCGAAGAGGACCAGAAGCTACTCCTGGACCAGGCCCGCGAGCGCAGGGAGTCGCGCACCTCGGACGTCACCACCGTCGACCAGGCGGTGGAGGCCACGGCCGCAGGCGGCTGGGCGCGGATCCCCTGGGCCACGCTCGGCCCGGAGGGCGAGGCGAAGCTGGCCGAGCACTCCGTGTCCGTACGGTGTCTGGTCGCGGAGGACGGGGCGGTGCCCGAGGCCGATGAGACCCCCGGTAACGTCGCTGTGGTGGCCCGCGCCTACTGACGGGCGTGCCTCCGGTACCAGCGCGCCCGTTCCCGGCTCGTACGCCTGCCCAGGCACCACAAGCCCCGGTGTGCGGACTTCTTCTACGCGCCGGGGCGTACGCGCTACTACGTACCGGCTTGCCATGACCTGCGAGGCTTCTGGGCAGATCAGCGCACCCGCCCTCGTCCGGACGCATCAATGGCAACTGACGGGTACGTGCAAATTATTTGGGATGCCCCGGAATGGAACCCCTGGGCATCCCGGCTCGTTGTTCACGACGTGAGCACGACACCACCTGTTCTCGCCGCAGAGCTGGCACAGGCGTGGGCCGATATTCAGCGGCACCACCCCGAGCTGCCCGATCTTGCCGCGCCCGAATCCCTGATCGGAGAGTCGTCGTCCGCCTGCGGCGCCGAGCTCTCCTTCGAGCGACTGCTCCATGAGGCAGTCCATGGCATCGCCGCGTCACGCGGCGTACGCGACACCTCACGAGCGGGTCGCTATCACAACCGCAGATTCCTCGCGATCGCCGAGGAGCTGGGCCTTGACCATCCCGAGGAGCCGCATCCCAGCAGCGGCTTCTCGCTGGTCACGCTCAACCCCGAAGCGAGGAAGCGCTACCGCCCGACGATCGAGCGGCTCCAGCGCGCCCTCAAGGCGCACACCGCGGCGACCGCCGCCGACACGGCACGCAGCTTCCGGGGCCCGGCCGCCCGGCACGGCTCCTCCGGGGGCGGCGTCCGCGTCAAGGCGGTCTGCGACTGCGGACGCAACGTCCGCGTGGTCCCGTCGGTGCTCGCCCAGGCGCCCATCGTCTGCGGCGGCTGCGGCAAGCCCTTCCGTATTCCGGAAGTCGTCGGCGCCGTCGCGGGCTGACGGGGCTGAGCTGGAGAGCTGTGCCGGTCGGGGCACCCGGACCCGTTTCGGGCGCCCCGCCGACGTATGGCACAATGGCTAGCTGTACTCGACAGCCGCATAGGAACCCTCTCGCCTCCGGCTGACGCGTCCATCGGGCACCCCGAGTACCGCAACCCCACGTGGCATCTCGTTGTGCCCAACCACGTCAAGACCAGGAGACACCACTCCAGTGGCAGTCAAGATCAAGCTGAAGCGTCTGGGAAAGATCCGCGCGCCTCACTACCGCATCGTCGTCGCCGACTCCCGTACCCGCCGTGATGGTCGGGCCATCGAGGAGATCGGTCTGTACCACCCGGTGCAGAACCCCTCGCGCATCGAGGTCAACTCGGAGCGCGCGCAGTACTGGCTCTCCGTCGGCGCTCAGCCGACCGAGCCGGTCATGGCGATCCTGAAGCTCACCGGTGACTGGCAGGCGCACAAGGGCCTTCCGGCCCCGGCGCCGCTGCTCGTCGCGGAGCCCAAGGACAAGCGCGCCGCGTTCGAGGCCTTCACCAAGGGCCTCGAGGGCGACGAGGTCAAGGGTGAGGCCATCACCCAGAAGGCCAAGAAGGCTGACAAGAAGGCGGACGCGGCCGAGGCTGCGCCCACCGAGTCGACCGAGGCCTGAGCATGCTCGAGGAGGCTCTCGAGCACCTCGTGAAGGGCATTGTCGACAACCCCGACGACGTGCAGGTCGCCTCGCGCAACCTGCGCCGGGGGCGTGTGCTCGAGGTCCGGGTCCACCCGGATGACCTCGGCAAGGTGATCGGCCGCAACGGCCGTACCGCACGCGCTCTGCGGACCGTCGTGGGCGCGATCGGCGGCCGTGGTGTCCGCGTCGACCTCGTCGACGTGGACCAGGTTCACTGAACCACAGGTAGCACCGGCACGGGCCGGGGAGGGCTTCTGGGCCTTCCCCGGCCCGTAGTCGTTTCCAGGCGTCTGCCGTCGTCAACGGTGACCCTTCCGTAGGCACACGACAGGAGAGAAAGCAGTGCAGCTGGTAGTCGCGCGGATCGGCCGCGCCCATGGCATCAAGGGTGAGGTCACCGTCGAGGTGCGCACCGACGAGCCGGAGCTGCGGCTCGGGCCCGGCGCCGTCCTCGCCACCGACCCCGCCTCCACGGGGCCGCTGACCATCGAGACCGGCCGGGTGCACAGCGGCCGCCTGCTGCTGCGCTTCGAGGGCGTGCGCGACCGCACGGGCGCCGAAGCGCTGCGCAACACGCTGCTGATCGCGGAGGTCGATCCGGAGGAGCTCCCGGAGGACGAGGACGAGTACTACGACCATCAGCTGATGGACCTCGACATCGTCACCAAGGACGGCATCGAGGTCGGCCGGATCACCGAGATCTCGCACCTGCCCTCGCAGGACCTGTTCATCGTGGAGCGGCCCGACGGCAGCGAGGTGATGATCCCCTTCGTGGAGGCGATCGTCACCGAGATCGACCTGGAGGAGCAGCGGGCGATCATCGACCCGCCGCCCGGCCTGATCGACGACCGCGCGGAGATCGTTTCCGCAAGGGACGACGAGGATCCTTCGGGAGACGAAGCCTGATGCGGCTCGACGTCGTCACGATCTTCCCCGAGTACCTGGAACCCCTGAACGTCTCCCTCGTCGGCAAGGCACGCGCGCGTGGACAGCTCGACGTGAACGTGCACGACCTCAGGGAGTGGACGTACGACCGGCACAACACGGTCGACGACACCCCGTACGGCGGCGGCCCCGGCATGGTCATGAAGACCGATCCCTGGGGCGCGGCCCTCGACGACGTGCTCGCCGAGGGGTACGAGGCCGGGGCCCACGGGCCCGTCCTGGTCGTCCCCACGCCCAGCGGGCGCCCCTTCACCCAGGAGCTCGCCGTCGAGCTCTCCGAGCGGCCCTGGCTGGTC
Organism: Streptomyces sp. NPDC047525; assembly: GCF_040643025.1. Lineage (NCBI taxonomy): Bacteria > Bacillati > Actinomycetota > Actinomycetes > Kitasatosporales > Streptomycetaceae > Streptomyces > Streptomyces sp. NPDC047525. The sequence continues at coordinate 67,914 of NZ_JBEYTL010000017.1, forward strand.
TTCACGCCCGCGCGCTACGAAGGCATCGACCGCCGCGTCATCGACGAGTACGCGACCCGGATGCCCGTCTACGAAGTGTCGATCGGCGACTACGTCCTCGCGGGCGGCGAGGCGGCCGTCCTGGTCATCACCGAGGCCGTGGCCCGGCTCCTGCCCGGCGTCCTCGGCAACGCCGAGTCCCACCGCGACGACTCCTTCGCCCCCGGCGCCATGGCGAACCTCCTCGAAGGGCCCGTCTACACGAAGCCTCCCGAATGGCGTGGCCACGGCATTCCGGACGTGCTGGTCAGCGGCCACCACGGCAAGATCGCGCGCTGGCGCAGGGACGAGGCGCTGCGGCGCACGGTCCGCAACAGGCCTGATCTGATCGAGCGTTGCGACCCCGCCGCCTTCGACAAGAAGGACCGCGAGATGCTCTCGATCCTGGGGTGGCGGCCGGGTCCCGACGGCCGATTTGGGCGAGACCCCGAGGCCGTGGAACAATAGGTCGCTGCTGTACGTCCAGCGTGCGCCCCTGCCACAGGGGGACAGACGCCCGCCCGATGTGAACAGCTATCGAATCCTCATCACGAACTTACCGCTGATGACCTGTGGCATCAGTGAAGAAAGCAGACGATCATGGCTAACCTGCTCGACTCCGTCGACAGCGCTTCGCTGCGCACCGACATCCCGGCCTTCCGCCCGGGTGACACCGTCAACGTCCACGTGCGCGTCATCGAGGGCAACCGCTCCCGTGTGCAGCAGTTCAAGGGCGTAGTCATCCGCCGCCAGGGTGCCGGCGTGCGCGAGACCTTCACGGTCCGCAAGGTCTCCTTCTCCGTCGGCGTGGAGCGCACCTTCCCGGTGCACACCCCGATCGTCGAGAAGATCGAGCTCGTCAGCCGCGGCGCCGTGCGTCGCGCGAAGCTGTACTACCTCCGTGAGCTGCGCGGCAAGGCCGCGAAGATCAAGGAGAAGCGCGACAACTGAGCTCGCGCACGGGTCCACAACGGAGCCGGATAGCATCTGGCCCCGATGGACACCGAAGCACAGCACACGGAGCGCGACCGCTCCTCCCCACCCACCGATTCCCCGAGCGCCGAGAGCGACGGGGAGTCCGCAGGGGCGGAGGACCGGTCGCGCTCCTCTTTTATGTCGTTCGTCTCCTGGGTGCCCGGCGGCCGGATCACCCTGACGCTGCTGATCTGCATGGTGTCCTTGCTGCTCGTGAGCACCTTCGTGATGCAGCCGTTCCAGATCCCCAGCGGCTCCATGGAGCCCGCGTTCCGGGTCGGAGACCGGGTACTCGTCAACAAGTTGGCGTACCGTTTCGGTTCCGAGCCGCAGCGAGGTGACGCGGTCGTCTTCGACGGCAGCGGTTACTTCGGGGATGCCGACTACATCAAGCGGGTCGCAGGGGTGGGGGGAGACCGCGTGGTCTGCTGCGACGAGCGGGGGAGGATCAAGGTGAACGGCGAGCCGGTCGACGAGCCGTACCTGTACCCGGGGGATGCCCCCTCCAAGGTGCCCTTCGACGTCGTCGTACCGGAAGGCAGCCTGTTCCTCCTCGGCGACCACCGCAGCGACTCCCGTGACTCACGCGACCACTTGGGCCAGCCCGGCGGCGGCATGATCCCCGTCGACTCCGTGATCGGCAGGGCCGACTGGATCGCCTGGCCCGTCGGGCACTGGACGTCCCTGGACCGCCCCGACAGCTACGCGCGCGTGCCGGCACCAGGCGGCGCGCATGGGTAACCGCGGGCGGACGCGAGCCGCCAGCCACCGGTCCGACACCAGGCTGCCCACCGGTTCCCGGCCCACCACCGGTCCCGTACTGCCCGGAAGGGCCGAGCGGCGCAAGCTCGCGCGGAAGGTCAAGCGGCGCAGGCGCCGCTCGGCGATCAAGGAGATACCGCTGCTCATAGGCGTCGCGCTCCTCATAGCCCTGGTCCTGAAGACCTTCCTGGTGCAGGCCTTCGTGATCCCCTCGGGCTCGATGGAGCAGACGATCAAGATCGGCGACCGTGTCCTCGTCGACAAGCTCACCCCGTGGTTCGGTGCCAAGCCCGAGCGCGGCGACGTCGTCGTCTTCGAGGACCCCGGCAACTGGCTCGAGGACGAACAGACCAAGAAGAAGGACGACCCCGTAGGCGTCAAGCAGGTCAAGGAAGGCCTGTCCTTCATCGGGCTGCTGCCCTCCGACAACGAACGCGACCTGATCAAGCGCGTGGTCGGCGTCGGCGGCGACACCGTGAAGTGCTGTGACAAGAACAAGAAGCTCATGGTCAACGGAGTCCCGCTCACCGAGCCGTACATCAATCCGGGTGATGAGCCCTCGTCCTTCGAGTTCGAGGTGAAGGTCCCCGAAGGGCGCCTCTTCGTCATGGGAGACCACCGCTCCGACTCGGCCGACTCCCGCTTCCACCGCACCGAGAAGTTCAGCGGCACCGTCAGCGAGGACAGCGTCGTGGGGCGCGCGCTCGTCATCGCCTGGCCCTTCGACCACTGGCGCAAGCTTGAGGAGCCCGAAACGTACGCGTCGGTGCCCGACGCGGGTGCGGGGTCGGCCACTGCCCTCGGGCCGTCGCATAGGGTGGCACCCGGCGATCGATACGGATTGACCGGACTCCCGACCCCTGCGGAACTCCCGCTCGTTATGGGAGTGGTGGGCCTGCATCGCATCAGGAGCGGGCAGCGGCACGGACTGAGGAGTGGATGTGGGGGATGTGGCGGTCGGCGCACGGTCCGGACACGGTGGGCCCGAAGAGCAGCCAGGGCGATCGGACGAGCCGGAGGGCGGGGCCGCGGCGGACGGCGTGAACCCCGGGAGTGACACCGCGGGCGCCGGTCCCGCAACCGATGACCGAGACGGGAAGCAGGCCAAGGGGGCGAAGAAGCCCCGCTCCTTCTGGAAGGAGCTGCCGCTCCTCGTCGGCATCGCGCTGATCCTGGCACTGGTGATCAAGACCTTCCTGGTGCAGGCGTTCTCGATTCCCTCGGACTCGATGCAGAACACGCTCCAGAAGGGCGACCGCGTCCTGGTCGACAAACTGACCCCGTGGTTCGGCTCGGAGCCGGAGCGCGGCGAGGTCGTCGTCTTCAGGGACCCCGGCCACTGGCTGGACGGTGAGCCGACGCCCGACCCGAACGCGATTCAGCGGGTCCTCGGCTGGGTCGGCCTGATGCCGTCCGCCGACGAGAAGGACCTCATCAAGCGCGTCATCGCGGTCGGCGGCGACACGGTGGAGTGCAAGGGCACCGGTCCGGTGAAGGTCAACGGCAAGGCACTGAACGAGCCGTACGTCTTCGAGGGCAACACCCCGTGCAGCGTCGACGACCAGGGCGGCCAGTTCAAGGTCACCGTCCCCGCGGGCAAGATCTGGGTCATGGGTGACCACCGGCAGAACTCGCTGGACTCCCGGTACCACCAGAACCAGCCCGGCGGCGGCGCCGTCCCCGTGGACAACGTCGTGGGCCGCGCCATCGTGATCGCCTGGCCGCCCACCCGCTGGGCGACGCTGCCCAAGCCGGACACCTTCGACCAGCAGGGCATCAACGCCGCGATGAGCGCGGCACCGGCGGCCCTCGGGCTCGCGGGTGCGGTTCCGGTCGTGCTCTGGCGCAGGCGTCGGCTCACGGTCGCCGCTGCGCAGGGCACGAGGGTTTCTGGCGGAGGTACCGCCGGGTAGGGTGCCGTCCCAGATCACCGATCTTCCGCGCTCCTGTTCGTAGGGGCGCGGGGTCGTCTCCGATATGGGGGAGCACTGGGATGAGCAGGACACAACGTACGGACGAGGGCCATGGACGGCTCGGCAGCGTGCTGTCGGGCCTTGCCGTGGCCCTCGGCTGTGTGCTCTTCCTGGGAGGCTTCGTCTGGGGCGCCATCCTGTACCAGCCGTACACCGTGCCCACCGGCTCGATGACGCCGACGATCGGCGCGGGCGACCGGGTCCTGGCCGAGCGGATGGACGGCAGTGAGGTGCGCCGGGGCGATGTCATCGTCTTCCGGCAGGCGAGCTGGGGCGATCTGCCGATGGTCAAGCGCGTGGTCGGCGTCGGCGGGGACCGGATCTCCTGCTGCACGGACGGCAAGCTGATGGTCAACGGCAAGCAGGTCGCAGAACCGTATCTTCCCGAGGGCAAGGGCGCCGCGGCCACCGGAATCCCGGCCACCACGGTCCCCAAGGGCAACCTCTTCCTGCTCGGTGACGAGCGCAGCGGCTCCCTGGACTCCAGCGTCCACCTGGGCGACTCCAACCACGGCTCCGTGCCGCGCAGTGCGGTGGAGGGGCGGGTCGACGCGGTGGCCTGGCCGCTGGACAAGTTCGGGACGCTGGAGCGCCCCGAGGGCTTCGCGGACATGCCGGGCGGCATCTCCGATCCGGGACCCGTGCGGCTCGTGGTGTGGGCGGTGGTGGCCGGTGCGGTCCTCGTCCTGGGCGGTGCCGCCTACGGTCCGGTGGCCAAGCGCCTTGGCCGCAGGCGGGGGCGTCCGCGGAGCCGTGACCGGTCGGGGGCGACCGCCCGTGTCGGCTGAGGCACAGCCGCTGCGCAGGGTCGCGCGGGTCGTGCTGCTCGACCCGCAGGACCGGATTCTGCTGCTCCACGGCCATGAGCCGGAGGACACGGCGGACGACTGGTGGTTCACACCGGGCGGCGGTCTGGAGGGCGACGAGACGCATGAACAGGCCGCACTGCGTGAACTGATGGAAGAGACGGGCATCACCGAGGTCGAGCTCGGCCCCGCCCTGTGGCAGCGGATCTGCTCCTTCCCCTTCGCCGGACGGCGCTGGGACCAGGACGAGCGGTACTTCCTGGCGCGTACGTCACAGACGTCCACGCAGGCCACAGGGCTGACGGAGCTGGAACAGCGGAGTGTCGCCGGAGCGCGTTGGTGGACGTGCCAGGAACTGACCGAGGCACATGAGACGGTGTATCCGACCAGGCTCGCCGAGCTGCTTCGCAGGCTGCTCGACGAGGGTCCTCCGAGCCGGCCCGAGACCCTCGACACGGAAATCGTGTAGAGGCTCCAGGGGCTGACGCACAATAGGGGGACGCACGGCTGAAGGGGAACATGCCATGAGCGCCGAGGACCTCGAGAAGTACGAGACCGAGATGGAGCTGAAGCTCTACCGGGAGTACCGCGATGTCGTCGGTCTGTTCAAATACGTGATCGAGACCGAACGGCGCTTTTACCTCACGAATGACTACGAGATGCAGGTGCACTCGGTCCAGGGTGAGGTTTTCTTCGAGGTGTCCATGGCGGACGCCTGGGTGTGGGACATGTACAGGCCCGCACGGTTCGTGAAGCAGGTACGCGTCCTGACGTTCAAGGACGTGAATATCGAGGAGCTCAACAAGAGCGATCTCGAGCTGCCGGGAGGCTGAGTTCACCGGGTTCACCGGGTTCGCCTGGTGCGCCGAGTTTGTTTGGTGCACCGGCTTCACCGGGTCGGGTGGGCGAGTTATCCACAACGCGTGAGTCGTCCACCAAGATCCACAACGCTCGGGGCTGAGTCCCAGTGTGGATGTCGGAGGTGGTGCCGACATGAACGCACGGGGAGCACTCGGGCGGTACGGCGAAGATCTGGCAGCGCGGCGGCTCGGAGAAGCCGGAATGACGGTTCTGGAGCGCAACTGGCGCGGTGGCAGAACCGGTGAGATCGACATCGTGGCCATGGACGGCGAAGCGCTGGTCGTCTGCGAGGTCAAGACGCGCAGAGCAGGCCTGGTCGGCTCGGGGATCTATCAGCATCCGATGGCGGCCGTGGGCCGGACCAAGGCGGAGCGGCTGAGTCGCCTCGCCGAGCGCTGGATCGAGGAACGCGGCGGCCCACCGCCGGGCGGGGTGCGGATCGACCTCGTCGGCGTGCTGATCCCACGCCGCGGAGCCCCTGTCGTGGAGCACGCGCGGGGGGTGGCCTGATGGGATTCGCGCGTACGTGTTCCGTGGCGCTGGTGGGCGTCGAGGGCGTGGTCGTCGAGGTGCAGGCAGATCTGGAGCCCGGCGTCGCGGCGTTCACGCTGGTCGGGCTCCCGGACAAGAGCCTGACGGAGAGCAAGGACCGGGTCAGGGCCGCGGTGGTCAACTCGGGCGGGGAATGGCCCCAGAAGAAACTCACCGTCGGCCTCAGCCCGGCTTCGGTGCCCAAGGGCGGCAGCGGCTTCGACCTCGCGGTGGCCTGCGCGGTCCTCGGTGCGGCGGAGCGGATCGATCCGCGGACCCTCGCCGACATCGTGATGATCGGTGAGCTGGGGCTCGACGGGCGGGTGCGGCCGGTCAGGGGAGTGCTGCCCGCGGTCCTCGCGGCGGCGGACGCGGGCTATGAGCAGGTCGTCGTCCCGGAGTGCACGGCGGCCGAGGCCGCGCTGGTGCCGGGGATCTCGGTCCTCGGGGTGCGCAGCCTGGGCCAGCTGATCGCCGTGCTGACCGATGAGCCGGTGCCGGAGGAGGAGCCGGACGAACCAGGCCGTCCCGACTCGATGCTCGCGGGGCTCTGCGTGCCCGGCACCGGTGTGGGCACGGGGCTCAGCGGCGGTCTGGACGACGCCCTCGCCCTGGACCTCGCCGATGTCGTCGGACAGGCGTCGGCCCGCACCGCCGTGGAGGTGGCGGCGACGGGCGGGCACCACCTCTTTCTGCAGGGCCCGCCGGGCGCCGGGAAGACGATGCTCGCGGAGCGGCTGCCGGCGATCCTGCCCCGGCTGAGTCGGGAGGAGTCCCTGGAGGTGACGGCCGTCCACTCCGTGGCGGGCATGCTGCCGCCGGGCAAGCCCCTGGTGGACACCGCGCCGTACTGCGCGCCGCACCACTCCGCGACGATGCAGTCGCTCGTGGGAGGCGGCAAGGGAATCGCGCGGCCGGGGGCGGTCTCGCTGGCTCACCGTGGGGTGCTCTTTCTCGACGAGGCGCCGGAATTCAGCAGCCAGACCCTGGACTCCTTGCGCCAGCCCCTGGAATCGGGACATGTGGTGATCGCCCGCAGTGCGGGAGTGGTGCGGCTGCCCGCGAAGTTCCTGATGGTGCTCGCGGCCAACCCCTGTCCCTGCGGTCGGCACACCCTGCTGGGCGACGGCTGCGAGTGCCCGGCGTCCACCGTCCGCCGCTATCAGGCCCGGCTCTCGGGCCCGCTGCTCGACAGGGTCGACCTCAAGGTCGAGGTGGAGCCCGTCACACGATCCGAGCTGGCCGGGTACGGCACGCGGGGTGACTCCACGCAGACCGTCGCCGACCGGGTGCGCGCCGCCCGGGAGAGAGCGGCGGCCAGGCTGGCCGGCACCGGCTGGCGGACGAACAGTGAAGTGCCGGGGCACGCCCTGCGCACTCGGTGGCCCGCCGAGCCGGGCGCCCTGGACGCCGCCGAACTGGACCTGGAGCGTGGCTTCCTGACCGCCCGGGGGCTCGACCGCGTCCTGCGGGTTGCCTGGACCGTCGCGGACCTCGCGGGACGCGACCGGCCTGCCGCGCAGGACGTGGCCCTGGCGCTGCAGTTGCGTACGGGGGTGTCGCGGGGCGTGCCGATGGCGATCGGGGCGTTGACATGACCTCGGCTTCGGGAGCGGCCTCGGCCTCGGGCCCCGCCCCGGAGGAGGAGCGGCTGGCGAGGGTCGCCCTGACCCGGATTCTCGAACCGGGGGACGAGGTGGGCGGGCGGTGGTTGCGGGAGACCGGGGCTGTCGAAGTGGTGCGGCGGCTGGCCGAGGGGGAGGAGCGCCTCGGCGGGGTGACGCCGGTGCGGTGGGAAGGGCTGCGGGCGCGGGCAGGGAAGGCGCGGCCCGAGCGGGACCTGGCGGTGGCGCGGGACGCGGGGGTGCGGTTCGTGTGCCCGGGGGAGGCGGAGTGGCCCGTCCAGCTGGACGACCTGGGGGACGCGCGGCCGGTGGGGCTGTGGGTGCGGGGGCGGCCCAGCCTGCGGATATGGGCGCTGCGGTCGGTGGCCGTGGTCGGCGCGCGGGCCTGCACGGAGTACGGGGCGCACATGGCGGCAGGCCTCGGCGCGGGGCTCGCCGAGCGGGGCTGGGTAGTCGTGTCGGGTGGTGCCTACGGGGTGGACGGGGCCGCGCACCGGGGAGCTCTGGGGGCCGGTGGGGCCACGGTCGCGGTGCTCGCGTGCGGGGTCGACCGGGCCTATCCGCGAGGACACGCCGAGTTGATCAAGAGAATCGCGGAACAGGGCCTTGTGGTGGGGGAGTTGCCGCCCGGCGACCACCCCACGCCCAGCAGATTCATCCTCCGGAACCGCGTGATCGCCGCCCTCACCCGGGGCAGCGTCGTCGTCGAGGCGGCGTATCGCAGCGGAGCGCTCGCCACGGCGCGCAGTGCGCAGGAGCTCGGCCGGTTCACGATGGGGGTGCCGGGCCCCGCCACCAGCGGCCTTTCGGCGGGGGTGCATGAACTGCTGCGGGGTGACGGCGTTCTGGTCACCGACGCGGCGGAAGTCGTCGAGCTGGTCGGCGACATGGGCGAGCTGGCCCCGGAGCGGCGCGGTCCCGTCGTGCCGCGCGATCTGCTCGCCCCGGACGCGGCGCGTGTCCTGGCGGCGCTGCCCGCCCGGGGGAGCGCGTCGGTTCAGGAGGTCGCACTCGGTGCGGGCACGGTGGCGGACGAAGCGATCGGTCGGCTGTACGAGTTGCGCTCACTGGGGTTCGTCGAACGACACGGCGACGGCTGGCAGTTGACACGCCAGGCGATTGTGTCGGTCTTCCCGAAGGGAGGGGGTTCGTGACCGAGCGTGTTCGGCCGTCTGGATGAACCCCCGACGGCCTTGGAAAGACGCGCAGTTGGCCCTCCGGAGTCGTCACGGAAGGCGACGAGGGGAACTCGGTGGGGCGCCCAGCGGAACGTATCTGCGTACGCGGGATCCCCTACTGTTCGCACACTGCGACACTCCAGTCACGCTACGCTCACAAGGATTCCGACGCGGACAGGCAACCACAGGCAAGCAGACGGCAGACGGACAACCTCATTCACTTCACGCAATCCCACCACCTCGCGGGCGCGGGCGAATCCATCGGCTCGCACGACCTCACCAGTTCACGGCAGAACGGCTCAAGGCAACGAATGCCCCAGCACACCTCAGGGTCCGATCGGGCGGCAGCTCCCCCCGCCGCCCGTAGCGGCGAGCGGGAGCGGCCCCCCGCGCCCTCGTCGCTGGACGAGCTGTGGCGGTCGTACAAGGAGACGGGGGACGGGCGGCTGCGCGAGCAGTTGATCCTGCACTACTCGCCGCTGGTGAAGTACGTCGCGGGACGGGTCAGTGTGGGGCTGCCGCCCAATGTCGAGCAGGCGGACTTCGTCTCGTCCGGGGTGTTCGGGCTGATCGACGCGATCGAGAAGTTCGACATCGAACGGTCCATCAAGTTCGAGACGTACGCGATCACCCGCATCCGTGGCGCGATGATCGACGAACTCCGCGCGCTCGACTGGATTCCCCGGTCCGTGCGGCAGAAGGCGCGCAACGTCGAGCGGGCCTACGCCACGCTCGAGGCGCAGCTGCGGCGCACGCCGTCGGAGAGCGAGGTCGCCCATGAGATGGGGATCGCGCTGGAGGAACTGCACGCTGTTTTCAGCCAGTTGTCGCTGGCGAACGTCGTGGCTCTGGAGGAGCTCCTGCACGCCGGCGGCGAGGGCGGCAACCGGCTGAGCCTGATGGACACGCTCGAGGACACCGCGGCCGACAACCCCGTGGAGGTCGCCGAGGACCGCGAGCTGCGGCGGCTGCTCGCGCGCGCGATCAATACGTTGCCGGAGCGGGAGAAGACGGTCGTCACGCTCTACTACTACGAAGGTCTCACGCTCGCCGAGATCGGCAATGTGCTCGGGGTGACGGAGAGCCGGGTGAGCCAGATCCACACGAAATCAGTGCTCCAGCTGCGGGCGAAGCTGGCGAGTTTCGGCCGCTGAGCGCGCTGAATCGTCCCTGCCCCCGGCCTGTGCCGTGCGGTGAGGGTGTGGAGTTCTTCGAGGTGGATCGACTCCCGTCCTCGCGGTCACGTCCGTAGAGTGGAGGGCGTGCCAAGGATTCGAGCGGCCTCTGTGGCCGAGCACCGGTCGATGCAGCGGGGCGCCCTCCTGGACGCCGCGCGGTCCCTGCTGTCCGAGGGCGGTACGGAGGCGTTGACCTTCCCCGCTCTCGCTGAGCGCACGGGGCTCGCGCGGTCATCCGTGTATGAGTACTTCCGGTCGCGTGCCGCGGTCGTGGAGGAGCTCTGCGAGGTTGACTTCCCCGTCTGGGCCGCGGAGGTCTCGGCGGCGATGGAGGGTGCGGACTCCGCCGAGGGCAAGGTCGAGGCGTACGTCAGGCGGCAGCTCGATCTGGTGGGGGACCGGCGGCACCGCGCCGTCGTGGCGATCTCCGCCGCCGAGCTGGACGCGGGGGCGCGCGAGAAGATCCGTGCCGCGCACGGTGGGCTCGTCGCCATGATCGGCGAGGCGCTGCGCGACCTGGGGCATGCCGAGCCCCGGCTCGCGGCGATGCTCCTGCAGGGTGTCGTGGACGCGGCTGTGCGGCGGATCGAGCTGGGCGCCGCCGAGGACCCGTCCGCCATCACCGAAGCGGCCGTCGCCATGGCGCTGCGGGGTGTGCGGGGCTGAGGCCTCGCTCGCTGACCTCCGGCATCGGATCGCTGACCCCCGGCATCGGTACGTCGGCCTCCGGCATCGGATCGCTGACCCCCGGCATCGGTACGTCAACCTCCGGCATCGGATCGCTGACCCCCGGCATCGGTACGTCGGCCTCCGGCATCGGATCGCCGACCTCCGGCACCTCGGCTTCCGGCATCGGCACGCCCCTCACCGGCAGCAGGCGGGACGCCCCTCGCCGCAGGAGCCACGGGGGCATCAGTGACAGCGGGTCCAGATACGCGTCGGCCCTCAGCAGGCCCCAGTGCAGGCAGCTGCCCGGGCAGTGGGCCGTGGGGAGTTCCAGCACCCCCAGTGCCTCGCCCGCCGTCACCTCGGCGCCCTTCTTGACCGTGGCCCGCACCGGCTCGTACGTCGTGCGCAGCGGTGGCTCTCCCGTGTCCGCCAGCTCCACCGCGATCACTCCCCGGCCGGCCACCCGGCCCGCGAAGGAGACCCTGCCCGGAGCCGCAGCCCGGACCACGGCGCCCGGCGGCGCCGTGAGGTCCACGCCCCGGTGCCCCCGGCCGTACTCCGTCGCCGGGGGTTCCCAGCCCCGTACGACAGGGGGCCTCACCCCTACGGGCCACGCACCGCCCACCTTCGGCACGGACTCCCCGCCGGGCGATCCGCCCACCTTCGGCACGGACTCCCCGCCGGGCGCACCGTCCACCTTCGGCACGGGCTCTCCGCCGGGCGCACCGCCCGCCCTCAGCTCCGGTCCACCCGCAGCGCCCGCGGGCAGCATCACCGCAGTGATCAGCACCACGGTCAACAGCACCAGGCCCAGCTCTCGTCGCATGTGAGACATGCCAGAACCGTCCCGCGCAGGGCCCGTCCGCGGGGATCATGGCGTGGATCTGTGGATGACCAGCTGGTTGTGGACAGCGGCGTCACCCGCTGCCTCGCGGGTCCCGTACACTTCTTGTGGCGATCCGGGTCACCGGGTCGACTTCGCACGCCCCGACACCAGGCCCTGAAAAGCCAGGTGCCAGCGCCTCTCGGTCCTTTGTGGCACGGCGCATCGCGGGCGTCAGGCGCGACCGCCGTCCGGCGGACGCGGCACAACCGAGAACACCTAGGAGTACGGCCATGGCCGTCGTCACGATGCGGGAGCTGCTGGAAAGCGGCGTCCACTTCGGTCACCAGACCCGTCGTTGGAACCCGAAGATGAAGCGCTTCATCTTCACGGAGCGCAACGGCATCTACATCATCGACCTGCTCCAGTCGCTGTCGTACATCGACCGCGCCTACGAGTTCGTCAAGGAGACCGTCGCCCACGGCGGCACGGTCATGTTCGTCGGCACGAAGAAGCAGGCGCAGGAGGCCATCGCCGAGCAGGCGACCCGCGTCGGCATGCCCTACGTGAACCAGCGCTGGCTGGGCGGCATGCTCACCAACTTCTCGACCGTCTACAAGCGCCTGCAGCGCCTGAAGGAGCTCGAGCAGATCGACTTCGAGGATGTGGCCGCGTCCGGCCTCACCAAGAAGGAGCTGCTCGTCCTCTCCCGCGAGAAGGCCAAGCTGGAGAAGACCCTCGGCGGTATCCGCGAGATGTCCAAGGTGCCCAGCGCCGTCTGGATCGTGGACACCAAGAAGGAGCACATCGCGGTCGGTGAGGCCCGGAAGCTCAACATTCCGGTCGTCGCCATCCTCGACACGAACTGCGACCCCGACGAGGTCGACTACAAGATCCCGGGCAACGACGACGCGATCCGCTCCGTCACCCTGCTCACCCGCGTGATCGCCGACGCCGTCGCCGAGGGACTCATCTCCCGTTCCGGCGTGGCCACGGGCGACCAGAAGCCGGGCGAGAAGGCCGCCGGCGAGCCGCTCGCCGAGTGGGAGCGCGACCTGCTCGAGGGCGAGAAGAAGGCCGACGAGCCCAAGGCCGACGAGGCCAAGGCCGACGAGCCGAAGGCCGAAGAGGCCGAGGTTCAGAAGTCCGCCGAGACGGAGAAGGCTGCCGACGCCGAGCAGGCCGAGGCCCCCGCCGAGGTTGCTGCCGCCGAGGCCCCCGCCACGGAGACCGAGCAGGCCTGACCTTCACAGGTTCGGTAGTTGACGGCGGGGGCCCATCAGGCCCCCGCCGTTCACCCGTAGATCTTTCAGACCTCCGAAAGAGAATTTCAGGATCATGGCGAACTACACCGCCGCTGACGTCAAGAAGCTCCGCGAGCTCACGGGCGCCGGCATGATGGACTGCAAGAAGGCGCTCGACGAGGCCGACGGCAGTGTCGACAAGGCCGTCGAGGCTCTGCGCATCAAGGGCCAGAAGGGCGTCGCCAAGCGCGAGGGCCGCTCCGCCGAGAACGGCGCCGTGGTCTCCCTCATCGCTGACGACAACACCTCCGGCGTGATCGTCGAGCTGAAGTGCGAGACGGACTTCGTCGCCAAGGGCGAGAAGTTCCAGGCTGTCGCGAACTCGCTCGCCGAGCACATCGCCAAGACGTCCCCGGCCGACCTCGAGGCGCTCCTCGCGTCCGAGATCGAGGCCGGCAAGACCGTCCAGGCGTACGTCGACGAGGCCAACGCCAACCTCGGCGAGAAGATCGTCCTGGACCGCTTCGCGCAGTTCTCGGGCGCCTTCGTGACCGCGTACATGCACCGCACCATGCCCGACCTGCCCCCGCAGATCGGTGTCCTGGTCGAGCTGGACAAGGCCGACGCCGACCTGGCCAAGGGCATCGCCCAGCACATCGCCGCCTTCGCGCCGAAGTACCTCTCCCGCGAGGACGTCCCGGCCGAGGTCGTCGAGTCCGAGCGCCGCGTCGCCGAGGAGACCACCCGCGCCGAGGGCAAGCCCGAGGCCGCGCTGCCCAAGATCGTCGAGGGTCGCGTCAACGGCTTCTTCAAGGAGGCCACCCTCCTCGGTCAGCCGTACGCGCTCGACAACAAGAAGTCCGTCCAGAAGGTCCTGGACGAGGCCGGTGTCACCCTGAAGCGCTTCTCGCGCATCAAGGTCGGCATCTGAGTCCGTACCGCGATCGACGGTAGACCCCGCTAGGGTCGACAGCGGTCGCCCGCGTACCCCACGCAGTACGCGACGTACGACCGCAGATCTGACGAGGAGGCCATTGCCGAGCATGGGATGCGAACAACACCCCACCGGCAGTGGCCTTCTTCGTATGTGCGCCGAGCAAAAAGAAGCGAGAACTCCATGACCACCAAGGCCGACACAAACAGTGGTGACGACAAAGTCGCCGGTCGTTTCCTGCTGAAGCTCTCCGGTGAGGCATTCGCCGGCGGGGGCGGCCTTGGCGTCGACCCCGACGTGGTGCACGCGATCGCCAAGGAGATCGCCGCGGTCGTCCGCGACGGTGCCCAGATCGCGGCCGTCATCGGCGGCGGCAACTTCTTCCGCGGCGCGGAGCTGCAGCAGCGCGGCATGGACCGTGCGCGCTCCGACTACATGGGCATGCTCGGCACGGTCATGAACTGCCTCGCCCTCCAGGACTTCCTGGAGAAGGAGGGCATCGAGTGCCGCGTGCAGACCGCCATCACGATGGGCCAGGTCGCGGAGCCGTACATCCCGCTGCGCGCCGTGCGGCACCTGGAGAAGGGCCGTGTGGTCATCTTCGGCGCCGGTATGGGCATGCCCTACTTCTCCACGGACACGACCGCCGCGCAGCGCGCCCTGGAGATCGACGCCGAGGCCCTGCTCATGGGCAAGAACGGCGTCGACGGGGTCTATGACTCCGACCCCAAGACCAACCCGGACGCGGTGAAGTACGACGCGCTCGGCTACGGCGAGGTCATCACCCGCGACCTGAAGGTCGCCGACATGACCGCGATCACCCTGTGCCGCGACAACAAGTTGCCCATCCTGGTCTTCGAGTTGCTGTCCACCGGCAATATCGCCCGTGCCGTCAAGGGTGAGAAGATCGGCACACTCGTGGGCGACGAGGGCACCCGCGCCTGATCTCGGCGACGCCCCCGAGGGATGGACAAAGCCCTGCCGGTCGGACACGGTGCAGGGAAAGAGACGCGACGCAGCCGACGCCCCATGGACTCCCCCTACTTCACCGTGTGGGGGCGCCCCCAGCCCACTCACAACACGCAGGAGCAAGTGGTGATCGAAGAGACCCTCCTCGAGGCCGAGGAGAAGATGGAGAAGGCCGTCGTGGTCGCCAAGGAGGACTTCGCCGCGATTCGCACAGGCCGTGCGCACCCGGCGATGTTCAACAAGATCGTGGCTGACTACTACGGCGCCCTTACGCCGATCAATCAGCTCGCCTCGTTCTCGGTGCCCGAGCCGCGGATGGCCGTGGTGACCCCGTTCGACAAGAGCGCGCTGCGCAACATCGAGCAGGCGATCCGCGACTCCGACCTCGGCGTCAACCCCAGCAACGATGGAAACATCATCCGGGTGACGTTCCCCGAGCTGACGCAGGACCGCCGCAAGGAGTACATCAAGGTCGCCAAGACCAAGGCCGAGGACTCCAAGATCTCGATCCGCTCCATCCGTCGCAAGGCCAAGGAAGCGATCGACAAGGCGATCAAGGACGGCGACATCGGCGAGGACGAGGGCCGTCGCGCGGAGAAGGAGCTCGACGACACCACCGCGAAGTACGTCGCCCAGGTGGACGAGCTGCTCAAGCACAAGGAAGCCGAGCTGCTCGAGGTCTGAGGGCTCGTGGTCTGAGGACTGAGGAATCCGATCCGTGAACGACTCTTCCTGGGGGGCGCCTCCCAGCACCGGGTACTGGGGGCCGCCCGACCAGGGCCCTGCTCAAGGGGCTGCCCCGGCAGGTCCCGCGTACGATGCGCATGACGCCCTGTATCCAGCAGAGACGCAGCCCATGCCCATCGTGCCTGACATGCCTGAAGTACCCCAGGAGCCCATGCCCAGCGCATCACAGCCCGCCCCCGAGGCGCCTCGTACGCCTCAGGCGCCCCAGGCGCCTCAAGCGCCGCAGAAGAAGAGCGCGGGCCGTGATCTCGGGGCGGCCATAGGAGTCGGCGTGGGGCTCGGCGCGGTGATCGTCGCGTCGCTCTTCATCGTGAAGGCCGTCTTCATCGGCGTCATAGCGGTCGCCGTCGTGGTCGGTCTCTGGGAGCTCACCTCGCGGCTCGAGGAGCGCAAGGGCATCAAGGCTCCGCTGGTCCCGCTCGCGGTGGGCGGCGCCGCGATGGTCGTCGCCGGATACGTCCGCGGGCCCGAGGGCGCCTGGGTCGCCATGGCGCTCACCGCGCTCGCGGTGCTCGTCTGGCGGATGACCGAGCCGCCCGAGGGCTATCTGAAGGACGTCACGGCGGGCGTCTTCGCGGCGTTCTACGTCCCGTTCCTCGCGACGTTCGTGGCGATGATGCTCACCGCGGACGACGGCGCGATGCGGGTGCTCACGTTCCTGCTCCTCACCGTGGTCAGCGACACCGGTGCGTACGCGATCGGCTGGCGCTTCGGCAAGCACAAGCTGGCGCCGCGCATCAGCCCCGGCAAGACCCGTGAGGGCCTGGTCGGAGCGGTGACGTTCGCGATGGCGGGCGGCGCGCTGTGCATGGAGTTCCTGATCGACGGCGGCACGTGGTGGCAAGGGCTGCTCATCGGCCTCGCCGTCGCCGCGAGCGCGACGCTCGGTGACCTCGGTGAGTCGATGATCAAGCGTGACCTCGGCATCAAGGACATGGGCACGCTGCTCCCCGGTCACGGGGGCATCATGGACCGCCTCGACTCGCTGCTGCCGACCGCGCCGGTGGTGTGGCTGCTGCTCGTCATCTTCGTGGGGTCCGGCTGACCTGCTTCTGTCCGTACGTGAGGGGCTCGCTGTCCACTGGACGGCGGGCCCTTTCCGTATGCCCCGGTGGTCGGGTCGGGTCGCCTAGAGGTTCCTGAGTGCCCCGCTGATCAGGGCCGTCACTGACTCCAGATGGTCGGGCGGCGGCGCGCTGTCCGTGGTGAGGACGAGGGTGGCGTACGGAGGAATCGGGACCCGGAGGCGGCGGCGGGCGGGGGCAGGTGCCGGAAGGGTGAGGTGCAGTGCGGCTTCCCTGCAGCCGAGCGCCGGGGGCGCGTGTTTGGCGACCGACTGGACGAGGGCTGTGGCCGAGGCGGCCGTGGCGACCGCCTGGACGAGCGCGTGCAGGTGGTCGAGCCTGGCGTGGGCGGCGGCCAGGGACGCGGTGAGCCGTATGCGGTCCTCGGTGGCGCGGAAGCGCAGCGTGCGCTCGCGTTCGAGGGCGTTGACGCGCTCCTTGAGGGTGAGGAAGCGGTCGCCGGGGTCGATGCGGACGGCGCGCAGATGCACGGTCAGGGTGGGCATCCACTGGGCCCTGGCGCCGAAGCAGCGGCAGCGCAGCCGGGCGCCGTCGAAGCCGTGCAGGGTCAGGCCGGCCGGTGTCGGATGGCCGGTGCGCAGCCACTGCCGGATGATCCTGGCGACGTCCTCGGCGGATTCGGAGACGAGCTCGCTCAGGGGGATCGCGTCCCCGACGCCCGGAAGCGTCCGGGCCGCCGCGGGATTCGCGGCCAGGACACGGCTGTCGGCGGCGACGAGCAGGACCGGCTCCGTGAGCAGACCGGTGATCTTGCGGAAGAGCAGTAGCGGGTCATCACAGGTCACAGGGCATCGCCGTAGTACTCACGCCCTGTGTTCAGTTCCGCGTCGGAAGGCGGCCGGAGGTGCACCACGACCCGACAGCCCACGTCCCAGCGGGCGATGGTCTTCTCCAGCTCCACGCGGGCGTAGCCGAGGTTGTCCGCGGCGATGGTCCCGAAGACGTTCGACGTCATCATGCACATCGAGGGGCGGCCCACGACCTTCTCGCCGAACGGGCAGACACGGTTGCCGAGAACGATGCGCCGGTCGTCCTCCTCGATGACGTAGAAGTCTCCGCCGAGGCGTCTCTTGAGGTCCACCATGACCTGTGAGACCTGCGCGCGGTCGAGACGGTCGACGGAGAGCGCCTTCGTGTACTGGCTGTTGATGTCGTCGCCGATGGTCTGGCTGACGAGGCTGACATAGCCCGCCGCCTCCTCCAGGCCGACCACGTCCTCGAGTACGCGTGCCAGTTCACGGATCAGGCTGCGCATGAACAGATCGCGGTCGAGGGCGATGGGAGCTTCGGACGGTTCCACTGAGGGGCCCCCTCGCTGCGGAGTCACTCGACACGCAACTCTCGCCTTGTGTTACCGAATGATGGCGCACAGTGACAAGTGCTGTCGACCGACTTCGCCAGGCCCGCCGGGTACCGGCAGGGACGGGAAAAGCGAGAAACGGGAAAAGCGATGGACGCGGTGATCACAGCCGCCCTACTCTCGACCGGTCCCAGCCTTCCCATGTCCTAAGAGGTGCATTTGATGACGGTCCAGGTACTCGCGGCCAACTCCCGTCGGCCGCTCTGCCCAGCCGTTCTCACTTCCATGGACCGAAGGAATCCCCCTAGTGGATCTGCCACGTAGCTTCACCATCCGCGAGAGCAGTCATCGCGTCTGCAACCCGTTCACCAGCGAGAAGCTGGCCATCCTGGGTCAGGCCATCAGCCCGTCGCCGGGCGCCCGCATGCTCGACCTCGCCTGCGGCAAGGGCGAGATGCTGAGCACCTGGGCCCGCGACCACGGCGTGACCGGCACGGGGGTGGACATCAGCACCGTCTTCCTCGATGCCGCCCGCGCGCGGGCCGCCGAGCTGTCCGTTGCCGACCGGGTCGGCTTCGTGCACGCGGACGCCTCGGGCCATGTCGCCGACGATCCCGTCGACATCGCCGCCTGCGTCGGTGCCACCTGGATCGGCTCCGGCGTGGCAGGGACGGTGGAACTCCTGCGACGCAGTCTCGTTCCCGGCGGCATGATGCTGATCGGCGAGCCGTACTGGCGCCGCGAGCCTGAGGACCAAGCCACCGTCGAGGGCTGCCACTTGGCCCGCAAGGACGACCTGCTCCCGCTGCCTGAACTGGTCGAACAGTTCGGGGACCTGGGCTGCGATGTCGTCGAGATGGTCCTCGCCGACCAGGACAGCTGGGACCGGTACGTAGCGGCACAGTGGCTCAACACCCGCCGCTGGCTGGACGCCAACCCGGACGACGAGCTGGCCGCCGAACTGCGCGCGGAACTCGCCGCGGGGCCCGTCCAGCACGCCAGGTACCAGCGCGAATATCTCGGGTGGGGCGTGTTCGCCCTGATGAACCGCTGACACACCACTCCGAGTGAGCCCCGGCGTCATCTGCCGGGGCTCGCTTGCGTGGGCGCCATGGTCGGATTAGGTCATGTGTTCGAATATCCGTGCACCACCGATGGAAGGTGGCGGACGATCACGGCCTTGGGCGCTCGCGCGGCGGCCTGACCACCAAGCTCCATCTGGCCGTCGAGCAAGGCCAGAAGCCCATGTCTATCGTGATCGTCGCCGGACAGCGCGGCGACTCTCATCCGCTGCACCATCCCGCACCGGGCTGTGGCCACGAGATGCGACAAACTCGCGGGCCGCTACGAGGCCACCGTCCTCATCGCAGCCATCGACGAGTGGCTGTGACCAGCAGCTCGCGATTGCCCCGGTGGCCTTTCATTGATTCCCCACCTCAAATGCCTGGGCGACGGAAAGGCTGTCCTCATAGATATGGTGCCGGGTGACAAGGCCGTCTTCGACGGTGAGATGCAAGGCGAACCGCGCGTGATACGCACGGCCCGTGGGCCGGGCGGTCTGACGGATCTCGCCGAGCACGACCGCGTCGTTCCCGTCGATGAGGATGCGCTCGACCTCAGTCGCCACGTACTCCGGCACGTGGTACTCGGCAAGCTCGCGATAGTGGGCGGCCGCGTCGGCCCGGGTGAACCGGTGACGGATCCACGGAGTGGCAGTACGGCCGTGCTCGGCCTCCGGCCAGTCGAGTTTCCAATCGCCCTGCTCGGCGTACAGCTCGGCGATGCGCTCGGGGTCGCCCTCGCCGATTCTGCGCAGCAACTCCTCAACCACAGTGCGCGTGTTCGTAGCTGCGGCAATGGACATGGCTGACCTCTCCGTCCTGGTCCGCGTCCTCCGACGCGGAGAGATCGCTAATCCTGTCCGTGCAGGCACACCGAGTCGATTACCTCTGAAGTAAGGCAAGCCCACCACCAAGATCCACTTCCGATACACGTCCTAGCGGGGTGTGCGCCGGACGTACCCGGCTCGTATCGCGCAGCTCTCGTGCAGTCGTACCGTGATGCCGCCAGCCGAGATAGAGACCTTCGCGAGGTTCTGACTTTCTGGCCTTGGGTGATCGGCTGATCGCAGTGCCCGCAGAACCATGTACCTGCGCTCATCGTCGCGCCTCCCTCAGTGTCCGCCGCAGAGCGCTGCCTTCGATGCAGCGGGCGGCTTCGTCGGCGCACTGCTCGCAGCTCTGTATGTGGGCGAGGAGCTCCAGGTACGCGGGCCGGGAGGCGCAGAGTCGGCAGGAGCGGGGGAACCAGACGAAGTCGGTTTTCCCTCTGCGCTCGCCGAGCTCTACGGCCGTCGCCGTGCAGAGAGCGACGGCGCACCAGACGCAGGCACGGCCGCACGTCTGCGCCACGGACAACGTGGCAGGGTCTGGCACTTCGACCGGTCGCGTGCGAAGTGTGCTCGTTCTGCTTCCCGCGCCGGATGCTGGGCCCGTACTCTCGCCCATGTCGACTCCATCTCAGTCGTCCATGCCTCGGGACCGTTCGCGCGGTCGCCGGGGCGCTGTACGACTCATGGAATCGGCTCGCTACACAGCGTGACAGGGATGTGGCGTCCTACTTTTGCGACGCTATTCGGCGATCCCCAGGAACTCGGCCAATGACCGAAGCCCTGCAGGGTGGTTGGGCATCGACCACAGGTCACGCACGATGGCTACGGCCAACGTGTGGTGCTGCATCCAGGTCGGAGCCACACGCCGCAGCGACTCAAGAGACTTCACAGCCTCTCCTGCGCTCCCAAGGTCCGTATGGGCTCGGGCCACGTCCAGCAACAGCCACGTCCGCCAGGACGGCGGGGTGTCCTTGCTCAGCCGCATTCCCTTGGCCAGCTTCAGGGCCTCTTCAGGGTGCCCGTACTGAACGGCCAGGCGGACGCGCTCGATACGCACCGATGACGGGCTGAACACGCTGACCATGCGGCTGTCGCTGCCCTGCGGCAGCTTGGCCACGCGGGCGGCTTCCTTCTCGGCGTGCGCCATCAACGCAGCTGCCCGCTCATAGTCGTTGCTGCGCGCGGCCGACGTGGCGGCGGACATGGTGAGCGCACCCCAGACCTTCAGCCCGTCAGCGGTCCCCGTGTGCCCGCTGTCCTTGGTGTCGTCGGCGGCGTGCAGGGCGATGCTCAGGGCGTCCCCGAGGCGCCCTTGCCGCTGGTAGGTCCACGCAACGGAGTTGACGATCATAGGGCGTAGCAGGGGGTCGGAAGATCGCCCCGCGGCGTCTATGGCGCGCTCCAAACTGATGAGCGCGAGGTCCGTCTTCCCCATGCGCACGGCGACGTGCCCGGCGAGCTGGAGGACCTTGCCCAGCGCTGCGAAACCGACTCCCCGATCATCGTCGTTGCTCGACACCGTGGCCGTCTGCGCGTCCGAGATCATGTCCGGCAGCACCTGCATCACCGTGTCGAACTCAGCGGAGTGGTACTGCGTCCAGCCATCCGCGATCCGCTCACGGAGGGCGGCCAGCGAGAAGCCGGGCTCTGGTGGCTTCGGCTCCGGTCCCCAGAGCGCCGGCATGATGGCGCGGCGCACCGCGACGAAGCGCGGCCCGTCGTTCTCTCCCGTCGAGGCGACGGCAGGAGGGTCCCCCAGAAGCGTCGTCAGCTCCACGCCGAGGCCGTTCGCCAAGGCGTGAAGCGTGGGCAAGCGTGCCGAGTGCTTGCGGCGCTGCTCAAGCTGACGGATTACATCAACGGACACGTCCGAGCGCTCGGCCAATTCCTCTTGCGTCAGGCTGGCTAGACGGCGCAAGCGGCGAAGAGTCCGCCCCAGATCTTCGTTTGCCACGCTGCCACCGTACGCGGTTCAACTCCCGGCCACGGAATGGATCGTCGAGCTGCATGGCATGGCTTGCACCGCAGATGACACGGTGGTGGAGTTCGCCATTGGCGTTCATGCGGCCACGCCCTTCGCGTGGTCCAACGACTTCAAGGCGCCCGACTCGGCGCAGGGAAGAAGGCGATAAGGCGTGATCTCCGCCCAGGCGTGGGCCGATGCGCAGGAACTGTGGGACTTCCAGCAGATGGGCCACGAACCCCGGCGATGCTCGGTGGCGATCGGGCTCGGCAGTCACGATCTCGGCGTCGCTGACGTCACGGCTGACCTGTATCACCGAGGCCTGGCTCCGCTGATCGTCTTCACCGGGGCCACCAGCCGTACGACGCGAGAGGCGATGCCCAAAGGCGAGGCCGAGCACTATCGCGAGCGGGCCTTGGAGCTCGGAGTACCGGCAGACGCGGTCCTCGTCGAGCCGCACGCTCGCAACACGGGCGAGAACATCACGCTGTCACGGGCCTTGCTGGAAGAGCGCGGGGTGCCCGTGGAATCTGCGCTACTGGTTAGTAAGCCGTACGAAGAGCGCCGTTCCCACGCCACGGCGTGCAAGGTCTGGCCGGACGTGACGTGGGTGAGTGCGTCGACGGCCATGACGCTCGCGGAGTACGTCGACTCGATCCAGGATGCGCGACTCGTCATCGACATGCTTGTCGGGGCGCAACAGCGGCTCATGATCTATCCCGAGCACGGGTTTGTGATCGAGCAGCAGGTTCCCCAGGGCGTGGAGGCTGCGTACCAACGCTTGCGAGGGGCGGGCTTCACAAGCCGCCTCCTGCAGGATGTGTCGAGCAAGAGTTGACCGGTAACGGGGCTCCTCTCGCCTGGCCCAGGGGTAGTCGCTGGCGCTCTGCGACCCGACCAGATCGTCTGGGTCCCGTTCGCTGCCCTTCCTTGAAGCTCTCAGAGAGGGTTCGCTAAGCGGTCCGGTGTCAGTCCCTCAGTAGGCCAATCACACGTGGCAGCCATCACATTCGCGCTAGCATTGAAGAGTCGAGTCAGCTGACTTCCTGCGAATTCACCGTTGCTGTGCCTTTCGCTCCTTCTGAGGGATGCTCCATGGCCATTAGATCGTTCGACATCCAATCGATTCGTGGCCTGGCGCGAGCGCAGGCTGACGAACTACCAAACTTGGTCGCGATTGCGGGACCAAATGGAGCTGGAAAGTCCACTCTACTGGAAGGCATCAGAACCCATAGGGCAAGTCTGCTCGAACCCGGCTCGGATTTGCTCTATGTGGGACCTCACAGGACTTGGCGAAGCAGTCAGCTTTCTGAGTTTCACGTTATTGGGTTCCCCTTCGAGTTTCAGGATATTTTGAAGTCGGAATCTATCCCGAACTACCAATATGGCGCACCGAACGGTCTTCATTTTCTGCCAGGGCTAGGGCGCAATGCTAGCTCGGCAGATGACTCCAACGCTCTAGCAAAGACTGCCATTGTCCGGCTGAATAATCAGCAACGTGAATTGGTGCACTCTCAATTCGAGGCGCAGGGTGGGCAAGTTTCTAAGGGTACGGTTCCAGACCTGCTGCTGCCGCTAAAGCAACTGGTGTCTATCCTCCTCCCGCACCTAACGCTTTCCCGCATCGACACCTCGAATGTTCAAAACATTAGAGTAGTCTTCAAGCGCTCAGATCTGGAGCAAGGGCCCGAGTTTGATATTGATGACTTGTCGTCTGGGGAGAAGGCGGCAATCTCGCTCTTCCTCCCATTTGTGGAGCGCGAGGCCAAAGTTCTGACCGGCTGCACCTATCCGGACGACCCGAATATTGTCCCAATTACTTTGGTTTTGGATGAGCCTGAAATTCATCTTCATCCACTATTGCAACTAAACGTACTTGAGTACATGCGAACTATTGCGCGTGAAGCGCGTGCGCAGTTCATTTTCGCTACGCAGTCTCCCGTTTTTCTTGACGCTCTCCAGGATGACGAACTTTACGTACTTTCTCCACCTGGTTATGTAGGAGATAATCAGTTGTCCAGGCTCAGTTCTACTGCGGAGCGCCTTGAGGTAGCGCGAGGTCTTACTGGCAGTACACACATGCTGACCCGCGGAAAGCCGATCGTCTTTGTTGAGGGGGAGTCCAGCGTAACCGGAAATAAATCCGCGGTGACAGACGAAAGGTTGATGAAGCTTCTTATCCCGGAGGTTGAGCACTGGGCGGTCGCTCCAGCGAGAAGTCGAAAGGAGGTGGTTAGTGCCACCAAATCTCTCCGCGGAGCTTCGCTGCACCTTCCCGGAATGCCGGTTTTTGGCCTCGTGGACTCAGATACTTCAGCATCAGGTATCCCTGATTTTGTTGTCGCCTGGCCCGTCGCGATGATTGAGAATTTACTTCTAGATGCAGAGCAGTTGTGGGAGCTCTTGAAGGATCACGGCCCAACAGTCGGGCTTTCCTCGCTGGCCGACGTGAGAGCATCTCTTGATGCTATTGCCTCATGTCGAGTGGAGGAGGAGGTGCGGCTTCGAATTCGTGCCGCCATGCCAGGGGCATGGATTACGACAGACAAAGTGGATCCAGATCAGGCAATCGAAGATATCGAAGATCAAGTCGCTAGCTTGAAAGCTAAGATCGCAGAGCAGAATCTACCGGATTTGACGGATTCGATTAGGGTTAGAGTAGGGGAAATCCTTAGTTCTGGAAAGGCGTTAGAGCTTTTTCACGGTAAGTCCATCCTAAAAGAATTCTATAAAAAGAATTCTTTGTCGAAGGTGTTCAGCTTCGACGGGTTCCGCGTCGCATCCGCGCAATGCTCTGCGAAGGGGGAGCGTCTCAAGCTGTTGACTGCACCCGCCATCAATCAAATCCGCTTGTATATTCCCTCTACTGGTGTAGAGGTCGCGACACGAGGAGCCCCCTCTGTCGAGCGAGATAAGTTGATCGGCGAGTTGCGGAAGCATCGCTCTGCGTGGGAAAGTGGAAATCCTACTCCTGAAGGTCGCGAACACTTGCGCCAGTCACTCGCACACTATGCAAAGACGCAGGAGCCAAAGATTGCCGCTGAGATATTTAGTCTCGCCAATGAAGTAGGAACTCCATAGCGAGTGCACGCATGTGAAGTATGGGTTCCTGTCTCGAAGGTCGAGTCACTGCGGACGAGCTCTGAGAGTGGCCTCGCCAAATCGGGACAGGAAACGCCCTGTTGTCAGCGGGCGTTCGGCGTGGCACCCAAGAGTGGTGACAGGCGTCTCACCTCCAGGGGCCGACCGCTGCGCTTTCTCCGTGACCCACTTCGCCTCTGGCACAGGTCAGCCTGCGAAGGGCCGGGCCGTCCCTGGGCCGTCCAAGGGGGGCCCACACCCACCAGCGGTGACCAACAACGACCACCACCCATAGGCCGTGACCTGGCCGGGCCCCCGGCGTCTGCGACACTGGATGGACCATGCCTGTACCCGGAGAACTCACCTTCGTCGCGCCCCGCGGAGCCAAGAAGCCGCCGCGGCATCTCGCCGACCTCACGCCCGCCGAGCGCAAGGAAGCCGTCGCCGCTGTCGGCGAGAAACCGTTTCGCGCCAAGCAGCTCTCGCAGCACTACTTCGCGCGGTACGCGCACGACCCGGAGCAGTGGACCGACATTCCCGCCGGTTCGCGGGGCAAGCTGCAGGAGGCGCTGCTTCCTGAGCTGATGTCCGTGGTGCGGCACATCAGCTGTGACGACGACACCACGCGCAAGACGCTGTGGCGCCTCTTCGACGGGACGCTCGTCGAGTCCGTGCTCATGCGCTATCCGGACCGCGTGACGATGTGCATCTCGTCGCAGGCCGGATGCGGGATGAACTGTCCGTTCTGTGCCACGGGGCAGGCCGGTCTTGACCGGAATCTGTCGACCGCCGAGATCGTGCACCAGATCGTCGACGGCATGCGTGCGTTGCGGGACGGGGAGATTCCGGGCGGGCCCGCCCGGCTCTCCAACATCGTTTTCATGGGGATGGGCGAGCCGCTCGCCAACTACAACCGCGTGACCGGAGCCATCCGCCGGCTGACGGACCCCGAGCCCGACGGGGTCGGACTCTCGCAGCGTGGGATCACCGTTTCGACCGTCGGCCTGGTGCCCGCCATCCACCGGTTCGCCGACGAGGGCTTCAAGTGCCGCCTCGCCATCTCGCTGCACGCGCCCGACGACGAGCTCCGCGACACCCTCGTACCCGTCAATACGCGGTGGAACGTGCGGGAAGTGCTGGATGCAGGCTGGGAGTACGCGGCCAAGTCCGGGCGCCGGCTGTCCATCGAGTACGCGCTGATCCGCGACATCAACGACCACGCGTGGCGCGGTGACCGGCTCGGGCGGCTGCTCAAGAACAAGCCCGTGCACGTGAACCTGATCCCGCTGAACCCGACGCCGGGTTCGAAGTGGACGGCATCCCGGCCGGAGGACGAGAAGGCCTTTGTGGATGCCATCGCCGCTCATGGGGTGCCTGTCACGGTTCGTGACACCCGTGGCCAGGAGATCGACGGGGCGTGCGGTCAGCTCGCCGCGTCCGAGCGTTAGGCTGGCCGAAACACAACTTCATAGCCGGAACACATCTTCATATTCCGACAGGGGAGCGCCACAGCGCTGAGAGTGCGGCAGCCAAGGACAGGTTGGCCGCAGACCCTCTGAACCTTGCCCGGGTCATTCCGGGTAGGAAGTTCGGTCATCACTCAAGCTGTTGCGCCCTGCCCGCGGACCGGTCCGGTCCGCGGGCAGGGCCGCGTCTCTTCCTGGTCACTCCAGGAGGAATGAATTCAGTGAGCACCACCAAGAAGAAGGTCACGGTCACCGCGGTCGCCGTCGGTCTCGGGCTTGTCGCGCTCTCCGCCTGCGGCAGCGAGTCGGCGGGCAGCGGCGGCAAGGACGACTCCAAGAGCGTCACGCTCGTCAGCCATGACTCCTTCAACGTCTCCAAGGACGTACTGAAGGAGTTCGAGAAGCGGTCCGGCTACAAGGTCAATGTTCTCAAGGACGGGGATGCCGGCGCCGCCGTGAACAAGGCGATCCTCTCCAAGGACAACCCGCAGGGCGACGTCTTCTTCGGCGTCGACAACACCCTGCTCTCCCGCGCGCTCGACAACGGACTCTTCCAGTCCTACGAGGCCAAGGGCTTGGACCAGGTCAACTCGCAGTTCCGCGTTGATCAGGGCAAGCATCGGGTGACGCCCGTCGACAGCGGTGACATCTGCGTCAACTACGACAAGAAGTACTTCGCCGACAAGAAGCTGGCGCCGCCGAAGTCCTTCGAGGATCTGACCAAGCCCGCCTACAGGGATCTCCTTGTCACCGAGAACGTCGCCACCTCGTCGCCCGGTCTCGGGTTCCTGCTCGGTACCGCAGCCCAGTACGGCGACGGCGGCTGGCAGGGCTACTGGAAGAAGCTCAAGGCCAACGGCGTCAAGGTCGTCGACGGCTGGGAGCAGGCCTACAACGAGGAGTTCTCCGGGTCTGCCGGGGGGAAGAAGGCCAAGGGTGACCGGCCCCTCGTCGTCTCGTACGCCTCGTCGCCGCCCGTCGAGGTGCTCTACGCCAAGCCGCAGCCCAAGGAGGCGCCGACCGGCGTCGCGACCGGCACCTGCTTCCGGCAGGTCGAGTACGCGGGTCTGCTCAGCAACGCCAAGAACGAGAAGGGCGGCAAGGCGCTCCTCGACTTCCTGATCAGCACCAAGTTCCAGGACGACATGCCGCTGAACATGTTCGTGAACCCGGTGCGCGAGGACGCCGAGCTGCCCGAGCTGTTCGTCAAGCACGGCGTGACGATCGACAAGCCGGAGACCATGGCTCCGAAGAAGATCGCCGACAACCGCGAGCAGTGGGTCAAGTCGTGGACCTCGCTCGTACTGAAGTAGGCAAGTCCCGTAAGGGGCGTAAGGGGCTCTCGCGTGGGAGCGCGGCTCGGCTCGGCCTGATGGCCGTGCCCGTCGCGTTCTTCGCCGTCTTCTTCGCCTATCCGGTCGCCGCGATCGTCGCGCGCGGCCTGAAGGTGGGCGGGGAGTGGCAGTTCGGGCGGATCGCCGATGTCCTCGCGCAGTCCGACGTCCGGCACGTGCTGTGGTTCACCACCTGGCAGGCGCTCGCGTCGACCGCGCTCACGCTGCTGATCGCGCTCCCCGGCGCGTACGTCTTCGCGCGCTTCGAGTTCAGGGGCAAGCAGATTCTGCGGGCGGTCGTCACGGTGCCGTTCGTGCTGCCGACGGTCGTCGTCGGGACCGCGTTCCTCGCGCTGCTCGGCCGCGGCGGTCTGCTCGACGAGATGTGGGGCGTGCGGCTCGACACGACCGTGTGGGCGATTCTGCTCGCGCACGTCTTCTTCAACTACGCCGTCGTCGTACGGACCGTCGGCGGGCTCTGGTCGCAGCTCGACCCGCGTCAGGAGGAGGCCGCGCGGATGCTCGGCGCCTCGCGGTGGACCGCCTGGCGGACGGTGACGCTGCCCGCGCTCGGTCCCGCGGTCGCCGCCGCCTCGCTCATGGTCTTCCTCTTCACCTTCACCTCCTTCGGCGTCGTGCAGATCCTCGGCGGACCCGCGTACTCGACGCTCGAAGTCGAGATCTACCGGCAGACCGCCCAGCTCCTCGACCTGTCGACGGCCGCCGTCCTGACGATCGTGCAGTTCGCGGCGGTCGGCATGATCCTCGCCGTGCACGCGTGGACCGTGCGCAGGCGGGAGACCGCACTGAAGCTGGTCGACGCCTCCGCGGTCGCGCGGCGCCCGCGCGGCGCCGGGCAATGGACGCTGCTCGCCGGAGTCATGGTCACGATCGCCGTGCTGATACTGCTGCCGCTCGGGGTGCTGATCGAGCGGTCCCTGAGCGGTCCCGGCGGCTACGGCTTCACGTACTACCAGGAGCTGACCTCGGCCGACGGGGGCGCCTTCCTCGTACCGCCGATCGAAGCGGTCTGGAATTCGCTTCAGTACGCGCTCGCCGCCACCGCCATCGCCCTGGTGATCGGCGGGCTCGCCGCCGCGGCGCTCACCCGGAAGGCCGGCCGCCTGGTGCGCGGCTTCGACGCGCTGTTGATGCTGCCGCTCGGGGTGTCCGCGGTGACGGTCGGCTTCGGGTTCCTGATCACGCTGGACAAGCCTCCGCTCGACCTGCGGTCCACGTGGATCCTGGTGCCGCTCGCGCAGGCGCTGGTGGGCGTGCCCTTCGTCGTACGCACCATGCTTCCCGTCCTGCGTGCGGTGGACGGACGCCTGCGTGAGGCGGCGGCCGTGCTCGGGGCCTCGCCGCTGCGGGCCTGGCGTGAGGTCGATCTGCCGATGGTGCGGCGGGCGCTGCTCATCGCCGCCGGGTTCGCCTTCGCCGTGTCCCTGGGGGAGTTCGGCGCGACCGTGTTCATCGCGCGGCCGGACAACCCGACGCTCCCGGTCGCGGTGGCGCGGCTGCTCGGGCGGGCGGGAGAGCTCAACTACGGGCAGGCGATGGCACTTTCGACGATCTTGATGGTGGTGTGCGCGGTGTCGCTGCTGCTGCTCGAACGGCTCCGTACCGATCGCACGACTGGGGAGTTCTGATGGGTGTGGGTGTGGGTGTGGGCAGCGGTGGTGTGGGTGCCGGTGGTGCGGGTGCTGGTGGTGCGGGGTTGCTGACCTTGGTTGATGCGACCGTGCGGTTCGGGGCGCGTGCCGTGCTCGACCGTGTCGGGCTCGCGGTCGACGAGCACGAGATCGTGTGCGTGCTCGGGCCCAGCGGCAGCGGCAAGTCGACGCTGCTGCGTGCGGTCGCCGGGCTCCAGGAGCTCGACGCCGGGCAGGTCCTGCTGGGCGGCAGGGACCAGCGTGGTGTGCCCGCGCACAAGCGCGGGGTCGGCCTGATGTTCCAGGACCACCAGCTGTTCCCGCAGCGTGACGTGGCGGGCAATGTCGCCTTCGGGCTGCGGATGCACGGGGCGTCGCGCGGCGAACAGGCCGACCGGGTAGCCGAGTTGCTCGACCTGGTGGGGCTGCCGGGTGCGCAGCGGCGGGCCGTGGCCTCGCTCTCCGGCGGAGAGCAGCAGAGGGTCGCCCTGGCGCGTGCGCTCGCGCCGAGGCCGCGCCTGCTCATGCTCGACGAGCCGCTCGGTCAGCTCGACCGGTCGCTCCGGGAGCGGCTTGTCGTCGAACTCCGTGAGCTGTTCGACGAGTTGGGCACGACCGTGCTCGCGGTCACGCACGACCAGGGCGAGGCCTTCGCCCTCGCGGACCGGGTCGTGGTGATGCGGGAGGGGCGGATCGCCCAGTCCGGTACGCCTCTTGAGGTCTGGCAGCATCCGGCGGACGAGTTCGTGGCGCGTTTCCTCGGCTTCGACAACGTCGTCGACGCGACGGTGGCCGGTGAGGTGGCGGACACCGTCTGGGGCAAGGTTCCGGTGCCGGAGGACGCGGCGGACGGGCGGTGCAGGCTCCTTGTGCGGCCTGCCGGGGTGCGGCTCGTGCCCGCCGATGAGGGGCTGCCGTGCGCGGTGACGGCGCGTACCTTCCGGGGCACCCATGTCGCCGTTCATCTGGAA
Source organism: Streptomyces sp. NPDC047525 (assembly GCF_040643025.1). NCBI lineage: Bacteria > Bacillati > Actinomycetota > Actinomycetes > Kitasatosporales > Streptomycetaceae > Streptomyces > Streptomyces sp. NPDC047525. Next base: position 97,950 of record NZ_JBEYTL010000017.1, read on the forward strand.
CCCCGGGTGGGGCCGCGCCTTGAGGCGGCCTGTGCGTTGCGGGATGCGCCTGGGGTGGGGGAGACGGTGGGGGTCGCGTTTGATGCGGGGGATGTTGTGGTGCTGGGCTGAGGTGGGTCGTGGCGTTCGTGTCTGTGGGGGTGGGCTGCGGCTTTAATGCGGTGTGGGTGGGCCGGGGATCTGCCTAGGGTTCGGGCCATGACGACACCCATGACGACGATGGAGTACGACCGCCACCGCGCCGAAGTCGCGGTCCAGCTGGGCCTCTTGAGGGGCACGTTGGCCGGGGCGGATCTTTCGGCCACTGTGCCGACGTGTCCGGAGTGGACGCTGGGGCATCTCGCCCGCCATGTCGGCGGTGCCGTGCGGTGGGCGGAGCGGTTGGTCGCCACCCGGGCCACGGGGGACATCCCGGAGGAGGAGGTCCCGGGCATTCGCGGCCCCGAGGGCGACGACCCCGCCGCTCTCGACGCCTGGCTGGCCGAGAGCGCCGAGCTGGTCACGAAGACGCTGTCCGGCGCGCGCGCCGACACTGCGGTGTGGACCTGGGCCGAGTCGCAGAGCGCCGGGTTCTGGGCGCGGCGGATGACGCACGAGGTGGCGATTCACCGGGCGGACGCGGCGATTGCCGCGGGTGTCGCGTACGAGGTCGCGCCGGATGTCGCCGCCGATGCGATCGATGAGTGGCTGGAGATCGTGCGGTACGTGCAGCGGACTGATCCGGGGGACAGTGCGGCTGAGTTGCGTGGTGTGGGGCGGAGTATCCATCTGCATGCGACTGATGCGCCGGGGCTTGATGCGGAGTGGGTCATCGAGTTCGGGGAGGAGGGGTTTGTGTGGCGGCGGGGGCATGAGAAGGCGAGCGTTGCTTTGAGGGGGCCGCTTACTGAGGTGTTGCTGGCCTTCTATCGGCGGCGGTCGCTCGACAGCGGGGGTGTTGAGGTGTTGGGGGAGCGGGGGTTGTTGGAGTTCTGGCTGGAGCGGGCTTCGTTCGGGTAATGCCTTTTCCCCAACCCCGCCCCTTCCCGAAAACCCTCTCGGCGCGGGGGCCTTGGTTGCCGTCGTCACCGGCTTCGCCGAGTTCGTCCTCAAGCGCCGGACGGGCTGAAGAACCGCTCTTGCGCCGCGGCCTTGGTTGCCGTCGTCACCGGCTTCGCCGAGTTCGTCCTCAAGCGCCGGACGGGCTGAAGAACCGCTCTTGCGCCGCGGCCTTGGTTGCCGTC
>NZ_JBEYTL010000017.1:99270-197486 GCF_040643025.1 Streptomyces sp. NPDC047525
GCGTCACCGGCTTCGCCGAGTTCGTCCTCAAACGCCGGACGGGCTGAAACCCCGCAGCACGTCCGGCGCCTCCTCCACCCTGTCCACCAAGGCGATCCTCGACTCCATCGACCGGCCCCGCGCCAGCGCCCGCAGCAGTGGCCATGCCGGGAGGCGGTTCGTCCAGTGGTCCTGGTTCACCAGGATCATGGGGGCCGGTTCGCCGCGGGACTCGTAGTAGTTCGGGGTTGCCGCGTCGAAGATTTCCTGGAGCGTGCCCGCCGCGCCGGGGAGGAAGATCACGCCCGCGTTCGAGCGGGCCAGGAGGCCGTCCTCGCGGGTGGCGTTGGCGAAGTACTTGGCCAGGTGGGTGGCGAAGGCGTTCGGCGGCTCGTGGCCGTAGAACCAGGTGGGGATGCCCACCGACGCGCCGCCCGACGGCCAGCGCTCGCGGACGTCGAAGGCCGCCCGCGCCCAATCGGTGATGGAAGGGGTGAAGGACGGGGTTTTGGCGAGGAGTTCGAGCACCTCGTCCAGCATCTCGTCGCGGAAGACGGACGCGTACGCGCCCAGGTTCGCCGCCTCCATCGCGCCGGGGCCGCCACCCGTGGCGACCGTGAACCCGGCGCGGGCCAGCGAGCGGCCGAGCCTCGCGGCACCCTCGTACGCCTCCGTGCCGCGGGCCATCGCGTGGCCGCCCATCACGCCCACCACCCGCGCGCTGACGAGCAGTTCGTCGAGGGCGTCCGAGACCGAGTCGTCGTGGATCGCGCGGAGCATCGAGGAGAAGACGTCGCCGTCGGCCTTGGTCTCCTGGAACCAGGCGTACGCGCGGGCGTCAGGAGTCGCCTCGTACCCGTCCTCGGAGAGTCCCGCGAAGAGTTCGTCCGGCGTGTAGAGGAGACCGCGGTACGGGTCGAACGGCAGGCCGGGGACGGGCGGGAACACCAGCGCCCCGGCGGTGCGCATCGCGTCCACGGCGTCCTGCTCCATCGGGCAGCCGAGGAACACCGCGCCCGTGGCGTCGCAGGCCCGCAACGCGGACGTACGCTCCGTCAGGTCTATGGCCTGGACGCGGCACCCGGCGAGCGAGCCGCGAGCGGCGATCTCGTCGAACTCCTCCAGCGACTCGATCTCGCGGTCGCCGCCCGGGAGTCGGGGCGAGGGGCCGGGGGCGGATGCGGGTTCGGGAGTCGGCTGCATCCGCCCATGCTAAGCAGGCCGCGCCGGGCGTCGGGCGTCAGCCCTGGACCTCGGACGGGTCCATCCACATGATTTCCCAGGTGTGGCCGTCCAGGTCGTCGAACGCGCGGCCGTACATCATGCCGTAGTCCTGCGTCTTGCCCGCCGTGCCGCCGGCCGCAAGGGCCTTGTCGACCAGCTCGTCGACCTTCTCGCGGCTCTCGGCGCTCAGACAGAGCAGCGTCTCGCTGGTCGTCGTCGAGTCCGCGATCTCCTTCTTCGTGAAGTCGCGGTAGCGCGGCTTGCTCAGCAGCATCGCGACGATCGTGTCGCTGATCACGACGCAGGCGCAGTCGTCCGTCGAGAACTGCGGGTTGATCGTGTAGCCGAGCTCCGTGAAGAACTTCCTCGAGCTGTCGACGTCGTTCACGGCGAGGTTCACGAAGATCATCTGCTGGTACATGAGGTGTCTCCCGTTGCGGTGAGTTCTGCGTGGCGCGTGCGGTCCGTGTCTTACGGAGGGGTAGACGTACGTTCGACGCAGAACTCATCGCCCGTCGCGGAATTTCTCGAAATTTCTTCCCGGTCTCTTCCCGCGCAGTCGGCGTGGCCGCTCACGCCGCGAGCGGCATCGCGGCCAGCTCCGCGACCACCCAGGTCAGCGGCCCGAGCACGGCCACGAGCGCGCCCGCCCGCAGCGCCGCGGTGCCGCGCAGCATCGAGGCGGGCGCCCCGAGCTGGAGCAGCGCGGACGTCGTGTCCGAGCGCGCGTGCTTGGCGTCGATCGCGGCCGTGGCCAGGGTGAGGACCGCGCAGCCCGCGACGAGCAGCGAGCCGAGCGTGGTCAGCGGGCCGACCTCGGGCCGCGCGCCGGAGTAGAGCGTGAGCGCCGCGTACGCCCCGGAGCCCACCGCGCAGAGCACCCCGAGGGGCCGCCCGATCCGCCGTGCCTCCTCCTGCAGCCCGCGCCCGGCCAGGAGCCGCACCGCGCCGGGCCTGACCGCCTGGAGGATCCGTCCGCACAGATATGTGAGGCCGGGGCCCGCGAGGGCGAGGCCGACCGCCGTGAGCGTCCACCCGGCGAGCACGCCGGCGGGGCTGCCGGTCAGACCGCCGGGCATCGTGAGGTCGGAGGCGCCGGGGGAGCGGCTCGCGTACGCCTCGACGGCGAGGCCCGCCGCGAGGAGCGCGATGCCCCAGGGCAGCCCGCTCGGCGGTGCGGCCGGTGCGGCCGGTCCGTCCTGGCGGGGCGGTTCGTCCTGCTCGTCGCTCGACTTCGTGGTCCTGGGGCGCAGTACGGCCGCGCTGGCTGCGGAGGCGGTCAGCGGGACGAGGGCGAGCAGGGTGAGGGCCGCGCCCAGGGGCAACGGCTGGTCGGCGGCGAGCAGTTCGGCCGCGGCGCCGTCGAACGGCAGACCCGTCAGATCGCCGCGCAGGTGCAGGAAGAACAGGAGCGCCACCATCGAGCCGAGCGTGCACGCCACGGCCGTGGAGATCGCGGCGAGCACGGTGAGCTTGGCCGGGCCGAGCCCCACGGCGGAGAGCCCGGAGCGCGGACGGGTCGCCGGGTCGGTGCGCGCGACGGTGACGGCGAAGTAGACGGTGGCGGCGATCGGCGCGACGCACCAGGCGAGCCGCAGCAGGGCCGCGCCCGACGCGTCCGGGTGTCCCATCGCGTACCCCAGCGTGCACAGCAGCAGGAAGCCGGTGCCGGCCGAAGCGGCGGCGACAAGCAGCCTGCGCAGCTGGACCAGGGGGTGGGCCCCGCGGGCTAGACGGAGAGCGAGCACGCGGCCCGGCCTTCCGCCTCGTCGGAGTCGCCAGCGGAGGCGGCGGTTTCCCCCGCGGCCCCCGCGGCCTCTGCGGCCCCTGCGGCACCGGCCACCGGTGCCGTCGGCTCGTCCGAGCCCGGCAGATGCACCGTGTTCACGCGCCTCCCGTCGAGCAGCGTGACCGTCCGGTCGGCGAGGGCGGCGACCTCGGCGTCGTGCGTGGCCAGGACGACCGTGATGCCGTGCGAGCGGGCCGCGGTCGTCAGCGTACGAAGGACGTGGGCGCGGTCGGCGCGGTGCAGCGGCGCGGTCGGCTCGTCGGCGAAGATCACGGACGGCATCGTGACCAGCGCGCGGGCGATGGCGATGCGCTGGCGCTGGGCCTGCAGCAGCGCGTGCGGCCGCTTGCGGGCGCAGTCGCCGATGTCGAGGCGCTCGAGCCACTCCTGGGCCGTGGTCTTGGAGACGCGGTGCGAAGCGTCGCGCAGCATCATCGGCAGCGCGACGTTCTCCCAGGCCGTGAGCTCGGGCACGAGGTGCGGCTCCGGGTCGATCCAGCCGAAGCGGTCGCGGCGCAGGCGCTCGCGGACCACGGGCCCCATCGTGTGCACCGGCGTGCTGTTGAACCAGACCTCGCCCTGCTCGGGCAGGAGCTGGCCGGAGAGACAGCGCAGGAGAGTCGTTTTGCCGCTGCCGCGCGGGCCGGTGACGGCGAGGATCTCGCCCTCGCGCACACCCAGCGATACGCCGGTGAGTGCGGGCGAGCCGTTGTGTGTGACGTGCAGGGCGCGTGCCCACAGCACGTCGTTGTCCGGCGGAGCCACCATCACGTACACCTCGGTTCAGATCAGTTTGCCTCCCCCGTACGGGGGAACGAAGGCGGGGCCGATCGGTCACTGGGCACGCTAGGGATCCAGGCCGCGATGCCTGGAAACGACGCGGCCCGGGGGCACCCGTTCTCACTCGAACGGGCGCCCCCGGGGCCGGTGTTGATCACTCGATCACACTATGGATCCCGGAGGTCCTGGAGGTCCCGGGGATCCCATGGATCAGAGCTTCGTCCACGCCTCCGTGAGCACGTGACGCAGCACGCCCTCGATCTCGTCGAAGGTCTCCTGGGTGGAGATCAGCGGCGGGGCGAGCTGGACGACCGGGTCGCCACGGTCGTCGGCGCGGCAGTACAGGCCGTTCTCGAAGAGCGCCTTGGAGAGGAAGCCGTACAGGACGCGCTCGGTCTCCTCGTCGTTGAACGTCTCCTTGGTGGCCTTGTCCTTCACGAGCTCGATGCCGTAGAAGAAGCCGTTGCCGCGGACGTCGCCGACGATCGGCAGGTCGTGCAGCTTGCGCAGGGTCTGGTAGAACGCGTCCTCGTTGTCGAGGACGTGCTGGTTGAGACCCTCCTTCTCGAAGATGTCGAGGTTGGCGTTGCCGACCGCGGCCGAGACCGGGTGGCCACCGAAGGTGTAGCCGTGCAGGAAGGTGTTGTCACCCTTGTAGAACGGCTCGGCGAGCTTGTCCGAGATGATGCAGGCGCCGATCGGGGAGTAGCCCGACGTCATGCCCTTGGCGCAGGTGATCATGTCCGGGACGTAGTCGAACTTGTCGCAGGCGAACATCGTGCCGAGGCGGCCGAAGGCGCAGATGACCTCGTCCGAGACGAGCAGCACGTCGTACTTGTCGCAGATCTCGCGGACCCGCTGGAAGTACCCGGGCGGCGGCGGGAAGCAGCCGCCCGCGTTCTGTACCGGCTCCAGGAACACGGCCGCGACGGTCTCGGGGCCCTCGAAGAGGATCTCCTGCTCGATCTGGTCGGCGGCCCAGCGGCCGAAGGCCACCGGGTCGTCGCCGTGGATCGGGGCGCGGTAGATGTTCGTGTTCGGCACCTTGTGCGCGCCCGGGACGAGCGGCTCGAAGGGGGCCTTGAGCGCGGGCAGGCCGGTGATGGACAGGGCGCCCTGCGGGGTGCCGTGGTAGGCGACCGCGCGCGAGATGACCTTGTACTTCTGGTGGTTGCCGGTGAGCTTGTGGTACTGCTTCGCCAGCTTCCACGCGGTCTCGACGGCCTCGCCGCCACCGGTGGTGAAGAAGACCTTGTTCAGGTCGCCCGGCGCGTGGTTCGCGAGGCGCTCGGCGAGCTTGACGGCCTGGGGGTGCGCGTAGCTCCAGATGGGGAAGAAGGCCAGTTCCTGCGCCTGCTTGTACGCCGTCTCGGCGAGCTCGTGACGACCGTGGCCGGCGTTGACCACGAACAGGCCGGAGAGGCCGTCGAGGTACTTCTTGCCCTTGTCGTCGTAGATGTAGGTGCCTTCGCCACGCACGATGGTGGGCACGGGTGCGTTCTCGTAGTCCGACATGCGGGTGAAGTGCATCCACAGGTGGTCGTACGCGGTTTGGCTGAGGTCCTTGCTCACGGCTATCGGGTTCCCCACATATAGGTCTGCTTCTTGAGCTTCAGATAGACGAAACTCTCGGTGGAGCGCACGCCGGGGAGGGCGCGGATGCGCTTGTTGATCACTTCGAGAAGGTGGTCGTCGTCCTCGCAGACGACCTCCACCATCAGGTCGAAGGAGCCCGCGGTCATCACCACGTACTCACACTCGGCCATGGCCGTCAGCGCCTCCGCGACGGGATCCAGATCGCCCTCGACATTGATGCCGACCATCGCCTGGCGCCGGAAACCCACGGTGAGCGGGTCCGTGACGGCGACGATCTGCATCACGCCCTGGTCGAGCAGCTTCTGGACGCGTTGGCGCACGGCCGCTTCGGAAAGGCCCACGGCCTTGCCGATGGCGGCGTACGGACGGCGTCCGTCCTCCTGAAGCTGTTCGATGATCGCCAGGGAGACGGCGTCGATGGACGAAGAACCGTTCCCTTGTCGGGAACTGCTGGAATCTGCGCTGCGACTGGCCACGACCCCATGGTGCACAGGACTCGACAGTTCCGCAAGGTCAGATCGATGAAATTCGTTGTCTGGAGCTTCGATCGTCACGGATTTCGCAGCTATGGGCCCCCGGGTATGTTGAAAGCGTCGGTACACCGACTAGGGTGGGTGTCTCATCCACTGGACATCTGACTGGAGGGCCGGAAGTGACCACCGAGCTGCGCCGTCTGCGTAACTACATCGACGGAGAATTCCGGGACGCCGCCGACGGGCGGACCACCGAGGTGGTCAACCCCGCCAACGGCGAGTCCTACGCCACCGCGCCCCTGTCGGGGCAGGCCGACGTCGACGCCGCCATGGAGGCGGCCGCCGCCGCGTTCCCCGCCTGGCGCGACCTGACGCCCGCCGAGCGCCAGAAGGCCCTGCTGAAGATCGCCGACGCCTTCGAGGAGCGCGCCGAGGAGCTCATCGCGGCCGAGGTCGAGAACACGGGCAAGCCCACCGGACTCACGCGGTCCGAGGAAATCCCGCCCATGGTCGACCAGATCCGCTTCTTCGCGGGCGCGGCCCGGATGCTCGAAGGCCGCGCGGCCGGCGAGTACATGGAGGGTCTGACCTCCATCATCCGCCGCGAGCCGATCGGCGTCTGCGCGCAGGTCGCACCGTGGAACTACCCGATGATGATGGGTGTCTGGAAGTTCGCCCCGGCGCTCGCCGCGGGCAACACCGTCGTCCTCAAGCCCTCGGACACGACCCCCGCGTCGACCGTCCTGATGGCCGAGATCATCGGCTCGATCGTCCCCAAGGGCGTTTTCAACGTCGTCTGCGGCGACCGTGACACCGGCCGCGCGATGGTCGAGCACCACACCCCGGCGATGGCCTCCATCACCGGCTCGGTGCGCGCCGGCATGCAGGTCGCCGAGTCCGCGTCCAAGGACCTCAAGCGGGTCCACCTGGAGCTGGGCGGCAAGGCGCCGGTCGTCGTCTTCGAGGACGCCGACATCGCCAAGGCCGTCGAGGACATCTCGGTGGCGGGCTTCTTCAACGCGGGCCAGGACTGTACGGCCGCCACGCGCGTGCTCGTCCACGAGTCCATCCACGACGAGTTCGTGACCGCGCTCGCCAAGGCCGCGGCCGACACGAAGACCGGCCAGCCGGACGACGAGGACGTGCTCTTCGGCCCGCTCAACAACGCCAACCAGCTGAAGCAGGTCTCCGGCTTCATCGACCGCCTTCCGGCGCACGCCAAGGTCGAGGCGGGCGGTCAGCGGGTCGGCGAGAAGGGCTTCTTCTACGCCCCGACCGTCGTCTCCGGCCTCAAGCAGGACGACGAGATCATCCAGAACGAGGTCTTCGGACCGGTCATCACCGTCCAGTCCTTCACGGACGAGGCGCAGGCCGTGTCGTACGCCAACGGCGTGGACTACGCCCTGGCCTCCTCGGTCTGGACGCAGAACCACGCGCGTGCGATGCGCATGGCCAAGGTCCTCGACTTCGGCTGCGTCTGGATCAACACGCACATCCCGCTGGTCGCGGAGATGCCGCACGGCGGCTTCAAGAAGTCCGGCTACGGCAAGGACCTCTCGGCTTACGGGTTCGACGACTACACGCGCATCAAGCACGTCATGACGTCGATCGAAGGCTGAGTCCACTTGGCCCTCGGCTAATTGGGATGCCCGGCCCCGCCGCCCCCGCGTACCGTCAGGAACGCGGGGGCGGCTCCGTGGTGTGCTTCCTTCTTCCTCATCTCTGTAAAAGATCCGTAGCGCACCCACTCTCCGCCCCCGCCTTTCTGTACCTACGGGGGTGGGACCTGATGATGACGACGGCCGACGATCTCGCCGGGCTGCTGCTGCGCCGCCGCCAGAGCGTGTACGTCCCCTCCGGCGCCGGACGGTCCGCCGTGACCGATGCCGCCGTGGTCGTCCTCGAAGCCGAACTCGCCGACCGCGGGCACCTGTTGACCGCTCCTCTGCGCCGCGCGCTGGCCGCGCTCTCCGTCGCCGACCTCGCCGAGACCGGCCGCGAGCTGATCGCCGACGTCGACGCGCTGATGGGCTCCGACCGTCACCACGCCCCGCTGTTCCAGCGCTTCCCCGACGACATCCCGTACCAGCACGCGTACGACCGCTACACCTCCCTCGTCGTCGCGCACCTCGCCGCCCAGCCGCACCAGCCCTGCATGAACTGCGCCGGCACCACGTCCCGCGTCCGCGCGCTCGCGCCCTGCGCGCACCTGCTGTGCGACGACTGCCACCGCAAGGAGGAGGACTGGGGCTGCTGCGAGGACTGCTGCGTCTGGTACGCCTGCCCGGTCTGCGAGAACCGCTACGAGACGGACGGGCCCACCGACCCCTGGATCGACTCCGGCGCCGGACTCGGCGGTGACGGCGGCGAGATCCTGCGCGCGCTGTGCCTGGCAGCGCCGGGCGACGCCGCCGCCGAGCTCACCGCCCTGCTCGCCCGCCGCACGCCCCTGAGCCCGCAGGACCACGACGACCTGGTCCTGCTGCTCGGGCACCTGGACCCGGCCGACGCGGCGGACTGGCTCCCGGCGGACATACCCCTGCGCGAGAGCAAGGCGCTCGCCCTCGCGCCGCTGCTCGACGTGCCGGACGTGCGCGCGCTCGTGGGGAGGTACGCGGACACCGCCACCGACGTGCTGCGGATCCTCGTCGTACGGTCTGGAGGCGACCCCGACCTGCTCGAACTGCCCCGCCTGCGCGGGCTCCCGCGTCCCGTACGCCGTGAACTCCTCGCCCTGCTCGACGGGTTCGACCTCCTGCGCCTCACCGAGGACATGGCCCGCAACCCGCGCGCCTGGAAGCGGGTCGGCGAAATCCTGCACCCCTTCGAGCAGGCGCACCGCCACGCGCGTGTGGCGCTCGCCTTCGCCGTCCTGCGCGGGACCCGCGTCGGGGACTCCGCGCTCGGTGAGGTGCTGCTCGCCGAGGCCGCCCGGCACGAGGACATCCGCATCGAGGGCGACCGGCTGCGGATCGTCACCTGGCAGGGGCGCGTCGAGGAGGCCATCGGCCGCTGGGACACCACGGCCGCCGCCGGGCTGCTGCGCGAGCGCCCCGGTGAACTCCTGCGCCGCCTGGACCTGTTGCTGGCCCGGTCGGGCTCCGAGACCCTGCCGGACGCGGTGGGCGAGGCGCTCGCGGATGCCCTGCCCCGCTCCGGACCCGGGCCGCTCCTTGGCGCGTACGGCCGCATGAAGGTCCGTTCCGTGCCGGGGCACCGCCGCGTCTTCTTCCCGCGCGGGCGCGTCACCCGGGCGTACGCGATCGAGGACCACCGGCCGCCGCTGCCGTCCCGGGTGGCGGTGCGGGCCGGGGAGCTGATCGAGGCGGAGGCGGTGCGGCGGCTCGCCGCGGGCTCGGAGGGCTCGGAGAGCCAGAAGTACGAGGTGGCCGTCCTGGACGCCTCGCTCGCCGACCTTCCGGTGCCGTTCGCCGAGCGAGCCTCGGCGGCCTCGCTGGTCGCGGTGCCGCGCGGCAGCTCGCTGCCCATGCCCACGGACAGCGAGACCGTGCGGCTCTTCCTGCACTGGCGGCAGCCCAAGGGCGTGCGGGTCGACCTCGACCTGTCCGTCGCGCTCTACGACGACCTGTGGCGCTTCATCGGCCTGTGCGACTACACGCAGCTGACGTACGCGGGCGGCGCCGCCCGGCACTCCGGCGACCTGACATCGGCGCCCGCCCCGCACGGCGCCACCGAGTACCTGGACCTGGACCTGCCGCGGCTCGCCCATGTGGGGGTGCGCTTCGTCGTGCCCGCGGTCCTCTCGTACAACGACGTCCCCTTCGACGAACTCCCGGACGCCTTCGCGGGGTTCATGGCGGTGGAGGGCACGGGGCGCGCGGTCTACGACCCGCGGACCGTGCGCCAGCGCTTCGACCTCGCGGGCGACGCGGCGCTGCGCGTGCCGATGATCGTCGACCTGCGGTCGCGGCGCGCCTGGTGGACCGACGTCACTCTCGCCACGGGCGACGGCAACCACGACGTGTGGCGGTACCGCAAGCAGCTCGGCCGCATGGGCAACGACCTGCTCGACACCTTCCTGCCGGGCGGCCGGGCCACCCTGTGGGACCTCGCCTGCTGGACGGCGGCGGCCCGCACGGACGGCACCGTGTACGTGCGGGGCAAGGGCCACGTCCTGTGGGGGTACCGCCGTGCGCAGGACGAGCCGCGCGCCGACTTCGCGCTGCGCGTGCGCGACGGCTGGGAGCCCGACGAGCTGCGCGCGGACCCTGCTCCGGAGCTTGCCGGACGCCGTGCGCTACTGGCGCTCCTGCACGGGGAGTTGGAGGGGGCGGAGGGCATCGCGTCCGGCACGGTGTACCGGCTCTACCCGGGGCCGGTGGACGCGGCCGCGGCGGTGCGGATCACGGCGGGGGACCTGGCGGGGTGGCTGGAGCCCGCGTGACCGGCGGGAGCGCGAGGGGCGGAGGGCGATGGGCGGAGGGCGACGGGCGGGGGTGATCGACAGGGTGTCGCTTCCCGACCGCTCGGCTCGACGCAGCGTCCATTGCCTGTACGTGACACGCAGGCGCATGCTGCCGGGGTGCGAGCGAACCCCAGAGCCTCCTCAGTCTCCCGTCGGTCCCTGCTGCGTGCCATCGGCGGCGGGGCGGCCGTCAGCGCCCTCGCGGGCTGCGGCGTGCCCGCGGCGTACATCGGACCCGGCGAGCGCGCGGCCGGGGACCGTTCCCGGCAGGACAAGACGCTGACCTTCGCGAACTGGCCGCTGTACATCGACACCGATGACGACGACTCGACGAAGCGGCCCTCGCTCGACGCCTTCGAGAAGCGGACGGGCATCGACGTCCGCTACACGGAGGAGATCAACGACAACGACGAGTTCTTCGGCAAGATCAGCCCGTCCCTGATGAACCACCAGGAGACCGGCCGCGACCTCATCGTCATCAGCGACTGGATGTGCGCCCGCTTCGTGCGGCTCGGCTGGGTCCAGGAGATGGACCGCGGCAGGCAGCCGAACGTCACCAAGTACCTTGACCCGCTGCTGCGTTCGCCCAGCTTCGACCCCGGCCGCAAGAACACGGTGCCCTGGCAGTCCGGGATCACCGGCATCGCGTACAACAAGCGCAAGCTGGGCCGGGAGATCAAGCACGTCTCGGACCTGTGGGACGACGACCTCAAGGGCCGGGTCACGCTGCTCTCCGGACTCGACGAGTCGTTCGCGCTGCTCATGCAGGGCGACGGGGTCGACATCACGAAGTGGAAGGCCGACGACTTCCACGCGGTGTGCGACCGGGTGGAGAAGCTGGTGGCCTCGAAACACATCCGCCGCTTCACCGGCAACGACTACATCAAGGACCTGTCGAGCGGCGACGTCCTGGCCTGCCAGGCCTACAGCGGCGACGTGATCCAGCTCCAGGCGGACGACCCGGACATCGAGTTCGTCGTCCCCGAGGAGGGCGCCGAACTGTGGGCGGAATCCCTGATGATTCCCAACCTGGCCCGCCACAAGCGGAACGCGGAAGCGCTCATCGACTACTACTACGAGCCGGAGGTGGCCGCGGAACTGGCCGCCTGGGTCAACTACGTCTGCCCCGTACCGGCCGCGCGCGACATCCTCGCCTCGTCCAAGGACAAGGAGCTGGCCGCGCTGGCGGAGGACCCGCTGATCTTCCCGGACGACGCCATGCGCAAGCGGCTCGCGATCGCTCGGGACATCACGTCGGAGGAGCGGACGGAGTTCGCGAAGCGGTGGAACGCGATCGCGGGGCTGTAGGCCCTTGCTTCGGGCGCGTTCACTGCTTCGGCCCGGTTCACACCGTCCGGTCGTCCAGACCGAGGTCCCGCAGCGCGGCGACCACCAGGGTCTCCGGAAGCTCGAAGCGGCGGGCGAGCTTCCGGCTGCCCAGCCGATTCACGACCTGTTGGTCCCCCGTCTCCCGCAGGGCGGCGATCTCCGTCACGGCCTTGGCCACCCGGTCCACGGCTGTCTCCGGGGCACGCACCTCCTTCCCCTCCGCCGCCCAGCCGTCCCGTTCGCCAAACTGGTACGCCCCTGGACCCCGCGTCTCCCACGGAATCGCCTGCTTGGCGTAGTGGCCCGTCAACAGGTCCTGGGTCGAGGCCCATTGGAGCCACGACCGGGAAGGGCGCAGGGCCGCAGCCACCCGCTCCGCCGGGCTGCCCGCAGGCAGCACCCGGCCGTCTTCGGCGTCGGCGGGCAGCAGGCAGTGCCGGTAGGCGGAGCGGAGCATGGGCGGCCACGGCACCGTCGTCGGGTTCAGCCGGGCCCAGGCGGCCAAGACGTCCGGATGCGCCGGCCACAGCCGGACCAGCAGCCCATGGACCACGCTCGCATAGGCCTCCGACGGCTTCCAGAGGTCCCGTTCCCGGTGCAGGGCGAGGATCGCCAGCATGGGGTTGGCCGTCTTCTCTTTGGCGAGCTTCTCGATCGCGTCCGCGCCGGGCAGCACTCCGTCCCGCAGTCCGGCCAGCGAGGCCTCGACCATCAGCGCTGTGAGGTCTCCGGGATCCCATGCCGTTCTCAGGGGGACCATGTGGACCGAAGCGCCCCTGGAGTCCGGGCCGCTGGGGGTGTTGGGGAGGAACACGAGCGTCTGCCATCCGGCGCACAGCCAGACCGTCTGGTCGGTCCACTCCGTCCGGCTTCCCGCCGCAGCGGCTTCCGGGGCGGCCTCCGTACGGCCGTCCGTGGAGCCCGCGGCCGACCCCGGATACGCGCTGTGGCCGGTGCGCAGGACATAGGGCCCCGGCTCCAGACGCCCGCACCGCCCGATCGCGGTGTGGTGGGGATCGGGAATCCAGTCCGAACTCCACCGGGACACCGGGCGCAGCCGCGAGTCGAGCAGCACGGCAAGGTCTCCACGCGGCGGAGCCTCGGGGGTGTCGCGCAGGGTGCGCAGGATCAGCACCGCGCCCGATTCCGGGCCGGCCCCGGCCGCGACCTCGGAGCTGAGGCGGCGGGCCAGTTCGCCGTGAGTCTCGTTCGCAGTCGGGGTGCCGTGTGCCGGGGCGCCGGCGGCGAACTCCACCGTCAGGCGCCGGCGTTTCCTCGCGCCGGGCGTCAGCATGACCAGTTCTGTCTTCTCGGCGCTGCCCACCCTGGCCTGGATCCGGTAGACGCCGGGCGCCAGCGCCATGCTCAGCTTGCCCTCCTTGGAGGCGATCTGCCGGAGCGTGCTGTCGAACACGCTGAGCAGCGTGTTCGAGGGCCAGCTGGACAGCTCGAGCCTGGCCGGCTCAGAGTCGGATGACACTGCCGCCTCCCATGGCCGCCATGAACATGCCTTCTTTGGCGAAGGGCTTCCCATCGAATGTGCCGGAGCGCACGACGGCGTACGCGCCCGGTGGCAGGGAGAGGACCCAGGGGCCGGCCGCCGGATCGTAGGTGGTCCGCACGGTGCCTTGGAGGAGATCCACCGGCTCGGTCCAGCCGGCGGGGAAGTGAATCGTCACCATGCGGGTCTCCTGGCCCCCGGCACCGCTGAAGACGATGGGGTGTCCGGGATCCGATGGCATCTCCGCCCGCTGTGGCACCGGCCTTTCCCGGGTGGCGTCCAGCACCGCGATCGCGACGTACTCGGCGAGGGTGACGGAGGTGACGGCGTCGAGGGCGGGGTCCTTGCGCGCACTGCGCAGGCCGTCCACGAGGGCCCGGGTGAAGTAGCCCCGCCGCTCGTCGGGCGCGATGGACAACTCCCGCTCCTCGTACGCCGGATCGTCCGGCCCGGCCGCGTACCCCACCAGGGTGCGGACCCGTTCCCCCGGTCGGGAACACAGGTCGAAGCCCACCGTGGACGGCTCCACCTGCCGGAAGTAGGTACGGCAGCAGTCGGCGAACACCACCACCTCGTGGAAGACCGCGCAGCTGCGGTACCAGTCGACGTAGGACCGCAGTTCGAGGTTCTCGTACCGGCCGAGCCGGGCGTCCGCGAGGAGCAGGGCCGCGTCGCCCCGCCCAGGCATGATGCCGTGGCCGGACACGTAGAGGTACAGCCGGGTGTTCTCCCAGCGGTGCGGGTCCCCGGCCACGGCCTCGTTCACTTCGGTGTGGATCAGTTCGAGCGCGCGGTCGATCTGGCGCTTGATCGGGCGTGCGAGGTAGGGGTCGGTGACCGTGGTTCCGGTGGGTGTCGTAGTGATCGTCTTGACGTGTTCCTTGGGGAGTTGACCGCCGAGCGGGTCGACCAGCCAGTTGCGGAACATCCGCGCGTCCATCACCGGCGACTCAAGGTCGGAGACTCCCGGATATCGGGTGATCCCGGCGACCACCGCGTAGTGGTCCTGGTTCACGGGGTGCCCCTCAGGATCGCAGCGATGCTGTCGAGCACCTGGGGGTCCTCGTCGAAGGTGGTGTGGCTGGTGGCCCCGGAGGCCCTGCCGGGGGAAGCGCCATCGGCGGTGGGGGAGAGGACCACTCGGGAGTCCGTCAGGAATTCCCGCCCGGCCGCCAGGCCCGGTACGTCCTTGAACTCCCCGTCCGCGTAGGCGGGTTCGCGGTAGCGGGCCATCCCGACCACCGGTGTCCAGGCGGAGGCGCCCTGCGGATCCCGTTCCAGGGCACCGGAGATGAGGTGCAGCAGGGACCGCGGGTAGAGGGGACCGACCAGGCGGTCCTTCTCCTCGGTGGCCCGGTCCATGGTGAACATCCGCAGGTCCGAGATCAGGTCCTCGTCCTTGTCGAGCACGGCCGCGAAGTTCTCGTACGTACAGGCCGGTGCCAGGAACACCACCTGGAAGCGGGCGTCCCGCGGCCAGGCCCGGTCACCCTGTGCACGGCCGCGGGCCACCTCCCCGAGCAGATGGTTGATGTAGACGGCGCCAGTACTGTGTCCGACAAGGGTGATCCGGGGGCGGGCACCGGTGGCGAGCGCCTCGCTCAGTCCGTCCAGGAGGGTGCGGCCGAAGCGGTCCGCGTCAGGGGCGAAGGTGTCCTGGGTCTCCTTCTTCATCGCGGCCCAGACCGCGCCGCCGGCGTTGGCGAGGTAGAACTCCCGCAGCAACTCCTCGACGACGGTGCAGTAGACCCCGTGGTCGTTGTCGGCACGGAAGCGGTCGATGACACGTTTGAGGACGTGTACGGCCTTCACCGCGAGGCCGATCGTGGTGAGGATGCCGCGTTCGCCCTCCGCCCGTCCCTGCTCGTCGATGGGGTGGAGGACGTCGGGATCCATGAGGCTGGCGCTCGATGCCACCCTGCGTACGGTGGCCCCCCGCGCACCCTCGTCCTTGACCTCCCGCTCGGGATGCCCGGCCGCCAGGATCGCGGTCAGATCGGCGATCAGGACCGGGTCCTCCTCGAGGGAGGCCTGCAGTTGCTGCTCCTCGGCGGGGCTCACCCCGGCAAGATCGGTCGGCGCCGCCTCTGCGGCGTACGGTTCCCCGCCCGCTGTGCGCGTGGCGAGTTCGATGTCCACCTCGCGGTCCTTGGGCAGCGGCACGGCCCCGGCGGCGCGCTCGCCGGGCCCCTGGCGGAACTTGCCCACGGTGAACTGGGTGACCCGCTTGAGGAGCCGCTGGAAGATGTCCTCGCCCACGATCTCGTCGAGGTTGTGCTTCAGGGTTTCGAGGAGTCCGCTCTGCCACACGACGAACACGGGCCGGGCTTGCGCCGCGAGGTAGCCGTCGGTGAGCCGGAGCGCCGTCTCGGTACCGCTGCGCTCGTTGACCAGGCCACCGTGGAGATGGATGACGATGGACTTCCCGTCACGGGCGGCCGCGAAAAGATCCTCGAGCTTCGCCGACTTCTCCGGGTCCGGCTTTCCGTTACGGCCCGTCGTGTAGATGTACTCGTTCGGTGCCATGACGTTCCTCCGCGCTGAAAAGGAGCGCGTGTACTTCTCCCATGGTCCCATGCGAGGTGTCACCGCGCGTGCCGGAGGCCGCGAAATCCCAGAAACCCAACCCACGTCGAGGGCGCGAAGTCATGCAATGAGGCGGGTCAGTTCACTGCGTGGCGCGGCTGAGCCTTCGACCGCCTGCGGATGCTCCTTGGGATACCGGTCGGCGCCGGGCACGGCGAGCGCGGTCCGGAACTGATCCCTTGCTTCGGCGATCCGGCCCGCCGTGCGGTAGGAGCGGACCAGTCGGCAGCGGACGACCCCGCGCCTCCGGTGACGAACGAGGGCCGCTCTCAGGAGCGACGTCGGCGCAGGGCCTTCCGGACGGCGCTGACCGCGTCATCGGACCGCATCCGCCAGACCTCCAGCTTGTCCTGCACCCTTGACGCCACCTTCCGCCACTTGAACCACGGCGGCAGCTGCCGGAACGGCACGAACGTCAGGGTGTCGTCGACGGCGGTCTCGGCGAAGCCGCCGTGGCCCTCGGCCTGCAGCGCGGCGTACAGCTCAGGTGTCAACGCGCCGTTGAGCCGCGCGGCGGCGCCCGCCGCGGTGAACGCGAACCCCCGCTCACCGCGGTCCGCCAACTGCATCGCCCTGATGATGCGTGGAGAGGCCTCCGCCAGCGAGCAGTTGAAGGCCAGGCCGATCGCGGCCGTGCCGAGTCGGCGCTCGCCGCGCTCGTGAGCCGCGTCCCAGTCGGCGGGGTCGTCGATGCGCAGCAGGCCTTCGCCGCTCTCCCAGTCCCATGCGGATGCCATGGCCGACATTCCTCCACCCCGTGATCCGTCGCACGGCGGTGGGGCCGCCTGCTGGATCCTGCTGATTCCTGCTGACTCCTGAGGCTATTGATCATGCCCCGTTCGTGCGGCCTGGGGCCACTTGCCCATCCTGGTCACGGCCTCCCGTACGGCAGTGACCAGACGTGCTGCAGGGGTCCCCGTTCGGGCGGTGACCGTGACGGCCGCGACGGTGGTCCCGTCGCGCAACACCGGCGCCGCATAAGCGAGTTCACCGAGTCGGTACTCCTCGTGGGCCGCGGCGAGTCCCGCCGTGCGGACAGCTGTCAGTTGTGCCGCGAGGCGGGCGGGGGCGATCACGGTGTGTGGGGTGTGACGGGTCAGTTCGCGTACGTTCCCGAGGCCTGCCGCAAGCAGTACCTTGCCCGCGGCCGTCGCATGCAGCGGCAACCGCTCGCCGCTCACCAGGAACAGTGCCGTCCCGTCCGACTCCACCGCCACGTCCGCGTGCCCGCCCGTCCGGGCGGACAGCTGCCGCAGCGCGGGGAGCGCCGCGTCGAGGAGACCGCGAGGGCAGGGCGCTGCCGCGCCGAGCGCCCTGATCCTCGTCCCCAGACGGTAGGAGCCGTCCGTGGCGCGCTCGAGTCCACCCCAGGCGACCAGCTCCCGCACCATCCGCAGCGCGGTCGGCAGTGGGAGGCCCGTGCGGCGCGCGATGTCCGTCAGACGCAAGGTGTCCGGTCCCTCCGCGAACGCGTCGAGCACCGAGAAGACCCGCCCGGCCACGCTCTCACCCATGCCGCCCACCCATGCCGCCACCCCGATCTCCCGTGGGCTTTCACTCAGTGGAAGCGATCCGTTGCCTCCCCGCCCGCTCGCCCGTGAAGGTCAACGCATGGCACTCGACCTCTCTTCCGACCAGCTCCTGTCCACCACCCGCGCGGTACGCCACCGGCTCGATCTCGCCCGACCCGTGGCCCGTGAACTCCTGGCGCAATGCGTCGACTTGGCGGTGCAGGCGCCGACCGGACGCAACCGTCAGCGCTGGCACTTCGTGATCGTCACCGATCCGGAGCGGCGCGCGGCGCTGGCCGATGCCTGGCGAGCGGGCGTCTCCGCTCCCGGCACCTCACCGGCGATCCCGGAGCGGGACATCCCGCGCATGAACGTCGAACCCGGAGTCATGGACCGCGTGTTCTCCGGCGCCACGCACCTCTACGAGCATCTGCACGAGGTTCCGGCGCTCGTGGTCCCCTGCGTCGAGGGCCGAACCGAGGGCGCGGCGGTCGTCCACCAGGCGGGGACCTGGGGGTCGATCCTGCCGGCAGTCTGGAGCTTCATGCTCGCGGCCCGCGCCCGTGGCCTCGGCACCTGCTGGACGTCCGGCAATGTCGCGAACGAGAAGGAGGCCGCCCGCATCCTCGGCATCCCCTTCGGGGAGGTGATGCAGGCTGCCCTGATCCCCGTGGCGCACACCGTCGGCGCGGACTTCAGGCCCGCGAAGCGGATTCCTCGGGAGCAGGTGCTGCACTGGGACCGGTGGTGAGGCCACCGCTCCCCGCCGGGCTGCGCCGACGCCTTCAGGAACGCCGTCGGCGCAGGGCCTTCCTGACGGGCATGAACGAGTCCTCGGACAGCATCCGCCAGTACTCCACGGGGCGGGTCGGCGAAGGCGTGGAGGTGGCCTGCGTGAACGTACAAGGGCGGCCGTTCAAGGGTAAGTCGGCGACGGTCCAGGGCAGATCCTCGCGCTCGTTTTGAACACCCAAGAGTCTCGTTGCGTTTCATAGGTAACTGCATGGCGCGCAACCGGAGGCCGACGGTATCCGCTTCGTCCGTCCCTCCAACTGCCGTGCAGCTAAGGAGAGTTGATGCCCACGTAGGTGCGATGTGCGGCCTTCCCGTCCCGTCGGGTGCCGCGGAAAAGGAACGAACGTGATGCCCAAGCGAATCGGCCTGCTCGCGGCGCTCGCCGCTCTGCCCGCCGCCCTTCTCACCGTGGCCGTGTCGTCCCCGGTGTTCGCGGCGGACACCCCGGCCTACCAGATCGACCTGGCGTCGCTGAACGACTCAGGCTCCACGGGAACGGCCCTCCTGAGCCTGCGCGGCAACGCGCTGACCGTGTGGATCAAGTCCGAGGGCATGGTGCCGGGACAGCCGTCGGCCCAGCATCTGCACGGGTCCACCGACGGCCACGACTTCCAGTGCCCGGACGACGGCGACGACACCAACGGCGACGGCATCCTCGACAACACCGAGGCCACCGTCCACTACGGCGACATCAACATCTCGCTGACCGAGTCCGGAGGCACCGACGCGGGCAGCGGACTCGCCGTGGACCGGATGCCGGTGGCCGACGCGCAGGGCAAGGTCTCCTACAAGCGGACCATCACGGTCGGGCAGGACGTGGTGGACCACATCAAGGACCTGCACATCGTGCAGCACGGCATCGACCGCAACGACAACGGCAAGTACGACTTCGAGGGCGCGGGCAAGAGCGAACTCGACCCGAAGCTTCCCCAGGAGGCCACCGCTCCGACCAACTGCGGTGTGGTCAAGGGCGCGGCCGTCGGATCCGTACCCGTCGGCGGGGTCGAGACCGGCAGTGGCCCGGCCGAGGGCGGCGGCATGTCCTCCGGTGCCGTGATCGGTACCGCGGGGACGGCGGCGCTGACGGCAGCGGGGCTGCTGGTCCTCGCGCGTCGGCGTCGGCAGACGGCGCCCGTCGCCGCCGTAGCCGTCGCCGCCGTCGCCAAGACCGGGGACGCCGCGTGAGCCGCTCGGTGCGCAGGGTGTGGGCCGGGGTCCGGCATGCCTCCGCCGCCGTGGTCGCCGCCGTCGCCGCGGCCCTGCTGCTCACCGCGTGCGCAGGTCAGGACAGCCCGGCCGCCTCGCAGGCGGCCCCCCGCCAGAGCGCCGCGCAAGACGGCGCGGAGGGCGACAGCACCGACAGCACACCGTCGGCGGAGTCGTCGGAATCGTCGGAGCAGTCGGAGCAGTCGGAGCAGCCGGAGCAGCCGGGGAACGCCGTCGCGGCCCTGGAGCGGTCGGCGCCCCGGCGCGTGGCCATCCCCTCCCTGGGCGTGACGAGCGAGCTGGAGACGCTGGGGCAGAACAAGAAGGGGGAGATGACCACGCCCGAGAACCCGGATCTGGCGGGCTGGTACGAACCGGGCCCCGCCCCCGGCTCCCAGGGCCCGGCGGTGATCGCGGGACACGTGACCTGGGACGGCGCGGACGCCGTCTTCAAGGGGCTGAAGACCATGAAGGCGGGGGACGCCATCGAGGTGACCCGCGAGGACGGCAGGACGGCGACCTTCACGGTGGACCGCGTCGAGGAGTACCCGAAGAAGAAGTTCCCCACCCTGGAGGTGTACAAGAACATCGACCACGCGGGGCTGCGCCTGATCACCTGCGGCGGCGAGTTCGACGCGGACCGGCACTACTACCCCAACAACGTCACGGTGTTCGCGAGCATGACGGGCGTCACGTAGGGCTCAGCCCTGGCCGAGGGGCTTGCTGGGGACCTCGGCCCGGGTGAAGGCGGCCCGTGCGATCCGCTCGGCGACCGGGTTCATGGTCGCGCCCTTGGCGTCGGTCGCGGTGACCGAGTAGACGAGGGTGCGCGAACCGTCCTCGGTGGAGGCGATCATGTTCGTGTAGCCGTAGCGGGAGCCGGTCTTGAGCCAGAGCACCTTGCCGTCGACCTTCATCCGCTGGAGTCCCGCTCCGAAGGAGGCCTCCGGGACGCCGGGCGCCAGCTCGGGCAGGGTGAACATCTCCTTCAGCTGCGGCTCCGGCACGACCTCTCCGTCGAACAGCGCCTGGGTGAACACCTCCAGATCGGCGGTGGAGGAGATCATGTCGCCCGCCGCGAAGCGGTCCGACTGGTTCCACTCGGTCACGTCGACGAGGCGGGTGGTGCCGTCCGGCTGCTTCATGCTCTGGTAGCCGCGGTTGTGCGGACCGCGGATGCGGGGGTCGGCGCCGGGGAAGTAGGTGTCGCGCATGTGGAGGGGCTTGAAGATCCGCCGGGCGGCCTGGTCGGCGTACGAGTCACCGGTGACGCGCTCGATCAGGAGGCCGAGCACGGTGTAGCCGATGTTGCGGTAGTGCTGCTCGTCGCCCGGGTCGTGCTCGGGGCCCTTGGCGATGGCCGATGCGACGACCGTCTGCGGCTTCAACGTGTCGTAGCGGTGGGCGTATTCGTCGTCGAAGCCGTCGCCCGACTTCAGGCCGCTCGTGTAGTTGAGGAGGCTGCGGACGGGGATGGGCTCGAACTCCTGGTGCGGCTTCCCCTTCGGGAACAGGTCCGGCATGTAGTGCTGCACCGGTCTGTCGAGGTCCAGCTCGCCGTCGGCGGCCAGCTGCAGCGCCACCGCCGCGGTCACGATCTTGGTCGTCGACCCGGCGCGGAAACGCCCGTGCGGGTCGGCCTTCCGGCCCGTGACCAGGTCGTGTACGCCGGAACTGCCGCGCCAGGTCCCGTCCGTGCCGCCGACACGGACGAGGGCGGAGGTCGCGTCGGTGTCCGGGAGTCCCTTGATCGCCTTGCGCAGGGCCTTGCTGTCGGGCGCGGAGTCCTGAGCGGGAGCCGTCGCGGCCGGTGGACGGGTGGGGGAGTGCGCGAGGGCGGGGGCGGTCGCGGCGCCGGTGAGGCCGATGACGAGGGCGGCGGCGAGGGCGGTGCGGGCGCGGAACTGCACGGTGTGACTCCAGGGTGGGCTGTGGTGTGGTGCTTCCCATCCTGGTGACCTGCGAGCCGGGTCGGATCCTCACTGGGGAGGGCGGGGTCCCGGTGTTCCCTGAGGGGGCAACACCCATATGTGTCAGGGGTGTTGGCGGTGATCCCCCTAGGGGGCTTCGGCGGATGACCTCGGGGCGGGGGACGTCACTTCGCCATGAGCAGGATGACTAGGACGACGCCGACCAGGAGAGCGATGGTCAGCATGCGGCCGACGGGATGCCGCGGATTGAGACGGTGGCCGCGGTAGCCCCGCTCGTCGCGCTCGTACACGAAGAGCGGCTCTTCCCGTTTGTCTTCGTCGCTGTTCCCCATGGACCACAAGCTAGTTGAGGGACCGCCCGGCTACGAGGGTGCGCCGTCGGACTGTGCCCGCAGGGCGTGCAGCGTGTCGACGCGGTTGGTCGTGATCGAGTCGACGCCGATGTCGATGAGGCGGCGCATCGAGCGCTTCGTGTCCGGGGTCCAGGCCGAGACGAGCAGCCCCTGGCGCTGCACGTGGACGGCCAGTTCGCGGTTCAGGAGCGAGAAGCGGTAGTTGAGCCAGCGGGGCTTGACCGCGTCGAGCACGGCCGGGCGCGGCGGTGCGAGGCTCGTCCAGGTCAGGGCGATCTCGGCGGCGGGATCCGCAGCGCGCACCGCGAGCATCGTGCGGGCGCCCGCGCAGTAGTACGTACGCTCCGCCGCCCCGCAGTCCGCGATGGCGCCGACGACCACGCGTACGGACTCCGGCGTCGCGCCCGGCAGATCGACCATCAGCCGGTGCCCTTCGGTCGCCGCGACGGCTTCTTCCAGGGTGGGTACGCCGCGGTCGGTCAGGCCGCGCACTTCGTCCGCGGAGAGCGCGGACAGCGGGCGGTCGAGGTCCCACAGACGCTTGAGGGTCGCGTCGTGCAGCAGGACGGGGACGCCGTCACGGCTGAGGCGGACGTCGATCTCCACCGCGTCCGCGCCCCGGTCGAGCGCGGAGCGCAGGGACGGGAGGGTGTTCTCGCGGACGCGGTAGGGATCGCCTCGGTGGGCCACGGCTGTCACGGTGCGCATGGGCCCATTGTGGTGCCGGGCCTAGGGGGCGAGCCAGGTCTGCGTGTACGTGTCGATCTCCGCGGTGAGCTTCGCCTTGCCCGCCGGGTCGAGGAACGACACCTCGACGGCGTTCTTCGCCAGGTCCGCGATGCCCCGTTCGTCGAGGTCGAGGAGGCGGGCGGCGACCGCGTACTCGTTGTTGAGGTCGGTGCCGAACATGGGCGGGTCGTCCGAGTTGATGGTGACCGGGACGCCGGCGGCGACGAACTGCTTGATGGGGTGCTCGTCGAGGGTGGCGACGGCGCGCGTCGCGATGTTCGACGTCGGGCAGACCTCGAGCGGGATGCGGTGCTCGGCGAGGTGGGCGAGCAGCTTCGGGTCCTGGGCGGCGCTGGTGCCGTGGCCGATGCGCTCGGCGCGCAGGTCGGTCAGGGCGTCCCAGATGGTGCCGGGCCCGGTGGTCTCGCCCGCGTGCGGCACGGAGTGCAGGCCCGCCGCGATCGCACGGTCGAAGTACGGCCTGAACTGCGGCCGCGGCACGCCGATCTCGGGCCCGCCGAGCCCGAAGGAGACCAGGCCCTCGGGGCGCAGCTTGTCGGTGGTCGCGAGCCGCACCGTCTCCTCGGCGGACTCGAGCCCTGCCTCGCCCGGGATGTCGAAGCACCAGCGCAGTACGACACCGAGCTCGTCCTCGGCGGCCTTGCGGGCGTCCTCGATGGCGTCCATGAAGGCGCGGTCGTCGATGCCGCGACGTACGGAGCTGTAGGGGGTGACGGTCAGTTCGGCGTAGCGGATGTTCTGCCGGGCCATGTCGCGGGCGACTTCGTACGTGAGCAGGCGTACGTCGTCCGCGGTGCGGACCAGGTCCACGACCGAGAGGTACACCTGGACGAAGTGGGCGAAGTCCGTGAACGTGAAGAAGTCGGCGAGGGCCTCCACGTCCGTGGGGACCTTGGAGTCGGGGTGGCGGGCGGAGAGGGCCGAGACGATGCGGGGGGACGCCGAGCCGACGTGGTGCACGTGCAGTTCTGCCTTGGGCAGTCCGGCGATGAAGGCATGCGGGTCGCGTGGCTCACGGGTGCTGCGCGGATCGGTCACGGTTTCCTCCCCAGGAACGGATTTGATCGGCTGATCGGTGGGTCGGGGATCATCGTAAGTGGCGCGCCTTCGGCCGGGGGCGGTGGCCGTAGCATGACGGAACGTATGAAAGAGGTGACGCGGGATGTCTGAGGGTTCGGCGGGCTCGGGTAGGGGCTCGGGTGCGCCCGAGGGGCGGGACCCGTGGGCTCCGCCGGAGGACGAAGGGGCGCGGGGGGCGGCTGGGGCGCCGGGGGCGGGGTCGGCTTCGGGGGCGGCTTCTGGACCGGTGCCGTTGGAGAAGCGGGATCCGTGGGCGGCGCCGTCCGCGCCGTCCGGGCAGGGGCAGCCGGGGAGCGGGCCCTTCGCGCCGCCTTCACAGCAGCCCTCTTGGCAGCAGCCCTCTTCACAGCAACAGCCTCAGCCTCAGCCTCAGGCGGGGCCTCAGGGTGAGGAGCCGGTGCCGCCGCCTCCGGTCGGGCCTGAGGGGCCGGGGCAGGTGCCTTACGGGTACCCCGGGTTTCCGGGAGGCCACCAGGGCGCCGGTGCGCACGGGCCGCAGGGCTACCCCGGTTATCCCGGCTACCCGGGCTACCAGGGGCAGGGCCCGCCCGGGTACGGCTGGCCCGCGATGCCGATGGCTCCCGCCAACGGGATGGGCGTGACCGCGCTCGTCCTCGGGATCATCGCGGCCGCCGGTTTCTGCCTGTGGCCCCTGGCGATCGTGCTCGGCATCCTCGCGATCATCTTCGGGGCGATCGGACGCGGCAGGGCGAAGCGGGGCGAGGCGACGAACTCCGGTCAGGCGCTGGCCGGGATCATCTGCGGGATCGCGGGCATCGTCCTGGGCGTGGCTCTGCTGGTGGTGCTGATCGTGACACCGGACGACGTCTTCGAGGAGGACGGGGCCTCGGACGACGGCAGCAGCTATTCGACGACCTTGGTCGTCGGCTCCTAGGGCCGGGGGCGCTCTGAACCGCCGCTTCGCGGCGGATCTTTCCCGCCCGCCCACCCGATTACCTCGCAGTGCAGGATGGGCGAAGAGCCTGGTGACGCCGGGCAATCGCGTGGGCGGGCCGGAGAACTTGCAGGACGCCCAGGCGCAAGGTCCCTGGGCGGGGGCACCAGGCCCCCGGCCGACGCAAGCCCTCGGGACAAGGCCCCCGGCCGAGGAGCTAGCGCAAACGCTCCCGCGCCCCCATCAACGCGAAGCCCAGCAGATTCGGCCCCCGCCACTTCTCCGGGTCCTGGGCCCGCTCGTCGTCGGCCGCCAGGCCTATGCCCCAGATGCGGTCCATCGGGCTCGCCTCGACCAGGACCCGCGAGCCCGTGCCGAGCAGGAACGAGCGCAGCGGCTCGGTCGACGCGAACTTGTGGACGCTGCCCTCGACCACGATCCCGAACCGCTCCCGGTCCCACACCGCCTCGTCGAAGCCTCGCACCAGGCGCCCCGCGTTCTTCGCCTCCGCGGGCGTACGCGCGGCGAGGATCGTGGCTTCGGCCTCCGGGTCGGCGAAGAGGCGGGCCTTGGATGCCATCATCCAGTGCTCAGCCGTCCCGTACTCCACCCCGTCCACGGTGAACGGCGCCGGCCACCACTGGCTCAGGCAGCTCGAACCGAGCGTCCCGTCCTGCCGCGGCCGGTGCCCCCAGAAGTGCAGATACTTGACCCGTTCCCCCGCACGCACCGCGTGGACCAGCGCGTCCACCGAGTCGATCTTCGTCATGCACGCGAGTCTGGCACGCACCACTGACATTCCGTCCTGGGTTTTCCAGGAGGACTCGACACCTGGTCGACAGATTCCGTCGCGTAACCAAAAGGCAACAACGGAATCACTTGTTGGAGTACCACTGCTCTGTCAGGATCGGCACTCAAATCGATCTGGAGCTACGCCGACCCCCTGGGACGGGGACGACGGCGGAGGAGAGCGTCATGCACAACTTCCAGGCGCAGGACCACTTCGCGGACGGCGCGCAGTACATCGCGGGACGGCTGACCAAGGGCACCTCAGGGCGCTCCCACGCCGTCGTCGACCCGGCCACGGGCGAGGACGTCCACCGTTACGAACTGGCGGGCGAGAAGGACGTCGACGCCGCGGTGGCCGCCGCCGCGCACGCCTTCCCCGAGTGGGCGGGCGCGACCCCCGGCGAGCGTTCCGACGCCATGCACCGCTTCGCCGGCGTACTGGCCGAGCGCGCCGAGGAGTTCGCGCAGGCCGAGTCGCTCCAGTGCGGCAAGCCCATCAAGCTCAGCCGGGAGTTCGACGTACCGGGCACCGTCGACAACGCCGCCTTCTTCGCGGGAGCGGCACGGCATCTGCAAGGACAGTCGGCAGGGGAGTACAGCGGGGACCACACCTCGTACGTACGGCGTGAGCCCATCGGCGTCGTCGGCTCCATCGCGCCCTGGAACTACCCCCTCCAGATGGCCGCCTGGAAGGTCCTGCCCGCCATCGCCGCGGGCAACACGATCGTCCTCAAGCCCGCCGAGCTCACCCCCTTCACCTCGCTCCTCTTCGCGCAGGCCGCCACCGAGGCGGGCATCCCGGACGGTGTCGTCAACATCATCAGCGGGGCGGGGCGCGATGCCGGAGAGCGGCTCGTCGGGCATCCCGACGTCGCCATGACCTCCTTCACCGGGTCCACCGGCGTCGGCAAGCGTGTCGCCGAGATCGCCACCTCCACCGTGAAGCGGCTGCACCTGGAGCTCGGCGGCAAGGCGCCCTTCGTCGTCTTCGACGACGCCGACCTCGACGCCGCCGTGCACGGCGCGGTCGCCGGCGCGCTCATCAACACCGGCCAGGACTGCACGGCCGCCACGCGCGCGTACGTGCAACGTCCGCTGTACGACGCCTTCGTGGACGGCGTCGCCGCGCTCATGGAGACCGTCCGGCTCGGTGACCCCTTCGCCGACGACACGGACCTCGGGCCGCTCATCTCGCACGTCCACCGCGACCGCGTCGCCGGTTTCGTCGACCGGGCACGCTCCTACGCGCGCGTGGTCACCGGCGGCGAGGCGCTCGACCACCCCGGTGCCTTCTACAAGCCCACCCTCATCGCCGACGCCGCGCAGGACAGCGAGATCGTGCAGTCCGAGATCTTCGGCCCCGTGCTCGTGGTGCTGCCCTTCGACTCCGACGAGGAAGGCATCCGGCTCGCGAACGACACCCCGTACGGACTCGCCGCCTCCGCCTGGAGCCGCGACGTGTTCCGCGCCAACCGCGCGACGCGCGAGATCAAGGCGGGCTGCGTGTGGGTCAACGACCACATCCCGATCCTCAGCGAGATGCCGCACGGCGGATACAAGGCATCCGGCTACGGAAAGGACATGTCCGCCTACTCCTTCGAGGAGTACACCCAGATCAAGCACGTCATGTTCGACAACACCGCGGTGGTCCGCAAGGACTGGCACCGCACCGTCTTCGGGGACCGATAGCCGATTGCTGGAAGGCCGCCCGACCAGCGGCCGCCCATCCTCCCGAAAGGGCAACCAAGCGCATGGAGCAGTACGAGCCCGAACCCCTCTCCCCGGCCCAACTGGCCGCCATGCACCGCAGCTTCAGGAACGGCAGGGCCGCCCTGACCCGCCGTTCCCTGCTGCGCGCCTCCGCGAGCGGCGCGTTCGCCGTCGGCGGTCTCGGTGCGCTCAGTGCCTGCGGGATCCCGGCAGCGAGCAAGGGCCAGGGCGACGTCACGTCCGACGACCACTCGGCCGAGGAGAAGCGGATCACCTTCTCCAACTGGACCGAGTACATGGACGTCGACGACGACGAACGACGCCCCACCCTGGACGCGTTCACGAAGCGCACCGGGATCACGGTCAAGTACACCGAGGACATCAACGACAACGTCGAGTTCTTCGGGAAGATCAAGCCGCAGCTCGCGGCGGGCCAGGACACCGGACGCGACCTCATCTGCGTCACGGACTGGCTGGCGGCCCGGCTCATCCGCTTCGGCTGGGTCCAGAAACTGGACCCGGCCAACCTGCCGCACGCGTACACGAACCTGGCCGCCCAGTTCCGCAACCCGGACTGGGACCCGGGGCGGGCCTACTCGTACCCCTGGACCGGCATCTCCACGGTCATCGCGTACAACAAGAAGGCGACCGACGGCGAGGACATCACCTCCGTCTCGCAGCTCCTGGACAACCCCAAGCTCAAGGGGCGCGTCGGCTTCCTCTCCGAGATGCGCGACAGCGTCGGCATGACGCTCATCGACATGGGCAAGGACCCCGCGAAGTTCACCGACGACGACTTCGACGCGGCCATCGCCCGCCTCCAGAAGGCCGTCGACAAGAAGCAGATCCGCCGCTTCACGGGCAACGACTACACGTCGGACCTCGACAAGGGCGACCTCGCCGCGTGCCTCGGCTGGGCGGGCGACATCGTCCAGCTCCAGGCCGACAACCCCGACATCGCCTTCCACATCCCCGACCAGGGCTACATCACGTCCACGGACAACCTGCTGGTCCCGAACAAGGCGCGGCACAAGAAGAACGCCGAACGGCTCATCGACTACTACTACGAGCCCGAGCCCGCCGCGCGCCTCGCCGCGTACATCAACTACGTCTGCCCCGTGGACGGTGTGCGCCCCGAGCTCGCGAAGCTCGACAAGAAGGCCGCGGCGAACCCGCTGATCCTCCCGGACAAGGAGATGGCCGCGAAGTCCCACGGATTCCGCTCGCTGACGCCGAAGGAAGAGACGGCGTACGAGGAGAAGTTCGCCAAGCTGACCGGTGCCTAGACGGTGCGCCCACGCCCGTCCGTAGTTCCCGCGCCCTCCCTTTCCGTCCCCTCGACCCCCCTGGACGCACCATGACGACTGCTACAGAACACGGCGGCGACGTCCGCCTCACCGGGATCAGCAAGACGTACGGCTCCTTCACGGCCGTCCGGCCGCTCGACCTCACCGTGCCGCAGGGCTCCTTCTTCGCGCTGCTCGGCGCGTCCGGCTGTGGCAAGACCACCACGCTCCGCATGATCGCGGGTCTTGAGGAGCCCAGCTCGGGCACCGTGCACCTGGGCGAGCAGGACGTCACGGCGCTGCCGCCGTACAAGCGGCCCGTCAACACGGTCTTCCAGTCGTACGCCCTCTTCCCGCACCTCGACATCTTCGAGAACGTCGCCTTTGGCCTGCGCCGCCGCGGCATCAAGTCCGTGAAGGGCAAGGTCGGCGAGATGCTCGACCTCGTCCAGCTCGGCGAGCAGGCCCGCAAGAAGCCGCACCAGCTCTCCGGCGGCCAGCAGCAGCGCGTCGCCGTCGCCCGCGCCCTGATCAACCACCCCAAGGTGCTGCTCCTCGACGAGCCGCTCGGCGCACTCGACCTCAAGCTGCGCCGCCAGATGCAGCTCGAACTCAAGCGCATCCAGACCGAGGTGGGCATCACGTTCATCCACGTCACGCACGACCAGGAGGAGGCCATGACGATGGCCGACCAGGTCGCGGTGATGAACGCGGGCCAGGTCGAACAGCTCGGCGCCCCCGCCGACCTCTACGAGAACCCCCGCACCACCTTCGTCGCCAACTTCCTCGGCACGTCGAACTTCATCGAGGCCGAGATCGCGGGCCGCAGCGGCGACGACCTCACCCTCAAGGCGGGCGACGGCAAGCTCACGCTGCCCGCGACGCGATGTACGGCGCCGACCACCACGGGCGGCAAGGTCATCCTCGGCGTACGCCCCGAGAAGATCTCCCTCACGCACGCCGACGAGGCGGGCCAGATCCCCGAGGGGCGCAACCGCATCACGGGCCGCATCGCCGACAGCAGCTTCATCGGCGTATCGACGCAGTACGTCATCGACAGCCCGCTCTGCGACGCCTTCGAGGTCTACGCCCAGAACATCGAGCGCGACACCCGCCTGGTCCCCGGCGTCGAGGTCGTCCTGCACTGGAACCCCGCCCACACCTTCGGCCTGGACGCCGCCCAGGACATCGAGGCGGGCGTCGAGAAGGTCGAGGAGGACGCCTCCGCATGACGACCACCCTCGCCAAAGCGCCCCCGGCCGGCGAGCCGGACGAGGCGCCCCGCAAGACCCGCAAGGTCCGCAAGCGCGGACGGCTCGTCCCCTACTGGCTGCTGCTCCCCGGCATCCTCTGGCTCGTCGTCTTCTTCGCGCTGCCGCTCGTCTACCAGGCGTCGACGTCCGTCCAGACGGGGTCGCTCGAAGACGGCTTCAAGGTCACCTGGCACTTCGCCACCTACTGGGACGCCCTGAGCGACTACTGGCCGCAGTTCCTGCGCTCGGTGATGTACGCGGGCGCCGCCACGATCCTGTGTCTGCTGCTCGGCTATCCGCTCGCGTATCTCATCGCGTTCCGCGCGGGCCGCTGGCGCAACCTCATCCTCGTCCTGGTCATCGCGCCGTTCTTCACCAGCTTCCTCATCCGTACGCTGGCGTGGAAGACGATCCTCGCGGACGGCGGCCCCCTCGTGGGCGCCCTGAACTCGCTGCACGTCCTTGACGTCACCAGCTGGCTCGGCGTGACGGAGGGCGACCGGGTCCTTGCCACACCGCTCGCGGTGATCTGCGGACTCACGTACAACTTCCTGCCGTTCATGATCCTGCCGCTCTACACCTCGCTCGAACGCATCGACGGCAAGCTGCACGAGGCGGCGGGCGACCTCTATGCCAAGCCGTCCACCACCTTCCGCAAGGTGACCTTCCCGCTCTCCATGCCGGGCGTCGTCTCCGGGACGCTGCTCACCTTCATCCCCGCGGCGGGCGACTACGTGAACGCGGATCTGCTCGGCTCCACCGACACCCGCATGGTCGGCAACGTCATCCAGACGCAGTTCCTGCGCATTCTGGATTACCCGACGGCCGCGGCCCTCTCCTTCATCCTCATGGCGGCGATCCTCGTCATCGTCACCGTGTACATCCGTAAGTCCGGGACGGAGGATCTCGTCTGATGGCTGCCTTCTTCCGCTGGCTCCGCGGCAAATTCGTCGTCATCGCGGGTCTGCTGACACTCGCGTATCTGCTGCTCCCGAACGTCGTCGTGACGGTGTTCTCCTTCAACAAGCCGAAGGGGCGCTTCAATTACGCCTGGCAGGACTTCTCGCTCGACGCCTGGAAGGACCCCTGCGGCGTCGCCGACATGTGCGGCTCGCTCAGCCTGAGCCTGCAGATCGCGGCCTGGGCGACGATCGGCGCGACCGTACTCGGCACGATGATCGCCTTCGCGCTCGTCCGCTACCGCTTCCGGGCGCGCGGCGCGGTCAGCTCGCTGATCTTCCTGCCGATGGCGATGCCCGAGGTCGTCATGGCAGCGTCGCTGCTCACGCTCTTCCTCAACATGGGCGCGCAGCTCGGCTTCTGGACGATCCTCATCGCCCACATCATGTTCTGCCTCAGCTTCGTGGTGACCGCCGTCAAGGCGCGCGTGATGTCCATGGACCCGCGCCTGGAACAGGCCGCGCAGGACCTCTACGCGGGCCCCGTGCAGACCTTCGTCCGGGTCACGCTGCCGATCGCCGCACCGGGAATCGCGGCGGGCGCGCTGCTCGCCTTCGCGCTCTCCTTCGACGACTTCATCATCACGAATTTCAACGCGGGCTCGACCGTGACCTTTCCCATGTTCGTCTGGGGATCGGCACAGCGCGGTACGCCCGTTCAGATCAATGTCATCGGTACGGCGATGTTCCTCGTCGCCGTTCTCCTGGTGCTCGGCGGCATGATCATTTCCAAGCGCCGCAACAAGCAGGCGCGGTAACACCCGACAGTTCTGAAGGAGTGGAAATCATGGCCCCAAGCGCCATGACCCGTTTCACCAAGTCCCTCTCCGACGCCCAGCCGGTCTCGTACTGGCTGGACGACCCCGGCAAGCCACGCGCCGAACCCGCCCTCACCGGCGACGAGCAGTGCGACCTGCTCGTCGTCGGCGGCGGCTACAGCGGACTGTGGACCGCGCTCATCGCCAAGGAGCGCGACCCGCACCGCGAGGTGGTCCTGGTCGAGGGCCGAGAGGCGGGCTGGGCCGCCTCCGGCCGCAACGGAGGCTTCTGCGCCGCCTCCCTGACGCACGGCATCTCGAACGGCCTGTCCCGCTGGCCCGGCGAGATCGCGAAGCTGGAGGAGCTCGGCGCCCGCAACCTCGACGAGATCGAGGCGGCCGTCAAGCGCTACTCCATCGACTGCGACTTCGAGCGCACCGGCGAGATCGACGTGGCGACCCAGCCGCACCAGCTCGCCGAACTGCACGAGATGTACGAGGAGATGGCGGAGCACGGCCTGGCGGGCGGCTCCGAGCTGCTCGACGCGGACGCCCTGCGCGCGCACGTCGACTCGCCGACCTTCCTCGGCGGCCTCTGGGACCGCGAGGGCGTCGCCATGCTGCACCCGGCGAAGCTCGCCTGGGGCCTGAAGCGCGCCTGCCTGGAGAAGGGCGTACGCGTCTACGAACACACGCCCGCGCTCCAACTCGCCTCGTCCGGCGCCGGGATGGCCGTGCGCACCCCCTACGGCCGCGTCCGCGCCCGGCAGGTGGCGCTCGCCACGAACATCTTCCCTTCGCTGGTCAAGCGCGTGCGCGCGTACACGGTCCCGGTCTACGACTACGCGCTGATGACGGAGCCGCTGACCGAGGACCAGCTGGCGGCCATCGGCTGGAAGAACCGCCAGGGACTCGGCGACAGCGCCAACCAGTTCCACTACTTCCGGCTCTCCGCCGACAACCGCATCCTGTGGGGCGGTTACGACGCGATCTATCCGTTCGGCGGCAAGCTGCGCGCCGAGCACGACGACCGCCCCGAGACGTACGCGAAGCTTGCGGGCCACTTCTTCACCTGCTTCCCGCAGTTGGAGGGCGTCCGGTTCACGCACGCGTGGGGCGGCGCGATCGACACGTGCTCGCGCTTCTCGGCGTTCTTCGGCACGGCTCACGCGGGGCGCGTCGCGTACGCGGCGGGGTACACCGGGCTCGGTGTCGGGGCCACCCGCTTCGGCGCCGACGTCATGCTGGACCTGCTCTCCGGCGAGCGCACGGAACGCACGTCCCTGGAGATGGTGCGCACGAAGCCGCTGCCGTTCCCGCCCGAGCCGTTCGCGTGGACGGGTGTCGCGCTGACCAAGTGGTCCCTGGCGCGGGCCGACGAGAACGGCGGCCGGCGCAATCTGTGGCTGAAGACCATGGACAAGCTGGGCCTGGGCTTCGACAGCTGACCTGACCTGCTCCGGGGCTTGGACCGGCTTTCTGTCGACGATTCGTCAACAAGTTCCCGGAACCCGCGTAATGCTGCCGCCCGAACCCCCTCTCTCCTGTGACATGCACAGCTGCAGCACAGGAAGAGGGAGGTCCCGCCATGACTGGCTCGGGCTCGGGAGCGAAGTCGGCGGTCGAATGGCTGGTGTCGGTGGCGCCGGATCCGGAGGCCTGCCGCTGGGAGTGGGAGCGCAACCCCCTGGGGGTCGCGCTCCTTCCCGCGGGCAGGCTCTGGGACGTACTCATCCTTCCCGGTGAACTCGGCTATCCGACGCTCGACGTACTGACCCGCTGCATCGACCGTCCGGGCCCGGTGCTCGCCGACTTCGGGGACTCCCGCATGGGGTTCTTCGTGCCGGCGGGCACGGTCGCGCGCTGGCTCGGCACAGGCGTACGCGGAGCGGGCCACGGCACCTGGATCGTGGTCCCCTACCCGGGGCGCGCCACGGGCGGCGTCCGCTGGCTCGTACCGCCCGACGGCTCGGGCACGCTGACGGATCCGGCACTGCTCGAACTCGCGATGCACGAGGCGGCGGCCCAACTGGCGCCGCGGGACGGGGAGCAGGCGGGGGAGTAGCCGGGGGAGTAGCCGGGGGAGTCACTGAGACGGACCGCCGCCCGGCGAAGGCTTGACGGGGCCTTGACAACTTGATTGGTCTGGACCAAATTGAGCGGCCCACCCTCCCATCCCCCCATGCCCGGAGGCAGTCGTGGACCGTTCATCGCCGCGTCCCCTTGTGCGTCCCCTTGTGCGCCGCATCAGACGTCTCACCCTGGCAGCGGCCACGGCCTGCGCGCTCGCCGCGTCCGGCCTGCTCGCCGCCGAGGCCTCGGCGGGCCCCTCGACGGGGCCGGTGCCGAAGGCTGCTGCCGACCACGCCCTGGTCGGCTATCTGCACACGAGCTTCGCCAACGGCTCCGGCTACACGCGGCTCTCGGACGTCCCCGACAGCTGGGACATCATCGACCTCGCCTTCGGCGAACCCACCTCCGCCGCGTCCGGCGACATCCGCTTCAGCCTCTGTCCGCAGACGGAGTGCCCGAACGTGGAGTCCAAGGAGGAATTCAAGGCGGCGGTCAAGGCCAAGCAGGCGGCGGGCAAGAAGGTCCTGATCTCCATCGGCGGCCAGAACGGCCAGGTCCAGCTGACCACCACACAGGCCCGCGACACCTTCGTCTCGTCGGTCTCCGCGATCATCGACGAGTACGGACTCGACGGCCTGGACATCGACTTCGAGGGCCACTCCCTCTCGCTGAACGCCGACGACACCGACTTCAAGAACCCCACGACCCCCTCGATCGTGAACCTCATCGCGGCGGTCAAGACCCTCAAGGCCAAGTACGGCAGCGGCTTCACGCTCACGATGGCCCCCGAGACCTTCTTCGTGCAGCTCGGCCACCAGTTCTACGGGACCGGCAAATGGGGCGGCCAGGACCCCCGCGCCGGGGCCTACCTCCCGGTCATCCACGCCCTGCGCGACGACCTCACGCTGCTGCACGTCCAGGACTACAACTCGGGCCCGATCATGGGCCTGGACAACCAGTACCACTCCATGGGCGGCGCGGACTTCCACATAGCGATGACCGACATGCTGCTCACCGGCTTCCCCGTGGCGGGCGACACGAACAACGTCTTCCCCGCGCTGCCCCCGGAGAAGGTGGCCATCGGCATGCCCGCATCGACGAACGCGGGCAACGGCCACGTCCCCACGACCGAGGTCAACAAGTCCCTGGACTGCCTGACGAAGGGCACCAACTGCGGCTCGTACAAGACACACGGCACCTGGCCGGGCCTGCGCGGCCTGATGACCTGGTCGATCAACTGGGACCGCCACAACAACTGGGAGTTCTCGAAGAACTTCGACGGTTACTTCGGCTGAGTCACGCCGGCTCAGCCGCTTCCTCGTCCGCATCGGTGGCGCGGCGGCCGTACCGCGCCACCACGAGCGCCATCACCTGCAGCACCATCCCGAACAGGCACCAACTGGCCACCACGTCCAGCGGCCAGTGATAGCCCCGGCGCATGAGCCCGAGGCCGACCCCGAAGTTCAACAGGGCGCAGGCGATGACCAGTTCACGGCGTGCGTACGGGCCGCGCAGGTACGGCAGCAGGAGCAGCGTCGCCCCTCCGTAGGCGACCATGGCCGTGGCGGTGTGGCCCGAGGGGTAGTAGCCGGTGCCGTCCGTGCCGGGGGGTCCTGTGCGGCCGATGAGTTCCTTGAGCGGGATCACGAGGACCGGGACCGCGACCATGGCCACGGCGGCGGTCGCCGGGCCGAGCCACCAGCGGAACGCGCCGGCGCGGTGGCCACGCCAGGCGGCGTAGGCGATGGCGGCGGCGAGGACCGGGGCGGCGACGGCGACCCCGCCCAGATCGGCGAGGAATTCGGCGGCCCCGTCCGGGAGGCGGCTGCCGGTGATCCAGGGGCCGAGCCGCTCGTCCGCGTCGCGGAGGGGGCCGTCGGCGATCACTTGCCAGGTGATGAGCGCGAAGAACAGCGCGCAGAGGCAGAAGAGGAAAGTGGTCGGCCGCCCCGGAACAGGGGGGGTAGTTCCGAGGCGGCCGTCCTGACCGGTGTGCCGCACGCCCCGGGGGGTTTGGGGCGGGCGGCCATCCGATCGGTGAGGAGTTCCGGAGCCAGAAGCTCCGGGTGTGTGCGCGAGGGCACGACCAGGACGGGGCTGGGGAGGCTCCGTCCAGGTGTCGCCCACAGTTCCCTGTGGGCGGGGTGTTTCTCTCATCTGCAGAAACCGTACGTCAGGTGGTGGCGGGCCGACAGGCGGAACGGCAACCCGTCATGGGGCTCGCACACGTTCTTCACATGCCCTGACGGTCACCCCAGGTCACGGGTCTGGCACCGCGCGCTGTACACACACGTCAGGGCATGTGCTGATACATGCGGAGCCGGGATCTTCCCCCTTTGGGGTGATCCCGGCTCCGCCGAGTGCTTCCGGTCGTACTTCTGGTCGTATGCGATCAGACGCGCGCGAACGCGGCCTCGATGATGTCCAGGCCCTCGGTCAGGAGGTCCTCGCCGATGACCAGCGGCGGCAGGAAGCGCAGGACGTTGCCGTACGTGCCGCAGGTGAGGACGAGCAGGCCCTCGGCGTGGCAGGCCTTGGCGAGCGCGGCCGTCGCCTCCGGGTTCGGCTCCTTCGTGGCGCGGTCCTTGACCAGCTCGATGGCGATCATCGCGCCACGGCCGCGGATGTCGCCGACGATGTCGTACTTCTCCGCGATGGCGCTCAGGCGGGCCTTCATCGTCGCCTCGATGGCCTTCGCCTTGCCGTTGAGGTCGAGCTCCTTCATGGTCTCGATGGCGCCGAGCGCACCGGCGCAGGCCACCGGGTTGCCGCCGTAGGTGCCGCCGAGGCCGCCGGAGTGCGCGGCGTCCATGATCTCGGCGCGGCCCGTGACGGCGGCGAGCGGAAGGCCGCCCGCGATGCCCTTGGCGGTCGTGATCAGGTCCGGGACGATGCCCTCGTCCTCACACGCGAACCACTGGCCGGTGCGGCAGAAGCCGGACTGGATCTCGTCGGCGACGAAGACGATGCCGTTGTCGTTGGCGAACTGCACGATCGCGGGCAGGAAGCCCTTCGCGGGCTCGATGAAGCCGCCCTCACCGAGCACCGGCTCGATGATGATCGCGGCGACGTTCTCGGCGCCGACCTGCTTGCTGATCATGTCGATGGCCTGCTTGGCGGCCTCGGGCCCGGCGTTCTCCTCGCCCGTGGGCCAGCGGTAGCCGTACGCTACCGGGACGCGGTAGACCTCGGGCGCGAACGGACCGAAGCCGTTCTTGTACGGCATGTTCTTGGCGGTCAGCGCCATCGTGAGGTTCGTACGGCCGTGGTAGCCGTGGTCGAAGACGACGACGGCCTGGCGCTTGGTGTGCGCACGGGCGATCTTGACGGCGTTCTCGACGGCCTCGGCGCCGGAGTTGAAGAGCGCGGACTTCTTCGCGTGGTCGCCCGGCGTCAGCTCGGCGAGCTGCTCGGCGACGGCCACGTAGCCCTCGTACGGCGTGACCATGAAACAGGTGTGGGTGAAGTCGGCGAGCTGCGCGGTCGCGCGGCGTACGACGGCCTCGGCGCTGGCGCCGACCGACGTCACGGCGATGCCGGAGCCGAAGTCGATGAAGCGGTTGCCGTCGACGTCCTCGATGATGCCGCCACCCGCGCGCGCCGCGAAGACAGGCAGCACGGAACCCACGCCACCGGCGACCGTGGCGGTACGGCGGGCCTGCAGCTCCTGGGACTTCGGCCCGGGGATGGCGGTGACGACGCGGCGCTCCTGCGGAAGTGCGGTCATGGGGTGCTCCTGGGGGTGGGGCGAGGCGGACGCTCGATGCTTGCTTTCGTTGCTGCTTTCTTTCGCAGGTTAGGGGCGGAGGGTGGGGGCGGGCATGCTCCACGGGGGAGTTGTTCGGCGTGGCGGTTGTCCGTGGTGGACATAGCGGCGGGTGGGCGGGGTGCGGCTTTCGTCCCCTTCGGCGGTGCGTGCGGGGCAGGGTGTCGCCGCAGGTCCCGGGCGCGTATGCGGTGAACTACCCCTGCGGGGGCACTAGATTGACGACTGAACCGACAGGCTGGCTGGTCAGGGGGCAAGGGCCATGGACTCCGAAGGCACGCACGACGCTCGCGGCACACACGCCACACCGGTGCCGCGCCCGGCGGGGCCTGCTGGCCCCGCGGCGCCGCCGATGCCTCGGCAGGCGCCCGGCGCCGGGAGTGCCTCATCCGTCGCCGAATGGCTCGCCGCGCCGCGCCCCGAGGCGGCTCCGGGCATCTGGCGCTACGCCTACCGCCCGCCCGCCCCCGAGGCCGAGACCGAGGGCGCCGACCGGCGCCTGATCGTGGGCATGGTGATCTCCACCGTGCTCGGCCTGCTGTTCTGGTCGCTGTGGCGGCAGGGCAGCATCCCCTACCAGTGGGCCCCGCTGAAGCTGTTCACGCCGGGCGAATGGTGGTGGGCCGGCAGCGCTCAGCCCAAGCAGCAGCAGGCCACGGACGCGCGGGTCGTCTACGACGGTCTTGTCTTCGGCGCCGTGGTGTACACCGTCGGGCGGCTCGGTGCCTGGCCCGACTCGATCCGGCACTTCGTGACGCGGCGCCCGCAGCCCTCCCGCGCCGTGCTCGCCTCCGTCGCGGCGGTCGGCGCCCTGGTCTTCGTCTGGCCGAGCGCCCTCGGTCTCGACGCACGGCCGCTGCCCGTGGCCGACCCCGTCTTCTCCCTGATCGCGCTCGTGGCCGGTGGCTACGAAGTCTTCGAGTCGCGCGTCCTCACCGACACCCTGTACGTCGTGATCACCCTCGCGGTGCTGTGGCCCTTCGCCCGGATCGGCGGGTGGTGGGAGGCGGTCCGCGACCGCAAGGCCGCGCCGGTCCGGCCGCGGGTCACCCCGCCGCGCCCCGCCGGCGCCCCCGCCCGCGCTCACTGGCCCGAACTGCGCGCGGCGGGACAGCACAAGGCCGCTGACCTGCTCTCCGCCGAGCTGGTCAGCGGACGTATGAACGACGTCGACTGCGCCCGCGTGGACCACGCCTGGCGGACGGCCGCGCCCGACCCCGGCGCGCTCGACACCTTCGTGGACACGGTCGCCCGGCACGGCTGCGCCGCCTGGGTCCACCCCTCGGGCCAGCGCGACCTGCCCGCTCGCACCGCCGTCCACGACCTGCTCGTCGGCCAGGTCAGGATCGGCCGGTTCGCGAAGGACGAGCGCAATCCCTACGCCGTGCGCAACGCCGAGGCCGCGCTCGATCCCGCCGTGCTCGGCACGTCGCTGCTCGCGGTGGGCCCGTCCGGCGCGGGCAAGACAGGCCGGCTCATGCGTCCGGTGGCCGAGTCGCTGGCTCTGGGCGCTCTCACCGGGCAGTGCGCCGTCGTCGCCGTGGGCGCGGCGGGCACGGCGCTCGGCGCGGACGACGCGTACGACGTCGTGGTCAAGCCGGGCGATCCGGCGTCCGTGCACGACATCGACCTGTACGCGGACTGCGCCGACGCGGACGAGGCCGCCGCCTTCCTCGCCGAAGGTCTGGTCGGCGACCTCGAAGCCGTCGACACGCGCCGCGCCGCCACCACCCTCGCCCAGCTCCTCGGCCCCTACCGCCTCCTCCATGGACGCTTCCCCTCCGTCCCCGTGCTGCGCGAACTGCTCGAAGGGGATCCCGCGGCCCTCGCCGACCTCCAGACAGGCCTCTCCGCGGGCGAGCACACCGCCATGCGCCGCGAACTCGACGCGCGCATCCGGCAGTCGGGCTCTCCCAACGACCCGGGTCCCGCCCTCGCCGACCGCCTCGGGCTGCTCGACCGGCCCGCCTTCGCCGACTTCTTCAACCCCGGCGGCGAGGGGCACCCCTTCTCGATGCGCGCCGTCGTCCATCACCCGCTGAGGGTCAGGGTGGATCTGCCGGAGCACGGAC
The DNA here is from genome assembly GCF_040643025.1 of Streptomyces sp. NPDC047525. Classification (NCBI taxonomy): domain Bacteria; kingdom Bacillati; phylum Actinomycetota; class Actinomycetes; order Kitasatosporales; family Streptomycetaceae; genus Streptomyces; species Streptomyces sp. NPDC047525. Next base: position 138,141 of record NZ_JBEYTL010000017.1, read on the forward strand.
ACGAGGAGGCGTCGCGGCTCCTCGCCCGGCTGCTGCTCGCCCAGTTCGCGTACGTCGTGCGCGGCCGTGCCCGGCGGCCGCACTTCGCCTGCCTGATCCTGGACGACGCCGCGCGCACCCTCACCACCGAGAGCGTGCGTGCCATCCAGCGCCTGCGGTCGCTGAACGCGGGCGTCGTGCTCGGTCTGCGCACCATCGGTGAGGTGCCGGAGCAGCTCCAGGGGCCGCTCTACGCGGCGGTCGGCTGCCGGATGGCCTTCTCCGGAGTGACGACCTGGGACGGGCGCCGCTTCACCGAGGCCTGGGGCACCGAGTGGATCGAGACCAAGGAAGTCGCCCAGCACACGGTCTTCGCCGATCAGCCGATGACGCGGGCGCTGCACTCCCTGCGCAAGCTCGTCACCGGCAAGGCGGTCACGACGGACGCCGTCACCGTGCGCAAGGTCGAGCGCGAGCGCTGGTCCGCGTCCGACCTCGCCCACTCCCTGCCCCCCGGCCACGCCGTCCTCTCCCTGACCGACGTGCGCGGCGAGCACGCGCCGCCCCTGTTGGTGGATCTTCGGGGTTAGCCGCCGGGGCGTAGGCAGGGATGTACGTACGGGCTATTCGGTCCCGTACGTACCGTACGGTGAGGCAGAATCGACACAGGTCGTTCATACGTACCGGCCAAAAGATCCACATCTCGTCCGGGATTCAATGGCCGACCGGCACGCGTGCCTCGTCCGCCGCTGCCAGACCTGCCGCCCTGACCTGCTGACCCGACCTGAAGGTCCCATGCCGCCCACGCTCGCCTCCCTCGTCCATCACTCCGCACTGAAGCTCACCGTGCGCGCGGGTGAGGAACATCTGGACGCGCCCGTGCGCTGGGCGCACGCCAGCGAGCTCACCGACCCCGTGCCCTACATGGAGGGCGGCGAGCTCCTCATGATCACCGCGCTCAAGCTGGACGCGGAGGATCCGGAGGCGATGCGCCGCTATGTGAAGCGGCTCGCGGCGGCGGGAGTCGTCGGGCTCGGGTTCGCGGTCGGCGTGCATTACAAGGACATCCCGGACGCGTTGGTCGCGGCAGCCGCGGATGAAGGGCTTCCGCTCCTCGAAGTGCCGCGGCGCACGCCCTTCCTCGCCATCAGCAAGGCCGTCTCCGCCGCCATCGCCGCCGACCAGTACCGCGCCGTCACGGCGGGCTTCGCCGCCCAGCGCGAGCTGACCAAGCAGGCGCTGAGCGACGGCCCCGAGGGGCTCCTCGGCGCGCTCGCCGGTCAGGTGGACGGCTGGGCCGCGCTGTACGACGCGTCCGGCGCCGTCGTCGCCACGGCCCCCGAGTGGGCCACCCGCCGGGCCGCCAGGCTCACCTCCGACGTCGAGCGGCTGCGGGACCGCGCGGCACCGGCGAGCGCGGTCGTCGCGGGCGCCGAGGACCGGGTGGAGCTGCACTCGATCGGCACGGGACGGCGCCCCCGCGCCGCGCTCGCCGTCGGCACGGCATCCACCCTCGGCACCGCCGAGCGGTACGCACTGCACTCGGCCATAGCGCTGCTCACCCTCACCACCGAGCGCAACCGCTCCCTCCAGGCCGCCGAGGGCCGCGTCGGCTCCGCCGTCCTTCGGATGCTGCTGGCCGGGGAGCCGGACCACGCCCGCACGGTGGCGGGGGAGCTGTACGGAAGCCTGCTGGACGCGCCGTTCCGCCTGGTCGTCGCCGAGGTGCCCGCATCCGCCGCGGAGGACGGCGACCCGTTCGCCGGGCTCACGGACGCCGTCGAGTCGGCCGCCGCCCGCGCCGGCGAGGCACTCCTCGTCGTCCCCTACGGCGAGCGGCTCGTCCTGCTCGTCGTGGACGGCGGCGCGGGCGCCGCGGCCTGCGTGGCGTACGCGCAGACGCTGGAGGCCGGGCGCACGGAGGCAGCGGAGGGCGCCGCGGGCGACGGGGCCGCTCTGCTCCTCGGGCTTTCCGCACCCGCGGGACCCATCGCGGCGGCCACCGCGTACAAGCAGGCCGACCAGGCGCTGTCCATCGCCCGGCGCCGGGGCCGCGCACTGGTCGAGCACGAGGACCTCGCGGCGGGCTCGGTCCTGCCGCTGCTCGCCGACGACGCGGTACGGGCGTTCGCCGACGGTCTGCTGCGCGCCCTGTTCGAACACGACGCCACCGGCCGCGGCGACCTGATCGCATCGCTGCGCGCCTGGCTCTCGCGCCACGGCCAGTGGGACGCGGCAGCCGCGGACCTGGGCGTCCACCGCCACACGCTGCGCTATCGCATGCGCAGGGTCGAGGAGATCCTGGGCCGCTCCCTGGACGACCCGGACGTCCGCATGGAGCTGTGGCTGTCGCTGAAGGCGACATCCAGCGGTACGGAGTAATCGAGCGGTACGGAGTAGCTGCGGGGGATTGGTCCGGATCCAGTCCCCTGCCAAAGAGGCGCGGGCCCCGAGGGCACTACTCCGAGTCGGACAAACGCCCTGCACCCTTACCGCCCCTACGGTGGGGAACGTACCCCCCAAGACACACCTTCGCGGAAGGGCCGGGAATCGACATGACTTCCATCCACGCCTTCTGGCTCGCCGGTCGCCAGACCACCGGTGAGACCACTCTCGACGTCACCTCGCCCTGGGACGGGCGGGTCGTCGGCAAGGCGGCCGTCCCGACCGACGCCCAGGTCGAGGAGGCCGTCGCCGCCGCGTACGCGGTGCGCGACGAGTTCGCCGCGACCCCGGCGCACGTGCGGGCCGCCGCCCTCGACCACGTGAGCCGCAGGCTCGTCGAGCGGACGGAAGAGATCGCCCAGCTCATCTCCGCCGAGAACGGCAAGCCGATCAAGTGGGCCCGCGGCGAGGTCGGCCGTGCCGTCTCCGTCTTCCGGTTCGCCTCCGAGGAAGCCCGCCGGTTCAACGGCGGCGAGGCCCAGCGCCTCGACACCGACGCCGGCGGCCAGGGGCGCCTCGCCTTCACCCGCCGCTTCTCCAAGGGCGTCGTCCTTGGCATCGCGCCGTTCAACTTCCCGCTGAACCTCTGCGCCCACAAGATCGCCCCGGCCATCGCGTCCGGCACGCCGATCATCCTCAAGCCGGCGCCCGCGACCCCGCTCTCCGGTCTCCTCATCGGCGAGCTGCTCGCCGAGACCGAGCTGCCCGCCGGTTCCTGGTCGGTCCTTCCGGTCGCGAACGAGAAGATGCCCGCCCTCGTGCAGGACGAGCGCCTTCCCGTCATCTCCTTCACGGGCTCCGAGAAGGTCGGCTACGCGATCCTGGACTCGGTGCCGCGCAAGCACTGCACCCTGGAGCTCGGCGGAAACGGCGCCGCCGTCGTCCTGCCCGACTTCTCCTCCGACGAGGACCTCGACTGGGCGGCCTCGCGCATCGCGACGTTCTCCAACTACCAGGGCGGCCAGTCCTGCATCTCGGTGCAGCGCGTCATCGCCGACGCCTCCGTGTACGACCGCCTCGTGCCGCGCGTCCTCAAGGCCATCGAGGCCCAGGTCACCGGCGACCCGTCCGACCCGAAGACCGACGTCGGCCCGCTGGTCAACGAGGACGCCGCCAAGCGCGTGGAGTCCTGGGTCGACGAGGCCGTGCAGGCGGGCGCCCAGCTGCTCGCGGGCGGCAAGCGGGACGGCGCCTCGTACGCGCCGACCGTGCTCGCCGACGTACCGGCCGACGTGACGATCGCCTGCGAGGAGGTCTTCGGGCCTGTCCTCACGATCAAGAAGGTGGACGGCGAGGCGGAGGCGTTCGCCGCCGTCAACGACTCCAAGTACGGCCTCCAGGCGGGCGTCTTCACGCACGACCTGCAGACCGCCTTCCGCGCGCACCGCGACCTCGAGGTCGGCGGCGTGGTCATCGGCGACGCCCCCTCCTACCGCGCCGACCAGATGCCGTACGGCGGCGTCAAGCAGTCCGGCGTGGGCCGCGAGGGCGTCCGCTTCGCGATGGACGACTACACGTACGAGCGGGTCATGGTGCTGACGGGCCTCGCCCTGTAAGGCAGTTCATGAAGTAAGGCAGTTCACGATCCGGACGGCCGGAGCCCACTGTGCGGGGGCTCCGGCCGTTCTCGCGTGTGTGCCGGGCACGCACGCGCCGGACCGCTTCCGGGCGTTGCCCCGCCCTGCCACCATGGCTCGCGTGGGGGACGTGGGGGAACTCCGGGGGGAATCGTCGCCGCACCCGGCGCGCATCGGCCCGTACCGCATCGCGGGCACGCTCGGCGAGGGCGGCATGGGAGCCGTGTACCTGGGGCGCGACCGGCGGGGCGGGGCCGCGGCCGTCAAGGTGCTCAGGGCCGAACTAGCCCGCGACCAGGGCATGGTGCGCCGCTTCCGGCGCGAGGCCGACGCCGCTTCGGCGGTACGCGGACGGGGCGTCGCCCAGGTGCTCGCGTACGACCTGGAAGGACCCGTGCCGTGGATCGCCGCCGACTTCCTCGCGGGGCCGACGCTCCGGGAGGCGGTGGCGGCGCACGGCACCTTCACCGAAGGCGGCGCACGGGCGCTCGGGGCCGCGCTCGCCCGTACCCTCGCGATGATCCACGCGGCGGGGCTCGTCCACCGTGACATCAAGCCGTCCAACATCGTCCTGACCCGCTCCGGACCGCAGATCATCGACTTCGGCATCGCGCGCCCCGAGTACGGCCTCACCCTCACGAGCCCCGGCACCGCCCCCGCGACCCCCGGCTTCGCCCCGCCCGAGCAGGTCACCGGGCGGCGCGCGGGACCGGCCGCCGACGTCTTCGCCCTCGGCGCGGTCCTCGCCCTCGCCTGCACGGGGCAGGCGCCTTTCGGCGGCGGGCATCCGGCGGGCGTCAACTTCCGTGTCGTGCACGAGGATCCGGACCTGGACGGACTGCCGGACGCGCTCCTGGCTGTCGTACGCGGCTGTCTGGAGAAGGACCCGGGGGCCAGGCCCGCGCCCGAGCGCGTCGCCGAGCTGCTCCGGGCGCGCGGGGGCGGTGAACGGCCGTGGCGGCGCGCGCCCTTGCGCACGGAGATCGAGCGGCGGGCACGGACGGCCGCGGCACGCCTGGCGGAGGCGGCCGCCGCCGAATCCGGGGCCGACCAGGGGCAACATCCCTCCAGGCGAGCCCTGTTGGCGGCTTTCGGTACGGCCGTGGTGGCCGCGGGCGGTGGTGGACTCGCCTGGTGGCTGCTGCGGGACGACGGGACCGAAGGGCCCCGCACGACAGCGGGCGGCGTTCCCTTCGCGGCTCCGGTCGCCCGGCCCACGGCGGGCACCGTGCCCTCGGCGCTGTGGCGCGCCCGCGGTGTCGACCCGGACGGGCCGGGGCCGCTGGCCGTCGACCGGGTGGTCGTCGCCCCGCTCGGGCCGGGGCTCGCCGCCTGGACGCAGCACACCGGCGAGCGCGCCTGGACCTGGCCCGGCAACGGCGCGCCCGCGCAGGGCGGCCCGCTGCTCTTCCAGGAGGCGGGGCGAGCGGTCATCGCCGTCACCCGCGGCGGCTGGGTCACGGCGCTCGACGCCCGCACCGGACGGAAGCTGTGGGACGCGCGCGCCGCCGACGCACGCCAGGCACTCGCCGTGGACTCCCGGCACGTGTACGTCCTCGACGGCGACCGGCATGTCCGCGCACTCGCCCTCGCGGACCACCGGGTCGGGTGGACGTCGAAGGCGGCCGTCGGCGCGGACGGGCCGCCATCGGCGGCGGTGGCGGGCGGACGGCTGCTCGTCACGACGCGGGATGCCCGTGCGGTCGCCCTCGACACCGCGTCGGGCGAGGTGAGCTGGGAGAAGGACCTCGGCCCGGTGAAGTCGTTCGCCGTGCCCGTCGGGCTGCCGCCCGCCGTCCTCGGCGACGGCTTCTGCGTGGGCGGCGACCGGATGGTGGCGCTGCGCGCCCGCGACGGCTCGGAGCGGTGGTCGCACGATGCCGACGGGCCGCTGACGCGGTGGACCTGGGGCGCGCCGACGGTGGTGGACGACGTCGTCTACGCCCCGCGCCGCCAGCTGTTCGAGGGGGAGATCCTCTGCCTGGACGCCGCCGACGGCTCGTCGCGCTGGACGGCGAAGGTCGGCTACGCGGGCGGCGGCCTCACGGACGCGGTGCTGCCGCTGCGGCCCGCCGTCCGCCAGGGGCACGCGCTGTACGTCCCTCTCGGTGCGGAGCCGAAGAGCGGCAGCGCGACGCGGACGCACGACCGCGGCGTCGTCACCCTCGACACCCGCTCCGGACGCAAGCTCTGGGCGTTCAACGACGATGCGGAGCAGGCGGGTTGGGGCCTGGCGGGCGCGGCGGGGCGGGTCTTCGTGGCGCGCGGCGGTGAGCTGAGGGCGATGCCGAGCCTCTGATGCGGCGATGGCCGACCCTCTGATGCGGCGATGGCCGACCCTCTGATGTCCGAGGGTGCGCAAGGCTCATGAATCCGGCATTCAGGGTCTACTCTGCGCAGCGTGCGCGGCGCTCCCGGTGGGGGAACCGGGCGGTGCGCACACGGGGGAGTACCGATGGAATACCTGCGCTCGGACGATCCGCCGGCCCTGGGGCCCTACCGCCTCGTGGCCCGGCTCGCGCCCGCCGGAGGGGAGCGGCGGTGGCTCGCCGTCGGCCCCGCGGGGCACCCGTACGTCGAAGTGACGCTCCTGGAGGGCGAGTCGGGTGACGGCCTGACCCTCCTGCGCGGCGCCGCGGCCGGGCCTGGCCTGGTGGAGGCGGTCGACGCAGATCCTGGCGCCGAGCCGCCGTGGCTTGCCTGCCGGTACGTTCCTTCGCTGACGCTCGCCGAGGTGGGCGGCCTGATGTACGGAGGGCTGCCGGACGCCACGGTCCGCGGCATCGGCGCCGCCCTCGCCGCTGCGCTGGCCCGGCTGCATGCCGCAGGCGCGGCGCACGGTGCGGTCAGCCCCGGCGGGGTGCTGCTCGGCGCAGGAGGCCCGCGGCTGGTTCGGCCACGGGGCAAGGGGAGCCCCGCCGATGACGTCGCCGCGCTCGCCACGGTCCTGACCGACGCGGCGGCGGGCCGCCCGCCCGACACCGAACTGCTGGCGCGCTGCCGTCACGCGGACCCCGGGCAGCGCCCCACGGCGGCCGAACTGGCGGCCCACTGGAACCCGGGGACACCACCACCGCTGCCCGCCAGGATCGTCGGCGCCCTGGCGAGGGAGGCGGAGGAGGCATTGGCCCAGGAGGGACTGCCGCGGCCCGGGGCATCTCATGGGGGCCACTTGCCGGAAGGGAGGCGTGCGGCCGATGCGGGGCGCGTGTCCGAAGCGGCCGGTGCGTCCGATGGGAGCCGTGCGGTCGAGAGGGCACGTGAGTCCGAAGCTGTCCGCGCGGCCGAAGCGCCCGGCTCGCCTGCCGTGCCCCCGACGGGACTTCACGCACCGCACGAGCCCGAAGCCCACCCGCGCCCGCACGCCCCGTCGGCCGCCCCGCAAGGCCGGGCAGCCGATGCCGCGCCAGCCGCCACGCCAGGATCCGAAGCCCCGCCCCTCGCCACCACCCCGGCGCGCAGCCCCCACCGCCCCGCACGCCCCGCTCACCCCACCCGCCGCACCCTCCTCACCGCATCGGCCGGCGCCCTCCTCGGTGCCGGAGCCGTTGGCGGCTGGGTCATGGCGCGCGGTGGAGCCGATGCCCTCGCCTCGCCGGAGCGGCGTACGCGCGCGGCGTCCTCCGGCACCGCCCGCGTCCCCCGTGGCGCCGCGCCACCCGCCCTGTGGCGTTACGACAACGAGGCGGGGCCGATCAAGGCCGACGTGAGCATGTGGGGCGGCGAGACGGGCTACGTCTCCGAGCCGCCCTTCCTCACCGCCCTGCGCCTCGACACCGGCCAGGTCGCCTGGACCCGTGACGACATGGCGGCCGCGCAGCCCGTCCTGCCCCTCGCCGACCAGGCCGTCACCGCGCGCTCCGAGCGCCTGGTCGGGCTCTCCCCGAAGGACGGGAAGCAGCTGTGGACCCGCACCATGAGCGTCCTGTCCGGCCGGGGCACGATGCGGATCCTCGGCGGTTCGTCCCGCGACCGCACGGTCCTGTGTCACGTGGCGCCGCCCTCCGGTGCCACGGGGGACGACAGACAGCCCTGGCTGGTCAACTTCGGCGTGGACGAGCGCGCCGACCGCTGGCGCATGAAGGTCACGACGGCCCTGCCGGGCGACCTCCGTGTCACCTCCCCCGACGCGGAGGGTGAGGAGGAGGAAGAAGAGGAGGCGGGCGCCCAGGGAGGACAAGAACAGGAACACGAACACGAACAGGACCGCGACCTCTATCTCATCGGCAGGCGCTATCCCCGGAGTTCCCGCCTGACCCGCGCCGACATCGCCACCGGACGCACGGTGTGGAACCACATCCACCCCTGGACGGACACCTTCCGCGCCACGCTCGTCTACGACCCGTACTCCCGGCAGCTCATCGAAGTCGTCGGCGGCCGGCTGCGCGCGGCGCCCCACGACGCCGACGCCCCGCGCCACCGCCTCGACCTGTTCCAGAACACGGCAGGCACCAAGCCCGACAAGGTGACGCTGTCCTCCAAGGTCCGCCGGATCAAGGGCGTCGGCAGCCCTCTCCTCTTCGTCGCGAGCCCGGCGCAGACCGTCATCGCCGTCGACACCGCACGGGTGCGGGAGTTCTGGCGCCACCGGCTCACCCCCGACCGGCTCTCCAAGGACCCCGCACCGCCCGTCCTGCGCGTCACCGACTCCGGCCGCACCCTGCTGGCCGCGAGCCGGTTCGGCGTCTTCGCACTCGACTCGCGCACCGGCGCCGAACAGTGGCACTTCGCCGTCGCCGACGCGGACGAGAGCTATCAGGTCCATACGTCGGGCCGCGTCGCCCTGGTGGTCAACGGCCCCTCGATCTACGCCCTTCCGGTGAGGTGACACCCATGGACGCCCTCGGGCCGCTCCTGCCCACAGACCCCGACACCATCGGAGACCACCGCCTCGTCGCCCGGCTCGGTTCGGGCGGCATGGGCACGGTCTATCTCGCGCGTACGCCCACGGGGCGCACCGTCGCGCTCAAGGCGGTACGCGCCGCGCTGGCCGACAACCCCTCGCTCCGGGCGCGCTTCCGCGAGGAGACACAGGCCGCCCACACGCTCGGCCGCCTCCCGCACTTTCCCGAGCTGGTGGACGCCGGGGAGCTGTGGTTCGCCACGGCGTACGTCCTGGGCCCCTCGCTCGCCGATGCCGTCTCCGCGTACGGCCCGTGGCCCGAGCCCGCGGTGCGCGCGCTGGCCGCCGAGCTCGCCACGGCGCTTGAGGCGCTGCACGGCGCGGGCTACGTGCACCGCGACCTGAAGCCCTCGAACGTGCTGCTCACCCCCGCGGGCCCGCGCCTCATAGACCTCGGCCTGGCCCAGGCCACCGGCGCCCAGCCGCTGACCGCTCCGGGTGAACTCCCCGGCACACCCGCCTACATGGCGCCCGAGCAGACCACAGGCGGCCGCGTCGGCCCGCCCTGCGACGTGTACGCGCTCGGCGCCGTCCTCGTCCTCGCCGCCACGGGACGCCCGCCCCACGGCGAGGGCGAGCCCGGCGAGCTGCTGTACCGGATCGCCCACCAGGAACCGGAGCTCGCCGCGGTCCCCGAGCCGCTGCGCCCGCTGGCGGCGGCCTGCCTGGCCCGCGATCCCGCCGCCCGCCCGGCCCCGGCCGATGTGCGCGCACGCGCGGGCGGCGACGCCTGGTTCGGGGACCGCCTTCCGCCCGCGGTGCTCGCCGACATCGCCGCCCGCACGGCATCCGTGGGCGACACCGGCGTACGCCGCCACACCGAGCCGGAGCCCGGCGTGGACGGGCCCACGCGCCGCCGCCTGCTGGCCGGCGGCGCGGCGCTCGCCGTCGTGGGCGCGGGCGGAGGCACCGCGTGGTGGCTCTGGGGGCCGGGTGGGAACCCCGGGTCCGATCCCTCGCCCTCACCCTCGCGCCGCCCCTCGAAGACGGTCCCCGGCGGGGCGCCGCAGCCCCTGTGGAGCTACCGGGGCGACCTCAGCGACAAGGGCATCGTCCCCGCCCTGCCGTTCGGCGACGTCGTCGTCGTGCCCGGCGCCGCCGACGGATCGCTCCTGGGCATCGACGCCCGCCGCGGCACGCTGCGCTGGCGGGCCCGCGCGGGCGCAGGCGTCGCGCCGACCCCGTGCGCGGACGCCTGTGTCCAGCCCACCGCGGAGCCCGGAGGCCGCCTCGCCGTGGTGGAGGCGGGGGACGGCCGCACCTGGACCACCGGCGCCCTCGACCTCGATCTGCGCCGGATGCGCCAGGCGGTCGTCGCCTACAGCAGCAGGGCCGTGTACGTGATGGGCCACGAGCCGGGGCACGGCGAGGAGGCCCAGCCGGAGGAGCTCGACCGCTTCCTCGTCGCGTACGACGTCCGTGACCGCCGCGTCGTCTGGCGCAGGAAGCTCGCCCGCAGCGTGGCGCGCACCGCCCGGATGGCGGGCAACGACCGGTTCGCACTGCTCCTGGAGACGGACTCGGTCACGGCCTACCGCACGGACAGCGGCAAGCCCGCCTGGCGGCGCACCCTCGCGACCGAGCGGACGCGGCTCGACCCGACGACCGCCACGGCCAGGCGGGCCATCGCCTCCGACGACAGGACGGTCGTGGTCAGCGGCCGCGGCTGCCTCGTCCTGGAGCTCGCCACCGGCCGCACGCTGTGGAGCCTGGACCCGGAGGAGGCCGAGAAGGGCCTGCCGGCCGAGGCGAGGGGCCGCAGTCTCTACGGCGCGGCCACGATCGAGGGAGAGACGATCTACTTCTCCTTCCTCGGCCGCGAGATGTGGGCGGTCCAGCGCACGCGCCGCAAGCAGGCCCGCAAGGGCGACGCCTGGCGGTGGAAGTCGACCGTGCCCCTGCCCGACCCGCCCGCGGCCCCGCCCCTGCCCGGCGGCCGCTATCTCTTCCCGCCCATGGCGCCCTCCGCGGACGCCGCGGTCATCGCCGTGGACCGCGAAACGTTCAGGACGGCGTGGACGTACACGATGCCGGACGAGCCCGAGGGCGCGCCCCGCTTCTCCACGCGCAAGAACCGTCTGTACGTCACCCGGGGGCGCACCCTGACGGTCCTTCCGCTGGACGGCTCGGGGCCCGGCGACACGTGACTCCGGCGGGGCCGAACGCTGCGCGAGGACTGGTGGGCTCCGGACGAATCGGGTACATACGATCCATACGATCGAGTAGCACCAGTCAGTAACCGACCGGGTCAAGATCGGCTCAATCGGAACCGATCGGCCCCATCCGCGGCGAGGTGAGCTCCTCAATGTCCGCACCAACCCCACCCCCTTCCGGGCCGTCCGTGACCGAACGCGAGGCCAGGCAGGTCGCCGAGGCCGCCCGCGAACAGGACTGGCGCAAGCCGAGCTTCGCCAAGGAACTCTTCCTCGGCCGCTTCCGGCTCGACCTGATCCATCCGCACCCCATGCCCCCGGACGAGGACGCGAGGCGCGGCGAGGAGTTCCTCGCCAAGCTCCGCGACTTCTGCGAGACGAAGATCGACTCGGCCCGCATCGAGCGCGAGGCGAAGATCCCCGACGAGGTCATCAACGGCCTCAAGGAGCTCGGCGCCCTCGGCATGAAGATCGACGTGAAATACGGCGGGCTCGGCCTCACGCAGGTCTACTACAACAAGGCGCTCGCCCTCGTCGGCTCCGCGAACCCGTCGATCGGCGCGCTGCTCTCCGCCCACCAGTCGATCGGCGTACCGCAGCCGCTCAAGCAGTTCGGCACCCAGGAGCAGAAGGACGAGTTCCTGCCGCGCTGCGCCCGCACGGACATCAGCGCGTTCCTCCTGACCGAGCCGGACGTCGGCTCCGACCCGGCGCGCCTGGCCACCATGGCGGTGCCGGACGGCGACTCGTACGTCCTGGACGGCGTGAAGCTGTGGACCACGAACGGCGTCGTCGCCGACCTCCTGGTCGTCATGGCGCGCGTGCCGAAGTCCGACGGCCACAAGGGCGGCATCACGGCCTTCGTGGTCGAGGCGGCGGCACAGGGCATCACCGTCGAGAACCGCAACGCCTTCATGGGCCTGCGCGGCCTGGAGAACGGCGTGACCCGCTTCCACCAGGTCCGCGTCCCCGCCGCGCACCGCATCGGCCCGGAGGGCGCGGGCCTGAAGATCGCCCTGACGACCCTCAACACCGGCCGCCTCTCGCTGCCCGCGATGTGCGTCGGCGCGGGCAAGTGGTGCCTGAAGATCGCCCGTGAGTGGTCGGGCGCGCGGGAGCAGTGGGGCAAGCCGGTCGCGTTCCACGAGGCGGTCGGCGCGAAGATCTCGTTCATCGCGGCGACGACCTTCGCCCTGGAAGCCGTACTCGACCTCTCCTCCCAGATGGCCGACGAGGACCGCAACGACATCCGCATCGAGGCGGCGCTCGCCAAGCTGTACGGCTCCGAGATGGGCTGTCTGATGGCGGACGAGCTGGTGCAGATCCGCGGCGGCCGCGGCTTCGAGACCGCGGAGTCCCTCGCGGCCCGCGGCGAACGCGCGGTCCCGGCGGAACAGGTCCTGCGCGACCTGCGCATCAACCGCATCTTCGAGGGCTCGACGGAGATCATGCACCTCCTGATCGCCCGCGAGGCGGTGGACGCGCACCTGAAGGTGGCGGGCGACCTGATCGACCCGGACAAGTCCCTCTCCGACAAGGCGAAGGCGGGCGCGAGGGCAGGCGGCTTCTACGCCCGCTGGCTGCCGAAGCTGGTCACGGGCCCGGGGCAGCTCCCGAGCTCGTACTCGGAGTTCCACCCCGACGGCCACGCGGACCTCTCCCCGCACCTGCGCTACGTGGAGCGCAACGCCCGCAAGCTGGCCCGCTCGACGTTCTACGCGATGTCGCGCTGGCAGGGAAAGATGGAGACCAAGCAGGGCTTCCTGGGCCGCGTGGTCGACATCGGTGCCGAACTCTTCGCGATGAGCGCGGCGTGCGTACGCGCGGAGCTCCTGCGGACGACGGAGGACTACGGCCGCGAGGCCTACCAACTGGCCGACACGTTCTGCCACCAGTCCCGCATCCGTGTCGACGAGCTCTTCGACCGCCTGTGGACCAACACGGACGACATCGACCGCAAGGTGGTCAAGGGCGTCCTGTCCGGCACGTACACCTGGCTGGAGGAGGGCGTCGTCGACCCCAGCGGCGAAGGCCCCTGGATCGCGGACGCCACACCGGGCGCGAGTACACGGGAGAACGTCCACCGGCCGATCCGCTGACGCGCTTTCCGGGGCGTTCCCCCTGCGGGGACGCCCCGGAACACGTTTTTGGCCGACCGGATCGGGGCGCAGTGTCTCCTCGCACCGTCACCCAGGCAAGAATGGGGGGATGAGCGACAGTCCAGCCCCCCTCGCCGACCCGCATCTCGTCTTCGACCCCGTCGTCACGGACGGCCCGCGGGACATCGTCATCCTCGGCTCGACCGGGTCGATCGGCACCCAGGCCATCGATCTCGTCCTGCGCAACCCCCGTCGCTTCCGCGTCACCGCGCTCTCCGCCGCCGGCGGCCGCGTCGCGCTGCTCGCCGAGCAGGCCAGGCAGCTGCGGGTGCGGACCGTCGCGGTGGCCCGCGAGGACGTCGTACCGGCGCTGCGCGAGGCGCTGAAGGGGCAGTACGGCACCGAGCCGCTGCCCGAGATCCTCGCCGGGCCCGACGCGGCCACGCAGCTCGCCGCTTCGGACTGCCACACCGTCCTGAACGGCATCACAGGATCCATCGGGCTCGCGCCCACCCTCGCCGCGCTGGAGGCGGGCCGCACCCTCGCGCTCGCCAACAAGGAGTCGCTGATCGTCGGCGGCCCGCTGGTGAAGGCGCTCGCGAAGCCGGGGCAGATCATCCCGGTCGACTCCGAGCACGCCGCGCTCTTCCAGGCGCTCGCCGCGGGCACCCGCGCCGACGTGCGCAAGCTGGTCGTCACGGCCTCCGGTGGCCCGTTCCGGGGACGTACGAAGGCCGATCTGGCGAACGTCACGCCCGAGGACGCGCTCGCGCACCCCACCTGGGCCATGGGCCCGGTCATCACCGTCAACTCCGCGACGCTCGTGAACAAGGGCCTGGAAGTCATCGAGGCGCACCTCCTCTACGACATCCCCTTCGAGCGCATCGAGGTCGTCGTCCACCCGCAGTCCTACGTGCACTCCATGGTCGAGTTCACCGACGGATCGACGCTGGCCCAGGCCACGCCGCCCGACATGGGCGGCCCGATCGCCATCGGCATCGGCTGGCCCGAGCGGGTGCCGGACGCCGCTCCCGCCTTCGACTGGACGAAGGCGTCGAGCTGGGAGTTCTTCCCCCTCGACAACGACGCTTTTCCGTCGGTCGGGCTCGCCCGGCACGTGGGGAAGCTCGCGGGCACGGCCCCGGCGGTGTTCAATGCGGCCAACGAGGAGTGCGTGGACGCGTTCTTGAACGGCGCCCTGCCCTTCAATGGGATCATGGAGACCGTGACGAAGGTCGTCGCCGAACACGGCACGCCGTCAGCGGGAACTTCCCTGACCGTCGCGGACGTCCTCGAAGCGGAGACCTGGGCGCGTGCCCGGGCCCGTGAACTGACGGCGAAGGCGACCGCGGAGGCCCGCGCATGACGACCTTGATGATGATCCTCGGCATAGTCGTCTTCGCGGTCGGGCTGCTGTTCTCGATCGCCTGGCACGAGCTGGGCCACCTGTCGACCGCCAAGCTGTTCGGCATCCGCGTGCCGCAGTACATGGTCGGCTTCGGCCCGACGATCTTCTCGCGCAAGAAGGGCGACACCGAGTACGGCATCAAGGCCATCCCCCTCGGCGGCTACATCCGCATGATCGGCATGTTCCCGCCGGGTCCGGACGGCCGCATAGAGGCACGCTCCACGTCCCCCTGGCGCGGCATGATCGAGGACGCGAGGTCGGCCGCCTTCGAGGAGCTCGAACCCGGCGACGAATCCCGCCTCTTCTACACGCGCAAGCCGTGGAAGCGCGTGATCGTGATGTTCGCGGGTCCGTTCATGAACCTGATCCTCGCCGTGGCGATCTTCCTCGGCGTGATGATGACCTTCGGCATCAGCACGCAGACGACGACGGTCGGCAAGGTGTCCGACTGCGTCATCCAGCAGAGCGAGAACCGCTCCAAGTGCGAGAAGGGCGACACGGCCGCGCCCGCCAAGGCGGCGGGACTGAAGCTCGGCGACAAGATCGTCGCCTTCCAGGGGCAGCCCGTCGACGACTGGTCCGCGCTCCAGGGCAAGATCCGCGAGACCATCGGCCCGGCCACCATCACGGTCGAGCGCGACGGCAAGCAGGTCGACCTGCACGCCAACCTCATCAAGAACCAGGTCAGCAAGACCGACGGCGACGGCGGCTATGTCGAAGGGAAGTACGTCTACGCGGGCTTCCTCGGCTTCACCCCCGCCACCGGCGTCGTCCAGCAGGGCTTCGGCGACTCGGTGAACCGCATGGGCGACATGATGGAGAACGGCGTCGAGTCGCTCATCGCACTGCCGTCCAAGATCCCCGACCTGTGGGACGCGGCCTTCGGTGACGGCGACCGCAAGCAGGACTCCCCGATGGGCGTCGTCGGCGCGGCCCGCGTGGGCGGCGAGGTCTTCACGCTGGACATCCCGCCGGAGAACCAGATCGCGATGATGCTGTTCCTGGTCGCGGGCTTCAACCTCTCCCTCTTCCTGTTCAACATGCTGCCGCTGCTTCCGCTGGACGGCGGGCACATCGCGGGAGCGCTGTGGGAGTCGGTGCGGCGCAAGGCGGCCAAGCTCCTGAAGCGGCCCGACCCGGGCCCCTTCGACGTCGCGAAGCTGATGCCCGTCGCCTATGTGGTGGCCGGAATCTTCATCTGCTTCACGATCCTCGTCCTGATCGCGGACGTCGTTAACCCGGTGAGAATCTCCTAATAACGTGAAGTTTGCGGCGGCCGGGCACTCTCTGTGTCCGGCCGCCCACCTTTGGGTGGAGTTACGGACGTGATGTGCTCGGGCGCGGTGGGGTGCCGTAATCTCGAAGCCTGGAGCCCGCCGATCTCGGGACCTTGATCCACACCTTGGGGATGCTCGCCAGATGACTGCCGTTTCTCTCGGAATCCCGTCCGTACCGACCAAGCTCGCCGACCGCCGTGTCAGCCGCAAGATCCAGGTCGGTACGGTCGCCGTCGGCGGGGACGCACCGGTCTCGGTGCAGTCGATGACCACGACGCGTACGTCCGACATCGGGGCGACGCTGCAGCAGATCGCGGAGCTGACCGCGTCCGGCTGCCAGATCGTGCGGGTCGCCTGTCCGACGCAGGACGACGCGGACGCGCTGTCCACCATCGCGCGCAAGTCGCAGATCCCGGTCATCGCCGACATCCACTTCCAGCCGAAGTACGTCTTCGCCGCGATCGACGCCGGCTGCGCCGCGGTCCGCGTGAACCCCGGCAACATCAAGCAGTTCGACGACAAGGTCAAGGAGATCGCGCGGGCCGCGAACGACGCGGGCACCCCGATCCGGATCGGCGTCAACGCGGGCTCCCTGGACGCGCGCCTTCTCAAGAAGTACGGCAAGGCCACCCCGGAGGCCCTGGTCGAGTCGGCCCTGTGGGAGGCATCGCTCTTCGAGGAGCACGGCTTCCGTGACATCAAGATCTCGGTCAAGCACAACGACCCGGTGGTCATGGTCAACGCCTACCGGCAACTGGCCGCCCAGAGCGACTACCCCCTGCACCTCGGCGTGACGGAGGCGGGCCCGGCCTTCCAGGGCACGATCAAGTCGGCGGTCGCCTTCGGCGCGCTGCTCTCCGAGGGCATCGGCGACACGATCCGCGTCTCCCTCTCGGCCCCGCCGGTGGAGGAGATCAAGGTCGGCATCCAGATCCTGGAGTCCCTCAACCTCAAGCCGCGCCGCCTGGAGATCGTCTCCTGCCCGTCCTGCGGCCGCGCCCAGGTCGACGTCTACAAGCTGGCCGAAGAGGTCACCGCGGGCCTCGACGGCATGGAGGTCCCCCTCCGCGTCGCCGTCATGGGCTGCGTCGTGAACGGCCCCGGCGAGGCCCGCGAGGCCGACCTCGGCGTCGCGTCCGGCAACGGCAAGGGCCAGATCTTCGTCAAGGGCGAGGTCATCAAGACCGTCCCCGAATCGAAGATCGTGGAGACCCTCATCGAAGAGGCGATGAAGATCGCTGAGCAGATGGAGAAGGACGGGGTCCCCTCCGGGGAGCCGTCGGTGGCCGTCGCCGGCTGACACCTGACGTGGCGCAAGGGACCGGGTGCCCCTCCGGAGGTGGCGCCCGGTCCCTTGCGTGCGGTGCTGCTCAGCATCTCCGGTTAAAGTACGGAGATCAGCAGACCGTGTGACTCCGCCCCGAGGGGCTTCTCGCAGTGACGCGACGGTCAAGCCCTGACCGGCGCCCGAGGGCACGCGGCGACGCTAGCAGGGTGTTCGACCGGTTGTCGTTGCCCGCAGGGAGTGATGGAGACGCCCCGTTGTTGACGCAGACCACCACCAGGGTCCTCGAACCGAGTGACCTGGACGCCGCGCTCGCAGTCCTCGACCGCGAGCCCGTGGCCAACGCTTTCGTGACCTCACGGGTCCGCGTCGCGGGCCTCGACCCGTGGCGGCTCGGCGGCGAGATGTGGGGCTGGTACCAGGACGGAATGCTGGAGTCCCTCTGCTACGCGGGCGCCAACCTCGTCCCGATCTGCGCGACCCCCCGAGCCGTACGCGCCTTCGCGGACCGCGCCCGCAGGGCAGGCCGCCGCTGCTCCTCCATCGTCGGCCCCGCCGAGCCCACCTCCCAGCTGTGGCGGCTGCTCGAACCCTCCTGGGGCCCCGCCCGCGAGGTCCGGGCCCAGCAGCCCCTGATGGTCACCGACCGGCTTCCGCACGACATCACCCCCGATCCGTACGTCCGTCGCGTCCGCAAGGACGAGATGGAGACGATCATGCCCGCGTGCGTGGCGATGTTCACCGAGGAGGTCGGCATCTCGCCGCTCGCCGGTGACGGCGGCCTGCTCTACCAGGCGAGGGTCGCCGAACTGGTCGGCGCGGGGCGGTCGTTCGCCCGCCTCGACCGCGACGGCAAGGTCATCTTCAAGGCCGAGATCGGCGCGGCCACGAACCAGGCCTGTCAGGTACAGGGCGTCTGGGTGGCCCCCGAGTACCGGGGCCAGGGCTACGCGGCACCGGGCATGGCGGCCGTTCTGCGCTACGCCCTCGCGGACGTGGCCCCGGTCGTCAGCCTCTACGTCAACGACTTCAACACCGCGGCCAGGTCGGCGTACCGGCGGGTGGGGTTCCAGGAGGTCGGGGCGTTCATGAGCGTCCTGTTCTAGCTCTTCCGCGTCTGGCACCGCACTCCTCACGCACCCCCGTCAGCGAGTTAAAGTTCGGCGCATGACTGACGACGTCGTGATCGGGCCGCTGGACCTCGCCACGCACGTGGACGAAGCGCTGCGGGTGCAGGCCCACGCGTTCGGGCTCAGCGACGACGAGGTGGCCGTGCGGCGGCAGATCGTGCTGCGGCACATCACCTATCCCGGCGCCCGTGCGCTCGGCGCCACTACCCCCGAGGGGCGGCTCGTCGGCTTCGTCTACGGCATGCCCAACGACCGCAGCCACTGGTGGTCCACGGTCGTCGAGCCGTATCTGCGCGCCGGGGACATGGACGGCTGGCTCGACGACTCCTTCGTGATCACCGAGCTCCACGTGCAGCCGGGACACCAGAACCACGGCGTCGGCCGCACGCTCATCACCACCATCACGGACGCCGTCCGCCAGCCCCGCTCGATCCTCTCCGCGATCGACACGGAGAGCCCCGCACGCGGCCTCTACCGCTCCCTCGGGTACACGGACCTGGCCCGCAACGTCCAGTTCCCCAGCGCCCCGAAGCCGTACGCGGTGATGGGCGCACCGCTCCCGCTGAGGCGGGTCACCGCCTAACCGATTTCCGCACGCGCCCGCGCCCCGGCTAACCTCCTGCCCATCACCCTTTCCACGCAGGAGTTCACCATGGCCCAGGTCCAGCGCATGTCCCGATTGATGATCAAGACACTGCGCGACGACCCGGCGGACGCCGAGACGCTCAACCACAAGCTGCTCGTCCGGGCCGGATACGTCCGCCGCACCGCCGCAGGCATCTGGTCCTGGCTGCCGCTGGGCAAGAAGGTCCTGGAGAACATCACCCACGTCGTGCGCGAGGAGATGGACGCCATCGGCGCCCAGGAGGTCCTCCTGCCCGCGCTCCTGCCCAAGGAGTCGTACGACGCGACGGGCCGCTACGACGAGTACGGCGACCTGCTCTTCCGCCTCAAGGACCGCAAGGGCGCGGACTACCTCCTCGGTCCCACGCACGAGGAGATCTTCACCCAGATCGTCAAGGACCAGTGCTCGTCCTACAAGGACCTGCCCGTGATCCTCTACCAGATCCAGACGAAGTACCGCGACGAGGCCCGCCCCCGCGCCGGTGTGCTGCGCGGCCGCGAGTTCCAGATGAAGGACTCGTACTCCTTCGACACGACGGACGAGGGTCTCGCCGAGTCGTACGCCCTGCACCGCGCCGCGTACATCAAGATCTTCGAGCGCCTCGGCCTCGACCACCGCATCGTCTCCGCCGTCTCCGGCGCGATGGGCGGCTCGGCGTCCGAGGAGTTCCTGGCGCCCGCGCCGGCCGGTGAGGACACCTTCGTGGACTGCCCCGCGTGCGACTACGCGGCCAACACGGAGGCGGTGTCCTTCGTGGCCACCGAGGCGGACGGTTCCGTGCACGGCCCGGTCGAGGACCTGGACACCCCCGACACCCCGACGATCGAGACGCTCGCGGCCCACCTCGGTGTGCCCGCGTCCGCGACCCTGAAGAACCTCCTGGTCAAGGTCGACGGCGAGATCGTCGCCGTGGGCGTCCCCGGCGACCGCGAGGTCGACCTCGGCAAGCTCGGCGAGCACCTGTCGCCCGCCGTCGTGGAGCTGGTGACGGCCGAGGACTTCGAGGGCCGCGACGATCTCGTACGCGGATACGTCGGCCCGCAGGGCCTGGAGAAGGTCCGCTACATCGCCGACCCGCGGGTGGCCGCGGGCACGGCCTGGATCACCGGCGCCAACAAGATCAACACGCACGCGAAGAACGTCGTCGCGGGCCGTGACTTCGAGGTCGACGACTACCTCGACGTCGTGGTCGTCGAGGCGGGCGACCCCTGCCCCAAGTGCGGCACCGGCCTGCAGCTGGACCGCGCCATCGAGATCGGCCACATCTTCCAGCTGGGCCGCAAGTTCGCCGACGCCTTCCAGCTCGACGTCCTCGGCCAGCAGGGCAAGCCGGTCCGCGTGACCATGGGTTCGTACGGCATCGGCGTCTCACGCGCGGTGGCGGCGCTCGCCGAGCAGACGGCGGACGACAAGGGCCTGTGCTGGCCCAAGGAGATCGCCCCCGCCGACGTCCACGTGGTGGCCGCGGGCAAGGCGCTCCAGACGGAGCTCGCCCTTGACGTCTCCGAGCAGCTGAACGCCGCGGGCGTGCGGGTGCTGGTCGACGACCGCGCGGGCGTCTCGCCCGGCGTGAAGTTCACCGACGCCGAGCTGATCGGTGTCCCGCAGATCCTGGTGGCGGGCCGCCGCTCCGCCGAGGGCGTCGTAGAGCTGAAGGACCGCAGGACCGGGGAGCGCGAGGAGCTGACCGTGGCTGAGGCGATTGCGCGGCTGACTGCCTGAGTGGGTTGCTGCTCAACGCCGGCCGGGCTGGATATCTCCAGCCCGGCCGGAATCTTTCAGCCCGTCCGGCGTTTGAGGACGAACTCGGCGAAGCCGGTGATGACGGCCACCAAGGCGCCCCCGCCCGCTACAGCCACCCGGCGAACTCCAGCAGCAGCTCCGCATCCTGCTCCCGCCCCACGCGCCGTGCCCGCACACCCGACTCCACGGCCCGGAACAGCGTCCACCCCCGCAACCGCTCCTGATCCACGTCCAGCGACTCGGCCAGCTTCTTCACCCGGCGACGGGTGATCGACGCCCCCGAGGGCGAGGCGATGAGGTCCTCCACCCGGTCCCGCACCAGCCGGGCCAGGTCGAACGCACACTCACCCACCACCGGATCGGGCCCCACGGCCAGCCACGGCACCCGATCCCCCTGAAGCACCTTGCTCTGCCGGAACGTGCCGTGCAGCAACCGCACCTCCACGTCCCCGGCGAGCAACTCCTCCCGCGCCGCGAGCGCGGCCTCGACCAGCGGCGCGACCTCCCCGTCGGCGGACGCCCGCATCGCATCGGCCTGCCGCCCCGTCCGCTCGGCGACCGTCTCGAAGCGGTGCCCCGCGGGCGGCTCCACCCACAGCCGCCGCAGCGTGCCCGCCGCCTCCAGCAGGGCCTTGGCCTCGGGCAGCGAACGGACCGACACATCGCGGTGCAGCCGTTCCAGCAGCAGCGCCCCGTCCGCGGCGGAGGGTTCCAGAAGCCGTACGGCACCGAACCCGTTCCAGTGCGCCAGCGCGGCCCGCTCGCTCTGCGGGCGTGACCTCGGCGGCACCAGCTTCAGGACCGCGGGCGTGCCGTCGGCGAGGCGCACCAGGACGACGAGGCCGCTGCGCCCGCCGGGCACGTGGACCCGCTCGACGGTCAACTCGCGTAGAGCAACGGCCTGTTCAGCTGCCTCGGGCAGCTTCTCCAGCCAGTCGTCGCCGTCCTGCGCCGTCTCACCGAGTGCGGTGACCAGACGCCGGGGCGGTTCGAGAGCCATACGTGAGTTGTTCCTTCCTGACTTCCTGGCCTGGACTGCCGGCCTGGCTTCCTGACTGCGTCAGCGCGTACTACGCCTTGGGCGCCGCCGGTGCGGAGGTGCCCGGCCCGGCGGCCCGCTCGGCGAGACCAGGGAAGGTTACGCTCCCGCCGCGCCACCGCGCCGCACGGACCGCCGCCTCCCGCAGCGCCTCGGCGGCGTGCCCGCGCCGGGCGCCGGTGGAGGCGCGCACGAGATCCGAGTAGACCCCCGCGACCCGCTCCTCCAGCTCCGTCGCGAGCCGCACGGCCGCCGCGGAGTCCCGCACCGCGAACGGCAGCGCGTAGGCGGCCGCCGACGGCTCGGGCTCGCCGCCCAGGTCGCGCACGGCGCGCTGCAGCTCGTCGCGCCGGGCACGGTGCGTGTCGTACGCCGTGCGCGCCTCGGCCCTGCGGTCCTCGCCGATCCGGCCGCCGACGACCCCGAAGCCGTACACGGCGGCGTGCTCGGCGCCGAGGGCGGCCTGCACCGCCTTCAACTCGTCCTTGGAATCGCTCACTTGTCGCCCTCCGTCAGCAGATACGCGTGCGCGGCGCCCGCGGCCGCCACCGAGGCGAGCAGCCTGGCCAGCTCCGCGGGCGCGTCCAGCAGCGCACTCCCGCGCTGCTTCGCCAGCTCCCGCTCGGCCTTCGCGAGCTCGCGCACGGCGTCCTTCTCGTCCTTGGGGACGGCGGGCTTCCGCGCGCGCGACGCGGAGGCGGAGACGGAGAGGGAGCCCGTGGGGGACGGGGGAGCGGACCCCTCGGCGAAGACCGCCTCGTGCCGCTTCACCTCCGCCCGCAGGGGATCGAGCCGGCCGGCCAGCGAGGGATGCGCGGCGAGGACGGCGTCGTACCGCCCGAGCAGCTCACCGCTGTCCTTGGCGGCCTGCGCGCGCAGCCGCGCGGCGGCGGAAGGGCGCTCGTCGGCGTCCGTGGAGTCGGAGTCGGAGCAGCCGGAGAGCAGCACGGCCCCGGCCGCTCCGGCGGCCCCGGTCAGCAGACTCCTCCGGCGCGGCCCCGAGCGGGCGTGCGAGGGGGTGGGATACGACGGCACAGCAGACGTCCTCGGCAGGAAGGCCAGAAAGGCAGGCAGTCAGAAGGTGGGCGGGCGAAGCCGGGCGCTCGGCGCCCGGTGATCACCGTACCTTCGGCCTGCCCTCGTACTCGTGAGCGGCTCGGCGCCGGGCGGACGGGGGCGGACGGGGGCCGGACGGCGGGCGGCAACACCCCTCCGGACCGGATACCCTTTGACCTGACACGCGACGATCCCACAACAGCACACGCGGCCGAGGAGTCACCCGGATGAGCACCACCCAGAGCGAGAGGCTGCGAGAACTGCTGGAACCGCTCGTCAGCTCGAAGGACCTGGATCTCGAAGAGATCGAAGTGGCCTCGGTCGGACGCAAGCGTGTGCTGAGAGTCGTCGTCGATTCGGACGACGGCGTGGACCTGGATCAGATCGCGGAGATCAGCCGCGAATTCTCCGAGAAGCTCGACGAGAGCGACGCGATGGGCGACGGGGAGTACACCCTCGAAGTCGGCTCCCCGGGCGCTGAGCGCCCGCTGACGGAGCACCGCCACTATCTGCGCGCCGTCGGCCGCCTGGTGAAGTTCCAGCTGACGGAGGGCGGCGACGATCTGATCGCCCGCATCCTCGAGGTGGACGACGAAGGCGTGGATCTGGAAGTACCGGGCGTGAAGGGGCGCAAGCCCACCGCCCGCAGGCTCGCCTTCGACGCGATCGCCAAGGCGCGCGTCGAGGTCGAGTTCAGCCGCAAGGACAAGAAGGAAGAGGAGGCGTAGCCGTGGACATCGACATGAGTGCCCTGCGGGGTCTGGTCCGCGAGAAGGAGATCTCCTTCGACCTGTTGGTCGAGGCGATCGAGTCTGCTCTCCTCATCGCCTACCACCGCACCGACGGCAGCTTCCGTCGCGCACGCGTGAAGCTGGACCGCGAGAGCGGCCATGTGACGGTGTGGGCGACGGAGGACCCGGCGGACCTCGAAGAGGGCCAGGAGGCCAAGGAGTTCGACGACACCCCGTCGGACTTCGGCCGCATCGCCGCGACGACCGCCAAGCAGGTCATCCTGCAGCGTCTGCGCGACGCCCAGGACGACGCGACGCTCGGCGAGTACGCGGGCCGTGAGGGCGACATCGTCACGGGCGTCGTCCAGCAGGGCCGCGACCCGAAGAACGTCCTGGTCGACATCGGCAAGCTTGAGGCCATCCTGCCGGTGCAGGAGCAGGTCCCCGGCGAGGAGTACGCCCACGGTCTGCGCCTTCGTTCGTACGTCGTCCGGGTGGCGAAGGGTGTCCGTGGCCCCTCGGTCACGCTGTCCCGCACGCACCCGAACCTCGTCAAGAAGCTCTTCGCGCTCGAGGTGCCGGAGATCGCCGACGGCTCTGTGGAGATCTCGGCCATCGCCCGCGAGGCCGGTCACCGGACCAAGATCGCGGTGCGCTCGACCCGCTCGGGGCTCAACGCCAAGGGCGCCTGCATCGGCCCGATGGGCCAGCGTGTGCGCAACGTCATGGCCGAGCTCAACGGCGAGAAGATCGACATCGTCGACTGGTCGGACGACCCGGGCGAGATGGTCGCCCACGCGCTCTCCCCGGCGCGGGTCAGCAAGGTGGAGATCGTCGACCTCGCGGCCCGTTCCGCGCGGGTGACGGTGCCCGATTACCAGCTGTCCCTTGCGATCGGCAAGGAGGGCCAGAACGCCCGCCTCGCCGCGCGGCTCACGGGCTGGCGCATCGACATCCGTCCGGACACCGAGCAGCCGCAGGACTCCCCGGAGTCCTGAGCAGCTCCAGATCAGCGCTTGATCAGGACGCCGATCGCGTCCTGATCGCGTACTGATCAAGACAACAACCGTTCGATTTTTGCCCCAAAGGGGTGAGGTCGGTGCGGGGAGGTAGACTTAATCGTGTCTGGCCGGACGCAAGCCCGCGCATGCCCTGAACGCACCTGTGTGGGGTGCCGGGAGCGAGCGGCCAAGAGCGATCTGCTGCGCATCGTGGCGAAAGAGGGCGCCTGCGCCCCCGATCCAAGCGGTACGCTGCCCGGCCGGGGTGCGTATATCCACCCCGTTCCGGTCTGTCTCGACCTGGCGGTCCGACGCAGAGCGTTCCCGAGGGCCTTCCGGGCCCCGGGCCCGCTCGACACGGCGGACTTGCGCCGAGCCGTCGAGACAGTTGCCCAGCAGGCAACACCGTAAGGAAGGTCGCGCGGAACCCCGCGCGGCCCTGGTATTCCGCGAGTTGGAAGTAGGTCGAGATTGCGATGAGCACTCGATGAGCACGCGATGAGTACGCCCATGAAGTAGCGACGGTCCGGCGTAACCCGGACCTAAAAGGAGCGAAGTGGCTAAGGTCCGGGTATACGAGCTCGCCAAGGAGTTCGGCGTAGAGAGCAAGGTCGTCATGGCCAAGCTCCAAGAACTCGGTGAATTCGTACGTTCGGCGTCCTCGACGATCGAGGCGCCCGTTGTACGCAAATTGACTGACGCATTGAACACGGGCGGTGGCAACGGCAAGCCCGCCGCCGCCAAGCCCGGGGCGCCGCGCAAGCAGGCCGCCCCCAAGCCGCCGGCCCCCTCGGGCTCGGCGTCCCCCTCTCCCGCGCAGGCCGCCCGTCCGGGTCCGGCCGCGCCCAAGCCGCCGGCGGCCAAGCCCGCCGCCGCGGCCGACAAGCCCGCGGCCTCTCCGGCCGCTCCCGGTCCGCGTCCGGGCCCGAAGCCGCCGACGCCCAAGCCGGCGCCCGCAGCTCCGGCCGCCCCGGCGGCTCCGGCTGCACCGGCCGCGCCCGCCGCACCGGCGAGCCCGGCTCCGGCCGCCCCGGAGTTCACCGCTCCGCCGGCAGCTCCGGCTGCTCCGGCCGCCTCCTCGGCGCCGGCAGGCCCCCGTCCGGGCGCTCGCCCGGGTGCCCCCAAGCCCGCGGGCCGTCCGGCCCCCGGCCAGGGTGGTCAGGGTCAGGGCGGTCAGGGTCGTGGCGACCGCGGCGACCGTCAGGGTGGCGCTCCGCGTCCCGGTGGCCAGGGTGGCGCTCCGCGCCCCGGTGGCCGTCCGGCCGGACCCCGTCCGGGCAACAACCCCTTCACCTCTGGTGGCTCCACCGGCATGGCGCGCCCGCAGGCGCCCCGTCCGGGCGGCGCCCCGCGTCCCGGCGGCCAGGGTGGCCCCGGCGGTCCCGGCGGCGCCCCGCGCCCGCAGGGCCAGGGCGGCCAGGGTGCTCCTCGTCCGCAGGGCCAGGGCGGCGCTCGCCCCAGCCCCGGCGGCATGCCTCGCCCGCAGGGTGGTGCCCCGCGTCCCGGCGGCGCCCCCGGTGGCGGCGGTAACCGTCCGAACCCGGGCATGATGCCGCAGCGTCCCGCTGCCGGTCCGCGTCCCGGTGGTGGCCCCGGCGGTGGCCGTGGTCCCGGTGGCGGCGGCGGTCGCCCGGGTGGCGGCGGCGGTCGTCCCGGTGGCGGCGGCTTCGCAGGCCGTCCGGCCGGTCCCGGTGGCGGCGGCGGTTTCGCCGGTCGTCCCGGTGGTGGCGGCGGCGGCGGTTTCGCCGGTCGTCCCGGTGGTGGCGGCGGTTTCGCCGGTCGCCCCGGTGGCGGTCGTCCCGGCGGTCCCGGTGCCCGTGGTGGCACGCAGGGTGCGTTCGGCCGTCCCGGCGGGCCCGCCCGTCGTGGTCGCAAGTCGAAGCGGCAGAGGCGCCAGGAGTACGAGTCGATGCAGGCTCCGTCGGTCGGCGGCGTCATGCTGCCGAGGGGCAACGGCCAGGCGGTCCGCCTGTCCCGTGGTGCCTCGCTGACCGACTTCGCCGAGAAGATCAACGCCAACCCGGCGTCGCTCGTCGGCGTGATGATGAACCTCGGCGAGATGGTCACTGCCACGCAGTCCGTCCCGGACGAGACGCTGAAGCTCCTCGCGGACGAGATGAACTTCGTCCTGGAGATCGTCAGCCCGGAGGAGGAGGACCGCGAGCTGCTCGAGTCCTTCGACATCGAGTTCGGCGAGGACGAGGGCGGCGAGGAAGCACTCGTCGCGCGTCCGCCGGTCGTGACCGTCATGGGTCACGTCGACCACGGTAAGACCCGACTTCTGGACGCGATCCGCAAGACGAACGTCATTGCGGGCGAGGCCGGCGGTATTACGCAGCACATCGGTGCGTACCAGGTCGGTGCCGAGGTCAACGGCGAAGACCGCAAGATCACCTTCATCGACACCCCCGGTCACGAGGCGTTCACCGCCATGCGTGCCCGTGGTGCGAAGTCCACCGACATCGCGATCCTCGTGGTCGCGGCCAACGACGGTGTGATGCCGCAGACGATCGAGGCGCTGAACCACGCCAAGGCGGCCGACGTGCCGATCGTGGTCGCGGTCAACAAGATCGACGTCGAGGGTGCCGACCCGACCAAGGTGCGCGGTCAGCTCACCGAGTTCGGTCTGGTGGCCGAGGAGTACGGCGGCGACACGATGTTCGTCGACATCTCCGCCAAGCAGGGCGAGAACATCGAGGCACTCCTGGAGGCCGTGGTCCTGACCGCGGACGCCTCGCTGGACCTGCGCGCGAACCCGGCGCAGGACGCGCAGGGTATTGCGATCGAGTCCCACCTGGACAAGGGCCGCGGCGCCGTCGCGACCGTCCTGGTCCAGCGCGGTACCCTCCGCGTCGGTGACACGATGGTGGTCGGCGACGCGTACGGCCGAGTCCGCGCGATGCTCGACGACAAGGGCGAGAACGTGGAAGAGGCGGGTCCGTCGACTCCGGTCCTCGTCCTCGGTCTCACCAACGTCCCGGGTGCCGGCGACAACTTCCTGGTCGTCGACGAGGACCGTACGGCCCGTCAGATCGCCGAGAAGCGTGCCGCTCGTGAGCGCAACGTCCGCTTCGCCCGCAAGGGTGTTCGGTTCTCCCTGGAGAACCTGGACGAGGCCCTCAAGGCCGGTCTGGTGCAGGAACTCAACCTCATCATCAAGGGCGACGCGTCCGGTTCGGTGGAGGCTCTCGAGTCCTCGCTGCTCCAGCTCGACGTCGGCGAAGAGGTCGACATCCGTGTCCTGCACCGCGGCGTGGGTGCCGTCACCGAGTCGGACATCGACCTGGCGACCGGCTCCGACGCGATCGTGATCGGCTTCAACGTCCGTGCGGCCGGTCGTGCCGCCCAGATGGCCGAGCGCGAAGGTGTGGACGTCCGGTACTACTCGGTCATCTACCAGGCGATCGAAGAGATCGAAGCGGCCCTCAAGGGCATGCTCAAGCCGGAGTACGAAGAGGTCGAGCTCGGCACGGCGGAGATCCGCGAGGTCTTCCGCTCGTCCAAGCTGGGCAACATCGCCGGTGTTCTCGTCCGGTCGGGCGAGGTCAAGCGCAACACCAAGGCGCGCCTCATCCGCGACGGCAAGGTCATCGCGGAGAGCCTCAACATCTCCGGTCTGCGCCGCTTCAAGGACGACGTCACGGAGCTCCGCGAAGGGTTCGAGGGCGGTATCAACCTCGGCAACTTCAACGACATCAAGATCGACGACGTCATCGCGACGTACGAGATGCGCGAGAAGCCTCGCGGCTGATCCACGCAGCTCGAACCGGGGCCGGTCGAGGGGAGTAAATCCCGTCGATCGGCCCCGGCCGTTCCGTGTACGGTTCTTGTGTCCCTGCCAAGTGGTTGGCGGGGCACGAACCCGAACCGGCGGGACATCCGGACACACATGTATGTGGGGACACTGTCCTTCGATCTGCTCCTCGGCGACGTTCGCTCGCTGAAGGAGAAACGCTCCGTGGTCCGCCCGATCGTCGCCGAACTCATCCGCAAGTACGCGGTGAGCGCGGCGGAGACCGGGAACCAGGACCTCCATCGCAGGGCCGAGATCGGCCTTGCGCTGGTCTCCGGGGAGACGGGGCACCTCACCGACGTACTGGACCGGTGCGAGCGTTTGGTCGCCGCCCGTCCTGAGGTGGAGCTGCTCTCCGTTCGACGCAGGCTCCACGGCGACGAAGACTGATTGCACAGCAAGGCGAAGAAGGAGACGGAGCAGTGGCCGACAACGCGCGGGCGAAAAGGCTGGCGGACCTCATCCGAGAGGTGGTTGCCAAGAAGCTGCAGCGCGGGATCAAGGACCCGCGGCTCGGTACGCATGTGACCATCACGGACACCCGGGTCACGGGTGATCTGCGGGAGGCGACCGTCTTCTACACGGTCTACGGGGACGACGAGGACCGCGCGGCGGCCGCCGCCGGTCTGGAGAGCGCCAAGGGCGTTCTGCGTTCCGCGGTCGGCGCGGCCGCGGGTGTGAAGTTCACCCCGAGCCTCGCCTTCGTGGCGGACGCGCTGCCGGACAACGCCAAGGCCATCGAGGACCTCCTCGACAAGGCCAGGCTCTCGGACGAGAAGGTGCGCGAGGTGTCCGCGGGCGCCGAGTTCGCCGGCGGTGCCGACCCGTACCGCAAGCCCGAAGACGATGACGACGAGACGGATGGCGACGCCTCGGCATGAGCAACACCAGCAACAAGACGCCGGACGGCCTTGTCATCGTCGACAAGCCGTCCGGCTTCACTTCGCATGACGTGGTCGCCAAGATGCGCGGGATCGCCAAGACCCGCCGCGTCGGCCACGCGGGCACCCTCGACCCCATGGCGACGGGCGTTCTCGTCCTCGGGGTCGAGCGGGCGACCAAACTCCTCGGCCACCTCGCGCTGACGGAGAAGGAGTACCTCGGCACGATCCGGCTCGGCCAGAACACGGTCACGGACGACGCCGAAGGCGAGTTCACCTCGTCGGCCGACGCCTCCGGGATCAAGCGGGACGCCATCGACGCCGGCATCGCCAAGCTCTCCGGCGACATCATGCAGGTGCCGTCGAAGGTCAGCGCCATCAAGATCGACGGCAAGCGGTCGTACGCACGAGCCCGCGAGGGCGAGGACTTCGAGATCCCCGCCCGCCCGGTGAAGATCTCCGCCTTCACCGTGTACGACGTCAGGGACGCCGTCGCCGAGGACGGCACCCCCGTCCTCGACCTGGTCGTCTCCGTGGTCTGCTCGTCGGGGACGTACATCCGCGCCCTCGCCCGCGACCTCGGCGCGGACCTCGGCGTCGGCGGCCATCTGACGGCGCTGCGGCGCACCCGGGTCGGGCCGTACAAGCTGGACGCGGCGAAGACCATCGACCAGCTCCAGGAGGAGCTGACGGTGATGCCGGTGGCGGACGCGGCCACGGCCGCGTTCCCGCGCTGGGACGTGGACGAGCGGCGGGCCAAGCTGCTGCTCAACGGCGTGCGGATCGAGATGCCGGGGGAGTACGCCGGAGTCGGCGCCGTCGCGGTCTTCGATCCGGAGGGCCGCTTCCTGGTCCTGGCCGAGGAGTTGAAGGGCAAGGCCAAGAGTCTGGCCGTCTTCGCCTGAGCCGACCCGTCCTCGCCCGCCTTCCCTTGCGCGGGTCTCCGTCGTGGAGCGGCGGACAGCTGTGCGCACTGCCGCGCGCCGCTCCACGGCGGACCCCCCACCCCTAGATGTATCCATCGAGCCCTGCCGATTCACCCCATCGGGCAGGCGCTCGGAGTGAACCGAGGGAGCGGAAGGGGGCGCGTTCGCGACGCGTTCTGTCCCGCTGATCACTGCCGACCTACCGTCGGAAGTACAGGGCATGGCGGGGAGGTTCGGGCATGGCGGGACAGGGTGACCCGGCGGCGCTCGACGGGGCCCTGGTGCGGATCTGCGATCTGGCCGGGCGCCCACGGGGGATGGGGTTCGCGGCCGACGACCACGGCACGGTGATCACCAGCCATGAAGCGGTCGACGGTCTCGCGCGGCTCGTGCTGCACGCGGCGGGGGAGCGCGTCTGCGTGGTGACCGCCGATTCCGTGGTGGCGCTCCCCGAGGCCGATCTGGCGCTCGTCCGCACAGAAGGGCTCGGCCTGCGGCCGCTGCCCGTCACGGTCCGCGAGACCGCTCCCGTGGGGGCCTACGTAAGCATCGTCGCGCGCGGCCGGCGCGAGGCGCGGGTCCTTGGCCCGGCGCCGGTGACATACACGGCGACGGACCGCTTCCATCTGGTCGACGCGGCCATGGAGCTGGCGATCGGCACGGACGGCGCGGACGCGCTGCGGCTCGGCGGCGGGGCAGCGGGCGGCCCGGTCGTCGACACCTCCTCCGGAGCCGTGCTCGCCGTCCTGGGGACCGCGCTGCACGGCGAGCACCGCGCGGCGGGGTTCGCGGTGCCGCTGCGGGAGGCGGCGGCCGCCGATCCGGGCGGGCCGCTCGCCGAGCTCCTCGCGCGCAACGCGGCGACGGTGCCCGCGTACGGCCGTGATCTGAACCTGGCGGGCGCGCTGCACCTCGCGGCGACATCGGTGGGCTCCGACGGACCCCGACCCGCCCTCCTCGAACCGGTCGAACGCCCGGACACGACACGGGAGTTGGCGGACTTCACGGCTGGTCCCGCACAGGTGCTCGGCCTGGTCGGCGATCCCGGTACGGGCCGGACGACGGAACTCGCGGCGCTCGCCGCGCTGCGCGCCCGGGGCGCCGAACCGGCCCCCACGCTGTGGCTGCGCGGCGCCGACCTCCAGGGCACGGACACGGGAGTCGGCGACGCGGTGGAGCGGGCGTTCCAGCGGGCGGGGCGGATCCTGGAGGCCTCGGAGGAGTCTTTCGCGGAGGCGGACGACGGGCTCGGGGACATCTCCGCGGGGCGGGTCGCCCGGCTCGTGCGGGACGAGGGGCGGGCGCTGCTGCTTCTGCTCGACGGGCCGGAGGAGATGCCGCCGGTCCTCGCGCACCGGCTCGCGGAGTGGAGCGGGGGGACGGCCGAGTGGCTGCGGGAGACGGGCGCGCGGCTCGTGGTGGCCTGCCGGGCGGAGTACTGGGAGCAGGCCGGAGAGCACTTCCCCGCGGAGCTGCTTCCTGGCTGCGTGCACCTGGGGGACCTGCCCGAGCGGCAGGCGCGAATCGCCCGTGCGCGGTACGGCATCCCGGACGGAGCGCTCGCGGCGGCCGATGCGGGGCATCCCCTCGCCCTGCGGCTGCTCGCCGAGGTGCGGGCGGCCCTGCCGGACGAGCCGCCGACGGGGGGCCCGGACGGGTGCCCGGACCGCGAGGAGATCTTCGAGGCCTACCTGGACGTGCTGTGCCTGCGCGTCGCGGTGCGGCTCGCGGCGGCGAACGGACTGAGGGGGGCGGCTGTACGGCGCCTCGCGGCGAAGGTGTCCGGGCAGGTGCATGAGGCTGCGCGGCGGTGTCTGGGGCCGGGGCAGGGGGAGCTCGACCGGGCGTCGTTCGAGGAGGTGTTCCCGTGGGGGGCGGGGTGGGCCTCCGCGGTCCTCACGGAGGGGCTCCTTGTCCCTGCCGGGGATGGCTATCGCTTCGCGCACGAGGAGCTGGCGGACTGGATCCAGGGGATGCATCTGGATGTGGACGGGGCTCTGTGGTCGCTGGTGCACCGGCATCGTGGGCCGGTGCCGGAGGCTGCTCTGCCGGTACCCCGGCACCGGATCGGCCCCGTGATCCAGGCCCTGCTGCTCCTGGACCGCCAGCGGGGCCCTGCGGAACTGGAGCCTCGGCTACGGGACTTGGCGCGGTTCGGCGAGCCATGCTCGTCGCCCGGTGAATCGGCACCCGGCATCCAGGGCCGTGCGGGACGCCTGCCCACAGCGGTAGAGACGGCAGCGGACAGCGAGCCCGCCCCTGTTGTGGGCAGGCGTTCCGCACGGCGATCGGGGCCTCCCCTGCTCGAGCGAAGCCGAGAGCTTGGGGAAGGGTGGGCACAACCCTCGATGCCGGGTGCCGATACGCAAGGGGACGCGTACTGGTGGGCCACCCACCTCGTGAGTGAGACGCTCTCCCGCGTAGGCGACGCCACGCCCTACCTCGGGCTGTTGAAAGACCTCGCCCAGCAGGCCCGGCACCCCGCCGGCTTCTGGCTGGGTCTTCCCCTCGCGGAAAGCGACCGCTTCGACCTCCTGCGGGAGGCAGTCATCGCAGACCCCCCGCCCGGCACCCCCCAGGGCCGCTGCCTGGACGCCGTGGCCGAGCGCCTGGCCACCGCGCCAGCGACCGTGCAGCCACAACTGACCCGCTGGTTCACCGACGAGCGCCCCCTCGAAGCCACCCCCCACGCCACCGTCGCATCAGCCGCCCAGGCCCTCCTCCACACCCACCGCCACCGCGCCGTCGACGACCTCACCGAGGTCCTGGTCGACTGCGCACACCCCCGCGCGGACGAACTGCTCGCCGCACTCGCGGAAGAGGAGCCCTCGGCCATCTGCCGGGCCGTGGACCGCTGGATCCACGACGAGCGGCCCGCACGCCATGTCGCCGCCGTCGCCTACGGCCTGCGCGCCGCCCCGCACGCCACCACGGACGCCGACCGCAGGCTCCTGCGGTACGCGGCCCTCGCCCTCCTCGCCCGCACCGCCGACGACACCCTGCACGGCGCCGCCCTCGCCCTCCTCGTGCGCGACCCGCAGACCCGCGCGCGCCATCTGCCGCCCGCCCTGAAGCGCTTCACCGCAGGCGATCCCCAGCTGCCCGCGAGCGCGCTCGTCACCGCCCTGGACACCCACCCGGAGCAGGTCATCGCCGCCTTCCGGACCAGGCTGCACGGCCCCGGCCCCGCGCCGGGCGACGTACTGCGCGGCCTCGCCGACGTGACGGCTCCGGGGCTCGCCCGGCGGGTGGCCGATCTCGTACGCGACGTCCTTGAGCTGCGCCCCGACCTGGCGGGGCACGTGGCCGACTACCTCGACCTGCGGTTCGAGCAAGGGCCAGGCGTCCGCGCCGTCCTCTTCCCGCTGGTCACGGGCCTTCTGCGGCATCGTCCGCCGCCGGTGCGCGCCGCGCTCGCCGCTGCCGTCGCCGCCCCCGGCACGGACGCATCGCGCGCCCTGCGCACCGAGCTCCTGGACGTGCTGCTCGCCCAGGAGCGGGAGCCCGAAGTCCTGGACGCCGTGCTCTGCGCCGTGGCGGGCGGCGGCGACAAGGACCGGGTCCGTGACCTGGTGCACCGCACCGCCGTGCTGCTCGTCCGCACCCCGGAGGGCGCGACCTGCTTCGACCGGCGCCTGGTCGAGCTGGCCCGTTCCGTACCGGGCTTCTCCACCCAGGTCTCCCGGTGGATCTGCGCGGCCCCGCAGGACTGGTCCGCCCTCGTCGGCCCCAGCTCGCGCCGCATGATCGAGAACCTCGCCGGAGCACGTGTCCCGGCGTGACCCCCGCCACCCCCTCCGATGCGATCCCGATCGCGCGGGCATGGCAGTCTTAGACCTGCGCAATCGGCAATGGGACGTACACACACGTACACAGGTTCGGCGAGGAGCAAAGACAGTGCAGCGCTGGCGTGGCTTGGAGGACATCCCCCAGGACTGGGGGCGCAGCGTCGTCACCATCGGTTCCTACGACGGCGTACACCGCGGGCACCAGCTGATCATCGGCCGCGCCGTGGAGCGCGCCCGTGAGCTCGGCGTTCCCGCCGTGGTCGTCACCTTCGACCCGCACCCCTCCGAGGTCGTGCGCCCCGGCAGCCACCCGCCGCTGCTCGCCCCGCACCACCGGCGCGCCGAACTCATGGCGGAGCTCGGCGTGGACGCGCTGCTCATCCTGCCGTTCACCACGGAGTTCTCGAAGCTGTCGCCCGCCGACTTCGTCGTCAAGGTCCTCGTCGACAAGCTGCACGCGCGCGTGGTCGTCGAGGGCCCCAACTTCCGCTTCGGCCACAAGGCCGCGGGCAACGTCGCCTTCCTGACCGAGCTCGGCGCCACGTACGACTACGAGGTCGACGTCATCGACCTGTTCGTGAGCGGCGAGGCAGGCGGTGGTGAGCCCTTCTCCTCCACCCTGACCCGGCGCCTGGTCGCCGAGGGTGACGTGGAGGGTGCCTCCGAGATCCTCGGCCGCCCGCACCGCGTCGAGGGCGTCGTCGTACGCGGCGCGCAGCGCGGGCGTGAACTGGGCTTCCCCACCGCCAACGTGGAGACGCTGCCGCACACCGCCATCCCCGCCGACGGCGTCTACGCGGGGTGGCTGCACGCCCAGGGCGAGGCGATGCCCGCGGCGATCTCCGTCGGCACGAATCCGCAGTTCGACGGGACGGAGCGGACGGTCGAGGCGTACGCGATCGACCGCGTCGGGCTCGACCTGTACGGCCTTCACGTGGCCGTGGACTTCCTCGCCTTCGTGCGCGGGCAGGCGAAGTTCGACTCGATCGACTCGCTTCTCGTCGCCATCGCGGACGACGTGAAGAAGGCGCGTGACCTGATCGAGGCCGCCGAGTAGTACGCCCTTCGCGTCCTTCGCCGTGTCCACCGGCCCGTCAGCGGCTACAACAGGTGCGGAAGGCCGACGTTGTTGACCAACGGGCCTTCGACGGTGACTCCTTCGGTGATCAGTGACTCGATGTGGGGCACCGGTGGAGGGTTCGCCGCTGCGGCCGGGGGAGCGGTGAGCGCGGTGACGGGCAGGGCGAGGGCTGCGAGCAGGGTGTAGGTCCGGACGCGGCGATGACGCATGCGCATGCGATCTCTGCTTTCTTACGGCAGGCGGGGAGAGGCCGGGTTAGCCCACACGGGCGACGCATGAGCCCCGGCGTCCGACGACCCGTTCGTATGATCGTCGGTGACTTCTTGGTCGTGCGGGGGTTACGCACGGCGAGCGGGCCGCGATCGGCGGCCCGCAGGCGCACGGTCCAAGGAGGCTGCAGTGAACGGCAGTTGGGTGCGGGCAACGTCCCGTTGGGTGCTGGTCGCGGCGATGGCCGCAGTGCCGTCCGTGCTGTGTTCGGGCGCGGCGCACGCCGATGAGACGCACGAGAACTCGCACAACGCTCCCAGGGTCTCGCTGATCAGCACCGGCCAGATCGACGACCCCCTCGAGGACGTGCTCGAGCACGTCCTCAACTTCGGGGACGGATACCGGTGGGACTGACGGGCTGAGCCGCTCGTGGTCGTACCGTACTTGCGCGGGTCCCGGGTGGCCGCGCAAGTACGTCACGACGCAGGGGTGTTCAGGTCACGGGGCGAGGCATGCCGCGCCCGGAACCTCGGAGGGGACGCCGGGGCTTGCCGGATCGACGAGCGAGGTGACGTCGCCGGCCGACTGCGCCACGCAGTCGACGGTCCCGACGGGGTCCGGGACGGCACTGGCGGGCACGGCGAGGGCCCCCAGCAGTGCGACGGCCCCGAGGACGACGGCGGCGGAACGACGCATGGAAATCTCCTTCATGTCGGTGGAGTTGCTCACGGTCCGTGATTGAACCGTTCCGCTGAGTGACTCCCCAGGGCTCACGCCGATAGGCCCCGTATCACCCGAACGTGGAAGAGGTAACGATCCGCCTGTCAGAACCCCGGTCTGACCCCGGTCAGGCCCTGGTCAGACCCGGTCAGACCCCGGACGCGCTGACGTTGACCGCCGCCCAGTGGCACGCCACCTGCGTCTCGCCGCCACCCGAAAGCACCGGCAGATCCTCCGTCCGGCAGCGGTCCGCCACGCCCGCCCGCTCCGCCTCGCCCGAGGCGAGCACCTGGCAGCGCGCGTGGAAGCGGCAGCCGCCCGGGATCCGCGAGGGGTCCGGCGGCTCGCCGGTGAGGACCACGGGGTCGCCGGGCGCCTCCGGGAGCACGGACAACAGCGCCTGGGTGTACGGATGCTGAGGCGAGGTCAGGACCTCCTCCACCGTCCCCGTCTCGACGATCCGGCCCAGGTACATCACCGCCACGCGGTCGGCGATGTTCCACGCGAGACCCAGGTCGTGCGTCACCACCAGCGCGGACAGGCCGAGTTCCTCGCGGAGCCTGAGCAGCAGAGCGAGGATCTCGCCGCGTACGGACGCGTCGAGCGAGGCCACCGGCTCGTCGGCGACGATCAGTTCGGGCTCGAGGACCAGCGCGCCCGCGATGACCACGCGCTGGCGCTGGCCGCCCGACAGCTCGTGCGGATACCGCAGGAAGAACCGCTCGGGCGGCCTCAGGCCCGCCCGTGACAGGGCGTCGGCGACCGCGGCCTGCTCGTCGCCGCCGTACCCGTGGATGCGCAGGCCCTCCGCGACGGCCTCGTACACCGTGTGACGCGGGTTCAGGGAGCCGCTGGGGTCCTGGAGGACCAGCTGGACGCGCTTGCGGTACGCCTTCAGAGCGCGGCCCGAGTAGTCGAGCGGCTTGCCGCCGAAGGTCACCCTGCCGGAGGTGGGTGCCACCAGGCCGAGCAGGGAACGGGCCAGGGTCGTCTTGCCGCAGCCGGACTCGCCGACCAGGGCCACGATCTCGCCCGGTTTGATGTCGAGGTCGACGCCGTCCACCGCCCGCGCGGGCGGTGCGCCGCGGCGGCCGGGGAACGTGATGTGCAGGTCGCCCGCCGACAGCAGGGGATCAGCCGACAGCAGGGGGTCATCGGTGGTCATGCGTCGCTGCTCCTCGGTGCGTGGTCTGTCGGGGCTCGCGGGGCGCGGGGGGTGCGGGGCTCACGGCGCCCGCTCCGCCGTCGCCGGTGCCGATGTCGGCTGCGCCGGAAGCTGCGCGCCCGCGTGCACGCACGCCGCGCGGTGCCGGGGGCCCGCGTCCCGCAGCGCCTGGTCCTCCGTGGTGCAGGAGTCGAGGGCGACCGTGCAGCGCGGGTGGAACGTGCAGCCCGTGGGGAGCAGGGACGGGTCCGGCGGGTCGCCGGGCAGGCCGCGCGGTGCGAAGCGGGACGCCGCGTCGCCGATGCGGGGGAAGGCCGCGGAGAGGGCCTTTCCGTACGGGTGCCGGGCGTTCTCGTAGACCTCGGAGGCCGGGCCTTCCTCGACGACACGGCCCGCGTACATCACCGCGAGCCGGTCGCAGGTGTCGGAGAGCACCGCGAGGTCATGGCTGATCATGATCAGGCCCAGATCCTGCTCGGCCACCAACTGCTCGATCAGGCGCAGGATCTGAGCCTGGATCATCACGTCGAGGGCCGTCGTCGGCTCGTCGGCGATGATCAGGCGCGGATCGCAGGCGAGCGCCATCGCGATCATCACGCGCTGCCGCTGTCCGCCCGACAGTTCGTGCGGATAGGCCTCGGCGCGGGCAGCAGGCAGACCCACCTGTTCGAGCAGCTCCCCGGCCTTCTTCTTCGCCCCCGCCTGGGTCGCCTTCTTGTGCAGCAGGATCGGCTCGGCGATCTGGTCGCCGATGCGGTGCACGGCGTTGAGCGAGTGCATCGCGCCCTGGAAGACGATCGACGCGCCCGCCCAGCGCACCGCGCGGACCTGGCCCCACTTCATCGTGAGGACGTCCTCGCCGTCGAGCAGCACCTCACCGGTCACCTTCGTGCCCGCGGGCAGCAGCCGCAGCAGCGCGAGCGCCAGCGTCGACTTGCCGCACCCGGACTCGCCCGCGACACCGAGCTTCTGGCCCGCGTCGACCGAGAGGTTCACGCCGCGCACGGCGGCCGCCCCGGACGCGTACGTCACTTCGAGATTTCTTACGTCGAGCAGGCGCTGTTCCGCCGCTTTTGCCTCTGCCACCTTGGTCTCCGTCACCTTGTCCGAACCACTCAACGGGAGACCCCCAGCCTGGGGTTGAGCACGGACTCCACGGCGCGTCCGCACAGCGTGAACGCGAGCGCCACGACGGCGATGGCGAGTCCGGGCGGAGCGAGATACCACCAGTCGCCCGCGCTGACCGCGCCCGCCTCGCGCGCGTCCTGGAGCAGCCCGCCCCAGGAGACGACGGTCGGGTCGCCGAGGCCCAGGAAGGCGAGCGTGGCCTCGGTGAGGATGGCGTTCGAGATCACGAGGGTGGTCTGCGCGAGCACCAGCGGCATGACGTTGGGAAGGACGTGCCGGCCCATGACATGGCCGTGGCCGCCGCCGAGCGCCTGCGCGCGTTCGATGTACGGGCGCGACTCCACGGCCAGGGTCTGGGCGCGGACGAGCCGCGCGGTCGTCGGCCAGGTCGTCACGCCGATCGCCAGGATGATCGTCCAGATGGACTTGGACATCACCGAGGCGAGCGCGATGGCGAGCACCAGCGTCGGCATCACCAAAAACCAGTCGGTGACGCGCATGATGACGGTGGAGTACCAGCCCTTGAAGTGCCCCGCGGTGATCCCCACGATCGTGCCGATGGCCACCGAGAGCACGGCGGCGAGCAGCCCCACGGTGAGCGAGATCCGCGCGCCCCACACGAGCAGGCCGAGCAGATCGCGCCCGAACTGGTCGGTGCCCAGCGGGAATTCACCGCTCGGCGACTCCATCGGCTTGCCCGGCGCGTCGGTCACGCTCTGCGCGTCCGAGCCGACGAGCAGCGGCGCGAAGACGGCGATGAGCGTGATGACGACGAGCGCGGCCAGGCCGAAGAGACCGGCCCGGTGGGTGCGGTACTCGCGCCAGAAGCGGGCCACGGAGTGCCGTCTGCGGGTCCAGGCCAGCGCCCGGGGGCTCTTCGCGACCGGGGCCTGCGGGACCTCGGTCTTGGTTGCTTCGGTCGTCATCGGCCCACCCTCGGGTCGAGCAGCGGATAGATCACGTCGGCCAGGGTGTTCATCAGGATCACCGCGGCGGCGAACACGAAGAACAGACCCTGCACGAGGGGCAGGTCGGGCACGCTGAGCGCGGCGTAGAAGAGCCCGCCGAGCCCCGGCCAGGAGAAGACCGTCTCGACGAGGATCGCGCCCGCCACCACCGTGCCGAGGTTCACGAACATCAGCGTGACGGTGGGCAGCATCGCGTTCGGGACGGCATGACGGCGGCGTACGAGATCGTCCCGCAGCCCCTTGGCGCGCGCGGTGGTCAGATAGTCGCTCCCCATCTCGTCGAGCAGGGACGACCGCATCACGAGGAGCGTCTGCGCGTATCCCACCGCCACCAAGGTGACAACGGGGAGCACCATGTGGTGCGCGACGTCGAGGACGTACGCGATGCCGGTCTCGCCACCGGATTCGAGCCCGCCGGTCGGGAAGAGCCCGGGAATCGGACCGACCCCCACCGAGAAGGTGATGATGAGCAGAAGCCCGAGCCAGAAGGACGGCACGGAGTAGAGGGTGAGCGCCAGGCCCGTGTGGACGCGGTCCCCGAGCCCGCCGTTGCGCCAGGCCGTGCGGGTGCCGAGCCAGATGCCGATGAGGGTGTAGAGCACGAACGCGGTGCCGGTGAGCAGGAGCGTGGCCGGCAGCGCGTCGGTGATCTTGTCCATCACCGGGGTGTGGAACTGGTACGACGTGCCGAAGTCGCCGGTCAGCGCGTTGCCGCAGTAGTCGAAGAACTGCGTCATGACCGGCTGGTCGAGGCCGAACTCCTTGCGCATGGCGTCCAGCTGTTCGGCCGACACGCGCTTTCCGCCCGTCATCTGCTTCACCGGGTCACCCGGGATGAGACGGAACAGGAAGAAGCTGGTGACAAGGACGGCGAACAGCGAGACGGCGGCGCCGCCCAGCTTGCCCGCCACGTACAGGAGATAGGCGCGGGTGTTGCGGGCCCGGGGGCC
Organism: Streptomyces sp. NPDC047525; assembly: GCF_040643025.1. Classification (NCBI taxonomy): domain Bacteria; kingdom Bacillati; phylum Actinomycetota; class Actinomycetes; order Kitasatosporales; family Streptomycetaceae; genus Streptomyces; species Streptomyces sp. NPDC047525. The sequence continues at coordinate 178,202 of NZ_JBEYTL010000017.1, forward strand.
GCGGGCCGACGGCCCGGCGAATACCGGATCGTCGGTCGCCGCGGCGCCCTCGGTGTCGAGCAGTGCGGGATTGCTGTCAGCGGTCATGCGTTACTCGCGGTCCTCTGCGGTCGAACGGCGGCGCAGGGCGAACAGGACTCCACCGCCGACGAGCACCACCGCGGCGGCGGCGATACCGATGATGACACCGGTCGAGCTTCCATCCTTGGAGGAACTCTTCCCATCCGCGGGCACCGCTGACCACCAGGACCAGTAGCCGTCCTGGCCGTAGATGTTGCCCGCGGCCGTCGGCATGGTGGTGATGGACTTGATCTGGTCGGTGCGGTAGGCCTCGACGGCGTTCGGGTACGCAAGGATGTTCATGTACCCGGAGTCGTAGAGCCAGGACTGCATCTCCTTGACGGTCTCCGCGCGCTTGGCCGGGTCGTACTCCGCCAGCTGCTTGTTGTAGAGCTCGTCGTACTTCTTGTCGCAGATGAAGTTGTCGGTCGCGGCGCTCTCCTTGGCCTTCACCGGGAGCGCGGCGCAGGAGTGGATGCCGAGGACGAAGTCCGGGTCGGGGTTGACCGACCAGCCGTCGAACGCGAGATCGTACTCACCCGCGTACCAGGGCACGGACACGTCATCGAGGCAGTTGACCTTGAGCCCGATGCCAAGATCACCCCACCACTCCTTCAGATACTTGCCGACGGCCTTGTCGTTCGGGTCGGTGGCGTGACACAGGATGCGGAAGTCGAGCGGCTTGCCGTCCTTGCCGACGCGCTTGCCGTCGCTGTTCTTCTTGTAGCCCGCCTCGTCGAGGAGTTGGGCCGCCTTCTTGGGGTCGTACGACAGCTTCTGGTCGGCGGAGGGCTTCCAGGCGTACTCGGAGAAGCGAGGCGGAATGTATCCCTCGCCCTCGACGGCCTGCCCCTGGAAGACCTTGTCGACCAGCGCCTCACGGTCCACGGAGAGGAAGAGCGCCTGACGCACCTTCTTGTCCAGGAGGGCCTTGTTGCCGTCACCGAACTTCTTGCGGTCGCGGGTCTGGGCGCCGGGGTTGGTGGCGAGGGCGAAGAAGCGCCGGCCCGGCCCTTCGTTCACCTTCACGTTCTCCGTGCCCTTGAGCTCGGAGGCCTGCGCGGGAGTGAGGGCGGGCTGCCCGGCCACGAAGGAGACCTCGCCCTTCTTGAGCGCCGCGACGGCCGCGTCCTGGTCCTTGTACGTCTTGAAGACCAGCTCGTCGAACTTGGGCGCGCCGCGCCAGAAGTTCTTGTTGGCCTTCAGCTTCACGTACTGGTCGGTCTTGTAGTCCTCGAGGACGAAGGGGCCGTTGCCGACGATGGGGAAGGACTTGTCGTTGTTGAACTTGCTGATGTCGCCGACCTTCTCCCACACATGCTTGGGGACGATCGGCACGTCGAGGGCGGCCATGGTCGCCTGCGGCTTCTTCAGCTCGATGACCAGCTGGGTGGGGCTGGGAGCCGTCACCTTCTTGAAGTTGGCGACGAAGCCGGAGTTGGAGGTGGCGGTGCCTTCCTTGGACATCAGCTTGTTGAACGTCCAGGCGGCGTCCTCGGCCGTCGCCTGCTTGCCGTCGGACCACTTGGAGTTGTCCCGGATGGTGTAGGTCCAGGTCAGCTTGTCGGCGGACGGCTTCCAGTCGGTGGCGAAGCCATCGATGGCGTGGTTGTCCTTGGCGTCGTAGTTCGTCAGGTACTCGTACGTCAGGCGGTGGATGCTGGTGCTGAGCAGCCGCTGGGCGAGGAAGGGGCTGAGCGAGTCGACGCTCTGGGCCACCGCGACGGTGAGGGTCTTCTTGCCGTCCGCCTTGGCCTCGGCCTGGTCCGGGGCCGGGTTGAGGGGAGTGGCAAGGCCCGCGGTGAGGGTGAGGGCGCCGGCTCCGGCCGCCAGGAGGAGCGGGAGGCGGGTGCGGGCGCGGGTGCGGCTGCGGCCGCGGGGCCGTGGTGGTGCCTTCGTGGTGGGGTGAGACCGTGTTCTGCCGTGCTGATCTTGTGTATCCATGGGTCGGTGACCTCGCGTCATCGCTCGCGCAGAGATGGCTAGTTGATCAAGGAACGCCAGCTGGTTGATGTGTGTGTCTACCAGCGCCAGTCTGCGTCAGTCAACGGCAGGTGAACCCCATGTGGCCTGCGGAAATAACGAGTTGACCCGTATTTCATCCGCATTGGTCAAGACCTGTGAAGCGTGGCTGGTCGGGGGGTGATGGTGGAGGGAGGGGCAGGTGGGGGGTGTTGGGGATGTTGGGGGTGTTGGCTGCGGGGCAAACGGGTGGTTGGGAGGGAAAGCCTGTTCGTCAGCGGAGACTGCGGGGCGCCGGGGAACGGGACTGGGCCCGCACCAGGAGTCGGTGCGGGCCCAGTTGAGACAGGCGGAGGCTACTGCTGAGGCGCTTCCGGCGCCGGAGGCTGCGGCTGCGGCTGATAGGGAGCCCCGGGCTGGAACGGCTGCCCAGGCTGAACGGGCGGCGGCGCCTGCCCACCCTGAGGCTGCCCCTGAGGAGCCTGGAACGGCTGCCCCGGCGCGGGGGCGGCAGGAGCAGCCCCCTGCGGAGGAGCCGCGTTCTGCCAACCCTGCGGAGCCCCCGGCTGCTGCGGATACGGCTGCCCACCCGGCTGAGGCTGAGGCTGCTGCTGCGGCGGCTGCTGGGGAACGTACGGCTGTTGCTGTTGTTGCTGCGGCGGCGGCGCCTGCCCGGGCACCGGCCCCTGTCCCGGATACGGTGCCTGCCCAGGCGCAGGCGCCTGCCCGGGGTAAGGCTGCTGCCCGGGCGCGGGCGCCTGTTGACCGGGATAGGCCCCCTGGCCAGGCAGGGGCGGAGCCACGACCGGAGGCGGATTGCCGTCGGAGGTCCAGAGCCCCTGCTGCTGCTGAGCCCGCACGAAGTCCTCGGCGACCATCGCCGAAAGATTGAAGTACGCCTCCCGCACCTTCGGCCGCATCATGTCGAGGTCGACCTCGGCACCGGCGGCAAGGTGCTCGTCGAAGGGAATGACGACAACGCCCCGGCACCGCGTCTCGAAGTGCGACACGATGTCGTCGACCTTGATCATCTTCCCGGTCTCGCGCACTCCCGAGATGACGGTGATGGAACGCGACACAAGGTCGGCGTACCCATGCGCGGACAGCCAGTCCAACGTCGTCGACGCACTGCTGGCACCGTCCACGGACGGCGTGGAGATGATGATCAGCTGATCGGCGAGGTCCAGGACGCCGCGCATCGCGCTGTAGAGCAGACCCGTACCGGAGTCGGTCAGGATGATCGGGTACTGCTTCCCCAGTACGTCGATCGCGCGCCGGTAGTCCTCGTCGTTGAAGGTGGTGGAAACGGCCGGGTCGACGTCATTGGCGATGATCTCGAGCCCGGACGCGGCCTGCGAGGTGAAGCGCCGGATGTCCATGTACGAGTTGAGGTACGGGATCGCCTGGACGAGGTCACGGATGGTGGCCCCGGTCTCGCGCCGCACGCGTCGCCCGAGCGTGCCCGCGTCGGGGTTGGCGTCGATCGCGAGGATCTTGTCCTGCCGCTCGGTGGCGAGCGTCGACCCGAGCGCGGTGGTGGTCGTGGTCTTGCCGACGCCGCCCTTGAGGCTGATGACGGCAATCCGGTAGCAGGACAGAACGGGAGTCCGGATCAGCTCCAACTTCCGCTGCCGCTCGGCCTCTTCCTTCTTGCCGCCGAGCTTGAACCGCGACCCGCCGGCGGCAGGCCTGCTGCTCTTGGCCTTCGGCTTGGTGTTGCGAAGCAGCCGGTCGGAGGACAACTCGACGGCGGCGGTGTAGCCGAGCGGGGCCCCGGGGTTGGTCCGCTCCCGCTGATCGTGCTGCACGGCCTGTGGCCAGGCGGCGCCGGTGCGGGGATCGATGGGCGGCTGAGGCTGGGCCGGGGGCTGCGCCTGCGGCTGAGCTTGCGGCTGTGCCTGCGGCTGCTGCTGGGCCGGGAGCGGCTGCGGGGGCTGCTGTTGATGCGGCGGCTGTGGCTGCGCCTGAGGTGCTGGCTGCGGCTGAGGCTGCACGGCGGCGGGCGGGAGCGGCTGCTGGGCCTGCGGCGCGGGCGGTTGCGGGAACCCGTAACTGCCCTGAGGGGCAGGGGAGTTGGGGTTGTACGGGGCAGGAGCCCCCTGCTGCGGGAACCCGTAGCCACTCGGCGGGACGGGCGCGCTGCCCTGCTGCGGGAACCCATAACCGGCGGGCGGAGCGGGCGCTTCGGGGGCCGGGGCCGGGGCAGGCGTCACGGGAGCAGGAGCAGGAGCAGGAGCAGGAGCAGGTGCCGGAGCAGGCGCACCGGCCTGCGGGAACCCGTACCCAGTCGGAGGCGCCGGAGCATCGGCAACTGGCGTCGCGGGCGCGACCGGTGAGGGAGCCACAGGCCCGGTGGGCGAAGGCCAAGCGGGAGGCGCAGCCTGAACAGGCGCAGGCGCAGGTTCAGCCTGCTGCGGCACCTGGGGAGCCTGCGGCACCTGGGGCGCTTGCGGCACCGGCGGCTGCACGGGCTCGGCAACCGGAGTCGGCTCCGCGGGCGGCGGCGTCGAGACCTGGACGGGCACGGGCCACTGCGGCGCCGACGTGGGCGCGGCGGGCTGGAAGGCGGGCGGCAGCGGCGGAAGCCCACCGTGCGGCGCGGGCGGCGGGGTCCAGGACGGCGGCACGGAGTCCTGGACTTCATCGACGGGCGCGGCAGACGCGGCGTCCTCGGGAGCGGCATCCTCCGGAACGGCGTCACGGATCTCATCGGCGACGTCGACAGCGTCGCCATCACCGGACTCATCGGATCCCTCGCCGCGATCATCCGAGGCGGAATCGACCGCGTCCGAGTCGGCCTCTCCCACAGGGTCAGGCTCAGGCTCACCAGAAGGCGACGCGTCGTCTACGTGGCGGTCATCGGCAGGGTCGCCCTCGCCCAACTCATCCACGCCAGAGGACTCAGAGACAGGAAGGACAACCTCGTCGGCATCCGCATCCGCATCCGCATCCGCATCCGGATCTGCACCCGCATCCGAATCCGCATCATCCTGCGGAGCCTCAGCGGCGGCCCGCTCCTCGATCTCCCGCTTCAGGGCGGCAGAGGAGAACCGCATGGTGGCGCCACTCTCAAGGTCGCCATTGTCCTCGGCAACAGGCTCAGCGACGGGGGCGACCGCAGCAGGAGACACGGAAGCGGGTTCGGCCTCGGCCTCGTGTTCCGGCTCCGGCTCCCGCTCCGGCTCCCGCTCCGGTTCCCGCTCCGGCTCCGACGGAACCTCAGGCTTGGGAACGACACCGGTCACATGCACAGAGGAGGCGACACCAGCAACGGCACCACTCCAGTCAGCAGCACCTCCCGAAGGCGTACCCCCCTCCGACGCAGCCGGAGGAGCAGCAGGCTCCGGAGAGAAGTCCGGAGCAGGTGCAACAGGAGCGGGAGCAACAGGAGCGGGAGCAACAGGAGCAGGAGCAACCGGGGAAGGAGCAACCGGCGCAGACCAGTCCGCCTGCGGCTGGAACCCGCTCCCCACAGGCAGCTTCGGCACGGCAGTCGGCCGGACCGGCGGAGCCGGAGGCTCAGGAACAACGGGAGGCACGGCAGGCTCCGCGGAAGGCGAAACCGCGGGCGAAGAAACCGGCGGGGACGCAGCCGCGGAAGGCGAGGGAGGTGACGCGGGCGACGCCGAAGGAGTCTCCCCCGCACTGCCGGACGCATTCTGCGTGTACCAGGCAGGCGGGGCGTAGTCGATGGTGAACTCGCCCGTCGTCTCGGCAGCGGACTCCGCGTCGGACTGATCATCGACGGGTGTGTCCCAGCCCCCGCGGATCTCGTCCCGATCGCTGTTCACAATGCCTCCTGGTGTGGTCGAGCACCCTCGTGCCGTGGTGGGGGGCGACCGTTCCTGTCGTCCGATCCGCCTTGGCTCTCCCCGTTGGGGACGCGAACCACCCACTCGCGGGTTCTGGCGTCGCGCCCTGTCCCAGCCTAATCACCAAAAGCACCAGCACGGCAGGGCAGCCCACCCCACGAATGCTGTCCTTTGCGTCACGCTCCCCACGGGAGTGATCCCCGTATCCGAAACCGTGCCGGACAAATCCCCCAACAAGCGACAAGAGGCCGCCAATTCATGAGGCTGCCGGCGCCACCCAGTCGCTGAGTCGCCCCTCCGCGCCGTACTCAACGATCCGGTCTCGGCGTCTGCGACCTGCGCCTACCGTGCCCGGGTCGCGCATCCCGCCAGGGGCGGAGCGCGAAGGAACTCCCGCTCCGCGGCATGGCGTTGGTCGTGCTTGCGCCCTCGCAGTGGATCAACGGCCTGCGCGTCCGCGTACGATCATTCGCTTCGCCCCCCCGTGCCCCGGCGGATGCCCCATGCCCCACGCCTTGCCCCCACAGACGTAGACAAGGACCTCACGACGTGAGCTTCGGCCCGCCTCCTTCTTCCTTCACCCAGTCCGCGCTCGCGGCGGACGGAGCCCGCAGGATTCGTCGGAGACGACTGATCGGCGTCATCGCCGCCGTCCTCGTCGTCGTGCTGTGCGCCGGTGGCGGGTTCCTCTGGTTCGGGACCGGCGGCTCGACACCCGACGACGGCAAGGCGGATGCCGCACCTCAGGGCCGCCTCGACGTCAGGGAGACGGTCGAGGAGCGGCCCGCGACCACGAGGGGCCAGATGGCCTTCCGGTTCTCGGTCGACGACATGAGCCCCGGAGAGGAGTACGAGACGCCGGGCACCTGGGCGACGGACAAGATCCTTGCCAAGGGCATCAACAGAACGCTCGTGGGCTTCAAGATCGGCAAGGACGCGTCCACGGGTGACGAGACCTGGCGTACGCCGCTCGCCGGCCCCATCTGCGGGCTCACGCGGCATGTGACCGTGGAAGGCCGCACCGCGGTGCTCCACAGGTCCAAGAACGACCCGGAAGCACCCTGCGATCACGTGGCCTTCGTCGACATCGACACGGGCGAAAAGGTCTGGGAGAAGGAGTTCCCGACGTCCGGGACCGTGTTCGGACAGGACCCGACGAGTGTGTCGTTGACGCACGGCACCGTTGCCGTGACGTGGGGCAACGGCTCGGCGGGGTACGACATGGACACGGGGGACCGGCTGTGGAGGAAGGCCCGTGTCTCCGGCTGCGAGCACGCCGGTCTGGCGGGTGGGCGCGGCCTGCTCATGCTGTTGGCCTGCGTCCACACCAAGGACACGACGTATCAGGTGCAGAAGCTGAATCCCAGGACCGGCGACGCGAAGTGGACGTACCTGGTCGCCGACGGAGTCAAGGGTGTCAACCTGCTGTCCGCCGAGCCGGCGGTCATCGCCCCTGCCGCGGGCGACATCCAGGTGACGCATCTGATCTCGCTGGACGACCGCGGAAAGCGACGCGCGACCATCGGGCTCGAAGGTGGTCATTACGTCGTCAATTGCGACACCGCGACGGGCTTCGACGCGGTCGACAGCTGCCCCTCGACGGTGGTCAGTGGCGACCAGGTCTTCGTCATGAGCCGCGAGGACCCGCACGGCGACATGGTCAACAACGCGAATCGCATCGTGTCGTTCGACCTCGCGACGGGCAAGACGGTCAAGAAGTTCGAATCGGGGAACGATCAGCTGCTCTATCCCCTGCGGATGAGCGGGGACCAGCTCCTTGCGTACCGGGAGAGCAGTGACCGCATCACGCCCATGGGGGTGGTGAGCCTGAATCCACGGACCGGCAAGGAGACCCCGTACTTCTTCTTCGGCCTGCCCCTTGAAGGCTGGACACTCTCCGACCTGGAACTGAGTGACATCGTGGTCCAGGACGGGCGGATCTTTTTCGGCAGCAGGCGGGCGACAGGGCCCAGTGCCGAGAAGAAGAAGGAATGGACGTGGCTGGTCATCGGCATCGAGGGCGCGAAGCGGTAGATCCGCTCGGGCGCCGCACATCCACTGGAGCTCGGGAGAGCCACGCGAACTTTCGGCGTGAGCGCGGCCCCCGGCCCCAGGGGGTCTCGGTCAGCCCGTCGCCCGGCTGTCGTCGCGCGGCGCCGACTCCAGATCGAATTCCCCGTCCCGGGCCCCGAGCACAAAGGCCCGCCACTCCGCCTCGGTGTACCGCAGCACCGTCTCGGGCTCGATCGACGACCGCATGGCCACGGCCCCGTCCGGCAGGTACGCGATCTCGACCCGCTCCTCGTGCGCCTCGGTGCCCGGCGCGCTGTGCCACTCCACGCCGGAGATGTCGAGAGCGTAGAGCTCGTTCTTCTCCCGCTCCTTGCGTGCTGCGACGTCCTCGTCCTGAGCCTGGGCGCTCTTGCCCTCTGTCTCGGCCATGGTGCGCGGACCCCTCCCGTGCGAACGAACTGTCGGCTCAGACTACTGGCGGGCCGCGGCGGGAGACCGGGTATCGGATCACGTGCACACTTGTGGGGGTGGATGCGGTAAAGAGCACCACCGGGCGGGCGGTCCTGGCCGCCCTGGTACCCTGTGTAACGGCCGTATGTGTACGCGCCCCCGGACCCCCTCAAGCGAGGACCTGGAGGCAGCGCCCAGCGGACCTCGCCTCCCGAGTTATGGAAGCTCCCCTGCGATTTAGACCAGGGGCACTCGGTGGCCACGAAAAGACTACGAGGAGTAAGCGTGTCGCTCGACGCCGCTACGAAGAAGCAGATCATGACCGAGTTCGGCCAGAAGGAGGGCGACACCGGCTCCCCCGAGGTCCAGGTCGCCATGCTCTCCCGCCGGATCTCGGACCTGACCGAGCACCTCAAGACCCACAAGCACGACCACCACTCCCGTCGTGGTCTGCTGATCCTGGTCGGTCAGCGTCGCCGTCTGCTGCAGTACCTGGCCAAGAAGGACATCAAGCGCTTCCGTGCGCTGGTGGACCGTCTGGGCATCCGTCGCGGTGCGGCGGGCGCCAAGTAAGACATCGTGAAGGGGGCGGTTCCCACGCAAGAGGGGGCCGCTCCCTTTGCTGTATGCAAGCGTGCCGTACGTGATGTACGCATGCTCTACGTGCGAAGTGTCACCGGTGCTTTGTAGTCTGGTCGCACAACGTCATACGCACACCCATACCGGACTGGGCAGAATCGGACTGCACGGTTCGGAGACGTAACGGCGTCGCACATGGCGACGGGACGACGTCAACCGAACGAGGAGAAGCGCACCTCAAGGAATGCCGCCGCCGGTCCTCGGTAGTGGCGCCCGGGGTACAGGGAGGACTCGAGCATCGAGGAGAACTCGAACATCGAGCCATCGCGTACCGCCCGGGTGCTTCGATCGAAGACCGGCCCGCACCAGCAGGAGCGCTTCTCCGCCACAGTCCCCGTGCCACACGGGCCAGGGGACGAAAGACGACAAGTAACGGAGAAAACGCTAGTGGAGAACGAGACCCACTACGCCGAGGCTGTTATCGACAACGGCACTTTCGGCACCCGCACCATCCGCTTCGAGACGGGCCGCCTGGCCAAGCAGGCCGCAGGCTCCGCCGTCGCGTACCTGGACGACGACACCATGGTGCTGTCGGCCACCACCGCTTCCAAGCGGCCCAAGGACCAGCTCGACTTCTTCCCCCTCACGGTGGACGTCGAGGAGCGGCAGTACGCCGCCGGCAAGATCCCCGGTTCGTTCTTCCGTCGTGAGGGTCGCCCCTCCGAGGACGCGATCCTGACCTGCCGCCTGATCGACCGCCCGCTGCGTCCTTCCTTCAAGAAGGGCCTGCGCAACGAGATCCAGATCGTCGAGACGGTCATGGCGCTCAACCCCGACCACCTGTACGACGTGGTCGCGATCAACGCCGCCTCCTGCTCCACGCAGCTGGCCGGCCTGCCCTTCTCCGGCCCGATCGGCGGCACCCGTGTCGCGCTGATCAAGGGCCAGTGGGTCGCGTTCCCGACGCACACCGAGCTCGAGGACGCCGTCTTCGACATGGTCGTCGCCGGTCGCGTCCTCGAGGACGGCGACGTCGCGATCATGATGGTCGAGGCCGAGGCCACCGAGAAGACCATCCAGCTCGTCGCGGACGGCGCCGAGGCGCCGACCGAGGAGATCGTCGCCGCCGGTCTGGAAGCCGCGAAGCCCTTCATCAAGGCGCTCTGCAAGGCCCAGTCGGACCTCGCCGCCAAGGCTGCCAAGCCCACCGGCGAGTTCCCGGTCTTCCTGGACTACCAGGACGACGTCCTCGAGGCCCTGACCGCCGCCGTGAAGTCGGAGCTCTCCCAGGCCCTGACCATCGCCGGCAAGCAGGAGCGCGAGGCCGAGCTCGACCGCGTCAAGGAGATCGCCTCCGAGAAGCTGCTCCCGCAGTTCGAGGGCCGCGAGAAGGAGATCTCCGGTGCGTACCGCGCGCTGACCAAGAAGCTGGTCCGCGAGCGCGTCATCAAGGACAAGGTCCGCATCGACGGCCGTGGCGTCACGGACATCCGTACGCTCGCCGCCGAGGTCGAGGCCATCCCGCGCGTGCACGGTTCGGCGCTGTTCGAGCGTGGCGAGACCCAGATCCTGGGCGTCACCACCCTCAACATGCTCCGCATGGAGCAGCAGCTCGACACCCTTTCGCCGGTGACGCGCAAGCGCTACATGCACAACTACAACTTCCCGCCGTACTCGGTCGGCGAGACCGGCCGCGTCGGTTCGCCCAAGCGCCGCGAGATCGGCCACGGCGCGCTCGCCGAGCGCGCGATCGTGCCGGTGCTCCCCTCGCGCGAGGACTTCCCGTACGCGATCCGTCAGGTCTCCGAGGCCCTCGGTTCGAACGGCTCGACGTCCATGGGCTCGGTCTGCGCCTCCACGATGTCGCTGCTGAACGCCGGTGTGCCGCTGAAGGCCGCCGTCGCCGGTATCGCCATGGGTCTGATCTCGCAGGAGATCGACGGCCAGACGCACTACGTCGCCCTCACCGACATCCTCGGTGCGGAGGACGCGTTCGGTGACATGGACTTCAAGGTCGCCGGCACGAAGCAGTTCGTGACCGCGCTCCAGCTCGACACCAAGCTCGACGGCATCCCCGCCTCGGTCCTGGCCGCCGCGCTGAAGCAGGCCCGTGACGCGCGTCTGCACATCCTGGACGTCATGAACGAGGCGATCGACGTTCCGGACGAGATGTCCCCGAACGCGCCGCGCATCATCACGGTCAAGATCCCGGTGGACAAGATCGGTGAGGTCATCGGCCCGAAGGGCAAGATGATCAACCAGATCCAGGAGGACACCGGCGCCGACATCACGATCGAGGACGACGGCACCATCTACATCGGTGCCCAGCAGGGCTCGCAGGCCGAGGCCGCCCGCGCCACGATCAACGGCATCGCCAACCCGACCATGCCGGAGGTCGGCGAGCGCTACCTGGGCACGGTCGTCAAGACGACCACCTTCGGTGCGTTCGTGTCCCTGATGCCGGGCAAGGACGGTCTGCTGCACATCTCGCAGATCCGCAAGCTCGCCGGCGGCAAGCGCGTGGAGAACGTCGAGGACGTCGTCGGCGTGGGCCAGAAGGTCCAGGTCGAGATCGCCGAGATCGACTCCCGCGGCAAGCTCTCCCTCATCCCCGTCATCGAGGGCGAAGAGGGCGACGACACGAAGGACGACACCGACAAGTGACGTCGCGTAGCACCACGACGACGGCCCGCCCCTCTTCGGAGGGGCGGGCCGTCGCCCGTACCCAAACCCTCCTCAAGGGCAAGGACGGCATCGGCACGGTCCGCCGTACGACGCTGCCGGGCGGCCTGCGCGTCGTCACCGAGACCCTTCCCTCCGTACGCTCGGCGACCTTCGGGATCTGGGCGAACGTCGGCTCCCGCGACGAGACCCCGTCCCTGAACGGCGCCACGCACTACTTGGAGCACCTGCTCTTCAAGGGCACCAAGAAGCGCAGCGCCCTCGACATCTCCTCCGCGCTCGACGCGGTCGGCGGCGAGATGAACGCCTTCACGGCGAAGGAGTACACGTGCTACTACGCACGCGTGCTCGACACCGACCTGCCGCTCGCCATCGACGTCGTCTGCGACATGCTGACGGGCTCCCTGATCCTCCAGGAGGACGTCGACGCCGAGCGCGGCGTCATCCTCGAAGAGATCGCGATGACCGAGGACGACCCGGGCGACTGCGTGCACGACCTGTTCGCGCACACGATGCTCGGCGACACCCCGCTCGGCCGCCCCGTCCTGGGCACCGAGGAGACGGTCAACGCCCTCACCGCGGACCGGATCCGCCGCTTCTACAAGAAGCACTACGACCCGACCCACCTGGTGGTCGCGGCCGCGGGCAACGTCGACCACAACAAGGTCGTACGCCAGGTCCGTGCCGCCTTCGAGAAGGCCGGCGCCCTCCACCGCACCGACGCGACCCCGATGATCCCGCGCCAGGGCTCCCGCGCCCTGCGCACGGCGGGCCGCGTCGAGGTCGTCAACCGCAAGACCGAGCAGGCCCACGTCATCCTCGGCATGCCGGGCCTGGCCCGCACGGACGACCGCCGCTGGGCCATGGGCGTCCTGAACACCGCCCTTGGCGGCGGCATGTCGTCCCGGCTCTTCCAGGAGGTCCGCGAGAAGCGCGGCCTGGCCTACAGCGTGTACTCGTACACGTCGGGCTTCGCCGACACCGGCCTCTTCGGCGTGTACGCGGGCTGCCGCCCGAGCCAGGTGCACGACGTGCTGAAGATCTGCCGCGACGAACTCGACGACGTCGCGCAGAACGGCCTGAGCGACGACGAGATCGGCCGCGCGATCGGCCAGCTCGCGGGCTCCACCGTCCTCGGCCTCGAGGACACCGGCGCGCTGATGAACCGTATCGGCAAGAGCGAGCTGTGCTGGGGCGAGCAGATGTCGGTCGACGACATGCTGGCGAAGATCGCGGCGGTCACCCCCGACGACGTCCGTGAGGTCGCCCGCGAGGTCCTCGGCCACCGTCCTTCGCTGTCGGCCATCGGTCCGCTCAAGGACAAGCAGGCCGCACGCCTGCACGAAGCGGTCTCCTAAACCCCTTAAACCCCTTAAGGAATCAGGCACATGAGCAAGCTGCGCGTGGCGGTCGTCGGAGCCAAGGGCCGGATCGGCTCCGAGGCCGTCCGAGCCGTCGAAGCCGCCGACGACCTGGAACTGGTCGCCGCGCTGGGCCGGGGCGACAAGCTGGACACGCTGGTGGAGACCGGCGCCCAGGTCGTGGTCGAACTGACCAACCCCGACTCGGTGATGGGCAATCTGGACTTCTGCGTCCGGCACGGCATCCATGCCGTCGTCGGTACGACGGGCTGGACCGACGAGCGCGTCGCGCAGCTGGAGGCCTCGCTGGCCGCATCGCCGAAGACGGGCGTCCTGATCGCCCCGAACTTCTCCATCGGCGCGGTCCTCACCATGAAGTTCGCGCAGATCGCGGCGCCGTACTTCGAGTCCGTCGAGGTCGTCGAGCTGCACCACCCGAACAAGGCCGACGCCCCCAGCGGCACCGCACAGCGCACCGCCCAGCTCATCGCCGCGGCCCGTCGGGAAGCGGGCAGCGCCCCGCAGCCGGACGCCACGTCGACGGCCCTGGACGGCGCCCGCGGCGCGGACGTCGACGGGGTGCCGGTGCACTCCGTGCGGCTGCGCGGGCTCCTGGCCCACCAGGAGGTGCTGCTCGGCGGCGAGGGCGAGACCCTCACCGTCCGGCACGACTCGCTGCACCACAGCAGCTTCATGCCGGGCATCCTGCTCGGCGTACGGCGTGTGGTGAGCACTCCGGGCCTGACGTTCGGCCTGGAACACTTCCTGGACCTGAACTGACGCGGGCCGGACCGAGCTGAACTGATCCTCATGCGAGCAAAGATCACTTACGCCGTCACGGCTGCCGTCCTGGTCGTCTACTTCGTCCTGGTCGGCAGCCGCGGCGTGCTCCTGATACAGCACGGCACCGCGCTCACCGTCACCTTCGGTGTCGCGGTGCTCATCCTGCCGTTCATCGGCATCTGGTTCCTCTGGAAGAACACCCAGTTCGTCCAGCGCGCCAACCGCCTCGCCGCCGAGCTGGAGGCCGAAGGCGGCCTCCCCGTCGACGAGTTGAAGCGCACGCCGGGCGGTCGCATCGACCGCGACTCGGCCGACGAGGTCTTCGCCAGGCGCAAGGCCGAGACCGAGGACTCACCGGACGACTGGCGCTGCTGGTTCCGCCTCGCCGTCGCCTATCACGACGCCCGGGACACCCCGCGCGCGCGAAAGGCGATGCAGCGCGCGATCGCGCTGCACGCGGGCCGACCGGTGAACGTCTAGCTCGGGCGGTGCACGTCCGGCTCAGGCGGTGCGGCGGTACTCGTCGGCCCACACCTCGATGGAGTCGGCCGCCCGGTTGAAGGCCTCGTACCGCGCCAGGAAGTCGGCATTGCGGTCGGTGAGCAACGGCGGCTGCCCGCCGGCCTGCTGATCCCGTCGTACGAGGACGAGTGCCTGCCCCTGAACGGTGCGGGGCAGACCCAGCCACCGCACGGGCTGCTGCGTCGTACGCACCGTCACGACCTGCGCCCACGGCACGGTCTGCGTCGTCAGGAAGGCGACACGACGCAGTCCGTGCGCGCTGACCCAGGTACCCATCCGCAGCAGCCGCAGCGCGCTCACGATGATGACCGCGGCGAGCCCCGCGCAGATCGCGGCACCCGCCAGTGAGTCCGCGAACGCGATGATCACGGCGGCGACGAGGACGTACGAGGCGAGCAGCAGAAGCAGCGCGGCCGCCCCCACCCGCCACGGACCCGGCCGGTAGGGCCGCCGCCAGTGGTCGCGGTCGTCGAACGGCAGCGCGGCGTCGTCCGCTGCCTCGTCAAAGGCGCGGTCCGCCGTCAGGAAGGGCAGGGGCACGACTGAATCCTCACTCAATCCACGCACGGGCTGTGCCCGGTGAGGCTACCGAGCCCTGCTCCCTGCTACCACCTTTGGGGGGCCATGGGGGTACCCCCACGCCTTCAGGGCAGTGGGGGAGAGTCAGGGGGCCACGACGGTCGTCATCGACCGTCCGAGGCTTCGGACTGCTGGTTCTGTGCGGGTGCCTGATCGGGCGACAGGGCGGGCATGCCGACCAGCAGAGAACCTGCGAGTCCGGCGACCACGACCAGGCCGACCAGGGTGCGGCCCACGACCTGAGCGGCCGATGGGCGCTCTCGGGGTGGGGGAGTGACATTGCTGCGGAACTTGTCGGCTTCGGCGATGAAGGCGAACGGGACGGGCTCGCGCCGACGGAACATGGGGTGCGTTTCTCCTCACGCGACTCGAACGAAACTCTGTTGTCCAGTCAGACGCTCGAAACGCCCAAATGGTGCCCGGTTTCGCCAAATTCGCCGAAGAATGTCGTGGCGAGCCACCGAACGGCCGATTGTCAGTGCCGGGCCATAGAGTGGGCGCCGCCCGAGTGATGCACATGGAAGGACCCCGCCAGTGAGCGAGACCCCCACCGAAGACCTCAAGCCCAGCTTCCGCAGCGAGGTCACCGTCGAGTTGGTGAAGCATGCCGCGACCGACTCCGACGTCCTGTGGGCCGCCCGTGTCTCCACTGCCGGGGAGCAGTCCCTGGAGGAGCTCCAGAAGGACCCGGAGCGCTCCAAGGGCCTGATCAACTATCTGATGCGCGACCGCCACGGCAGCCCGTTCGAGCACAACTCGATGACGTTCTTCATCAGCGCCCCGATCTTCGTCTTCCGCGAGTTCATGCGGCACCGCGTGGGCTGGTCGTACAACGAAGAATCGGGCCGCTACAGGGAGCTCCAGCCGACGTTCTACGTCCCCGACGAGTCCCGCAAGCTGGTCCAGGAGGGCCGCCCCGGGAAGTACGTCTTCGTGGAGGGCACCCAGGCCCAGCAGGAGCTCACGGGCCGCGTCATGGAGGACTCGTACCGCCAGGCGTACGAGGCGTATCAGGAGATGCTCGCCGCCGGCGTCGCCCGCGAAGTCGCCCGCGCGGTCCTGCCGGTCGGCCTCTTCTCGTCGATGTACGCCACGTGCAACGCCCGTTCGCTGATGCACTTCCTCGGCCTGCGTACGCAGCACGAGCTCGCCAAGGTCCCGTCCTTCCCGCAGCGGGAGATCGAGATGGTCGGCGAGAAGATGGAGGAGCACTGGGCCAAGCTCATGCCTCTCACGCACGCCGCCTTCAACGGCAACGGACGCGTGGCTCCGTAAGGCACTGATGTACGGGTGGGCTGAGTGAGGTGTCCGTATTGCGGCATTTCGAGAAGTTCATCTAGCCTGATCAAACGGACCCGGCACTGCTTGAACCCCCGAGCAGGCAGTGCCGGGCTCCTCACTTGTCAGGTCCGCATACATCCCCCGAGGGGGGACCACGCGCTGAGCAGCGAGTAGCGTGTTACCCATGGCTCCGACCTCCACTCCGCAGACCCCCTTCGGCAGGGTCCTCACCGCTATGGTCACGCCCTTCACGGCGGACGGCGCGCTCGACCTCGACGGCGCCCAGCGGCTCGCCGCCCATCTGGTGGACGCAGGCAACGACGGCCTCGTCATCAACGGCACCACTGGTGAGTCCCCGACCACCAGCAACGCGGAGAAAGCCGAGCTCGTACGAGCCGTAGTGGAAGCAGTCGGAGACCGAGCCCACGTCGTCGCGGGCGTCGGCACGAACGACACCCGCCACAGCATCGAGCTCGCGCGCGACGCGGAGCGTGTCGGCGCCACCGGCCTCCTGACGGTCACGCCGTACTACAACAAGCCCCCGCAAGAGGGCCTGCTCCGCCACTTCACCGCGATCGCCGACAGCACCGAGCTGCCGGTCATGCTCTACGACATCCCCGGCCGCAGTGGCGTACCGATCAACACCGAGACGATCGTCCGCCTCGCCCACCATCCGCGGATCGTCGCCAACAAGGACGCCAAGGGCGACCTCGGCCGCGCCAGCTGGGCCATCGCCCGCTCCGGCCTCGCCTGGTACTCCGGCGACGACATGCTGAACCTCCCGCTGCTCTCCGTCGGCGCCTGCGGCTTCGTCTCCGTCGTGAGCCATGTGGTCACCCCGGAACTGCGCGCGATGCTCGACGCGTACTCCACGGGTGACGTGCGCAAGGCCACCGAGATCCACCAGAAGCTGCTCCCGGTCTTCACGGGCATGTTCCGTACGCAGGGTGTGATCACCACCAAGGCGGCGCTCACCCTGCAGGGCCGCCCCGCGGGACCGCTGCGGCTGCCCCTCGTCGAGCTGTCGCCCGACGAGACGGCCCAGCTCAAGATCGATCTCGCCGCCGGCGGGGTACAGCTCTGACCACAGACTTCACAACTGAATAGGCACGACCCGCAGGACACGGTCCTGCACCCACACCAAACAACTGCTACTGCACGAACGTCATGCGCGCCACGTGCCCCAGAGGTACGTGGCGCGTGTGGTGAGGAGAGTCTTTTGAGTCATCCGCATCCTGAACTCGGCGCCCCGCCGAAGCTCCCGAAGGGCGGCCTGCGGGTCACCCCGCTCGGTGGCCTCGGTGAAATCGGCCGCAACATGACCGTCTTCGAGTACAACGGTCGCCTGCTGATCGTCGACTGCGGAGTGCTCTTCCCCGAGGAGGAGCAGCCCGGAATCGACCTGATCCTGCCGGACTTCACGTCCATCAGGGACCGCCTCGACGACATCGACGGCATCGTGCTCACGCACGGCCACGAGGACCACATCGGCGGTGTCCCGTATCTCCTGCGCGAGAAGCCGGACATCCCGCTCATCGGCTCGAAGCTGACCCTCGCGCTCATCGAGGCGAAGCTCCAGGAGCACCGCATCCGTCCGTACACGCTCGAGGTCGTCGAGGGCGACCGCGAGCGCCTCGGCCCGTTCGACTGTGAATTCATCGCGGTCAACCACTCCATCCCGGACGCCCTGGCCGTCGCCGTCCGCACTCCCGCGGGCATGGTCGTCGCCACCGGCGACTTCAAGATGGACCAGCTGCCGATGGACGGCCGCCTCACCGACCTGCACGCGTTCGCGCGGCTGAGCGAGGAGGGCATCGACCTCCTTCTCTCCGACTCGACGAACGCCGAGGTCCCGGGCTTCGTCCCGCCGGAGCGCGACATCTCGAACGTGATCCGGGGCGTCTTCGCCGGCGCCCAGAAGCGGATCATCGTCGCGAGCTTCGCCAGCCACGTCCACCGCATCCAGCAGATCCTGGACGCTGCCCACGAGTACGGCCGCAGGGTCGCCTTCGTCGGCCGCTCGATGGTCCGCAACATGGGCATCGCGAGGGACCTCGGCTACCTGAAGGTCCCGCCGGGCCTGGTGGTGGACGTCAAGACGCTCGACGACCTCCCCGACAGCCAGGTGGTGCTCGTCTGCACGGGCTCGCAGGGCGAACCGATGGCCGCCCTCTCCCGGATGGCCAACCGCGACCACCAGATCCGCATCGTCCAGGGCGACACGGTGATCCTGGCGTCGTCGCTCATCCCCGGCAACGAGAACGCGGTCTACCGCGTGATCAACGGCCTGACCCGCTGGGGAGCGAACGTCGTCCACAAGGGCAACGCGAAGGTGCACGTCTCCGGCCACGCGTCGGCGGGCGAGCTCCTGTACTTCTACAACATCTGCAAGCCCAAGAACCTGATGCCGGTCCACGGCGAATGGCGCCACCTGCGCGCCAACGCCGAGCTCGGCGCCCTCACCGGCGTCCCGCACGACCGCATCGTGATCGCCGAGGACGGCGTCGTCGTCGACCTCGTCGAGGGCAAGGCGAAGATCGTCGGCAAGGTCCAGGCGGGATACGTCTATGTCGACGGCCTCTCGGTCGGCGACGTCACGGAGTCCTCTCTCAAGGACCGCAGGATCCTCGGCGACGAGGGCATCATCTCGGTCTTCGTGGTGGTGGACTCCAGCACCGGCAAGATCACCGGCGGCCCGCACATCCAGGCCCGCGGCTCCGGCATCGACGACTCGGCCTTCTCCGCCGTCATGCCGAGGGTCCAGGAGGTCCTCGAGAAGTCGGCCCAGGACGGCGTCGTGGAGCCCCACCAGCTGCAGCAACTCATCCGCCGCACGCTGGGCAAGTGGGTCTCGGACAACTACCGCCGACGCCCGATGATCCTTCCCGTGGTCGTCGAGGTCTGACCTGACACTGCGTGAACTCCGGAGCGGGGCGCCTCGATTTGCATCGGGGCGCCCCGCTCCAGTACGTTTACGTCTCCGCCTGAACGGGAAGCACCCGGCACTCACGTGCTCGGAGGGACCCGAACAGGGCGGGGAATTCCGACTCAGAATCTCTGATAAAGTCGGAACCGCCGGAAAGGGAAACGCGAAAGCCGAAAGGCCGGAGCGGAAACCTGAAAGGCACCGAGGGAAATCGGACACGAAAGAGTCTGATAGAGTCGGAAACGCAAGAACGAAGAACAAAAAGAAACACCGAA
>NZ_JBEYTL010000018.1:0-189485 GCF_040643025.1 Streptomyces sp. NPDC047525
AGGAGTTCACCGTGGAGGGCATGGCCACCGCCATCCCCTTCCACCGCGCGGTCGTCAAGGACCCGGCCTTCGCCCCCGAACTCACCGGCTCCGCCACCGCGACATCGAAAGACGTGTTCACGACCCACACGCGGTGGATCGAGACCGAGTTCGTCAACGAGATCCCCCCGTTCGCCGCGCCGACCGACACCGACACCGAGACAGACGAGGACGAGGACGGTCGCGAGACCGTGGTGATCGAGGTCGCGGGCCGGCGGCTCGAGATCTCCGTGCCTGTCAGCCTGGGCATGTCACTGGCCCGCACCGGTCTGGCCGCGGGCGCCAAGCCCAAGCGCCGGGCCGTGAAACGGTCCGGGCCTGCCGCGTCCGGGGACACCCTCGCGTCGCCCATGCAGGGCACGATCGTCAAGATCGCTGTCGAGGAGGGCCAGGAGGTCCAGGAGGGCGACCTGGTCGTCGTCCTGGAGGCCATGAAGATGGAACAGCCTCTCAACGCGCACCGCTCGGGCACGATCAAGGGCCTCACGGCCGAGGTCGGTGCCTCCCTCACCTCCGGCGCCGTGATCTGCGAGATCAAGGACCCGGCGTGACCGGCCCGGCAGTCGCCATGCCGGGCACGGAGCGGCCCACGGCGAACGGCAGCCTCCTGGCCATCAGCGACCTGCACACCGCCTACGCCGACAACCGCAAGATCGTGAACTGTCTGCGGCCGGGCCACGACGAGGACTGGCTGATCGTCGCCGGTGACGTCGGCGAACACTCGGCGGACATCGAATGGGCGCTCACCACCCTCAACAACCGCTTCTCCAAGGTCATCTGGGCGCCGGGCAACCACGAACTGTGGACCCCGCGCGAAGACCCGCTGCAACTGCGCGGCCAAGCCCGCTACGAGCACTTCGTCGACTTCTGCCGCGGCCTCGGTGTCCTCACCCCCGAAGACCCCTACGCGGTGTGGCACGGCGCCGGCGGCCCGGTCACCGTGGCACCCCTGTTCATCCTCTACGACTACACGTTCCGCGTCCCGGGCACCACGAGCAGACGGGAATCCCTGGCCGTCGCGTACGACAAGGGCATCGTCTGCAGCGACGAGTTCCTGCTGCACCCGGATCCGTACCCCACGCGCGAGGCGTGGTGCAGGGCACGGGTCGCGGAGACCGAACAACGCCTCATGGCCTGCGACCCGGGCATCCCCACCGTCCTGGTCAACCACTTCCCGCTGATCAGAGAGAACACCGAACTCCTGCACCACCAGGAGTTCGCCCAGTGGTGCGGGACCGTACGCACCGCCGACTGGCACCGTCGCTTCCGTGCCCGGAGCGTCGTCTACGGTCACCTGCACATCCCCCGGACCACTTGGCACGACGGGGTGCGCTTCGAGGAAGTCTCCGTCGGCTACCCGCGCGAATGGCGCCGCCCGGCCCACCCGGCCACCGGTCTGCGCCGCATCCTCCCGCAGGCTCTTCCTGACACCGTGGCCGCGCCGCGCCGGGCAAGGACTGGATCCGCATGATCGAGGAACTGCTGCCCTCCGGAGTGGTCGCCGTCGAGGCCTTCCACGACCTGCCGGACTTCCCCCTCTACCCCGAGGAAATCGAGGTCGTCCGCAGGGCGAAGGAGAGCAGGCGCCGCGAGTTCGCCACCGTGCGCTGGTGCGCCCGCCGCGCCCTCGCCCGTCTCGGACGGCCGCCCACGCCCGTACTTCCCGACGCACACGGCGCCCCGAAGTGGCCCGACCGCATCGTCGGCAGCCTCACCCACTGCGCCGGTTACCGGGCCGCCGCACTCGCCCGCACCGACGACATCACCATGCTCGGCATCGACGCGGAGCCCAACGAACCACTCCCCGCATGCGTCCTGGAGACCATCGCACTGCCCGCCGAGCAGCGCCTCATCGCCGAACTCACCGCCACGGCTCCCGGCATCCACTGGGGCCGACTGCTGTTCAGCATGAAGGAGACGGTCTACAAGAGCTGGTACCCGCTCACCGGTCAGCGCCTCGACTTCGAGGACGCCACGTTCACCTTCGGTGCGGACAGCTCCCGCTACACCGCCCGCGTCCGCGTCCCCGGCCCGACGCCGCACAGCCCCGCAGTGCACACCTGGGAGGGCCGCTGGCTGTGCCGCGGCGGGCTGCTGCTCAGCGCCCTCAGCGTCCCGCGCGGCGGCGCCGCCCACCCCGAGCCGGAGGAGCCCGCCGTCGCCATCGGTGTCTGACGGGCCGGTTCCTCCGGCTCGGGGCGGCCCCAAGTGGCATACGGCCTGGGCAAGTCCGCGTAGTCGTCGAGGGGCTGCCGAAGCGACCTTGACGTGAGCACTCCTCGGCCGTAACTTCACGTACCCATACCCCGTAGGGGTAACTATTCAGGGAAGGGAGAACCCCATGTCCTCGGCGAACGACGCGGCCGGGCAGCCCGACTCCGGCCCTCCGCCGACCGCCGGCCGCAGGGAATGGACCGCCCTGGCGATCCTCGTGCTGCCGACCATGCTCCTGTTCATGATGCTCACGATCCTGTTCCTGGCGATCCCCTACCTCGCCGCGGACCTGGAGCCCAGCAGCACGCAGACGCTGTGGATCCTGGACATCTACGGCTTCCTCATGGCCGGCTTCCTCGTGCTCATGGGCACCATGGCCGACCGCATCGGACACCGGAACCTGCTGATCGCAGGCGCCGCCGTGTTCGGCGTCGTGTCCGTGGCCGCCGCCACCACCGAGGACCCGGCGATGATGATCGTCTGGCGAGCCGTACTCGGCCTCGCGGGCGCCGCACAAGTACCGGCCACCCTCGGCCTGATCTTCACGATGTTCCACGACGCCAAGCAGCGGGGCGTGGCCATCGGCGCCTGGGCCGCGGGCATCTCCGGCGGTGTCGCGCTCGGCCCCCTGCTCAGCGGGCTGCTCCTGGACGCCTTCTCGTGGCGCGCCACGTTCCTGGTCGCGGTGCCGGTCATGGCCGTCGTGGTGATCGGCGCGCCCCTCCTGCTGCCCAAGCACCAGTACGCGGGCGGAGCCCGGCTCGACTTCTTCAGCGCACTGCTGCTCCTGGCCACCATGCTGCCGTTCATCTACGGCATCAAGTCCATCGCCACCGGTGAGGAACTCACCCTCTCACTGGCCGCCATAGCGGTCGGCCTGCTCTTCGGTGTGATCTTCGTGGTACGGCAACTCCGAGCGTGCGCACCCCTGTTGGACATACGGCTCTTCGGCAACCGCACCGTCAGCGGCACCCTGATCGTGTTCGTCCTCGCACCCACCGGCATCGGCGGCGTGTACCTGATGTTCAGCCAGTTCCTGCAACTGGTGAAGGACCTCTCGCCGATCGAGACGGGTCTCGCGATCCTGCCCGCGGCGCTCATCCTCATCGCCGTCGCCGCCTTCTCGCCGATTCTGGCCCGGCGCGTGCGCCCCGGATACATCATGGCCACCGGCCTGGGGGTGCAGGTCGTCGGCTATCTGCTGCTCGCCCAGGTCGGCCCCGGCACCGGACTGCCCTGGCTGATCGCCAGCTTCATCGTCATCTACCCGGCGGTCGCCCCGTCGATGACGCTGCCCAACGAACTCATCGTCAGCTCCGTGCCGCCCGAGAAGGCCGGCGCGGCGAGCGGCCTCAGCTCGACCGTGAACGACCTGGGCATCTCGCTCGGCGTCGCGATCGTCGGCAGCATCGGCGTCGCCCGCTACCGCAGCGAGATCGACGGCAACCTGCCGGGCGGCCTTCCCGCGGACGCGGCCGAAGCCGCACGGGACAACCTCGACGGCGCGGTCGCCGCAGCAGGCACGCTCCCCGCGGGCACCGGCGACTCCCTGCTCCGGACGGCACGCGACGCGTTCGCCTCGGGCCTGAGCGCCGCGGCCACCACCGCGGCGGTCATCGCCGCCGTCGGCGCGCTCGTCGCGGCCATCTGGCTCCGGCACGTGCCGCCCACCGGGCAGGCGGCCGCGGGCCCCGCGGCCGACCCGGGCGACGAGGCCGTCCGGTCCGGCGACACGGCTGGGGCGAAGGCGTGATCGCCTTCAGCGCGGCGCCCACCCAGACCCTCGGCAGCACGGGCGGCCGCTGCATGTACGCACAGGTCGACCGGCTGCGCAAGGACGGGCCCGCCGTGCCCGTGCGGCTGCCCGAAGGCGTCACGGCATGGTCGGTCACCCGCGGGGACGTCGTACGGCGCCTGCTCACGCACCCCGGCGTCTCGCGCAACCTGAAGAAGAACGTGCCGAGTTACCGGCCGGGCTCCATCCCCTGGCTGTCCCCGTGGGTGGACGTGGACTCCATGGCCACCGCGGAGGGCAAGGACCACGCCCGCCTGCGCAAGCTGATCACCCCGGCCTTCAGCCCTCGACGTGTGGACGCCATGCACGCCCCGCTGCGAGCGCTGATCGACCGGCTGCTCGGCGACCTGGCGGCACGGCCGGGCGGCGACGTGGTGGACCTGCACACCGCCTACTCGTACCGCGTACCGACCGAGATGATCTGCGACCTCTTCGGTGTGCCGAACAGGCAACGGCCGGAAGTGCTGCGGCTGTTCCGGGCCGTCGGGCAGACCGACGTGTCGAAGGAGGAGTCGATCGCCGTCAACGACTCCCTCGTCGCGGAGATGCTCGGCCTGATCGCGGCCAAACGCCGCGAGCCCGGCGACGACCTGACCAGCTTTCTGCTCGGCGCCCACGAGGAAGGCGGCGATGCGGCAGGGGAGCAGCCGCTGACCGAGCACGAGCTGATCTCCACCCTGCTCCTGATGATCGGCGGCGGAAGCACGACCACCATCAACCTCATCGACCACACCGTGCGCGAACTCCTCGCCCACCCCGATCAGTTGGACGCCGTCAAGGCCGATCCGGCCCGCTGGGGCGACGCCATCGAGGAGTCGATGCGTGTGCACTGCCCGGTCATGCATCTGCCGATGCGCTGGGCCGTCGAGGACATCGACCTCGGCGAGGGCGTCCGGATCAGGGCCGGGGACGCCATCCTGATCTGCTACGGCGCGCACGGCCGCGACCCCGCCGTGCACGAGGACCCGGAAAGCTTCGACATCGACCGGACGAGCAAGGATCACATCGCGTTCGGGCTCGGCGCACACTTCTGCCCCGGCTCACGCCTGGCCCGGCTCGAGGCCCAGGTGGCCCTGCCCGCACTGTTCGAGCGCTTCCCCCGACTCGAACTCGCCGTCGCGCCGGACGAGGTCGAGCCGGTGCCCACGTTCATCGGGAACGGGGTCACCTCACTCCCGGTGTACCTGCGGCACGACTAGCCGCCCGCAGAGCGGGTCCGCCCCCGACCGGCGCGGGGGCGGACCACGACCACCCGAGGAGAAGAAGATGAGCGCACTCGACCTCGACCAACTCGCCCACCGGACCCGCAAGGTGCTCGACCAGGCCCGCTATCTGAACCTGGCGACCGTGTCGGCGGAC
Organism: Streptomyces sp. NPDC047525; assembly: GCF_040643025.1. Taxonomy (NCBI): domain Bacteria; kingdom Bacillati; phylum Actinomycetota; class Actinomycetes; order Kitasatosporales; family Streptomycetaceae; genus Streptomyces; species Streptomyces sp. NPDC047525. The sequence continues at coordinate 5,408 of NZ_JBEYTL010000018.1, forward strand.
GGCGAGCCGTGGGTGGCGACCCTCCAGTACGCCTGGCGCGGCGACCCGCTGCGCCTCGTGTTCGGCTCGGCCACCACATCCCGGCACGGGCACGACATCGCCGCCCGGCCACGGGTGAGCGGATCGCTCTTCGTGGCGGGCGGCGACCATGTCGGCCTCGCCGTCGAGGCCCTCGACGGCGCTCAGTTCAGCGGCCACTGCGAGGAGCTCACCGGCGTCGGCCTCGAGCGCCACCACGCGTTCTTCTACGAGGCGCTCTTTCCCGACGAGCGGGAGCGCGCGCGGTGGCTGCTGGCACCGTCCGAGCTGCGGGCGCCGGCCCCTCACCGGCTCTACCTCGTCGAGGTGGATCGGTGGTGGCTGGTCGACACCCGCACCTGGGAGCAGGACCGGATCGACCGGCGTGTCGAAGTGCCGCTCAAAGAGGTCGAGTTGGACTAATACGGTGCGCGGGGCTGGGCGTCAGACGGTCTCGGCGAGCGCGTTCCAGAACGTCGCCTCGTACGCGTGCACCATCCGCGCCGTCCGCACCGCCTGGGCCGGATCGTCGCCCCCCGCCAGGCCCGCCGCCAGAGTGGCGGCGGCCTCGTCCAGGAGCTGCTGCGGGGTGTCCGCGAAGTAGCGGAAGTGCGCCACCGCCGCGTCGGCGAACCCGTGGCGAGACTGCAGCGCGTCGGCCGCCCGCGCGTAGGCCGCCCCTGAACCGGCCACGTTCGCCAGCAGCGCGAGTGCCAGGTCGCTGCGGGTGCCGAACGCCGCGGTCTGCGCCAGGAACGCCGGGTAGGCCTGGGCGAGTGCCAGCGGCTCGTACGCGCGCAACTGCTGCTCTCCCAGGCCGAGTTCGGCGGCGAAGTCGAGCAGCAGGCGCAGCGCCTCGCTCTCGCCCTGGGCCAGGGCGAGGAACAGGTCGGCGCCGGTGGGGTCGGGGAAGCGGGTGGCGGCCAGGGCGAAGCTGCGCCGGTCGGCGGAGACCAGACGGAACAGCTCGCCCGCCAGCGCCCCGAGCCGCTCCTTGGGCACACGGCCCGCATCGAGCAGATCGAGATACCGGTGCGGCGCCGACTGCCCGGCCATCTGCCGCTGCGCGGCCTCGATGAGCCGGGCGACGTCGTCGACGGCACGCGGAGTGGCGTTGTTCATGGTGTGCTCCTTCGCCGCGGAACGGTCCTGCGCAGATTGGGCCCCGTGGCCGGTCCCGGCTTCGGCTCGGCGATCCACGGGCCGTCGACGGAGGTGTCGATGACGCCCTCCTCCAGCCAGGCGTATCGCCGGGCGAGCAGGTGCCGGGCGATGTCACGGTCCCGGGCGTCGCTGTTCTCGCCGACCCGGCTGAACAGCGACTCGACGCGATGTCGGGACTGAGTGCAGAAGGCGTCGGCGAGCTCCAGCGGCGCCTCGCCCCGGCCCACGAGGGCCTCCGCGTACGCACAGCTCGCGGTCATCGCGTACAGCTCGGCGCCGATGTCGATCAGCCGGCACAGGGAGCGCTGGTGGGCGGTGACGGCCGTGTCGCCGGGAAGCCGGGCGAACTCACGGAACAGGTCGGCCAGTCGGGCCGCGGCACCCGCGGCGTAGCGCCGGTGCGGTGCGAGCGGACCCGTGAGCACCGCGTCGTCCGGCACGGGGGTGGCGGATTCCTCCGCGTCGCGGTGCCGCGCGAGCACCGCCTCGGCCAGGTACGACCCCAACGCCTCCGTCGAGCCGTCGAAGATGCGGCCGATGCGCAGATCGCGCAGGAGCCGTTCGACGGGGACCCCGCGTTCGCCCCTGGCGACCGCGGACTCGGCGGTCTCGTAGCCGCGGCCGCCACGGATCTGCATCAGGTCGTCGGCGACCAGCCAGGCCTGTTCCGCGGCGAACAGCTTCGCCAGCTCGGCCTCCAGACGGGTGTCGCGGTCACCGCGGTCCGCATGGTGACCGGTGACCTCGACCATGGCCTCCAGGGCGAACGCGGTCGCCGCCATGTACGACAGCTTGCCCGCGACCGCGTCGTACGTGCCGATCGGACGGCCGCCCTGCATCCGGGCCCCCGACCACTGGCGGGCGATCCGCACGCACCACTTCGCCGCCGCCGCACACACGGCGGGCAGCGAGAGGCGGCCCGTGTCCTGCGCGGCCAGCGCGATGTCCAGGCCCGCGCCCTCCGCTCCGATGCGGTTTAAGGCCGGGACCGTGACGTCGTGCAGACGGATCACGCCGTTCTCCAGACCGCGCAGGCCCAGGAAGCTGCTGCGGTGCTCCACCGTCACACCGGGGTCGTCCGCCTCGACCACGAACGCGGTAAGGCCGCCGGGCCCGGTCGCGGACTCGGGCACCCGGGCGATGACCACGAGCAGGTCGGCGATGACGCCGTTGGTGGCCCACAGCTTTACGCCGTCGAGCGTGTAGGTGTCCGTGGCGCGGTCCAGGACGGCGGTGGTGTGCACCCGGAACGGGTCGTTTCCCAGGTCCGGTTCGGTGAGCGTGAACGCGGAGATCTCCCGTACGCAGCGTGGCAGGAACTGCTGCTTCTGCCGCTCGGTGCCGAACAGGACGAGGGGCTGCGGAAGGCCGATGGCCTGGTGTGCCGCGAGCAGCTCGCCCAGGGACGAGTGGACGCTGCTCACGGTCATCAGTGCCCGGTGGTAGCAGACACCGGACAGACCGAGCCCGCCGTACTCCCGAGGAAGCTTGACGGCGAACGCCCCGATGTCCTTGAGCCCCTCGATCACCTCGTCCGGGACGGAGTCCTCGCGCTCGATCCGATGTCCGTCGACCCGCGTGGCGCAGAACTCCCGCAGCTCGGCGAGGAACCGCTCGTCCGCGTCGTCGATCCGGTCCGCGGCGCCGACGGGCAGAGCCAACAGGCCGGTGCGGAGCCGCCCGAGGAACAGCTCCGCACCGAAGTCGGCCGCCGTCACCGCGCCGCGCCCGCGGGGACGGCCTCGATGATGGAGAGCGGGCCTGCCGCCCCGAGACGCACCGATTCGACGGCGAAACCCGTGTCCTCGAGCATGGCTCGGAACTCGCTCTCGCTGCGCTCCCTGCCACCGGTGTTGACCAGCATGTTCAGATCGGTGAAGAACATGATCGGAAACTCGGGCGAGGCCGTCTCGGGGAGCACGGTGCCCACGATCAGCAGCGTGGCCGACTCGGGCATCTGGGCGCGCACGGAACGCAGCAGGGCCCGGGAGTCCTCGTCCCCCCAGTCCTGGAAGACGCTCTTGATGACGTACAGGTCGCCGTCGCCGGGAATGTCCTGGAAGAAGTCGCCCCCGACCACCTCGCAGCGATCGGCGACACCCGCCGCCGCCAGGACGCCGGGCGCCTGCGCCACTCCGCTCGCACTGTCGAAGACGACGCCCCGCAGTCCAGGGTGGCCGGGCAGCACCGTGGCGAGCAGGGTGCCGTCGCCCCCACCCAGGTCGACCACTTTCCTGAAGCCGGAGTAGTCGTACCCTGCGGCGAGCTGACCGGCCGCGATCCTCGACTCCTCACCCATCGCCTCGTTGAACAGCGCGCTGAGATCGGCCTGTTCGGAGAGGTGGGCGTAGAACTCCTTGCCGAAGACGTGATCGTAGGCCGGCTCACCGGTACTGACCGTGTGGCCGAGCCCCGCCCAGGCGCCGAACAGGGAGGGGTGGCAGAAGATCCGTGAGAAGGCCCGCAGCGAATCGGGGGAGTCCGAACGCAGCTGGGCACCGACCTCGGTGAGGCCGAACCGGCCCGGCTCGGGCTCCTCCGTGATCCCGACAGCCGCCAGAGTGCGCAGCAGCCGCCGAAGGGACGGCTCATGTGTCCCGGTCCCGGCGGCGAGCTCCTCACTGCTCCGCACACCGTCCTTGATCAAGTCGGCTAGGCCGAGCTCGGCGGCGAGGCCGATGGCGTGCGCGGTCATGTAGCCGCCGATCCGCTCGATGAGCGCGGCACGCAGCTTCATCTTCTCCGCGGGAGTGCGCTCGGACTCGACGGTCTCAACAACACTGCTGCTCATGGTGGTTCGTCCTCCTCCATAGATGTCCGACAGATGTACGAAGTCAGAGCCGGTGCCGCACCCACACATTGGGCTCGACATACACGGCGTGGTCACGCCCGACGTCCACCGCGACCGGCGACAGCGCATCGGGTACCTCAACAAGCCCGTCGGCGTCGAAGGGCAGCTGGGTCCAGGCGCGCCACTGGGCGAGGCTCGCGGCGACCGTCATCGACGCCGGACACACCTTCACGACCCGGCCACCCGCCCGGACATGCACACGCAGCCAGGGATCGTGCGGAAGCCCATCGGGACGGGCACGGGCGGCGTACTCGGCCATCGGGGCGTACGGTTCGGTGTGCTTGAGGCTGGGCCTCACCGGCACCACCACATCGCTGAGCCCCGCACGCCGGGCGTGCTCGGCGAGCACCGCGAGGGTACGGGTCGACAGATCCTCGCCCCGGCGTCCCGGCACCACCGCGATCTCCAGGGCGCACAGCGCGGTGAACGCACGCCCGTCGTAGGTGTCGGCCAGGCATTGACGCAGCGCCTCGTCCCAGCCGGTGTCGGGCAGTGAGGCCTCCACGCCGTCCCAGGCCAGCGGCACGGTGGCGGCGCGGGCCACCACGGTGGACTCGCCCTCGTACACCACGAGTTGATGTCGCGCGTGCCGCTCGAATGCCCAGTGCACCAGCACCGGATCGGGCCGGATGTACGCCGGCCAGGACGACTCCATGGTCAGCATGGCCTCCTCGAGGTCGGGACGCTCGGCGAGCGAGGCCGCGTGCAAGTGCGTACCGGAGACGGGGTAGGGCATCGCGAACCTCCAGGGAAGCGGGAGCAGTGCCGGTGCGAAACGGAGACGTCAGTCGGCCAGCCGGCTCACCGGCAACTCCCCGGTGGGCAGGCCCGATCCGGAGTGCGGAGCACGAAGGAGCTCCAGATACTGCGCGCGCGCCACGGGCCGCGCCCCGAGCAGGCGGACATGCTCCCCGTCCTGCTGGACGTCGACCGCCACACCGCCCGCATCGGCGAACCGCCGCACCAGATCGGTGACCGCGGCCTTGCCCGCGCCACTGCGCAGCGTGAACTGCGAATCGGCACTGAACACCGCGCCCGCACGCACCCCGAAGGTGCCGCCGACGAGCTCGGCACCCTCCCAGATCTCCACGCTGTGCGCGAAGCCCAGCGCGTGCAGGCGGCACAGACCGGCAAGGAGCTCATCGGTCAGCCACCGCTCCGAGCGGCCCTCCCGGCACTGGGTGACCACGCGCTCGAAACAGACGTCCACGGTGCTCGTCCAACCCGTGGCCCCGCGCAGCTGACGACGCAGACTGCGCTGCACCCGCACCTGGTCCACCAGGATCAACGGCCGCGGATCGGGACAGCACCACGCCACGGAGTACGGCTCATCGCCGGCGGAGAGCACATGGATGCGGCCCGCCTCCACCTCGGTCTCGTAGAGCATCTCGTTGAGGAAACGCTGCTCGATGCTCCCCGCGGGGAACGGGTACAAGCCGCGACGGTAGGCACCGAGGAGACTCTGCGGCCGCAGGTCGTCGCCGAACGCCACCGGGCCCTCGGCAGGCGCGGTCGACAGGTTCATGGACTCCCAGGCCGATCGGGGCCGGGTCACTCGGGGAAGCAACACGTCCGCCTCACAGGAAGTCGACAGCGGTCAGGTACCGGATGTAGCGATCCAGCATCTCGCCGTCGACCGGCGGTATCTCGATGCCACTGCCCCGCAGCGCCGACTCGACGTTGTCCCGGGTGAAGAGGGGGAACGTGGTCTCCAGATACATCTCCGCCACGCTCATCTCACCCGTGGAACAGCGGTCGATGAACAGCGGCGCGAAAGGTGTCATCGGATGGTCGGGCCGCTCGACGGCGGTCCTGACGACCTCGTCGAGCCACTGGTCCCACGGAACGTCGCGGATGGCGTGGCCGTGGGCCCGCAGCCGCTCGGTGAGGACCGATACGTTCACCTTGCCGGGGTTGGTGAGGTGGTAGACCTCGCCCTGCGGCAGCCGGGTGGCGGCGACGTGCCCGACGGCTGCCGCGAAGACGTCCACCGGCGTGTAGTCCAGGGGAAGTTCGGCCACCGGAGCCATTTTGGTGTCGACGATGAACTTCTTCATCGCGCACATCTCGGTGGCCGTGTTCCAGGCACCGCAGGTCCGGTCTCCCGATATGTCGGCGGCCCGGTAGATCGCCACGGGCAGTCCTGCCTCGGCGGCATTCTGCAGCAGTGCCTCGGCGACCCACTTGCTCTCCACGTAGCCGACGGACAGATGGTCGGCATGCGCGGCCGGCGTCTTCTCCGTCACGTGCCTGACGCCCGCGGTGCCGAAGCCGGAGATCACCGCCATCGTGGACGTGTAGTGGACCGGCGCGTTGCGGTACCGGGCGGCCAGACGAATGATCTCGCGGGTCCCCTCCACGTTCGCGGCCCGCATGTGCGTGTACGGATAGATGAAGTTGACGAGCCCTCCGGGATGGTGGACGACGTCGACGATCCGGGCGAGGCGGTCGAAGTCCGCGTCGGAGAGCCCCAGTCGGGGCTCGGCCAGATCACCGGGCACGGCCACGACCCGGCCGGCGGAACGGTACCCGGACAGATCGTCGCGGAAATAGTGCAGCGCATTGGCCTGCAGACGGCCCATCGCCGTCTCGCTGTCCCCTGCGCGGACCAGACAGTGCACCGTCGCGTCGGTGGTGGCGAGCAGTTCGCGCAGCAGATAGACGCCGAGGAACCCGGTGGCACCCGTCAGGAACACATGCCTCGGGTCCCGCCACGAAGCCGGGTCGACGGGGCTGCGCCCCACGGAGACATCACCCAGCTCGGCCTCGGCGGCGAAGTCGATCTCCTTCGCGTCCTCGCTCAACGTGCCCGTCCGCGCCGACTGGACGGCGGCGGCGAAACCACGCAGCGTCGCGTCGTCGAGCAACAGCCGGATCAGCGGCCGCACCTGGGTGATCATGACGCCGAGCGAAGCCCGCACCTTCGCGAGCAGCTCGGCGGCCAGCAGGGAATTGCCGCCCATGTCGAAGAAGTTGTCGTCCGGCACGATGCGGTCCACACCAAGGACCTGCCGCCAGATCCCGGCCACCGCCCGCTCGAGCGGACTTGCCCCAAGCACCGCCGGATCCGAGTCCGCGTCATCCTCCACGTCCGGGCCCTGGGGCCCCGTGGCCGTCATCGCACACAACCCGGGCAGCGGCAGCGCGTCCATGTCGACCTTGCCGTTGCTCTTCACCGGCATCTCCCGCAACGGCACGAAGGCCGTCGGCACCATGAACGCGGGCAACCGCCCCGCCACATGGGACCGCACATCACGAGGACCGAGCTCAAGCCCACCCCCGGGCGCGGTCACGTAGTAAGCGGCGATCTCCAACTCACCACGCCTGCAGTACGGTTTCACCGCCGCATCCGTGATCGACTCATGCATCGAGAGCGCCGCCTCGATCTCCGCGGGCTCGACACGGAAACCCCGCACCTTGATCTGCCGGTCGACGCGCCCGACGACCTCCAGCACACCGTCGGCGGTCAACCCTCCGAGATCACCGGTCCGATACAACCGGGCCCCGGCGTCCGTCGCGAGCGGGTCCCGCAGAAAGCGCGAATGATCCGCGCTCTCGCTGAGATAGCCATGCGCGACACCGGCCCCACCGACATAGACCTCGCCGTGCTGCCCGGCGGGAACCGGACGGAGATTCTCGTCCAGAACGCGCACTATGGTGCCGGGCAACGGCCGCCCCACCGGAACAGGGCCGTGCTCCGGCAGGACCCGCGCGGTGACCTCCATCGTGCACGAAGTGATCGTGGTCTCCGTCAGGCCATAGGCGTTCACCAGACGCGACCGCGGCATGAGCCGTAACGCGACCCGGCAGTCCTCGGCATGTACGGCGCTGCCGCCCACCAGAGTGAGCCGTACCGCCAGATCCGCGGGCGCCGCTGCCAACTCCGGCAAGAAGGCCCGCCAATAGGACGGAGTCAGATCCATCACCGTCACGCCGTACGCCACCAGCTGACTCGCGAATTCACTGGGCGCCCAGACACGATCGGGCAACACGAGGGTCGCCCCATGGAGCAGCGTGACCAGGATCTGCTCGACGGACGTATCAAAGGTGACAGCGGCAAACTGCAGCACACGGTCCGAAGGGCCGATCCCGTACCGCTCGTTGATCTCACGCAACAGATAGGCGACTGACGCGTGATTGACCCGCACACCTTTGGGAGCACCGGTCGAACCAGAGGTATAGATGACATACGCGCAGTCGGAGCCCTCGACTTCCGTACCGACGAAGTCCGTGGCACCGCCGGAGCCCGTGGCACCGACAGAGTCCACGTCGCCGTCGGTGGCCAGGGGATCCACCACGGGCAGGCCCAGGACATCAAAGCGATCCCGGTCCGCGGCGCTCGTCACCACGGCCGCACATCCGGTCTCCTCGGCGAACGTGCCGATCCGGCAGTCAGGAACACCCGGCTCCACCGGCAGGTACGCCGCACCCGCCTTCAGTACCGCCAACAGCGCCACGACCAGCTCGATCGACCGCTCCAGATGGACCATCACCACGGAATTCCGGCCGATGCCCCCGTCACGCAACCGAGAAGCCAGCCGCACGGCACGGGCATCCAGTTCGGCGTAGCTGACGCTCGAACCTCCCTGCACCACCGCTACAGCGTCCGGCTGCTCCGCCGCGCGGAGGGCGAACCGCTCATGAACGAATGATGTTCTGTCGTGTGCCATTGGTCCCCTCGGTTCCGATCAAAGCGGGGTGGGTGAGGCAAGCGTCCCGACCTGCCTCACCAACCCCGCGGACATGACTGGCTCCCACAGTTGCGCTCGGGGTGAGATGGATGCTCAGCTTCGCTTCGGCATGCGCACCTGATCAATTCACAATCGCCAAAGTCGATCGGAACTGAACTACTGCGGTGCCACCATCCGGCCGCCGCGCCCTTCAGCGGCAGCTCCCGCGTACACCTCTTGCAGAATCCGGGTGAGCGCAAGCACCGAGCGCACCCCAGGCACAGGAACCCTGCCGTCGAGCAGCATGAACGGGACGCCCATACCGCCCAGTTCGACCAGCTTGCGGGAATCGGCGCGAACCACATCCGCGTACGCGGCGGAATCACCGAGAACATCACGAGCGGCCTCGGCTTCCAGCCCCGCCTCGACCGCCACCGCGACGAGCCGCTCGTCGTCATTGAACAGCGACCGTTCCTCGGCGTAGTTCGCCCGGAACATCAGATCGAGCAATTCGTGATCGCGTCCGCGCGTCTTCGCGTACTGAAGCAGCCGATGCAGGTCATGGGTGTTGCCGTGGTCACGATTCTGGACGTAGGCGAGCCCTTCCTCCGCGGTCAGGCGGGTGAGCCGCCGCTCATTGTCACGCGCCTGCTCCTCGGACCAGCGGTGAGAGGACATCAGCATCGGAATCACGGCCTCGACGTCCCGCCTGGCGCGGTGCGGATCCAGCTCGAAGGACCGATGCACCACCTCGACCTCGGCACGGTGCCCGGACGCGGCAAGCGCCTTCGAGAACCTGGCCCTGCCGAGATAGCACCAAGGGCAGGTGATGTCCGACCAGACGTCAACACGCATCGAGTGAACTCCCTCCAGCGGCACCGCCGTTCGCTGCGGCGCCAGTGACCGAACGGCACCGGTGAGGCCCGGCGCCACCCGCTGCAACTGGGAAAGCCGCGGGAAAGGTCCCGCGGCGGCCGTCATGTGCTGAGGCAGGTCGTAGTGGGGGAGTGTCTACGGCTGAGGCCCGCCGTCAGCGCGCAGCGGTGATCCTGATCGCGGCCACCGCGCCCTCGCCCCGCAGGGTGAGCGTCCCCGGGCCTTCGTGACGTACGCAGTCGAGACGGCCGAGCGAGGTCTCCCGCCCGTCCGGTCCGCCGACGGCGACACCCTCGGTGGCGGCCATGACGAGGAGCGTCTCGCCCGCAGCGCACACCATCTCCGCCCCTTGTGCGGCGGCGACGGTGACCATCCCTACCTGTGCCGTCGCCCGGCCCCTGCGGGTCATCACATTCATGTCGCGTACCGCGCCCGCCTCCAGCCGGCAGTCCGTCACTGCGTCCCCGGAGAAGGCGAAGGGGTTCAACGGCTCGACCGGCTGCGGGGTCCCGTCCACGGTCAGCACCATGCCTTCGCCCTCGACCAGGGTGATCACGCGGTCGATCCCGGGAAAGGAGGAGAAGGGGCCTCCCGCGTCCACGTCGGCGACACTCACCCGCCAGTCGAAGCCGTCCGCGGGCCCCGCGGAGGCCACGGGCGCTTGCACGGCGCCGGACGCGACCTCGCGGGTCGTACCGCCGCCGTTCTTCCACGGCATGCTGCGATATCCGCTCCAGCGCAGAACATCTCCGCCCATCCGGAACCGCCTCCTTCTTCCGTCGTCCCGAGCCCAGGCACATGATCACCGATTCCGGGGCCAGCCTACGGCGGCGCGGCACAGGACTCGCCGCAGGCCGGGGAGAGTGGCCGCACGCCCCGCCTGCACCGGTCCGCCCAGCCTCTGAGAGCCTTGTCCGGAGTCCGCCGGGTCGACGGGATCGTCTCGGCCTTGTTCGCCGGAAACCGAGTTCCGCCCGTTCGACATCAGCAGGGGGCCCTTCCGTGACTGTACGCATCAACCGGCATGAACTGCCGTCAGGGCCTGAGGCCGAAGCGTATGCGGAACGACTCGGCCAGTACTTCAGCGGGAAGATCGATCGGCTTGAGGAGTCCGCGTCCACCATCGACGGGGACTTCCACACATCGGTTCTGAACCTGCGAGCGCGCTGTGCCATTGACCCACGGGCAGCTGCGGTCGAGACGTGGGAGGCCGCGGCCGCGGCCATGCAGGTGGGGTCCGCGCTGTTTGCCGTCACTGGCATCAGGGAGGGCACCGTGGAGTGCCGCATTGCCCGCAAGGTGCGCACCTTGCGGGCCGTCGGTCCGCTCTCCACAGCGGATGCGGGCACCTGGTTGGAGGCCTTCTGGCTTGCTGTCATCTGCCGTGAACAGGAACGGATGACGCAGCTGTGCGAGATTCCGCTGGACCGCTTGCGCGCTCCGGAAGGGCAGTACGACGCGTACGTCTACCACTGGGTGGACACCCTGCAGACCTACTGGTCGCGCCGCCCCGGCCTGGTGGAGAAGCTCACGGCCACGTTCGAGGCGTGCGACCCGTCGGTGCCGCACGTCGCCCCGCGTGACCTGCTGGACGGCATCCTCCATCCGCCGATCAACCTCTTCTACCGCTACGTCACCAAGGACGAGACGGGTTTCAGCGAGGTCCTGGCCGATGCGCTGAAGCTGCACCAGATGTACTGGACCTCGAACGAGGACCGAAAGAGCGACATCGACGGCAGCATCGCCCTGGGCCCGCTGGCGATCGCGTGCCTGGCCCACGACGGGGGGATCCCCATCGAGGTCGAGTCGGAGTACCTGCCCCAGCACCTCCTGCAGCGCAGCTGGCTCGGCGAGTTCGCCGTCTGAGCTCGAGTCCTGCCCTGCTCTGGACCTCTCAGCGCCGAAGATGTGCAGGCAACTCCACCCAGCGGCGCGGCGCGTGGAGATCCATCGCGTCCTGGGCGTCACTGACACGCAGACCGGCCGCCGCGGCGGCGTAGGCGAGAGTGTTGGCGTCGTGCGGGAACGTGTGCTGTCGCTGCCAGAAGCGAAAGTGCCAGTAGGCGGGCGGGTCCGTCTCGTCCGGGGTCAGGCCGATCTCCTCGTGCGCGACAGTCTCGCCGTTCCGTGCCAGGGTCCCGAAGGTGCCGCCCTTGGGGTTGAAGTAGAGGCCGTACGCGGCGGTGCCCGCCGATATCGCCCGCAGCACGGCGTCGTCGCTCGGCATGTATCCCTCTTGCGTGATCACACAGCCGCCAGGTGCGCCGGGCACGGTGGTGACGCCCACGTAGCGGAGGGATTCGTCGGCATCGGTCAGGTCGAAGGGGGCGTGCTCAAGGTCTGCCGTCGGGCAGCGCGTGAGGTCAGTGCCCAGGCGCCGGATCACCTCTTCCTCGCTCAGCCCTCGCACGAAACAGAGACCGAGCCCCTCGGTCCACAGCTCTCGTCCGCTGAACGCCGTGATGAGCCCGTCCGCCTCCCGGAAGGCGGTGGCTTCTTCGGCGGGCAGCTCCGCCGCCCCGGGCAGTTGCCTGACGTGGGACGCGAGCGACGTCGACAGCAACAGCCGGCCCGGCGACCAGAGGCCTGTCTGTGGCGTCCACACATCGGCCCCGGCGGCGATCAGCGCACGGACGCTGTCCTCGTCCACGGTGCAGGCGGCGTACCACAACGGCGTGTGTTCGTCGGCGTCGTGTGGGTCGGCCTCCGCGCCGTGGGCCAGGAGCGCGGCGACCGCTTCCGCTGCCCCGCGCTCCGCCGCCAGGTGCAGCGGGGTCGACCCATGCGCTTCGATGCGGGCGTCGGGCGGCGCGCCCCCGTCGAGCCGGGCCCCGATCACCGCCGCGTTCCCCCAGTCCCCGTAGGCCATCCGTTTCCAGTCGGCCCGCGGCACAAAGCGCAGCCGTTCCTCTTCCTGACGGCGCAGCATCGTGCGCTGGCGCCCGGTCAGAGGCCTGGCCAGGAAGCTGGGCGGTCCGCCCATCTCGAAGGTCGCGAAGGAGCTCGGCTGTTCCGTCGGCTCGGGCGGTTCGAGGCCGGGCCAGACCTCGAGCACCCGCGCCGACGCGGCATGCAACGCAGCTGTGTCGATCGACGTACGCGTCTCGTCGATGCCCTCGTCCGGCCACTCGACGACCAGATGCGCTTCGCCGGGCGGGGGAAGCTCGGCCAGATACAGGTCGACGTCGGACTTGAAGAGGGAGCGGCGGGACTGGTGCAGACCGAGGTCCTGCGGGATCAGCCCGACGGCCTGGTCCGTGATGGCCGTGCTCTCCTCTCCATCTGGCCTCGTCCAATGCACGGCTCGTTGCACTGGGGCATCTAGTGAAGTCACCCGGCGGCCGTCGGAGAACAACAGGCCGATCCTGAGCCCGGACTGCCGCCCCGCCTCCGCGCCGGACCATCGGGCCTTGCGGAAGACGGAGAGATGCAGGGTCGCCGCCTGCGGCCACAGAGACCATCCCGTCAACACCACCCGGGCCTGCGCCCCGGCACCGGCCACCTCCAACTGCGAGTGCAGCACCGGTGCGAACCAGTCGACGGGCGGCGCGTGACGCCCGGCGTCCGTTCCCGGCGGGCTCAACTGGACCAACACGGTCCGTTCCGCGGCCGGTTCTTCCGGTAAGACCAGATCGTCGAAGAATCCCATGCGCCGATCGTGGCAGAGGGGTCTGACATCGCCTGCCCACCAAGCGCACCGGTGGCAGACGGGAGCCCGCCGGACGACGGTGGTACGGCCGGGGCGGGTCCCAAACTGACCCGGGTCACGATTCGCAAGCGCTACAGCGGCGTGATCGAGGGCACCCTCGACGGCCGTCAGGGCACCTTCGTCATCCAGCACGGCGGGTCGGCCGATGGGGAAGACCAGAGCAGCGACGGAAGCATCGTCCCCCACTCCGGGACCGACGGCCGCACCGGCATCTAGGGGCAAGTCATGGAGCGCCGGTTCCACGTGCTCACCCTGGTCTGCACCCTCTCAGGCCTCCGTACTCCTACGCACGCGTGGTGAGTCCGTGGGGTCGCCGTGCTGGATGTCGTCGTCGCCGCTGGGGAGTTCGTTGTGGCCTTCGCTCCAGTTGTTGACCCATCCGCATACTCCGCACGCGTAGCGGCCGTTGACGCCTGATACCTGGGTGCCGCACTGGCGGCAGTCCGTCGTGGTGATTTCCTGTGATTCCAGGAAGGCCATGGCCGGTGTCGGGGGCCGATCAGATGTCATGGCCTTGACTCTATGTGCGGGGGCCGGAATCGAACACCGTCGGGTCGGCGCGAGGCACCGCACCCGGCCAGTCCTGATCCGTCACTCGCCGAAAACCCCCGACCGGTGCGCGATCGCCGCAGCCTCCCCCCGGCCTGAAGCGTTCAGCTTGGCCAGGATGTTGGAGACATGCACGCTCGCCGTCTTCGGCGAGATGAACAGCTCCTCCGCGATCCTGCGGTTGCTCCGTCCGGCGGCGACCAGCCGCAGCACGTCCCGCTCCCGGGCCGTGAGCCCCAGCGCCTGAGCCGGCCCCGGGGGCGGAGCCGCCTCGCCGTCGGCCCGGTGCAGCGGGATCCTGGCGCGGCCTGCCAGCGCGGTGATCTCCGTCGTGAGCGGCACCGCGCCCAGCTCGCGCGCCACCGCCTCGGCGTGCCGCAGCAGCTCACCGGCTGCTTCGCGGGACGCGGCGCCGCCCTCGGTGATCAGGGCCTGTGCGAGCCGCAGCCGGGCGGTGGCCGCCGTCACCGGGGCCTCCAGGCTCTCCGTGGCGGCGACCGCCCGCGTCCAGTGGGCGGTTGCGTCGCGCCCCTCGGCGGTGAGCAGCTCGGACTCGGTCATCAGGGCCTGCGCGTCCCACAGCGGTACGAACCGGGGCTGGCCCTGCATCGCCTCGCGGATCCGCTCCACCGCCGCCTTGCGCCCCGGCTCGGCCGCGGCGTGGCCGCGGGCCCGCGCCTCCTGAGCCGCGGCCTCGTACAACAGCGGCCAGCCGTAGCGCTGATGGCCGGGCGGGATGGCCTCGCCGATCGCGGTCTCAAGGAGGGAGCGGACGTCGAGGATCCGGCCGTCGGCGGCCGCCAGCGCGATGGCGACCCGGGCCACGGCCAGGGTGTGCTGCGGCTCCGGGTAGGAGCCGGTGGTCCAGGTGTCGGACTCTTCCAGATGATGACGCGCCTCGTCGTACGCGCCCCGGGCCAGGGCCAGTTCGGCCCTCAGCTCGGCGATCTGCCCCCGGGTGCGGATGCTCGCCCCGCGGCGGCCGAGGGCCCGCGCGAGCACGTCGTCGGCATCGTCCCAGCGGCCGAGCTGGATGAGGGACTCGGCGAGGTTGCCGTCGATGAACGAGGCGGTGTCCGGAAGGCCGTGCCGGTCGGCAAGGCCGCTGCCCTCCTCACCGGTCTCGACGGCGTCGGTGTAGCGGCCGATGCCGTGCAGCGCGGTGGACAGGTTGCCGTAGCCGCGCAGCAGCCTTTGGGCGTTGCCCGGCTCCAGGTCCCGGGCGCACGCGGCACGGGCCAGCTCGAGCCCGGCCTCGATGTCACCCGAGTCCATGATCCGCCAGGCCAGGGTCTGCTGCGCGGTGATGCCGCTGATCTCGGCGCCCGTGATCCGGCAGAGCTCCACTGCCTGCCTGGCGGTCTCGGTGGCCGTCAGGTCGGGCCGGTGCACCGCGTGCCAGTGAGCCGCCTGCGTCATCACATCGGCGTGCACGACGGACGGCGGCAGGCCCTGCATCAGCTTCTGGGCGTTGCTGATCTCTTCCCAGCCGTCGGAGCGGCAGAGGTCGCGCATCAGCTGATAGCGCTCCAGCCAGAACCACGCCGCCCACAGAGGAGCGCCCTCCAGCGTGCGCAGCGCGCGCTTGCTGAGGGCGAGAGCCCGCTCCCGCTCGGTCGCGAGGCGCGCGGCGACGGTGAGCGCGGCGAGCAGGCCCACGAAGTCCCCGGGCATGTCGGGGGAGACGGCCGGACACAAGCCGTCCTCGATGCCTTGACGTATCGCCTGGCCGCGCAGCTCCTCGGGGGCGTCGTCCCACATTTCCAGCGCCCGCTCCAGGAGTTGGTGCTGCTCGGCGAACGCGTGCCGACGGCGGGCGGTGGCCGCCGCGGCGATCACGGCGGGCAGCGCCCTTGCGGGGTCACGGGCGTCGAACCAGTAGCCGGCAAGTCGCCCGGCCCGTTCCTCGGCCCGTACGAGCGTGGGGTCGGCCTCCAGTGCCTCGGCGTAGCGGCGGTTGAGGCGGGAGCGTTCACCGGGCAGCAGGTCGCCGGCCACGGCCTCGCGCATCAGGGCGTGCCGGAAGCGGAAGGACTCGCCCTCGTCGCAGGGCTGCAGGACGGCGGCGCCGACAGCGGTGCGCAGGGTCTCGATCAGCGCGTCCTCGGGGAGGCCCGTGACGGTGGCAAGGAGCGCGAACTCCACCTCGGAACCGCCCTCGGCGGCGATCCGCACCACGCGTTGCACTTCGTCCGGCAGTGTCTCGACCCGGACCAGCAGAAGGTCGCGCAGCGAGTCGCTGATGCCGCCCGGGGAGCCTTCGAGGATGCTGCAGGCCAGCTCCTCGACGAAGAACGCGTTGCCCTCGGACCGTTCGAAGACCCGGTCGAGGACCTGCTCGGTCGGGGCCTCGCCGTGGATGGCGGCGAGCTGGCTGCGGACCTCGGTGCGGTCGAAGCGGGGCAGTTCGATGCGGGTGACGGTGCGCAGTCGCTCGTACTCGGCGAGGGCGGGGCGCAGCGGGTGGCGGCGGTGCAGGTCGTCGGCTCGGTAGGTGGCGACGATGAGCAGGCGGCAGTCGGTGAGGGCACGCAGCAGATAGCTGAGCAGCTCGCGGGTGGAGCGGTCGGCCCAGTGCAGGTCCTCCAGGACCAGGACGAGGGTCCGGTCGGCGGCGAGGCGCTCGAAGAGGCGGACGGTGAGCTCGAACAGCCGGGCACGGCCGTCGGTCTCGGAGCGGCCGGGGTCCATCTCGCCGAGCTCGGGCAGCAGCCGGGCGAGCTCGCCCTCCTGGCCGGCGACGGCGGCGTCGAGCTCCGCGCCGAGCCGACGGCGCAGTGAGCGCAGTGCGGTCGACACGGGGTGGTAGGGCAGGGCGTCGGCGCCGATCTCGACGCAGCCGCCGAGGGCGACGACGGCTCCGTCCGTGGTGGCCCGGCCGAGGAACTCCCGAATCAGCCGGGTCTTGCCGACACCGGCTTCGCCGCCGACGACCAGGGCACCGGGCTCCCCGGCGTTCGCCCTGGACAGCCCCTCGCCGAGGGCGGTCAGTTCGGCGCTGCGGCCCACGAAGACGGGGCTTGTATGACTGCTGTGCACGGTGCCGAGCATCGCACGTCGTACGAGGTGGGGGACAGGGGCGGCGGCTTCGGGGGTCCCTGCGGCCGCACGGGAGCTGCCTCAGGGCCTGGCCGGGCGGAAACGCTTCAGGTGATGCGGCGCAGCAAGTGGTCCCGGTTGATCAGCTGATGCTTGAGCACCAACCCGACGTGGACCGTCAGAGCCGCGAAGAAGACGACATGCGCGGCGATGTGGACGACGAGCAGATCGTCGCCCGACAGCAGCAGTGCGATACCGGTGGCCGGAACGGCGAACATGGACACGTACAAGGCGGTCTCGGTGCCGTGCGCGAGGCGTCGCTCGCGGTGGGTGAGGGTCGGCGCCCACGGGGGCAACGGCGTGGCCAGCCGCCAGGCGAGCCGGACGACACCGAGCAGCAGCACCGCCGCGCCGAGCACGACGTGCAGGGTGAGCAGCGCGTCATCGCCGAAAGGGTCGTACCCGTCCTCCGCGCCCCCGCCACGGCCTCGCCCTCGGCCCGAGCCCTCACCACGTCCACGCCCGCGGCCCCGCCCATGGCCGCTGTCGTCCGCGTCGAGCAGATATCCCACGACGAACTGCGCGGCCATGGCCACGAAGACCACCCAGTGGAGCGTCTTCGTGACCATCCCATAGCCGTGCGGGCCGTTGCGCAGGTGAGGGCTCATCCCTGCAACGTGCCCTCTCGCGGAGGCCGCCAGTCAGGGGAGCGCGGAAACCAGGAACGTGACCGCGCTGACCATCGGCGCGGTGATCGCGCCGAACGACTGGGTGAACAACCCCGCGACCGCGTCCTGCCTACTGCTTGCGCAACAGCGCGCAGACGAAGTTCTCTTCCACGTTCCGCAGCCGCTTCAGCAGTTCCGGCTTGTTCGTCTTGTTGATCTGGGTGGTGAGGGAGACGGTCAGCGACCGCTTGCCGTCCGGGGTGGCCGCGATCAGCTGGGTGTAGCCGGGGAAGTTGCCCGCGTGGCCGTACACCACGCCGCAGCGGGTGGTGTACCGGAAGATGGCCAGACCGGCCTTGTTCTTGCCGGGACCCGCAGGTTCGGATGCGCCGTTCACCCAGTTCAGCTGCTGACGGCGGGTCCGGTCGGAGATCAGCTTTCCGCCTGCGTAGCCGCGGATGAAGGCCGTCATGTCCTTCGGCGTCGAGATGATCCCGCCCGAAGCCCACACGCCCGACGCGCTCAGCACCTCGCTGACGTCCTCGGGCGGATTCGGCGGGGTGACGTCGTAGCCGTGCATGTACGGCTCGGGCATCCGGTAGCCCTGCGGCAGGCTGGTGCGGCGCAGACCCAGCGGGCGGTACACGAGCTGGGCGAGCAGGTCTTCGTAGCGGCAGTCCGTCGCCGCCTCCGCCATCAGGGCCACGGCGATGTTGTCGGAGTTGGAGTAGGCGTACCGGGCCCCCGGACGGAACCCCAACGGCTTGTCGGCCACGAAGTCGAGCAGTCGGCGCGAGTCGAAATGGCGGCGCGGGTCCTCGGTCACCAGGGCCAGGAACTCGGGGTCGTCGGTGAAGTCCGGCAGTCCGCTGGTGTGGTTCAGGAGCTGCCGCAGCGTCACCCGGTGCCATGCACGCGGCAGGTGGGGGAGCACCTTGCCGATGGTGTCGTTCAGACGCAGTTCCCCACGGTCGACGAGCTGGAGGGCGACCGCGCCGCTGTACGCCTTGGCCGTACTGGCGATGCGCATGTGGTCGTTGACGTCGATCGGACGGCTGGAGCCGGTCTCGGCGACGCCGGCGCGGTAGACCTCGGTACGGGACCCGCGCTTGAGGACGGCCACTGCTCCGGGCGGCCCGCCGGGCGCGGTGGTCAGCTCCTGCAACTGCCGTCGCAGTGCGCGGTGGTCGTCGGCGGGGGCATCCGCGGCTCGGGCCGGGGCCTGCACGAGACCGGCCAGGCAGGCGGCGGCCAGCAGAGCGACAAGGGGCAGGCGGACCTGCGCGGAGCGGGGAACTGGCACGGAGTACTCCCGGGACGTGAGCGTGGTGGGACGTCCAGGTTCGCCCGCCGGTCAGGAACCCGCGCGCGGCTCTGCTCCAACCAGCCCACAGCGGCATCCGAACACCACTGACGCTCAGGCCGAATCCCGTATCACCAGATGCGTGGGGGTGATCACGGACGGCAGGGAGTGGGCGCGGTCCTTCCGGAGGGGCTGGTGCGACGTCCGGTCGCAGAGCAGCCGGGCCATCAGCCGTCCCATCCCCTCGATGTCCTGACGCACCGTCGTGAGCGGCGGCTCCGTGGCCTCGGCGATGGGCGTCAGGTCGTCGAAGCCGACGACGGCGACGTCCCCCGGCACGGTGCGCCCCCGCTCCCGCAGGATCCGTAGGGCGCCGGAGGCCATCAGGTCCGAGGCGACGAACACCGCGTCCAGATCCGGTGCCTGATCGAGGAGCAGCGCCATGGCATCAGCGCCGCCCTGCAATGTGAAGTCGGCCTCGGCGAGCAGTTGGGGCGGGGTGTCCAGGAGCACGTCGCGGTAGCCGTCGAGCCGGTCCATCGCGGAAGCCTGGTCGAGGGGCCCGGTGATCGTCGCAATGCGCCGGCGCCCCAGCGAGACGAGGTGGCGCACGGCTTCGCGGGCACCGCCGCGGTTGTCGGCGTCGACGTACGTGTAGACGTCGCTGCGATGTCCGGAGCCAGGGACCGGACGCCCACCGAAGACAGCGGGCAGCCCCATCTGTTCGACCAGGTCCGGCAACGGGTCGTCGGCGCGCAGGGAGAACAGCAGGGCGCCGTCGACGTGACCGCCGCCCAGGAAGTTGCAGACGCGCGGATAGTCCTCCTGCTCCTCGAT
The DNA here is from genome assembly GCF_040643025.1 of Streptomyces sp. NPDC047525. Classification (NCBI taxonomy): domain Bacteria; kingdom Bacillati; phylum Actinomycetota; class Actinomycetes; order Kitasatosporales; family Streptomycetaceae; genus Streptomyces; species Streptomyces sp. NPDC047525. The sequence goes on from NZ_JBEYTL010000018.1 coordinate 25,092, forward strand.
GAACAGGAGTACCGGCTGGGCGCCGTGCTGAACGAGTTCGTGTCGGATGCCCCGCAGAAGGCAGTCGAAGTAGGGGTCGACGAACAGCCGGTTCTGCGGTTCGGTGACCACCACGGCGACGGCGTCGTTGCGGCGGGTGACCAGGCTTCTGGCGGCCTGGTTCGGTACGTAGCCGAGCTCCGCCACCGCTTCCCGGATGCGTTCGGCCACCGCTGCCCGCACCCTGGGCTCGCCGTTGATCACACGCGACACCGTGGATTTCGACACCTCCGCCCTGCGCGCGACGTCCTCGAGCGTGGGGCGTTGTCCGATCAGCCGTTCAGCCAACTCGATCTCCGATGCCGTGGGGTTCTCACGTGCCGCCGGACACGTTAGCCGTCCGCCGGGCAGCACGATGCCACCGTGCCGCTCACCTACCCTGTGCCTCATGAGTCGTTGGGAAGAGCTGACCGGTGGGACATCCGGGGAGGACTACGCCGCCCGGTTCGCGGCCCTCGCCGGCAGCGGCAAGGACATGCACGGTGAGGCACGGTTGTGCGCCGCTCTGGTACCCGCCAAGGCCCGGGTGCTGGATGCCGGGTGCGGGACGGGCCGGGTCATGATCCGGCTGGCGGAGCTGGGGTACGACTGTGTCGGGGTCGACCTCGATGCTTCCATGCTGGCCGTGGCGCGCAGGCAGGCGCCCGAACTGCGCTGGATCCAGGCCGACCTGGCCACGCTCGACCCGGCCGAGCTTCATGGTGGCGCCCACTTCGACCTCGTGGTCGCCGCCGGAAACATCTTCCCGCTCCTCGCCGCGGGTACGGAGGCCGCGGTGGTCGACCGCTTGGCCGCGAGCCTGCGCCCGGGCGGCCTCCTGGTCGCCGGATTCGGTCTGGACGAGGCCCACCTGCCGGTGGCGCCCGCCATCACCCTGCCGGAGTACGACGCCTGCTGCGCCGCGGCGGGCCTCACCTTGGTCGACCGCTTCGCGACGTGGGACGCCCACCCCTACGAGGGCGGCGGCTATGCCGTCAGCGTCCATCGGGTGCACCGCGGCTGAAACCCTCCGGCCCGCTGCGGCACGTGGTGGCTGCACCGGCTGCTTCTCGTTCTCTGCTCCACCCCCGCCGGTCGGCGGGAGACGCCCCGCCGACCGGCTGCCGTGCCGGGCGGTGGAGGGTGCGCCGGGTGAAGGGGCTTAGCCTCGGAGGATGACCCGAGTGATCCGTGTGGTGGTCGTGGACGACGAGGCGCTCGTCCGGTCAGGGTTCGAGCTGATCCTCAATGCCTCCCAGGACGTACGGGTCGTGGCGACCGCGGTGGGTGCGGGGGCCCTCGACGCGGTGCGCCGGGAGCGTCCGGACGTGCTGCTGCTGGACATCCGGATGCCGGATGTGGACGGACTGAGCGTGCTGAGTGCCGTACGCGCGTTGCCCAAGCCGCCCGTCGTGGCCATGCTGACCACCTTCGACACCGACGAGTACGTCCTGAGCGCGCTGCGCACCGGGGCGGCAGGCTTCCTGCTCAAGGACACCGAGCCGGAGCACCTGGCGCAGTTGGTGCGCACGCTCGCCGCGGGCGGCGTCGTGCTGTCGCCCAGGGCCTCGCACGCGGTGCTGCGGGGGCATCCGGAGGCGGACGAGGGCGTGGCGCGGGTGGGGCGTCTTACGGAGCGCGAGCGGGAGGTCCTCGTGCTGGTCGCCGGGGGTCTGTCCAACGGGGAGATCGGCGCCCGGATGCACCTCAGCGCGGCCACCGTCAAGGACCACGTCAGCGCGATCCTGGGCAAGCTGCGAGTGAGCAGCCGGGTGCAGGCCGCGCTGCTGGCCCAGCGGGCCGGACTGCTGACCGGCCGGGAGCCGGGTCTGTGAGCGCCGTACGGCCTTGGTGCATCGACGGGCTGGTGGTCGTCCTTGCCGCGGTGGACGTCGCGGTGGCGCTGTGGGACGCGGGCGGGGGCTCCGCGGTGACCGTCACTCTGGCGGCCCTGGCCTGTGCGGCGCTCGCCGCACGGCGCCGCTTCCCGCTCGCGGTGTTCTTGTGCACCCTGCCCGCCACCCTCGTACTGGACATCGTGTTCGCCCCGTTCGCGGCGCTGTTCACCTTCGCCGAGCAATCCCGCGGCAGGCGGGGTCCGGCGCTGTGCGCGCTGCTGTTCGCGCTCGCCGCCGTCCTGCCCTGGCCGCAGGGCGGCGTCGCCGCGGGGGAGGGGACCTGGACGGCCGTCAACTTCTTCTACACCCTCGCCACCGCCGCCTCGCCCGTCCTGCTGGGCCAACTCGTCCAGGCCCGCCGGGATCTGCGGCGCCGCCTGGTGGAGATCGAGGAGGCCCGCGAACACGAGCGGCTGCTGCACGCTCAGGCCGTCGTCGCCGGTGAACGCGCGCAGCTGGCCCGTGAGATGCACGACGTGGTCGCCCACCAGGTCAGCCTGATCGCCGTGCAGGCCGGTGCCCTCCAGGTCGCTGCCAAGGAACCCGGTGCCAGGGAGGGCGCCCGCACCATCCGCAGGCTGAGCGCGGACACCCTCGACGAGCTGCGCCACATGGTCACGCTGCTGCGCGCCTCTGGCGGCCGCACGAGGGAGCTCACCCCTCAACCGACCCTCGCCGACCTCGACCGCCTCGTCGCGGCAAGTGGCATCGAGACCGAGCTGACCGGCACGCTCCCCGCCGAGCTCGGCGTGCCGGGGCAGCGCGCCGTCTACCGCTGTGTCCAGGAGGCCCTCACCAATGTCCGCAAGCACGCACCCGGCGCCACCGCGACCGTCCGTCTCTGGCACGAGGCCGACATGTACGGGGTGAGTGTCACCAACACCCCCGCCACCCGTCCCGCGCTCGCGCTGCCGGGCTCGGGCCAGGGCCTGGTGGGCCTCAAGGAACGCGCCGAGCTGCTGGGCGGCGTCCTGGAGGCGGGGCCGACCGAGGGCGGGGGCTACCGCGTGCGCATGCGGATTCCGCACGAGAACCGCTGCTCGGCGGGGGTCTGAGCGACGACCGGCGGATACCGGGTGTGCTCCCGGAGCGCAGATCGTGGGCGCAGTTACCCCGATCTCCGCAGGAGGATTCATGCGACGCAGGACGAGTGCGGCCCTGGCCCTGTCCCTGGCCTTCACGGCCTGCCTGCCGGCCGCCCCCGTGGCTTCCGCCACCACGACCCCGGCATGCGACCACAGGCCCCTGGAGTCCGCGCTGAAGTCGCTGCGCGGCGCCGGTGCCTCGGGCATCAGCGTGGCGCTGAAGAGCCCGCGCTGCGGCCACTGGAAGGGCGGCGTCGGCCTCGCCGACCTGCGTACCGGCCGCAAGGTCACCGGCGACGAGCACAGCCGGATCGCGAGCGACACCAAGACCTGGGTGGCCACCGTCGTGCTGCAGCTGGTCGCCGAGGGGCGGATCCGGCTGGACGAAAACGTCGACCACTATCTCCCCGGCCTCATCCGCACCGAGCAGTACGACGGCCGCCGCATCACCGTGCGCCAGCTCCTGCAGCACACCAGCGGCCTCCCCGACTACCTGGAAGCCCCGTACTGGCAGGACGAGACCGAGCACCGCTGGGAGCACTTCGAGCCCCTGTGGACGGTCCGGCAGGCGCTGAAGCTGCCCCCGCCCAAGGACCGCCCCGCATCCGGCTTCTCGTACTCCAACACCAACTACAACCTTGCCGGTCTGATCGTCTCGAAGGTCACCGGCCACAGCATCTCCACCGAGATCCGGCAGCGGATCATCAACCCCCTCGGCCTGCGTCACACGTCCTGGCCCGGCGACCGCACCAGGCTCCCTTCACCGGACCTGCGGGCCTACGTGAAGCGGGGCGGCAAGCTCCGCGACTGGACCGAGTGGAACGTCTCGGGCTCCGACGCCTCCGGCGCCCTGGTCTCCACCGCAGCGGACGTGACCGCCTTCTGGACCGCACTGATGAGCGGCAGGTTGCTGCCCGCGGCTCAGCTGGCGGAGATGAAGCGCACGGTCCCCGACGGCGAAGGCGGCCGCTACGGCCTCGGCGTCGAGCGCTACGCCTCGACGCCGAGGCTGGTCACCTGGGGCCACAGCGGGTTCATGGAGACCGGACACAAGCTCCGCAACGCCGCCACCGGGGACGGCTCGCGGTCGGTGACCCTGCTGGTGGGGTCGGAGGAGTTCGACGAGGACAGGGTGGACGCGGCCCTTGCACAGCTCATCCGCGATCTGCGGTGACGAGCACGCGGACGGTCGGAGGGGGCCAGGTGGCCTTCGTGGTCCTGAGTACCCGCTGCGATGGCGTACGGTGGGTTTCACCGACGCGGGGTGGAGCAGCTCGGTAGCTCGCTGGGCTCATAACCCAGAGGTCGCAGGTTCAAATCCTGTCCCCGCTACCACCCGACAGGGCCCGGATCTCCCAAGGATCCGGGCCCTGTCGTATTCCTGGGATCCGCCCGGCAGATGGGGCGATGCACCTGTGTCAGAGCATGATGAGCAGACGCGTGTTCGGCTTGAGTTTCCTGTTCACCGAACGGCTCTGCACGTAGACCTCCAGCTTGGGATTGTTTCCCGCCTTCACCGAGACGGTCCCCTGGATACCCGATCCGAAGAGGAGACTGCGCGCCGCGTCGCCGGTGTAGGCGCGGTCGGTGTCCTTCTCGACCACGATGACTTCCTTGTCCGGCTGCACCTGGGCCCGGGCACCCAACTGGTAGAAACACGCACCGCGTTCGTAGGTCACGCCCGGATGTGAATCGACGAAGGGACGGATCTCGACCTCCTTGTCGACCTTCAGGAGCCGGTACATGGCGGCCGGCACCGGTTCGAGATGCGCCCGCACCTGGTCGACCGATATGTCCTGGCCGACGGCGAACAGGTTCTTCGTGCCGCGTACGCCCTTCTCGCGGGCCCGCAGGAAGCTGGTGGCGGCGGCGCGCACGGTGCCGATGGCCTCCTCGACTCCCTCCTGGGAATCCGCGTCCCAGATGGCGATGTTCCCGGCCGGGAAGCCGTAGTTCTGCGCGGTCCGCTTGGCCAGGGAGTTGGGAACGAGGATCGCGGAAGTCCAGTGCCCCGCAAGCCCGTTCATCTTCGCCGCGATCCTGTCGAGCCAGGGGCCGAGGATGGTCATGTCGCCGTCGTGCCGCCTGTCACCGCCGGAGGCATTCTCCTCGCCATCCGTCACCACGATCTGGAGGAAGCTGTGCTCACCGTATTCCTCCCAGATGTGTTCCAGGTCGTCCAGAGACTTCAGCGAAGCCTCGATGAGCGCCGTCGCACCATTGTTGACCCGGTAGAGACCCCGCATGGACGGCAGATGCTTCACGTCCATGTCCCACACCAGGTTCTCCACCCGGTGGTCAAAGGAGTAGAGACTGATCCGGGTCTCGTGGCCCAGACTGTCCGACTCGGCCTTCAGCCCCGCCACGAACTCGTCCACCACGCGCACGAGCTGACTCTGATGCGGACGCATGGAACCCGAACAGTCCACTACCAGCGCGACGTGATTCACCTTGTGCTGGATCCTGTTGGCAGACACAGTCCTGCTCCTTCTTTCAAGCTTCCCGAGTGATTTCACTCTATGGGCAGGCACTGACAACGCCGTTTGACGCACCATCACCCGCCCTCGCCTCCGCCCTCGCCCCCGCGCCGTACCCAACCCCCCCCCGGCACCCAAGAGATGACCGGACCGCTGGCCGCCGACCGCCGGGCCTGCTCGCCGCGGGGGTGCCAGTCTCACGTCGCTCCTGGGCGCCGTTCCACCGTTGGCTCGCGGTCTGGGAGGCCGTGCGGGGCGGGAGCCGGGTGCCGGGCTCCCGCCCGATGTACGTGCGTTATGACCAGCGGCGTAGCGCCCCTCGTGCCGGGATCGTGACGGCGAGCAGCGTCAGCCCGCCGGCGGCGGCTGCGAAGCATCCGTACACGAGCGGGGGGACGTACGGTGCCTCGCCGGTCATGCCGTGCATCATCGGGATCAGCGTGGCCGCGGCGATCGCGGAGCCGAGGATGACGCCTGCGGCGGAGACCAGCAGGCCCTCCCAGCGGAGCATCTGCATGACCTGGCTCCGGGTGGATCCTATGAGGCGCAGGGTGCCGAGCTCGCGGCGGCGGTCGAGCACGGTCATCACCAGGGTGTTGAGGGCGGCGATGGCGGCGAAGCCGCCGAGGACCGCGGCCATGGTGTTGTTCATCCAGGCACCGGTCTTGGCGTCGAGGCTCTGCTGGGTGGCGTAGCCGGAGGCGTCGGTGACCGTGCCCAAGGCGGACAGCGACTGCTGCGAGCCGCCACTGACGAGCAGCGTGCTGTCGAAGCCTGCACGTCCAGGTCCTGCACCTTCGCGAGCTCGGCGCCCGAGCCGGTGATGCCCTGGGTCGCCGCGCCCTGCAGCGCCTTGAACTCACCGGAACCGGTGGGCACCAGCACCTGCGTGTTCAGCACGCCGACTGCCGCGTCCACACCCGGCGCCCGGGCTGCGCGCTGCGCCGTGTCGACCGGGAGTCCGGCCGGGTCCGTGACCACGTGGTCCGCGGTGATGCCCGCGCGCAGCTGGGTGTCGGCGACGTGGCGCTCGCTCGTATTCATGAAGACGAGCGTCGAGGCGAAGGCCATGGCCAGCACGATCGGGGTGATCGCGGAGGCGAGGCGGCGGGAGTTGGTACGGGAGTTGGCGGCCGCAAGCGAAGCGGCAGGCCCCGCCCAACGCAGCGGCAGGCCGAAGAGGCCCGCGCACAGCCGCGCCACCAGCGGGCCGAGCAACCCGACACCGAGCATGAAGCACATGACGACGCCGAGGGCGGCACCGGCAGCGTTGTCACCGGTGGAACCGGCGGCGACGCCGGTGAGAGTCGCACCGCCCACCAGCGCGGCCAGGCCAAGTCCGGTACGGATCACCCGGGCCGCAGTCGCTCCACCGATGCTTCCGACAGTGCTTGCCCGGGCTTGATCCTCGCGGGCCGGCGCCCGGCGATCCAGCCGGCGGCCAGCGCGGTGAGCAGCCCGGTGGCAGGGCCCGGGCCTCAGGCCCGGGGCGCCCGCCGGTGCATTCAGATGCCGCAGGCCGACGCCGACCAGAAGCGGCTTGCGCGGTGATCGAGGTGGGTGTGGTCGCTGTGGCCCGGGTAGCCAGGGCCGAGGATTCCGTTGAAGCCGTGATTGCGGGCCTGCTGGGCGAGGCGGCACAGCGAGTGCGGGCCCGCGCCGAGGTCGGCCGCATCGCCGTACAAGTGGCGGCTGCCGGCTGCTCCGCCGACCGCGTCGTTGCAGGCATGCGAGCGGAAGCCGCTGGTCACGCGAAGGGGTTGGTCGCCGAGGGCGTGTCGCAATGCCTCGAGCTTCCACATGGTGCGCAACGCGTTTGCTTTCGCGGTGCTCGCGCTCACTGCGCCTCCCGCCCAGGTGGAGTTGCAGGTGTTGAGCTCGGCGTATGTGAAGTGGATCGGTGTGCAGTCGTTGTCCTGGAGGGCGTAGATCTTGCTGAATGTCGCCGGGCCGGCAACGCCGTCGGCGGCCAGTCCGTAGGCCGTCTGGAACCGTTTGACCGCGGCAGTTGTCGCCGGCCCGTAGGCACCGTCGATGGCGAGCGCGCCGCCGCTGCCGGCGTGGCCTGCCACCCGTATCTGCAAGTGCGTTACGTCGGCACCCGAGGCCCCTTGGGACAGGGTGCGCGACCAGGTGTAGCAGCCGTCGGCCTGAGCAGTTCCCGTGGTTGCCACGAGACCGCCCAAGGTGGCGGCAATGAACATGACAATCGATAGGACGAGTCGTGCGGTGCGTCTGGTCATCAGAGGACTCCATGAGAAGCGGGGGATGGAGATGCGCACGTGCATTCCGAGCCTGGCGGGATGGGCGGCACACGTCAACGGGACCTGAACAGCCATCATTTGTCGGACCATTGGCGATCGATGGCCTGGATGGCGAAGCGCCAGATCGAGCGCACTCACGGCGACCTTTTCACTCGCTCCGGCAGGGCCGAGGAAGCACCGCGTCAGCACTCCGACTAGCTCAGCAGACAGCACCGCGCACACCGTGAAGCCGTCAGCCTGGCTGGTTGCCGTTGAACGCCCGCCCGGCCGCTCACGCCGGGCTGCTCGTGGACCTGCGGGTCTCCAAGGTCGCGCCCCGCACGGTGCAGGTGAAGTACGGGCAGTGCCCCTTCACCGAACGGTGGTCGGGCAGCGGGGAATGCAGGGCGTAGGCGCCTGCGAAGACACGGTTGGTTGAGCGGGCGGGGACGCCGGCTGCCGGTGCCCCTCCGCCTGTTCCACGGTGCTCGAAGGGGCCCCCTTGATGGCCCTGCCACCGCCCACGGCGAATTTGAACGGCCGGTCCTGCTCCCAGGAGAAGTCGAACTCCCTTCCGGGCGCGAATGTGACTCCTACGTAGTGAACTCGGACGACCCTGCCCGGCTGAGCCTCGGGCCCGCCCCCCACGCGCAGCCGCAACGCCCACCGGGTATGCCCGGCATCCTCTGCTGCTGATGTCATGACACACATCAACCTATCCGGCAGGACAGACAGTTGAGGGCTTTTGATCGTTGCGGACTGCCTCACCACCGTTCGGGGAACACGCCGGATCGCTCTGTCGGCGCTCCGTCTTTCCCTGCCCTGCTCCGCAGGAGTCCGATTCCTCCCCGACCTAAAGGACGGGGCCTCTTCTGCGGTGAAATGAAGCATTGGGTGACCGGCGTGCACCTGCTGCGTGTCATGCAACGGCCCGCTGCCGGATTCGCTGCAATGTACGTGGGCAGGGGAAGTGACACACGAAACCGTTCAAGCGAGGAGCCGACATGACCACGTTCGTCATCACTGTCCCTGGCACTTTCCTCAGCGACATCAATGACTCGGCATGCGTGGCTCTCGAGCGGGAGCTGGCTTCTCGGCACACTGACGTGAGCGAGAGTGAAGGCGTTGACCTGCTGACGTTGAACGAAGGCGGTACTTTCTCGGTCCGCCTCGAAGTGGAAGCGGCAGACCGCTACGAGGCCGAACTGCAGGCCACCAGGCTTGTCGTGGCTGCGTTGAAGGAAGTGGGAATCAACGAAGCTGATGCCCCACTCGGCTCACCTGCAGTCACAGGCATTGACAGTGAGCTGTAATCGAGCGGGGCAGCGGCATGGCCGTGGCCTCTGTGGTTCTCCCTTTGCGTAGCGCCTGGAGGGCGGAGCGTCGCGAGCCGACGCCAGGCGTCAGCCGCGGTGCAGGACGGGGGACCCGAGGCCGAGAGTGCAGACGCAGTCGTCGCTCTCGGCCACGATGCTCAGAATGGCGACACCGGTCACGTCCACGGTCACCTTCACCGGACGGTTGATCTGCGCGGTCGCGCTCTTCAGCGTCTTTCCGTCCTCCCCGCCGCTCTTGAAGGACACCCGCGCGGGGGCGGCAGGGCTGTCGTCGTCGAGCCCCACGGTGACGGTGAGGCTCTTGTACCGTTCGTTGATGCTGTAGCTCAGGGTCTCGTAGCTGCCTAGTTCCTCGGCGGTGATGGCGTCCTCGAAGCGTTTGCCGTCCATGGTCACCGGCTTGCGCTCCATGTTGACGTAGCCGGCACCCAGGGGATCGACATCAGTGAGTGGGACGTCCTTGTCCTTCCGGTCACTCGCACTCGGTGCCGCGCCGTCGGCGGAACTCGGCCCGGGAGCAGGGGAGGCGGTCACCGTCGCGGTCACAGTGGCCGTGGCTGTGGCAGCCACCGGACGCGCTGTGGGCGGCGTGACGAACGACGGGACACCGAAGAACCCCAGGGCGAGACCGACGACACCGGTGAACGCGCTCACCAGCGCGGCCATCTCGGCTCTGCGGCCAGGGCGCCGCGGTGCGGGCGAGGGGGGTGACGGGGGCGGCGTCGGGGGAGTAGGGGACGGCCCGGGTCCCGGCTGGCCAGAGCTCATCTTCCAACTCCCTTGTGTGCAAAGCCTATTGCGGCGTGTGAGGCAGAATTCAACGGTATGGGCACGGGAACGGCAAGAAGGCGCCGGGCAACGATCAACCCTGCAACGGGCAACGATCTCCACCTGTACCTGGGCGCCTGCGTGACACACCTGCGTCCCTTCCCGCGGAGGCTGGGGAGTACGCGGCATGCGCCAGCGCGTTGCCCTGGCCCGCGCGCCGACCGCCCGCCCGCCGTACGAAGGGCTGCGGACCCTACGCGACCTGGCAGTCGTCCAAATCGGGGAGGACGACAGCACGGAGGGCCGAACGACCATGCGTCAGGCGGTGTGGGGAGGCAACGCTCCGAGAACTGCCGCGAGGCTGTGCGGGTCGCGGCGGGCGATGTTGTGACCAACGGGAATCTCGTGAACCCGCCAGCCTGAGTCGTTGCGCAACCGTTCGGCCAGGTTCACGAACGGGCTGCCCGTCCACGCGCCACCACTGATGAACGTTCGGCCGAGCGCGCGGCTGGGTTTGCCTCCCAGCCTGATCGACTGGACGAAGCTTGCCATCGGGTGCGGTCGCGCGCGCGGGTCGAGCCCATCAGGAACTGCGACCCATCGACCGTCGGCGCGGGCGCCGGCCACGAACAGCTCCCGGAAGCTGTCGCTGGTCAAAGACCAACACGAATCCCCGTCGTCCGGGACGTAGGCATCGATGAAGACGAGCTGATCGAGGCGGTCGCCGAGCCGATCGGCAACACCAGCGATCACCATCCCGCCGTAGCTGTGCCCGCACAGCGCGAGGGGCGCCTCGTCGCAAAGGTCGATGATCTCGGCTACCTGGTCAATATGGGCGTCGAGGTTCGGCGGACGTTCCACATCGACTGGGGCGTCCACCTCCAACCCGGACAGGGTCACCGCCTCGACGTGGTGACCAGCTCGGTGCAGCTCGGCGCCCACCGAGTCGAACACCCAACCGCCTTGCCAGCCACCCGGCACCATCACGAACTTCACCGCGTCAGGGTAGGCCACACAGAGCCCGAGAGTGCGACTTCTGACATCCTCCTCGCCCTGGAGGACGGGGAGTCCCGCCTGCCGGTGGTGGCCGGCTGGTGCTTCGGGCGGGTTCCTCGTTCGACGGGCCGTGTCAGGGGGCGGTGGTCACTCCCGGTCTTACCGGTCACCCGGAGGCGTTCTGGCCTGTGCGGCGTTCCCCGTGGGCGGCTCTCGTCCACCGATGGGCGGTGTGTCGGGCTTGGAATCATGCTGGTCTCATGATGACTGTGCTGCTCGTAGCCGATGACGACATGACCAGGTCCTTGCGCCCGCTGATCCACCACGGCCCGCATTACCGTGTCATCTCCCACGCCGCCAGCCCAGGTGTCGCTCTGGCTCAGGCAAGGGTTCTGCTCCCGGACATCGTCATCATCGACACCGCCGTCCCCGGGACCCCGGCAGAGCTTTCCGCGCTGTTCCAGGAGCTACGCCGTTTGGACCCTCCCAGCGGGGTCATCTGGCACGTTTCGGCAGAACCCCCTGTCCCGTCGCGTCTGCTCGAAGAGGCCGAAGGCGGCGTGCACACCGTCCATCACGGCGATCAGACCGCCATGCACGCCGCCCTGCGCACCATTGGCCTGCGGCGCGCCAGCTGCGACCCGGATCAACCTGGCTAGCGTGTATGGGCCAGGCCAACGGTTCTCCGTGATGACGGGCCGGAAAGGGTGCCCAGCGACGCCCGAGTCTGCGCTGGTCCCCATGGCGTCGTCGACACCAGGCCCGCGCCCGCGACTGCCACTGCCGCCGACGCGAGGCCACAACATGAAGATCCACAACTGCGGATGGAGTATTGGCTGACTGGCCTCAGGAGCAACCGACCGAAGTCAGTGCGGCCCGAGAGGCCCCTCAGGTCGCCGCTAGTGCCGCCAGGGCGCGGTCCATCGCGGCGTTGAACTCCTCCGGGGTCAGCGGCAGCCGGGACTTGACGTCTCGGCTCCACTGGTCGGCGAGGACCTCGGCGGAGCCTGCCTCGACACCGTCGAGCGCCGCGTCGGCCAGGTCCGACGGCGCGATCTTGTCCACGGGCCAGCCCGCAGCCATATCGGTGTCGGCCAGGCCGAGGTGCACCGCTGTCACGAGCGTGCCCTGGTCGGCGAGCTCCAGGCGGACGCCATTGGTCATGGCCCAGGCGGCGGCCTTGGTCAGGTGGTAGGCATTGGCGCCCTTGCCGCCGAACCACGACATGGCGGAGAGCACGTCGACGATCGCGCCCCCGCCGTTCCTGGCGAGCGCCGGCGCGAACTCCCGGATCATTCCCAGGTGGCCGAACACGTTGGTCTCCAGCTCATGCCGCACCGCGTCCAGCGAACCGGTCACCAGGTCGGTTCCCGTCTGGATCCCTGCGTTGTTGATGAGCAGCGAGACGTCCGGGGCGGCCTCGGCAGCGGTCCTCACCGATGCGGGATCGGTGATGTCGAGGGGCAGCACCTCGACCCCGGGCAGGTCCACGGTCTCCGGACGGCGGGCCGTCGCGTAGACCTTGCGGGCGCCCCGTTCGAGCAGGCGCAGGGCGAAGGCGCGGCCCAGGCCGCGGTTGGCTCCAGTGACAAGGGCAACTGAGTTGTTGATGTCCATGCCCGGTACGCTAAAACCTGACGTTGACGTCAGAGGCAAGCGTTGGTCATCAGGGCCGAGGTGAGAGGAATCACCATGACTGTCACAGAGGCCGCGGCCGAGCGGCTGATCCGCATCGGCGAGGTGGCACGGGGCGCTGGCGTCTCGGTGCGCGCCGTGCGCTACTACGAGCAGCAGGGGCTGCTCATCGCGGGGCGCAGCCCATCCGGCCAGCGCCTCTACCGACAGGACGCCATCCCCCTGGTCCGCTTCTTCCAGCAGATGTTCGCCGCCGGCCTGACCAGCCGAAGGATCACGGAACTCCTTCCGTGTTGGGACTCCGGGCACACCGGCGCCGGGCAACGAGCGATGCTGCACGCCGAGCGCGACCGGATCCAGGCCAAGGTCGACGACCTGCAGGCTGCCCTGGACCGCCTCGACCAGGTCATCGCGGTCACGGACACGCACCCGTAGGCGCGGCTCCGACGTGTGGTCCCGCCCCGAGATCGGTGGACCCGGCGCTGCCTGATGCCGTGCGGAAGATTCACGCGGGGGTTTTCATCGGCTTCTCATCCCCGGAGGCCGACAGAGACGGAGACGAAATCTGCTGGCTGTGAGGATCGAAGGGCAGGCAAAGCAGCCCCCACGATCACGGAGACTCCCCATGAAGAAGTCCATAGCGATCGCCACGTTCGCCGTCATCACGCTCGGCACGCTCGGTTCGACCGCCGTCGTCGCGAATGCGTCGACCGCCGCGCCGAGCAAGGGACACAGCCACACCGTCGAGCGCCCGGCAGGCACCGACTCCAAGCCCGCCAAGCAGACCGGTGAGGGCTCGTACTCCCACACGGTCAAGGCTCCGGCCGGTACGGACTCCAAGCCCGGGAAGAAGGCCGAGAGCGCCACGCCGAACTACAGCAAGACGGTAGAGAGGCCCGCCGGGACCGACTCGACCCCCGGCCACAAGCGGTAACCCCCGTACCTCTCAGCCACCGTCGGCCCCTCGGCTCACCCTTGTGTGGGGCCAAGGGGCCGGACGCGTGGCACCTTGCTCAGATCAACGGTCGAGGGCAGCGCGGCGGGACGGCCGGCACGTCGCCGTAGCGCTTGGTGAGCCCCTTCACCTCGATCATCAGCTCCTCCAGCAAGGGTTGCCATGAGTCAGGCACCTCGGCCGGTGCATCCGAGGTCAAGACTGGGCAAGGCATCTGGGGCCAGTTGGGCAACCGTGTGAGCCGCATGTGAGCCCCGCACCCCGCCGGGCCGCAATCTCGCAGCTCAGCCCAAACCGTGGGAGATCACGTCGAGTTGTGGGCGCGCCTGGAGTGGCTGTCACCGGTCGTCCCACGCAATCCGAGGCGTGCAGGTCGTATGCGTCTGGACGAGGTGGCGAGGTCGTACAGAGCCGAAGCGCCGCCGTTCGTGCATCGAAAGATGTATCGGCATCTCATCCGCCGCTACGACCCCGGTGGTCGCGTGGGCGCCGAGGATGGTGAATACCCCTGGTGCAAGCGGGTGTTCAGCAAGGAGAGAGCATTGACCGACCCTCGCCCCGACTCGTCCGTTCACTCCCTCCTGACCCCTTCCCTCTCCGGGGTCCTGGGTCGGGCCCTGGGTGGCGGTCTCATCATGGCCGTGGCGCTGGGGGCCGGCACCGCGGTGGGCCCGATGGTTGCCGATGCCGTCGGGGTGAGCGGGTTCGCGGCCCGCCTGGTGCCTGCCGCGTTCGTCAGCGCGGTGGCCATGCCGCTCGTCGTGTTCGCGCTGCGTCGGCGGCGCGGCTCACTCACTGACATCGGGTTCGGCGGTGCGGGCCCGAGTCTGCGGGCCCTGCTCGTCGGGGTGGGTGTGACGGCGGGGGCCGCGGCGCTGGTGCTCGGTGCGGGGACAGCCGCCGGGATGCTGCACTGGTCACGCCCTGATCCGCCCATGCTCGCCGGATACATCGTGACGAACGCCGTGATCGCTCTGCTCCTTGAGGCGCTGCCCGAGGAGACGACGCTGCGCGGCCATACGTGGACGTCGCTGCGGAGCCGGTTCGGCGGGGCAGCATCGGCGCTCGGGACGACGGCCGTGTTCCTGTTCGTACCAGGTGTCTCGACGGTGGTGGAGGCAGGCGTGGCGCGACTTGTCGGTGGCGAGGGCGGGACCGTCGGCCTCGTGCCCGGAGGGCAGAATCCGGTCGACTACCTGATTCTTCTCACCGTCTTCGGCCTGATGCTCGTCGCGGCCCGCACGGCGGTGCGGCAGGCTCCGCTGTGGGTCGGCATCGGCGCGCATCTGACCTTCCTCACCGTCAACCGGGTTGTGTTCGAGGGCGACCGGCGAGGTGCGGGATGGTCCGTGCAAACGACGCCGGGTGCGGAGCTCCTCGTGCCCGTGTATCTGATGGTTGCCATGGCTGTGTTCGCGCTGTGGCGGCGGCGTGCGGCGGACCCGGTCGGCACCGGCCGGGAGGCCGCGACCGTGTCTGGCCGGCTCGGCCAGGAGGTCCAACCCCCGGTGCGCTGAACCTGGATGGCGAGGTCCACCCCAGCCCGCTCCGCGGTGTCGGCCTGCCCGCTCTCGGTGAGGGCACTACGGATGAGCGCCTCTCCTACAGCGTGTCCGACCTCAAGGGCCCCGCCGTCCGGGCTCGTTACGCGGGCAAGCGCACCACAGTGATCGGCTCCGGCGGCTCCGGCGGCTCCGAATTCGCTGTGTTCGCCTGCCTGGCCGCCCTGGCCATTGCGCAACGTTGGGCTCGCCGACAGCGCCGGCGCGTCGCGATGCGGGACCCGTACGAGCCGATCAGTGGGCCCGACGGGGCTCACTGGAACCTGGCCGTTCTGCGCGACGGCGGGCCGTCTGACGAGGGGACGTCCATACCCGTCCGCCTCCAGCTACATCGCGTCAAGTCGACTGCCGCTCGCGAGTGTTACGCCGTGCCAGGCTGGTGCTGGGGGTTTTCGTCGTACTCGTCCTGGCCGACCGCGGGGGCACAGGTCCTGGTGGCGGTTCATCTCCACTGGCGGAGTTGCCGTGCAACCGCGGCCCATGTTGCCGGGCGGCGTACATGTGCAGGTCGAATTCCACCTAGAGCCCGTAGCGGGTGAACCCGCCGCCGCATGGACGGAGACTTGCTGACCTGGGCACGCCAACGGCACCTCGGTTCAGGCTTGATCACCGTCGCCCGTACGCTGACGCTGGATCAGGTCGGCCACGGCGGCCGGGCGGCTCAGGTAGGGCGAGTGGCTGGTGTCCCACGTTTCCGTGCGAGAGCAACGCCCGGCGAAGCGGTCCGGAAGTGGAGTCGCGATGGTCCGGTCTTGCTGCCCGCGGAGGTAGATCGACGGGGTGTCCCGCCAACTCACGTGAGTAGGTGTGGTGTCGAAGATCGACGGAGGTTCGGGACGCAGCAACTCCACCGCACGCGTGGCCGCCGGTTCGTCGATGTCGCCGTAGAGCTTCGTTCGGGCATCGTCCGGGTCCAGGCGGAGCCGCCCGTCCGCGTCCGGCAGCGCGAGCAGCCCCTCGCCGGGCTCGCCAGGGGTCTGTGCGAGCACTGTGGCCGGGGATTCATCGACGTCGAGAATCCAGCTGTTGAGGAAGATCAACGCAGCAGCACCACGCACCGTCCCAGCGGCGACACCCCCGAACGAATGTCCCACCACCACCGAGGGCTCCGATGAGCCCGAGACGATGGCCTCGACCTTCGCGGTGCTCTCGGCCAGCGACAGCTCGTAGAGGTCGGGCACCTCCACGGACAGATCCCGGGCGCGCAGCAGAGCGACGAGTTCGGCGTAGTGAGCGGGCTGGTGCCAGGCTCCGTGAAGGATGATCACGTCAGTCACCTCTGCACATTAACGCTCATTACCCGGCCGCGGTGAGGACCCCCAGGGCAGCCATTCGGGCAGGTTGGTGAGGACTTTGGCCACCAACCAGGCCGTATTCCGGGCCGTGAGATGGAGGCTGTGTGCTGGAGCGCGCGGTCCCCTTGGCAGCCCCATCGGCTGTCGCGGCGGCCAGGACCGCACCGACAGCAGGCTGCTGTGGGATGGGCAGGCCGGAATGGATGTCATTTACGGTCTGCGTGGCGAAGGCGTTGGCCGCGACCGCCGGTGCTCCTTGGAGAGCGGGGATGCGGGCGCCGCAGTCGACCCGAGCGCGGCGGTCACGAACGACGCGACGAGCGGGCGGCGGCCCTGCTCGTTCCAGGCGAGGACGAGGCGGCAGGGTGGCGCGTCGGTCACCGGGGCGCAGGCCAGGCCGTGCGGGACCGGTGCGGCCAGCGAGCGGGGCAGCACCCCGATCATGCGGCTCACTGTGATCATGTGGATCATCTGCACCACGCCATCGACCTCGGAGCCGGTGCCATCACCCCCGGGGACCCCCTTCCAGCGCAACCTTCTCAGGCATCACAGCCCTCTCCCTCCAGCTGCTGCCCGGTACCCCTCCACGGCGGACCTATGTCCCAACGTGCCGGTGCACCTTTAGCCGCTACCGCGAGAGCGTCAACGTCCTGGCACGAGCGGTCTACCAACTGGGTTCGTTGACCCGCAGCCTTGGGCAGTGGCTAGTTGGTGGTCATCAGGTCGGTGCGCAGCTTGGCGACGACGCGGGTGAGCAGCCGGGAGACGTGCATCTGCGAGACACCGAGTGCTTCGCCGATCTGCGCCTGCGTCTTTTCCTCGACGAAGCGGAGATGGATCAGCGTGCGTTCGCGGTCGTCGAGGTCGGCGATGAGCGGGGCCAGGGAGTGGAAGTTGTCGATGAGTTCGTAGGCGTCCTCTTCGAAGCCGATGAAGTCGGCCAGCGCGGCGTCGGACTCGTCGTTGCTGCCCATCACTGAGGCGTCCAGCGAGGCGGCGTTGTAGCCATTGGACGCCATCTGAGCCTGGGCGACCTCGGACGGCTCCAGCTGCATCAGCTCTGCCAGCTCGGCAGTGGAGGGGTTGCGGTCCAGGCGGGTGCGCAGTTCCTCGGTGGCCTTGGACAGTTCGATGCGGGCTTCCTGGAGACGCCGTGGCACATGTACGGCCCAGCTGGTGTCGCGGAAGAAGCGCTTGATCTCACCGGTGATGTAGGGGACGGCGAACGTGGCGAACTCGACCTCACGAGTCAGTTCAAACCGGTCGATCGCCTTGATCAGGCCGATCGTGCCGACCTGGACGATGTCTTCCATCTCCCCCTGGCCGCGATGGCGGAACCGGGACGCCGCGTACTGCACGAGGGAGAGGTTCATCTCGATCAGGCAGTTACGCACGTATTGGTACTCGTGCGTGCCCTCCTCCAGATGCCCGAGCCGGTCGAAGAACCGCTTGCCGATCTCCCGCGCATCCTTCGGCGCAAGGGAAGAGGGGCTGGCGTAGGCCCGCTCGACGAGGTCCTTCTCAGCCTGAGCGGCCCGGCTCTTCCCCTGCGTCGTCACGGTCATCATGCGCCCCGCCTTTGGTTGTTCCGAGCTTGCCTGCGGCCTTCCGTGCCGACGCGGATACCCGGCAGGGCAGCAAGTATGCAGGCAGAGCACCGGTGATTGTTTTCAAGTAGTCCGTGACAGGTGATGGGCTCACTCAGGGCATAGCCAAGGCGGCGGTGATGGTCTTGCCGTCGGGCTGTATGTCGACGGAGACGTGCGAGGCGAGTCGCTGCGTGATCATCCACCCGAAGCCGCCGGGCCGTCCGGGGTCGGGGCGTACGAGGTGAGGCGCCCTCGTGCTGCGGTCACTCACCTGCATCAGCAAGGACCCACCCTCGATCTGAGCGTGGAACTGGGTGAGGCCGCCGCCATGCAGGATCGCGTTGGACGTCAACTCGCTGGCCACCAGCAGGGCATCCTCACGAAAACGCCTGGCCTGACTCGAGGGCAAAGACTGGCACGCTGGTTCCATGACGGCCCTTACCGCGGCGCGCGCGTCGTGACAGGCGATGTCCTGGATCTTGGGCGCCGCGGGAGCGGTCATGAAGACCTCAGCCCCTCTCTGCATCATTCTGCGAACTCGTCAATCGGATGGTGCACCGTCGCGTTATCCCATCTGCCCGACCCGCCGCACGGCATTCCTCTCGTCCACCCAAAAGAAGCGTGCCGACCTTACCGAGTGCGAAGACGCCGTCGGAGGCTCTGCCAAATACTGGTCTGAGTGCCCGCGATCGCACTGGCCACGCTTCGGACGCTGTGGACCCGGGAAATTCGCTGCGGTGATGTTTGCGCTATTGATCAGTGGCTACACGTGCCCACAGCGCAAGACGTCGTAGCCAAAGGAGCGTGATCGGACATGACTGCCAACGAGAAGGCCAAGGCAAAAACCGAGCAGGCCACCGGTGCCGCCAAGGAGGCGGCGGGACGCGCTGTCGGCAACGAACGCCTGACCGTCGAGGGGCGCGCCGAGCGAAAGCAGGGCGACGCCCGACAGGCCAAGGAAAAGATCAAGGATGTCGGCAAGCACTAGCGGCCGAACGTCGCAGCGGTGGGGCGGACCTGCTCAGCAGGTCCGCCCCACCGCTGTTGCATGATCGGCCCTCGCTGTCTGCTGCGACATGAACGGGGAGTGCTGTCAGGAGCACTTGTGGGGTTGTCACCCGTTGTCGGCAGTAGTCCCGGGGTCAGAGGAAACGCCGGATGGGCACGACAGCCGCTTCTCTGGCGCGCTGGAAGGTCGAGCGGCGCTTCCAGCGTCCGGGTCTGATGGGCTCGCTGTGCTCGAGATCTTCGGTGAAATGGCTGTCTAGAGCAGCGGTGAACGTCTGGTCCAGGACGGCGAGCATGACCTCTTCGTCGTGGTTGAGGGATCGGCGGTTGAAGTTCGTCGAACCGACCAGGGCGATGGTTCGGTCGATGGTGATGACCTTGGTGTGGAGCATCGTCGGCTGGTACTGGAAGATCTTTACGCCGCAGGCGGTGAGGTCTTCGTAGTAGCGCTGGCCGGCCAGCCGGCAGACCCTCTTGTCGGTGTGCGGGCCAGGCAACAGGATCTCGACTGCGACCCCGCGGCGCGCGGCGGCGCACAGCAGCTCGATGAAGTACGCATCAGGAGCGAAGTAGGCGGTGGCCAGCCGGATCCGTTCTTCCGCCGACTCGATCACCACACGCAGCAGCGTCTGCATGTCCTGCCAGCCGAAACTGGCCGAGCCCCGCACCACCTGCACGACGGCGTCCCCGTGCGGGGCGTGGTTGATGAACCGGTCGCGTCCATCGAAGAGTTCATCGTGACACTCGGCCCAGTTCTGGGCGAACGCGGCGGCCAGCCCGTCCACGGCGGGCCCACGTACCTGCACGTGGGTGTCGCGCCACTCGCCCGGATTGCGGGCATCGCCGCACCACTCCTCGGCGATACCGACCCCGCCGGTAAACCCGGTCTCCTCATCGATGACGAGGACCTTGCGGTGACAGCGGTGGTTCTGCTTCAAAGGTGAGAGATAGAGCGGTTTGCGAAACCAGGCCACCTGCACACCGGCCCGCTCCATCACCTCCAGCTGCTCCTTCTCGATGAGCCGGCTGCCAAAACCGTCCAGCATGAGGCGCACCCGCACCCCCTGACGCGCCCGTTCGGCCAGTGCATCGGCGAACCGCTGGGCGACCTCGCCCTTCCAGTACACGAACGTCATCATGTCCACGGTGTGCCGAGCGGAGCGGATCCCCTCCAGCATCGCCCCGAAAATCTCGTCCCCGTTGCGCAGCGGGACCAGGGCATTGCCTTCGGTCGCGGCGACCCCTATGAGTCTCTCCAGGCGACGTCTGGCACGCCGTGCCCGTTCATCAAGGTCGACGCTGACGTTCCCCTCTGCCCCCTCACCGGAGGGTGAAGGCTTGAGGGCTGCGGCCGTTTTGGTGGGCCCTGCGGGAGCACTTCGCGTGTGTGTCATGGGTGCACCTTCCTGGACGATGGGCACGAAGACAAAAGAAGCGGAGGGTTCGATCCAGGGATCGCACACCGGCCTGGGGGCAGAAGGCCAGGTATGGCAACTGGATCAGCAACAGCACGCGGACGCAGGCAGGCCCAGCGTGCGGCGAACAGCACAGCAGTCTCGGGCGCGGCCCGAGCGGGCTTCGTGGCCCGTGGGGTCATCTATCTGCTCATCGGGGTGCTCTCACTCAGGATCGCCTTCTCGGACGGAGGCGGTGAACAGGCAGATCGGGGCGGTGCCATCGCCGAGATCGCTGAGAAGCCCTTTGGCGCCGTTCTGCTGTGGCTGCTGGGCATAGCGTTGGTGGGGATGGCCGTGTGGCGGCTGACCGAAGCGGCCTTCGGGCAAGCGGGGCCCGACGGCAAGAAGGCAGGCAAGAGGGCAATGGCCGCAGGCCGTTGCGTCTTCTACGGGTTCGTCGCCTACTCCGTGCTGTCGTATGCGGCGGGGGAGAAGGGCAGCGGCAGCGGGAGCTCAGACAAGGAGTCCCAGGACATCACGGCGAAGGTCCTGGACTGGCCTGGCGGGCAGTGGCTCGTCGGTATCGCCGGCGCGGTGGTGGCCGGCGCCGGCGTATGGATCACCGTCAGGGCAGTCATGCGCAAGTTCAAGAAGCATCTGAAGATGTCCGAGATGGCACCGAAGGCCCGCACAGCGGTCATGTTCCTCGGGGTGTTCGGCGGCGCGTGCCGGGGCGCGGTCTTCGCCGTTGCGGGCGGCTTCGCCATCGCGGCAGCCCTCAAGCACAAGCCCGGCAAGGCCAAAGGCATGGACGACACTCTGCGCGCCTTCACCGACACCCCCGCCGGTCCCTGGCTGCTGGCCCTCATCGCACTCGGCCTCGCGGCCTTCGGTCTCTTCTCCTGGGCCAACGCGCGCTGGCGCAAGGTCTGAAGCCTTCACCTCTTGAGGCTCCACCCCGCTGACCTGAACCAGGCGAACCAGGAAGCCGCCCTGCCGTGGGCTGCGCAAGCTCTGCACCGGTTGGTGTGGCCGTGGCCTCGGGCGTGCAGCCCGTAGTAGGCCCCTACGTGTGGTTGTTGGGGCTGATGGGAAACTGGCGAGTATGGATATCCGTCGCAGGAACAACGTCACCGTCACCGGTCGTGCGGAGGGGCCGGTGCTTGTGCTTGCGCACGGGTTCGGCTGTGACCAGAACATGTGGCGCCTGATCGTCCCCGCGCTTGCCGAGGACTACCGCGTGGTGCTCTTCGACTACGTGGGCTCGGGTGGGGCGGATGCTTCGGCCTGGGATGAGCGGCGCTACAGCTCGCTTGAGGGGTACGCGCTCGATGTGCTGGAGGTATGTGAGGAGCTGGACCTGCGGGATGTGACCTTCGTGGGCCATTCGGTCAGCGCGATGGTCGGAGTGCTCGCGGCTGCGCAGGCGCCACAGCGCATCTCCCGGCTGGTGATGGTCGCCCCCTCACCTCGCTACATCGACGACGCCGACTACCGGGGCGGTTTCAGTGCCGAGGACATCGAGGAGCTGCTGGAGTCGCTGGAGTCGAACTATCTGGGCTGGTCGGCGGCGATGGCCCCGGCCATCATGGGCAACGCGGACCGTCCGGAACTCGGCCAGGAGCTGACCAATTCGTTCTGCGCGACTGACCCGGACATGGCGCGGGTGTTCGCGCGCACGACGTTCCTGTCCGACAGCCGGGACGACCTCAAGACGGTCGAGGTGCCGACGCTGATCCTGGACTGCACACAGGACGTGATCGCTCCCCGCGAAGTCGGCGCCTACGTCCATGCCGTGATTCCCGGCAGCCGTCTGGTGACGCTGGAGGCGACGGGGCACTGCCCTCACCTGAGTGCCCCGCAGGCCACCGCTGAGGCGATCACCGAATTCCTCGGAGCGGCCTAGTGATGTGCCGCACCGACCAGACGTCCGAGCCGGGCGGGGAGCACGATGCGCACGCCACCGACGCGGTGTTCACCTCGCTGCTGGAGGACAGCGCCGAGGAGCTGTACGAGCAGGCCCCGTGCGGGTACCTGTCGACGCTGATGGACGGCACCATCGCGAAGATCAACGCCACTCTGCTGCACTGGCTGGGTCTGGAAAGGGCGCAGGTGGTGGGCCGGATGCGGTTCACCGATCTGCTGACCGTGGGCGGCAAGCTCTACCACGAGACGCACTTCGCTCCCCTGCTGCAGATGAAGGGTGAGGTCAGTGGCATCGCCCTCGACATCAAAGCCGCCGCCGGCCGGATGCCGGCACTGGTCACCTCGAAGGTGAAGGAGAGCCAGGACGGTGAGCCGCTGCTGATCCGCACCACGGTCTTCGACGCACGAGACCGCCGCGCCTACGAAGCCGAACTGCTGCGCGGCCGCCAGGCGGCGGAAGAAGCACGCCGACAGGCCGAGGCCGACCGCGAACGGCTCCAGGAGGCCCTGGCCGTCCTTCAGCAGAGCCTGCTGCCCTCCGCACTGCCGGCAATACCGGGTCTGGAGGCCGCTTCCTACTACCACACGGCCTCCCCAGATCTGCTGGGCGGAGACTTCTACGACCTCTTCCCCCTGGGCACCGACCGGTGGGCGTTCTTCCTCGGCGACGTGTGCGGCAAGGGCCCCCAGGCCGCAGCCGTCACCTCACTGACCCGCTAC
Source organism: Streptomyces sp. NPDC047525 (assembly GCF_040643025.1). Taxonomy (NCBI): domain Bacteria; kingdom Bacillati; phylum Actinomycetota; class Actinomycetes; order Kitasatosporales; family Streptomycetaceae; genus Streptomyces; species Streptomyces sp. NPDC047525. Next base: position 48,001 of record NZ_JBEYTL010000018.1, read on the forward strand.
ACCCTGCGCGCCGCCGCCCTGCACGACCCCGATCCGGCCACCGTGCTGACCACCTTGAACAAGGTGCTCCACGAGCGGTATACCAGCGGCGACGCGCGCTACTGCACCGCCATATTCGGCACCCTGGAGCCCGGCGACGACCACGTCAGCGTGCACCTGGCCTCCGGCGGACACCCCTCGGCGCTGATCCAGCGCACCGACGGCACCGCCGATTACCTCCCCACCCCGGGAGGCATGCTCATCGGCGTCATGCCCCAAGCCGAGTTCGCCGCCACCTGCACCCGACTGCGGCCCGGAGACACCCTGCTCCTCTACACCGACGGCCTGACCGAAGCCCGCACCGGACCCGGCCGCGAACTGTATGGAGAGGAAGCCCTGCATGCCTTCACCACTGCCCAGCCCCCAGCGGGCCCGCAGGCCCTGATCACCGCCCTGACCGGGCTCCTCGCCGGCTTCGGCGACGGTCTGGACGACGACACCGCGCTGCTCGCCCTTGGAATGCCGGTCCCGCTTCCGTTCTCTGTTCCCGCCCCCGTGAGTGAAACCTGAGATGACCCCACTGACGATCACCTCCCGCGATGCCGCCACCGGTCCCGTACTGGAGATCACCGGTGACCTCGACTACACGACAGAACTCGAACTCCGCCAAGCCCTGCACAAGCTCACCCTGGACGCGGGACAGCTCTTGGTCCTGGACCTGTCCGGCCTGGAATTCTGCGACTCGAGCGGCATCAGCGTCTTCCTGGCGGCCCGGAACCTGGCCATCGAACAAGGCGGCACCGTAGCCCTGGCCGCGATCCCCGCCAATACCGCCCGCATGCTGAGCATCGTCGGTCTGGACCGGGTCTTCACCATCTATTCGGACGCCTCGACAGCCACTGCCCGTACCTCCGCCGCAGGTTGATTCGATCTTCTCGAAGGCCCCTGCACGAGCAGCCACGGACCGACGAACTGCGCATGGAGGCTGTCGTGTCCTCGAAGCTGCGTTTGCTGAGTCTGCTGCCCCGGCGTAAGCGAGTGTGAGGGCCCAGGCGATGGCGGTGAGGGGCCGCCACCGCGATCGGGAGGCGAGGCTGCGACAGGAAGGAGGAGCTACGACGGGGTCGCCGCGCCCGGGTGCGGGTCGTCGGTCTCCGGCTCTTGCGGCGGGTCGCTGAGCTGCTCGCGCAGATAGTTCCAGACCACCGCGATCAGGGCGGCTGCCGGTACCGCCAGCAGGCTGCCCACGACGCCGGCCAGGCTCGCGCCCAGTGTGACTGCCAGCAGGACCACCGCCGCGTGCAGACCCAGCCCGCGACTTTGGATGATCGGCTGGAACACGTTGCCCTCGAGTTGCTGCACCACGAGGATGATCGCCAGCACGATCAGCGCGTCTGTCAGGCCGTTGGACACCAACGCGATGAGCACCGCTACCAAACCGGCGAACAGGGCGCCCACGATCGGCACGAATGCCGATACGAAGGTCAGCACCGCCAGCGGGAGCACGAGGGGCACACCCAGGATCCACAGGCCCAGACCGATGAAGACCGCGTCGAGCAGGCCGACGAAGGCCTGGGAACGGATGAAGGCGCCCAGAGTGTCCCAGCCGCGCGCTGCCACGATCGGGACGTCGTCGGCGAGCCTGCCGGGGAGCTGACGTGCGAGCCACGGAAGGAACCGCGGGCCGTCCTTGAGGAAGAAGAACATCAGGAAGAGCGACAGGAACGCGGTGACCACACCGTTCAACACGGTGCTCACTCCTGTGAAGAGAGTGGTGACCATGCTGCCGAGGCTGTCCTTGATCCGGGCGATCGCGGAGTCGACTCCGCCTGAGATCTGGGCGTCGTTGATGTTCAGGGGCGGCCCGGCGGCCCACTCGCGCAGTTTCTCGATGCCTTCGGCCACGCCGTCGGACAGTTCGCCGGACTGGGACGCCACCGGTACTGCGATCAGCGTCACGATGCCCGCGACGAACAGAAGGAACAGAACGGTCACCACCGAGGCGGCCAGGGCGGGGGGCCACCCGCGCCGGCGTAGGAAGCGGGCCAGAGGCCAGGTCAGTGTGGTGAGCAAGAGGCCTACGATGAGCGGCCAGACGACCGACCACATCCGACCCAGAACCCACAGGGCTACCGCAGCGGCCACAAGAACCAGCAGCAACTCGACGGAGACCCGCGCAGATCTGCGGAGCGCGGCGGCGGTTTTCGTGGAACTCAGCGTGGCAGACATGGGGGACACCCTATTGATGCTTCAGTCACACTTCGGCACCGCGTTCGGCCGGGACTGGTCCGGCAAGCTCTCTGCTGCTCGACCGGCCGACCAGAACCCGGAGCAGGCTGCCCTGCTAGTGGTCTCGGTCGAGGAGATGTGCGGCTGTGGTTGGGGGCGTGGCATCCCCCACGCATCCCCTGCTCCGAGGCCCGTTGGCTGTTGGGCAGGTGTGGTTGCTGGGCGGCTTCAGGGACGGGGCGTTGGGCGCCGCCGATCGCCGGGCAGAGGATCCAGCATCGCCCGCGTAGTGCCGCGTCAGCGACGGGCATTGGCCCTGTGCTGTGTTCGCACGCGTCGGCGATGTCGTCGATGAGCCTGAGCGTCTCCTCCGGCGCGGCGCCAGCGAGGCCGCCTTCGGACGCCCTGACAACGGGCGCGGGACCGGGCGGAGTTCGCTTGTGCCGGTGCGGATGCTGTCCTGGTGGAGGCGGGCAACCATGCGGTGGTCGGGTTCAGGTTCGTCTCGGGTCTCGTCCGGAGCCGGTCAGCGGCCCTGCTCTGAGGTGAGCCGCATGAAGGAGGCCCGGCGGGCCGGTCGTGTGCCGTCGTGGGGTGCCGTGCTGGGGCGCGCGCTGGCCGGTGGGGCGATCATGGCGCTCGCGCTGGGCAGCGGGATGGCGCTCGGCACCCGGCTCGCCGGTGTCGTGAACGCGTCGGGCCGAGGCGCCCAACTCGTGGCCGCGATAACGGTCAGCGAGGTGGCGGCCGTCTTCGTATGTGTGGCTCTGCGGCGGAGCCGACGCACACGGACGTCCATCGGGTCCGGTGAAACGTCCGCGCCGGACCCGAGTACGAACCACTGGCGCTCGCGGCAACCGAGCCGGCCCAGCCAATGCCGCCCCTCCACGCCGCCGCGATCCACCCAGTGCACCTTCGCTGCCCGTCCGGAGGACACCTGCGTAACGAGACGCATGTGCGCGAGCCTCTTGCGATGTCGCCTCGTCCGGGCAGCCTCCGGACGGTTGTGGAGTCAGGTCGCCTTTGCACGCAGCCGCACTCCACAAGCGCCGCTGGAACCGGCTCGCCCCGTGATACCCCCGTACTTGACGGGGGTATCTGCCTGGGCTCCGGACGTCACAGGTCGGCCGAGACCACCGTGCGTGGAGCGCTGTGTCCTTCGGGCGGGGTCACGGTCACCGTCGTGTCCGTCGCCTCGCGCGTCACCTGGTAAGTGGCGGCAGGGCGGCCGGCGTGGTCGGGGACAGTGACCGTCACCTGTTGTGCGTCGGGGGTGACGAGCAGGGTGAGGCCATCGAGCCAGTCCCCGTCGGGTCGCTGTGTGTCGGAGCCCAGCGGGAGGACCGCTCCTGGGCGGACGTACAGGGGCAGGCTGTCGAAGCCGTGCCTTTCGCGGCGCCAGACCGGGCCCTGTACGTGTTCGCCGGTCAGGAGGTGGGTCCAGGTGCCCTCGGGCAGGTAGTACTCGACGTCGCCGTCGGCCGAGAAGACGGGGGCGACGAGCAGGTCGGGGCCGAGCATGTACTGCCGGTCCAGGCCGCGGGCGGTGGGGTTCTCGGGGAACTCGAGGAGCATGGGCCGCATCAGCGGCGTGCCGGTGTGGTGCGCTTCGGCCGCAGCGCCGTACAGATAGGGCATGAGTCGGTGCTTGAGCCGCGTGAACTTCCGTGTCACGTCGACGGCTTCGTCACCGAACTCCCACGGCACCCGGTAGGAGCTGGAGCCGTGCAGTCGGCTGTGGGAGGAGAGCAGGCCGAAGGCGAGCCAGCGTTTGAAGACCGCCGGGTCCGGGGTGCCTTCGAAGCCGCCGATGTCGTGGCTCCAGAAGCCGAAGCCCGACAGCGACAGCGACAGACCGCCGCGCAGCGACTCTGCCATCGCACCGAACGACGACCAGCAGTCGCCGCCCCAGTGCACCGGGTACTGCTGGCCGCCGGCCGTCGCCGAACGCGCGAACAGGACGGCTTCGCCCGTGCCGCGTTCCTTCTCCAGGAGCTCGAAGACGGTGCGGTTGTAGAGGTGCGCGTAATAGTTGTGCATGCGCTCCGGGTCGGAGCCGTCGTGCCACACCACGTCGGTGGGGATGCGCTCGCCGAAGTCGGTCTTGAAGCAGTCGACGCCCTGGTCGAGCAGCACCTTCAGCTTCGCCTGGAACCAGGCGCAGGCCTCGGGGTTCGTGAAGTCGACGAGCGCCATGCCCGCCTGCCACAGGTCCCATTGCCAGATGTCACCGTTCGCCCGCTTCACCAGATGTCCCGCGGCGGCGGCCTCGTCGAACAAGGCGGACTTCTGTGCGATGTACGGGTTGATCCATACGGAGAGCTTCAGCCCCCGTCCCTTGAGCCGGGCCAGCATGCCCTGGGGGTCGGGGAAGACATCCGGGTCCCACTCGAAGTCCGACCACTGGTACTCGCGCATCCAGAAGCAGTCGAAGTGGAAGACGCTCAGCGGGATGTCCCGCTGGGCCATGCCGTCGACGAACGACGTCACCGTCTCTTCGTCGTACTGCGTGGTGAAGGACGTGGTGAGCCACAGTCCGAACGACCACGCCGGCGGCAGCGCCGGGCGGCCGGTGAGCGCGGTGTAGCGGCGCAGGACGTCTTTCGGTGTCGGGCCCGCGACGATGTAGTACTCCAGCGTCTGGTCCTCGACGCTGAACTGCATCTGGCCGACCGCCTCCGAGCCGATCTCGTAGCTCACCTTGCCGGGGTGATTGACGAACACGCCGTACGCACCGGCGGGGGAGACGTGCAGGCTGAAGGGGATGTTTTTGTAGGCCTGTTCGCTGCTCGTGCCGCCGTCGGCCTGCCACATGTCCACGACCTGGCCGTTCTTGATGAACGGCGTGAAGCGCTCACCCAGGCCGTAGACCTGTTCGCCGACGCCGAGCGCCAACCGCCCGGCCATGTGGTGCGCGCCGTCGCCGGTGGTGAAGAAGGCCGTGCCCTTGCGGCCCGCCGATGTCATCTCCCGGCCGTCCGCGTCACGGAACGACAGCGCCCAGGGCGAGGCTTGGTCCAGGCGTGCGGTCAGGGGGCCGCTGGTCAGCTCGATCATGTCGCCGTCGCGGCGCACCTGGCCGGCCCCGGTGTCGGCGCCCGGCAGTGCGAAGTCCGGGCCGGGGTGGAGCTTGCCCGCCAGGTGTGTGGTGCGGACGCCGATGATGCCCTCGGCGGGGGAGAAGCAGTCGACGGTCAGCAGAGGGGAGTTGAGGGTGTCGCCGCGGCGCTCGACGCGCTTGGTCGCTGCGTGGGCGGTGAAGCGGTCGGCGTCGGCTCGGACGCTGCGGACCTCGGTCGCGTACGAGGCCTGGACCCCGTCGCGCATGAGCCAGAAGCCGTCGGTGAACTTCATGATCTTCCTCAGGGTGGTGCGGGGTCGCAGTTCGGGTCGCAGGAGCCGTCGGACTTCCCTTGCCGGTGACGACGTCGGGCGGTGGCGTGGAGCGCCTCAACTGGCTTGCGATCTTGAGGGGGAAGTAGCTGCGCGGGCCATTTGATCGTACAGAAAACAAAACGGCAAGGGTCCTTTTCCGGCGCGATCGCGGAAGCGCTTCGATTCTTGACAGCGGCAGGTAGCGAAGGTTTTGCGGGGCGTGAAGTTGGCTCCAGGGTCTGGCGTCGAAGCGCTTCGTGGCGTATTAGTCATGTCAGAAAACAAACTCGCAGCAAAGGGCCGCACCATGTCCGACTGCTTCACCCCTCTCAACGGCCAGACCGGCATCAAGTACGACCAGGACCTGCGCTGCGGCGCCGGTGACGTGCGCCAGGCGCTCTGGCTCGTCGACCTCCTGGAGAGCGCCGGCTACCAGGGGCCGCGCCACTTCGACTTCGAGCCGGCGCGCACCGACGGTGTCGACGGCGTGTGGGAGTCCGCGAAGAACTGCATGCGCAACTACCTGATCCTCAAGGAGCGTTCGGCCGCGTTCCGGTCCGACCCTCAGGTGCACCAGGCGCTGCGCGACTCCCGCCCCGACCAGCTCGCCATGGAGCACCTGCTCGGCGTGCGCTGATCCCCGCACCTGCGACCGAGCCCGTACGGCCGAGGCCGGAGCCGTACCGGGATCTGCGAGAACACCTCCGGCGGGACACGGGCGTCCCGCCGGCCGGCCACCCCTCCCAGGCAAGGGCAACCACCGTGACAGCAGCACACATACCGGAGCGCGCGCGTGGCAGGCGCCGCCGTGCCGGTCGGCGGGCGATGGTCCCGCTCACCGTTATCTCCGCGCTCGTGGCCACCGCGGCGCTCGCCGGCTGCGGCCAGCAACGCGACGACGACGTCTACACCGTCCTCAACTCGTCGACCGACGACTCATATCACGGCTGGGACGCCGCCACCCTGTCCCGCTGCGGCAAGCGGCTCGGCATCACCATCGAGCAGCAGAGCGTGCCGGCCGCACAGGTCATGACGAAGTCACTGCGCATGGCGTCGTCGAAGTCCCTGCCGGACGTCATCCAGTTCGACGCCTCCGAGATGCCGACGTTCGCGGAGGCCGGCGGCCTCATCGATCTGCGCACGCTGGGCCTGTCCACCCAGGACATACCGCGGGGCATCGTCGACTTCGGCTCCTACCAGGGCACGTACTACGGGGCCGCGCGCACGGTGAACACTCTCGCCCTGTTCTACAACAAGGACACCTTGAAGAGGGCGGGTCTCGACGTGCCCACCACCTGGGCCGAGATGCGGCAGAGCGCCAAGAAGCTCACCAAGGGCAAGCAGTACGGCATCGCCCTGAGCGCGGGCGGCGCGGAGGACGGCGTCTTCCAGTTCACGCCGTTCATGTGGTCCAACGGCGGCGACGAGTCGCACCTCGCGAGCAAGCAGGTCGCCCAGGCGCTTGACTACTGGAAGAGCCTCATCAAGGACGGTTCGCTGTCCAAGTCGACCGTCAACTGGACCCAGGCCGACGTCAACGACCAGTTCATGGCGGGCAACGCCGCAATGATGATCAACGGCCCGTGGCAGGTCGAGACCCTCAACACCAAGAAGAACCTGGACTGGGGCATCGCCCGGATCCCCGTGCCGAAGGCGGGGGACGACTCCGTCGGCCCGCTCGGCGGCGCCGTGCTGACCGTGCCCAAGACCGGTGACACCGCGCGCGAGAAGACCGCCGCGAAGATCATCGACTGCATGGCCGGCGAGCAGGAGCAGATCACCTACGCACGCAACAGCTGGATGGTCCCGGCCAACGAGAAGGCCGCCGCCGTCTGGCGCAAGGAAGTGCCCGAACTCGACGCCCTCGCCGACCAGGTGGCCACCGCGCGCTCGCGCACCGCCAAGGTCGGCGCGCGCTGGTCGTCGGTGTCGCTCGCCCTGCAGAGCGCCTTCCAGTCCGCTCTCACCGGGCAGTCCAGCAAGGCCGCGCTCCAGCGCGCCCAACAGCGCGCCACGAGCGGGAAGTGAGGTGACGAACATGTCGACCACCACAGCCTCCGCGACCGCGCCCGCCGCCGATCACCCGACGACCACCGTGAAGAAGCCCGACCCGGCACGCGCCCGGCGCCGCCGCAGGCTCTCCCAGTGGGGCTTCATCGCGCCCGCGATCCTCTTCATGGTGCTCTTCTTCGGCTACCCGCTCGTGCGCAACGTCCTGATGAGCTTCCAGGACTACTCGCCCTCCACCTTCTTCGACGGCAAGGCCCCGTTCAACGGCACCGACAACTGGAGCAAGGTCTTCCAGGACGACCTGTTCGGCAAGGCGCTGTGGCACACCGTCGTCTTCACCATCGGTTCCCTGAGCGGCCAGTTCGGCATCGGCCTCGCGCTCGCTGTCTTCTTCACCAAGAGATTCCCGCTGAACGGCGTGCTGCGCTCCCTGATCCTGCTGCCCTGGCTCGTCCCGATGGTCGTCTCCGGCATCGTGTGGCGCCGCATCCTGGACCAGGACACCGGCGTTCTCAACTCCTTCCTCGACACCTTCGGCCTGGGCGGCGCGACCCCCTGGCTGACCAGCCCCGGCATGGCCCTGTTCTCCGTCATCCTGGTGAACATCTGGATCGGCATCCCCTTCAACATGGTGATCCTCTACGGAGGCCTCCAAGAGGTCCCCAAGGAGCTGTACGAGGCCGCGTCCCTGGACGGTGCGTCCGCCTGGCGCACGTTCCGCTCGATCACGCTGCCGCTGCTGAAGCCGGTCATCACCGTGGTGCTGGTTCTCGGCTTCATGTCGACGGTCAAGATCCTCGACCTGATCCTCGCCCTGACCGACGGCGGCCCCGCCGACTCCACCCAGACCCTGGGCACCCTCACGTACCAGAACTCCTTCGTGCAGCTGGACTTCGGCGCGGGTGCCGTCGTCGGCAACGTCCTGATTCTGATCTCCGCCGTCTTCGCGGTGTTCTACCTGCGGGCCAACCGCTCCGAGGGGAAGTGACCGCCATGGCGACCACCACCGTCACCCAGACACCCACCGCTCAGCGGCCTGCCACCAGGGCGAAGCGCCGCTGGGGTGCCACCGTCGTCGGCGTACTCATCCTGAGCGTGATGCTCTTCCCGCTCTACTGGATGCTCAACACGGCCCTGCAGCCCACATCCGGTCTCCTGGAGGTCTCGCCCATCCCGCACGGGGTGGACCTGTCCGGGTTCACCTCCGCGATCCGCGAGCAGGGCGGCCACCTGCTGACCTCGCTCGCCGTCGCCTTCGGCGCCGTCACCATCTGCCTCGCGATCGCCGCGCCCGCGGCCTACGGGCTCGCCCAGTTCCGTCTCCGCGCCACCCGCACCATCGTCTTCGGCACGCTCATCACCCAGATGGTGCCGGGCATCGTCATCGCCAACGCGCTCTACAGCGCGTACGTCGATCTCGGCCTGGTCAACTCCTACTTCGGCCTCATGCTCGCCGACGCCTCGCTCGGCATCCCCTTCGCCATCGTTTTGATGCGCTCCTTCATGGTGGCCATCCCCAAGGAGGTCATCGAGGCCGCCGAGGTCGACGGCGCGGGCCGGCTCCGTACCTTCGTGCAGGTCGTGCTCCCCATGAGCCGCAACTCCCTGATCACCGCGGGCCTTTTCTCCTTCCTGTATGCGTGGAGCGACTTCATGTTCGCCCTCACGCTCAACACCACCGACGACGTCAAACCGGTCACCCTCGGCATCTACCAGTACATCGGCGCGCACGTCGGCGACTGGGGCTCCGTCATGGCCGCATCCGTCCTGTCCGCGATCCCGGCAGCGGTGCTGCTCGTCCTCGCCCAGAAATACATCGCCGCCGGCATCACCGGCGGATCCGTCAAGTAAGGCCATTCATGAGCGACTTGCCCGTCTTCCCCTCCGGCTTCGTCTTCGGCGCGGCCACCGCCTCGTACCAGATCGAGGGCGCCGCGCACGAGGACGGCCGCGGCCCCTCCATCTGGGACACCTACTGCCACACCCCGGGCCGTGTCGACGGAGGCGACACCGGCGACGTGGCCTGCGACCACTACCACCGCTACCCCCAGGACGTGGCCCTGCTGCGCGAGCTGGGCGTCGACTCCTACCGCTTCTCCCTCGCCTGGCCCCGCATCCAGCCCACAGGTTCGGGACCCGCCAACCCCAAGGGCCTGGACTTCTACTCGCGGCTCGTCGACCAACTCCTCGAAGCCGGCATCGAACCGGCCGCCACCCTCTACCACTGGGACCTGCCGCAGGCCCTGGAGGACCGAGGCGGCTGGCGCGTGCGTGAGACCGCCGAACGCTTCGGCGAGTACGCGCACATCGTCGCCGAGCACCTCGCCGACCGCGTACCCCGCTGGATCACCCTCAACGAGCCGTGGTGCAGCGCCTTCCTCGGCTACTCCGTCGGCCGTCACGCCCCTGGCGCCCAGGAGGGCACCGGCGCCCTGGCCGCCGCACACCACCTGCTCGTCGGCCACGGCCTGGCGATGAAGGCGCTGCGCGCGACCGGCGTCCGGGAAGCCGGCATCACCCTCAACCTCGATCGGAACGTGCCCGCGAACGACACGCCCGCCGACCGCGCGGCCACCGTGCGCGCCGACACCCAGCACAACCTGGTGTGGACGGAGCCGCTCCTCGCGGGCCGCTATCCGGCGACCGAGCAGGACACCTGGGGCGAGCTGATCACCCGCCAGGACTTCCGCCGCGATGGGGACCTCGATCTGATCGCCCAGCCGCTGGACTTCCTCGGCGTCAACTACTACCGGCCGATCGTGGTCGCCGACGCCCCACACCGCGAGCCCGACCCCGCCCACCGCGTCGCCACGGACAACCGCTACCAGGAGATGGCCTATCCGGACGTGCGGCGCACGGCCATGAACTGGCCCGTGGTGCCCGAGTCCTTCACCGACCTGCTGACCGCACTGAAGGACACCTACGGCCAGGCCCTGCCGCCGATCCACATCACCGAGAACGGCTCGGCCGAGCACGATGTGGCCGAGCAGGACGGCAGCGTCCACGACCCGGACCGCGTCGCCTATCTGCACAGCCACCTGACGGCTCTGCGCGCCGCCATGGATGCGGGCGTCGACGTCCGCGGCTACTACGTCTGGTCGCTGCTCGACAACTTCGAGTGGGCGCTTGGCTATGCCAAGCGGTTCGGGATCGTACGCGTCGACTACGACACCCAGCAGCGCACCCCGAAGGACAGCTACCACTGGTACCGGCAGCTGATCGCGGCACACCGGGGCTGACACCGTCCCGGAGCGCGCGGCGGGCCGACACCGCCCGGCACCCGCCCGGCCCTCGCCCGGCCCGAGACGTCAGTCCACCACGCGCTCCACGTACGCCGCCGGGTCTGCCAGGACCTCGCGCACCACGCGCCCGGCGGCGCCTCGCGCCGCATCACCGGACGAGGACGAGGCCCGCAGCCGCCCACTGCCCGGTGTCCACAGGCCCGACACCACACGGGCGGTCAGCTCCCCGTCGGCGGCGGGGGCGAGCCACGGCATGAGGTCGCGGAAGACACCGCCCAGAATCACCGCGTCCGGGTCGATCAGATTCACCGCGCCCGAGAGCACCCGGCCCAGCCGGCGCCCGGCCTCCTCGATCGCGTGCCGGGCTTGCGGCTCGCCCTCGCGCGCCCGGCGCTCCAGCTCCGCGAGCCCAGTCAGGCCCGCGCTCTCGTCGAGATCCGCCGCCCGCAACAACGCCGCCTGTCCCGCGTACTGCTCCAGACAGCCCCGCGCACCGCAGCGGCACCGGGGACCGTCCGGCTCCACCACCACATGCCCGATCTCCCCGGCGAACCCGTGGGCACCCCGCAGGAGTTGACCGTTCAGCACCAGGGCGCCGCCGATGCCGATCTCGCCGGTCAGGTAGATGAAGCTGGTCACGCGGTCGTCGCTGTCGCCGAACCACAGCTCGGCCATGGCCGCCAGGTTCGCCTCGTTGTCGGCGCTGACCGGCAGGGCGCGGTGCGTGGGATGCAGCGCCGTCAACGCCTGCGCGAACAGCCCCTCCACGGCCACCCGGTTCCAGCCCAGGTTCGGCGCCTGCCGCACCGAACCACCGGAGACCAGGGCGGGCAGTGCCAGTTCGGCGCCGACGGGGCGAAGCCTCTGCTCCGCCGCGGACTCGATGGCCCGTGACGCGAGCCGCGCCGCCCGCGCCAGGACCGTGGCGGGCGGGGCACCGCGGTTGTCAGTGCGCTCCACCAGGCGTACGCGCTCGGTGCCGGCGAGATCGATGACGCACACCGTCACGTAGTCGATGTTGATCTCGACCCCGAGCCCGGCGGGCCCGGTCCGCGCCACCTGCAGCGCCGTACCCGGCCGCCCCGCCTGTCCGCTGAACGTCTTGCCCCACTCCGTGAGGAACCCCTCGGTGAGGAGCTGATCCACGAGCGAGGACACCGCGGCCCGGGTCAGCCCCACCCGCGCGGCAACCCCGGCGCGCGTCGCCTCACCCGCGTCATGGACCGTGCGCAACACCAGGCTCAGATTGTGCCGCCGTACGGTCGCCTTGTCGGCCTTGGACGGCGCGGCGGACGGATCGTTGCTGTTCATCGTGGGTCCGACCCTATGCGAAGGGCCGCGACGACCTGCATGGCTGTGGCTGTGCCTCGGGGGTTCCCGAGGCGACACTCCTGCCAGCCGCTACAAGCAGCGAACAGCACCGGGGCCCAGCCGCCCCGGAAGGGCAACTGCCCGCCCGAGGGCGGCGGTGCAGGTGACTGGAGATCATCCACCCTCTGTGTGCTGTGCGTCTTCGGTGGCGGCCCAGGCCGAAAGCAGCCGCAGGGCGTCGCGGTCGCGGGTGTTCGGCTCGGCGCTGTATGCGGTGAGGGTCAGCCCGGGCTGGGCGGGCAGTGCCATGGCGTCGAAGTCCAGGGTGAGCTCACCGACCTCGGGGTGGCGGAAGGGCTTGCGGCCGGTGTGGTGCAGGCGCACGTTGTGCTTGGCCCAGACGAGGCGGAAGGCGTCGCTGCGGGTGACCAGCTCACCGATCGGGTTGGTGAGGTCGGAGTCGTGCGGGGCGCGTCCGACTTCGGTGCGCAGCAACGAGACCGTGGTGTTGAGGGCCGCGTCCCAGTCGGGGAAGAAGTCCTGCCCGGCAGGGTCCAGGACCTGGAAGCGGGCGATGTTGACCGGCTGCGGTGCCGCGTCGGTGAACAGCGGGGCATACAGGGCGCGGCCGAGCCGGTTGATGGCCAGGATGTCCAGGCGCCCGTTGCGCACGAAGGCCGGGCTGTCGGTCATGGAGTCCAGGACCCGCTGGATGCTGGCCGGTACGGGAGTGCGTGACCTCCTGGCGCGGCGGGCGGGCCTGCTGCGCTGCGCAGCAGCCAGGTCGAAGAGGTGGGCACGTTCGGCCTCGTCGAGCTGGAGCGCGTTGCAGAGGGCGTCGAGGACCTCCTCGGAGGCGCCGGCGAGGTGGCCGCGCTCGAGGCGGACGTAGTAGTCGATGCTGACACCGGCGAGCAGGGCGACTTCCTCGCGGCGCAGTCCCGGCACGCGGCGGTTGCTGCCGAAGGCGGGCAGTCCGGCCTGCTGCGGGGTGATCTTGGCGCGGCGGCTGGCGAGGAATTCGCGGATGTCGTGGGCGGTGTCCATACCGTCAGGCTAGGGCTGACAGGTCTGACCTGGGGGGTCCTGCCAGTACCTGTAACAACAGTGCCTTCCGTGCGCTGGTGACCTGCGGTTTCGTCGATATCGGTAGGACTGCGCGTTTGCGGAACCGCTCAACCGCCGCCCTCTGGGGCTGCTGGTGGGGCAGCTTCCGCAGACAGTGGTCCTACCGGAAGGCACTCGACCTATTCCAGGGAGTCATCACATGGCGAAGCAGTCCGCGCCCAAGGAGCTGGCGCCGATCGCGCCGAAGCTGGTCCAGATCACCGACGACGTGCTCTTCGGAGATGTGTGGGAGCGCAGCGAGCTCTCCCCACGGGACCGGAGCCTGGTGACGGTGAGCGTGCTGGCCGCTCTGTACCGCAGCGAGCAGTTGCCCTACCACCTGGGCAAGGCCCTGGAGAACGGGCTGACCGTGGAGGAGTTGTCCGAGGCCATCACCCACCTGGCGTTCTACGCGGGCTGGCCCAACGCGATGACCGCGATCAACCAGCTGAAGAAGATCGCCGACGAAATCGCGGCCTGACGCCGCCGCACGCATCACCGGGCCGAGCGAAGCCGTCCTCGCCCCCGAACGAGACGCCCTAGGAGCCAGCCCGGTTGGCCTCCGCACTGGTCCGCTTCACGCCCGGTGCCCGCATGAACTGGCATTCGCACGCCAACGGTCAGGTCCTCTACATCATTGACGGTGCCGGCCTGGTCGGTACCCGCGGCAGCCGGTTCGCGGCGCCCACCGGCGATTTCACGGTCACCATCAACTCCGCCAGCTGAAACGCTCACCCAGTCCGGCCTCCCCGACACGCTCGGCCGGCCGTACTGTCAGCACCTCAACGACGAAGGAGACGCACTCCATGCACACACGCACGCTCGGTCAGGGCCTTGAGGTCTCGGCGCTCGGCCTGGGATGCATGGGCATGTCGCAGAGCTATGGCCCCAATCCTGGCAGCCGTCAGGACATGATCCAGGTCCTGCGCTCCGCAGTCGACTCGGGTATCACCTTCTTCGACACTGCCGAGGTCTACGGCCCCTACGTCAACGAAGAGCTTGTCGGTGAGGCCCTCGCACCCGTACGGGACCAGGTGGTTTTGGCGACGAAGTTCGGCTGGCGCATCGAGAACGGCGCCTCCGCCGGACTCGACAGCCGCCCCGAGCAGATCAGGCGCGTCGCCGACGCCTCCCTGCGCCGCCTGCGCAGCGACACCATCGACCTCTTCTACCAACACCGCGTCGACCCCGAGGTGCCCATCGAAGAAGTGGCCGGTGCAGTAGGGGAACTGGTCCAAGCCGGCAAGGTCCGCCACTTCGGGCTCTCCGAGGCATCCGCCGTCACGATCCGCCGGGCTCACGCGGTCCACCCGGTGACCGCCGTGCAGAGCGAATACTCCCTGTGGACCCGCGACCCCGAGCCCGAGGTCCTGCCGGCCCTGGCCGAACTCGGCATCGGCTTCGTCCCGTTCAGCCCGCTCGGCAAAGGCTTCCTGACCGGCACGGTCGATGCAACGACACCCTTCGCCAAGGACGACATCCGCACCTCGATCCCGCGCTTCACCCAGGACAACCGGGCGGCCAACCAGACCCTGGTCGACCACGTCGCCACTCTCGCCAAGAACAAGAACGCCACCTCGGGACAGATCGCCCTGGCCTGGCTCCTGGCCCAGCACCCGTGGATCGTCCCGATTCCCGGCACCCGCCGGGTTCAGCGCCTGGAGGAGAACGCCGGGGCGAGCCAGGTCGCCTTGTCGGCGGATGAGATCGCCGACCTGGACGGCGTAGCGACCCGCCTGCGCATCCACGGCGACCGCTACAACGCCTTGCACATGGGCTTCGTCGGCCGCTGAACCGGAACTCGCCGGCACGTCGTCACCGAACCGACGCGGCCGACCGGGCTCGCCGGCGAACAAGGGCGATGCGCCGAGCGGGGCCGCGGGCGGGCAGAACCCTCGCCTGCCGCTGCATTCGATGCGCCGAGACCGCCGGGGGAGAGGCGGCGTGCGCCGTGCCGAGGCCCCCGACGCGGGGCGTGTCCTTGACCGGCCGACGGGCTCAGGCGTTGCGTACTGTCTTGCTCACCTGGTCGAGCAGCATCCGCAGCTGCGCGCTCTGGTCCGGTCCCAGGCCGCCGGTGATGTGACGCTCTATGTCGGCGATCACCTGGTCGGCGGCGCGCAGCGCTTCGCGTCCGACGTCGGTGAGGTGCAGCTCCTGCACGTGGCGGTGTCGCGGATGCTCGCGCCTCTCCAACTGCCCGCGGCCTTCCAGGCGCGCCACCAGCGAGGCGACGGCCTGGGGGGTCACGTTGAGGCGGCGGGCCAACTCGGCGCCGGCCAGACCTGGTTCGCTGTGCACCGACATCAGCAGGGTGTAGTGCGCGGCGGCCATGCCCAGTGGGCGCAGCCGCTGTTCCTTGAGTGTCTGCACCGCCAGTTCCGCGCGGCGCAAGGCCCAGGTCACCCGGTCGAGTGCGCCGAGCCCGACAGGCTCCTCGTCATCGCGTATCACTCGCCAAGGGTACGACACTTCATAAGTATCAAGCGTTTGACAGCCAGCTAACGCTTGAGGCACGCTCAGGGTATGCCTCGTACTATCGCTCTCATCACCGGCGCTTCCTCCGGCATCGGCGCCGAATACGCCCGTCTCCTGGCGGACGACCACGACCTCGTCCTGGTGGCGCGCCGCGCGGACCGGCTCGGCGACCTCGCCGGGCAGCTCCGCGCCCGGGGCGCAGCCGTGGAGGTGCTGCCCGCCGATCTCGGCACCCACGAGGGCATCACCGCTGTCGCCGGTCGCCTCGCCGCGGGGGACGTGCGCCTGCTGGTCAGCAACGCCGGCGCCGGCGGCTACGCCCCGCTCGTCGATGTCGACGCCGCCGACATCGACCGCCTGCTCACCCTCAACGCCGTGGCCCCCGTTCAGCTGGTCCGCGCCGCGCTTCCCGGAATGCTCGCCGCCGGAGAAGGCTCGATCATCACGGTGGCCTCTCTGCTGGCCTTCAGCGGGGGCCTCAACGATCCCCGCGCACCACGACGCACTCTCTACGCGGCGGCGAAGGCCGCCACCGTCGCCTTCACCCGGACCCTCGCAGGTGAGCTCGCCGAGACGCCCATCCGTACACAGCTGCTGTTGCCCGGTGTCGTGGCCACGGAGTGGAACGAAGGCTCCGGCCGCGACATCCCCTGGGCGATGACCCCGCAGGACGTCGCATCGGCCAGCCTGGCCGGCCTGCGCCTGGGGGAAACCGTGTGCACACCTGGTCTGGAGGACCAGGACGCAGCCCTTGACGCCCTGCTGGCCGCGGAGTCCGCTCTGCTCACCGGCGGCAACAAGCCCACGCCCGCAACTCGCTATCGCGGCGCGCAGGCGTAGAAGCGGGCGCATCCTCGGCGCTGCCCCGACCGGCCACGGGTCGCCCTCCCAAGGCTGTGCTACACCCGTTTGTCGAGGGCGCTTCCCGATCCGCGGCCACACTTGTTCGCCAAGCATCTGGTGCGGCACAAGCTCCCCATGACCGCGACCACGCAGTTCTTCATGTCGGCCCGCGCCGACTGCCGCCCCGTGTGTGCGGGAGGTTCGGCAGAGACGCGCGTCTCTACGGATCGGGGAAGAAGCGCGCGAGCCCCTGCCGATTCGAGAAGAAGGAGTCACGATCGGTACATGACGACGAGAGATGAAACGGGCGGGGTCGGCTCGCATGGCCCGCTGCCGCCGCTTCCGGAGGACTGGCAGCGATGTCTGGCCGTGGCGGCGCATCCGGACGACATCGAGTACGGTGCGGCCTCGGCCGTCGCACGCTGGACCGCTCAGGGCAAGCAGGTGACGTATCTGCTTGCCACCCGCGGTGAAGCGGGCATCGACGGTCTGCACCCCACCGAGGCCGGACCGCTGCGCGAGGCCGAGGAGCGGGCCGGAGCCCGCGAGGTCGGCGTGGACACGGTGGAGTTCCTCGACCATCGCGACGGCGTGGTGGAGTACGGCTACGAACTGCGCCGCGACATCGTGCGTGCGATGCGCCGGTACCGGCCTGAGGTGGTGGTGACGGGCGCGTTCACCGTGCGGATGATCGCCGGTGTCACCAACCAGGCCGATCACCGCGTGGTGGGCCTCGCGGCCCTGGATGCCGCGAGGGATGCGGGCAACCGCTGGATCTTCCCGGAGTTGGCCGACGAAGGCCTCGAGCCCTGGGGTGGCGTCCGCCTCGTGTGCATGGCCGGCCCCGAGCACCCCACCCACGCCGTGGACGTCACTGGAGAACCCTTGGAACGCGGCATCGCCTCGCTGTCCGCCCACGTGGAGTACACCAGGGGGCTGGGGGAGCAAAGCTTCGAACCCCGTCCATTCCTGACCTGGGCGGCGCGGATGGGCGGCCCCGCGCTCGGGGTCGAGGCGGCGGTCCTCTTCGACGTACACCATCTGGCGTTCGAGGGGAAGCCGCCCTGGGACGAGTAGGCTCCACGCCCGCAGCCCGCGCCGGCCGCCGGGGGACAGGAGGGTGGCCAGCCGGGCGGCGAACTGTGCGAAGACGGACCGCCTCGCGACCTCCGACGACCGACCGCGAAGGGCGTCGTCGTGGGTGTGCGGGTGAGGCCGTCGTCCAGTCCTTCCTCGAGGCCTTCTGGGCCGGCGACTTCGATACCGCCGCGAGCCTGGTCGCCGAGGAGGCCGTTTGGCACGTCGACGGCGACCCTGGGGTCCCGCCCACAGGGCTGCGTCACGGCCGGCGCCGCGTGAGGCAGTGGATGGACGTCTTTCCTGGCGCGTCCGAACCGCGCGGCGGCTCCGTCCTCACCACGGTGGCGCAGGGCGAGGACGCGATCGTGTGCGGCCGCTTCCACTTCCTGGTACGGCCGACCGGCAAGGTGATCCAGGGCGATTACGTGATGCGGTTCACGGTCCGTGACGGGCACATCGCCCGCTACCAGATGTTCGAAGACTCCCTCGCTCTCGCCAACGCCTTCGACGTCGCCTCCCAGCCTTGCCGGCCCTACGCGCAGCGCATCCGGGTGAACGACACCATCTACGGCTACGACGACACTGGCGACGGCCCGACCGTCATGTTCCTGCACGGCCTGTTCGGCGACCGAACCATGTTCCAACACCAGGTCGAGGCGCTCCATCCGCAGCACCGGTGCGTCGTGCCGGACATGCCGGGGCACGGCGCCTCGGCCGTCACCGCGCAGCGCTGGACCCTCGAGGACATCGCCGATGACCTTGCCCTGCTGATCGAGGAGAAGAACTGGGGTCCGCTGGCGCTCGTGGGCCACTCCCAAGGCGGCATGGTCGCCATGCTGCTGGCCGCGCGTCGCCCTGACCTGGTGAACAACGTGGCCCTGCTCAACACCAGTGCACGTCCCGAGCCCGAAGAGCCGCGCGAGCTGTGGCTGCAGCGCCGTACGGTGCTCACCGACGGTTCCCGTGAAGCGCAGCAGACCATGATGCGCGAGGTGCAGGGCAGCGTGACGAGCGCTCAATGGCGCAGCAACAGCCCCGAACCCGCAGCGGCCGAACTCCGTGTGATGACCAGTCAGGACCCTCTGGCCATGCGCCGCGCCTTGGACGCAGCCGTGCTGGAACGCTCCGACATGCGGCACCTGCTGCCCGCCATCCAGGCCCGCACCCTGGTCCTGGCCGGTGCGGACGACCGCGCCATGCCGCCTGTGCTGTCAGAGGAGATCGCCACCCTGGCCGAAGACGCACACCTCACCGTGCTTTCGACTGTCGCCCACCACGCTCCGGTCGAAGCACCCGAAGAGGTCGCCCGTTGCCTCCAACAGTTCCTTGCCGAAGAGACCGCAGAGTGAGTGACCTGACCACAGGCTCCTGGGCTACAGACCGCGAAGTGCAGCTACGCCCGAGGGACCTGGGGTTATGTGCTGAGCTCCAGGCGCAGCGCAGCGCAGCCGGACACCGGCCGCCCCGGATCCCGTGTCGTACGGTCTGACGTCGCGGTCGCCCACCGTCCGCAACGGATCCCACCGAACCCGGCGCTGCCGCCGGTAGGCCGAGAGATCCGAACCCATACCGGGAATCAGGCAGCGACGAGCTCCTGCTCGCGGTCCGGCGTTTTGACCTTGGGCTTCTTGTTCGGCAGCGAGAGCCGGAAGACCTTGTGCCACGCGGAGAACACCTGCTTGGGCAGCGGGCCGGTGACGTACTCCAGCTCGTACTTCTCGAACAGCGCGCGCACCTTCACCGCGACCTCGGCGTACCGGTTGCTCGGCAGGTCCGGGAACAGGTGGTGCTCGATCTGGTGCGACAGGTTGCCGGTCATGAAGTGCATGGCCTTGCTGCCGCTGATGTTCGCCGAGCCCATCATCTGGCGCAGGTACCACTGGCCGCGCGTCTCACCCTTGATCGACCGGCGCTCGAAGACCTGAACGCCCTCGGGGAAGTGCCCGCACATGATCACCGAGTGGGTCCAGAGGTTGCGCACCAGGTTCGCGGTGAACGTGGCGCCGAGCGTGGGGAGGAACGACGGGCCCGAAAGGAGCGGGTGGATCACGTAGTCCTTGAGCACCTGCTTGCGGATCTTGCGGCCCACGGCCTTGGCCCGCGCGCGGAACTCCGGGTTCTTGCGGCGGCGCTTGTCCAGGTTCTTGCCGAGCTCCAGGTCGTACGCTGCGATGCCGTACTCGAAGAAGCAGGCGTTGATGAAGTTCCACAACGGCTGGCCGAGGTGGAACGGGTGCCACTTCTGGTCCTCGTCGACGCGCATGATGCCGTAGCCGAGGTCGTTGTCCTTGCCGATCACGTTGGTGTACGTGTGGTGCAGCTCGTTGTGCGAGTGCTTCCACTGCTCGGACGGCGAGACGTGATCCCACTCCCAGGTGGTGGAGTGGATCTTCGGGTCCCGCATCCAGTCCCACTGGCCGTGCAGGATGTTGTGGCCGATCTCCATGTTGTCCATGATCTTCGCCACGGACAGCCCGGCGGTGCCGATCAGCCAGGCGGGCGGGAAGATCGAGAACAGCAGCACGCCCCGGCTGACCAGCTCGAGCTTGCGCTGCGCCGAGATGACCTTACGGATGTAGGCGGCGTCTTTCTCGCCACGTTCGGCGATCACCTCGTCACGGATCGCGTCCAGCTCGCGGCCCAGCTCCTCGATCTGCTTCGCGGTCAGGTGGGCGGTGGGGTCGATGGCGGTCAAGGTGCTCCTACCGTTCGATGTCGCAGGGGCCCGCCGCGGCGGACACGCAGGTCTGGATGAGGACGCCCGGCTCGGCCTCGGTGATCTCGCCGGTGCGCAGGTCACGGACGGCGCCCGCCTTGAGCGGCGTGACGCAGCCGAAGCAGATGCCCATGCGGCACCCGGAGGGCATGAGCACGCCGGCCTCCTCGCCGATGTCCAGCAACGGCGTGGCGCCGTCCGCGTCGACGGTCTTGCCGGTGGTGCTGAACGTGACCTCGCCGCCGTCGCCGGCGACGACGATGCTGGGGCGGAAGCGCTCGGTGTGCAGGCGCTCTTGTACGCCGTGCTCACTCCAGTGCTCTTCGGCGGCGTCGAGCAGGCCCGCGGGCCCGCAAGCCCAGGTCTCGCGCTCGGTCCAGTCGGGCACGAGTTCGTCGAGACGGGCGATGTCGAGCATGCCGTCCGTGTCGGTGTGCACCTCGGTGAGACGCAGCTTCTTGTCCGCGACCAGGCCGTGCAGTTCGTTGCGGAAGATCACATCTTGCGGCTGTGGCGCACAGTGGATCATGACGACGTCGTCGAACGCGATGTCGCGCAGCATGCCCATCACGGGCGTGATGCCGCTGCCGGCCGTCAGGTAGAGCACCTTGGCGGGCTTGGCCTGCGGCAGCACGAAATCACCGGTCGGCTGGTCGAGCTGGATCAGCGTGCCCGGTTTCGCCCTGCGGACCAGGTGGTTGCTGACCTTGCCGTCCGGGATCGCCTTCACGGTGATCGTGACGCGGCCGTCCCGGCGGTTTGTCGGCGAGGTGAGGGAGTAGGCACGCCACAGGCGCACCCCGTCGATGTCGACTCCGATCCGCACGTACTGACCGGCTGTGTGGCCGCGCCAGCCCCGTCCCGGCCTGATCACGACAGTCGCGGCGTCACCCGTCTCGGGGTGCACGGCCTCGATGCGCCCACGCAGGTCAGCGCCCGCACGCAGCGGGCTGACCAGGTCGAGGTAGTCCGACGGCAGCAGCGGCGTCGTGACCATCTCCAGCAGTTTCCACGCCCTGCTGCGGAGGGCTGTACTCGTCATGACCCCAGCTTGGTGCGCCTCAAGGCGTAAAGTCCTGACCACAGGACGTAAATCTGGTCGACAGAATTGTTCACAGGGAACAAAAACGTGAGCCATGCAATCCGGAGGGCCAGCGAGCTGGCCCTGAATGAGACGACGGTCACCGCACTTCGGGCCGTGCTGAAGACCACCGCCGACGAGGTTGTCCAGGCGATCATCGACGAGGTCCCTTCCTACGCCAACGCCCTTTCGGGCCGCATGGGCGGCACCATCCGCCGAGCCGTCCGCACCGCTCTGGGGCACTACCTGGACCTCGCGAGCGGTAACGCCACAGGCGGCGACGCCGGGGATGCGGCCTACGAGCTGGGCCGCGGCGAGGTGCGCGACGGCCGTTCGATGGACGCCCTGCTCAGCGCCTACCGCGTCGGCGCCCGCGTGGCCTGGCGATGCCTGGCAGCGGGTGCCGTCCCCGCAGGTCTGCCCGCCGCCGAGGTCGCCAAGTTCGCCGAGCTGACCTTCGCCTACATCGACGAGCTCTCCGCCGCGAGCGCGGCGGGCCACGCCGACGAACTGGCCGCCCGGGGCAGGGCCCACGAGCGCCACCTGGAACAGCTGGCCCGCGACCTCCTCGCCGGCGCGAGCCCGGACGCGCTGCTGGCCTCTGTTCAACGGGCCGGGTGGCAGCCTCCGGTTTCGCTGACCGCGGTCCTGCTGCCCGCCGCCCAGGCCCGTCCTGCCTACCGTGCGCTCGACCCGAGCACCCTCATCCTCGACGATCTGCCGGACGCCACCGGTGTGCTGCTCGTCCCCGATGCCGACCGGTCACGTCTCGTGCGGCAGCTGACCGACCGCACCGCCGTGGTCGGCCCGGCCCGGCCATGGACCCGTGCGTCCGCCTCGTACGCACGAGCCGTACGAGCGCGCTCTCTCTCCTCCGATATTCGCGACACCGAGGACCACCTGCCCGAGCTGGTGCTGAGCGCCGACGCGGACGCGTTCGCCGACCTGCGTGCCCGAGCCCTCGCACCGTTGCAGACCTTGCCTGCCGCGACCGCACGGCGGCTGGAGGAGACCTTGCGGGCGTGGCTGCTGCACCAGGGCAGACGGGAGGAGGTGGCGACGGCGTTGTTCGTCCATCCCCAGACAGTTCGGTACCGGATGTCGCAGCTGCGGGAGCTGTTTCCGGATCTCGCATCGCCGCACCGGGTCCTTGAACTGACGCTGGCGGTCGGTCTCGGGGCCAGCTGACGCGTACTTCGACCGTCCACGACCGCGTCCACGACCGCGTCCGCGAGCGGTCCAGGGATCGCGCCTCGTTCTCGGTCCCATCAGCTGGCTCATGTCGACGCGCTCGTCGTGGATCTGGTCAGCGATCTGGGCCGCCATGCCCTGAAAACAGCTTCCATGCCGTCGTGGGGGGCAATGTCCTGGCACGAGAGGACCCGCGGATGCGCGGCGGGATGCAGCTGGGTGCCCCGTGCCTTGCTACCGGCAGGTCAACCGGACGACCGACCGGGCCGGCCTGCCAAACCGCGCGAGGGATGATGGGGATGGAATGAGGCAACGTGAGGTCAGGAGCTGGAATGGCGAAGCGGGTTCACCGACCCCGTGAGGACGCGGAGTTCAATTTCATTCTCGGGATGAGCGGAGTCCCGGTCCTCGCCTACTTCACCGGGACGTGGCCCAAGGCGATCGAGCCCTGCCGGGTGATGGACCTCGTCGTGGGTGGCATCGCCGACGACTACACGGGCCGCCTGACGGTCGTCCGCGCCGACATCACGCGTTGTCCGGCCGCAACCGAGCGATACGGGATCACCGCAGCCCCGTCCTACGTCCTGCTGAAGGAGGGAGAGGCGGTGGCGCAGGGCACGGGGCCTACGACCATCGACGAGGTACGGAAACTCCTGGACGGTCACCTCTGAGCAGCCGCTGCGGCACGTGGCCGCGACGCCCGTCACATCTGGAAGGGGTGTTGACGCAGCTCAGCGGGAAGAGGGGGGCAGGTTGGCGTTGTGCTCGGTTTCGTCGGTCCGGCCCGCCGTCGTGATCAGCTTTCGGCGGGTGCGGGTTCGGCGTGGACCGACACGGCGGTGAAGTAGAGGCCGTTGCCGCTGATCCGGAGCGTGGGGGGCAGGCCCTCGCCGAGGGCATCGGAAACCTCGGTGGCCGGGTAGCCGAAGAGGTCGATGCCGCGCAGGACAACAGGGCAGGCCGACGGCCCGGTGTGCGTGAAGGGGTGGCGGGTGAGACTGATGTCGGCCAGGCCGGGGGTGTCTGGGTGGCGGCCGCGGGGGTCGGTGGTGTCGCCGTGCGCGTCGATGGTCAGGCCCTGGTAGTGCGCGCTGAAGGCCCAACGGGCGCCGCAGACCCAACCATCGCGAACGTCCGCGACAGTGGCGAGGGCCCACCGGGCAGTTTGCTCGTCCGTGCCGAAGCGCAGGGTGCCGGCACGGCCGGGGAGCCGGAGACCGGCTCCGGGGAGCAACTCGAACATGCGGGGGATGATCCCAACCGATGGCACTGCGCCACAAGCTGGGAATGACGCTCACCTGCTGCCGGTTTCGCGAGGCGCCCGGGGGCCCGCTCGCCGTCCTTGCTGCCACCGTCGGTGTGCGGATTGCGGATGATGCCGGCCGACTGGAACGGGGGCTGGCCGCTGAGGGGGCCATGGACATCGGCCAGCGCCGCCTCGGCGGTCTGACGGAGGTCAGGCGCTCTGCTCGGGAAGCATGCGATCCAGGTCGAAAACCTCCTCGCCGGTCGCGGGAACACGGTCGTGGACCTGCTTGCTGGTCATGGCCTTGACCCATTCCAGCAGGGACGCCGATCTCGGGGTGCCGTTGACGAACGGCGAACCAAGGGATGAGCAGCCCTCCGTAGTCAACGTGTCGGTCAGTCGCTGACTCGGGGTGTGGGCGTCCCGTCACAGCGTCATCCACCGTGTGCGTGCAGAGCGCGACGCCGCACGCGAGTCGCACTGCTACAGATCGTCAACTGATCGGTTCTCACGGGGCTGGTCGCTGTGCTGGTCCTGCGAAAGGGTTCCAAGAAGGCGGCAGTGCGGCATTCACGCACTGCTGCTTCTGCCGCGCCGAGTGTTCAGGCGTATTCACGAGCGAAGGAAACACACCCATGCGCGCCCTTGTGGTCGATCACGGCGAGGCCGGACCCGTCCGGTTCGCCGATGTCGATGAGCCCGTGCCGTCCAGCGACGAGGCGTTGGTCGAGATAGGGCACATCGGTCTCAACTTCGGTGAGTTGAATTACGTGCGCCAGTGGCCAGCCGGCGCCGTGCACGGTCACGACGCGGCCGGCGTCGTGGTGCGCGCCGCATCCGATGGGTCGGGGCCGCCAGAAGGTACGCGCGTCGCCCTGGGGATGACTTCCCACGCGTGGGCGGAGCGGGTGGCGGTCAGCCCCGCCTCGCTCGGCACCGTCCCCGAGGGCGTGGATCTGGCCGACGGTGCCGCGCTGGGGATCGCGGGAGTCACCGCGCTGCGGGTGCTGCGCAAGCGCTCCCTGCTGGCGCGCGACGTGCTGGTCACCGGCGCCAGCGGGGGCGTGGGGCACTTCGCCGTTCAGTTGGCGGCGCTGGCGGGCGCTCGGGTGACGGCACTGGTGGGTTCGCCGGAGCGGGCCGCCGGCCTCCGCGGACTCGGGGCCGACAGGGTCCTGACCGACCTGGCCGGGACCGAGTACCGCTTCGACCTCGTCCTGGATACGGTCGGTGGGCCGCTGACGGCCCAGGCGTGGAGTTCCCTCGCCGAGGGCGGCACCATCCACGTGGTCGGTTACTCCTCGGGGCAGGACACCACGTTTGCGTCGGGGGCCTTGTTCGGTTTCGGTGAACCCCGCAGCATCGCCACCTACGGCGACATGACGCCTACCAGCGGGGAGTTGACGGACCTGCTGGGCCTCATGGCCGCCGGGAGGCTCTCGGCACCGGTCGGACTGCGAGGCAGCTGGCAGGACGTGGACGACGCCGTCCGGGCACTGTTCGAGCGGAAGGTGCACGGAAAGATCGTTCTCGACGTGGTCTGACGCCCGTCGAGGAGAATGGAACGATGGACGTACTCGCACAGGCCTTGCGTGTATCGGGTGCGCGAGGGGCGCTCGGGGTCGTACTGAAGGCCGGAGGAACCTGGGGCCTGTGGTTGGAGTCCTCTCCAGGAGCGGCACTGCACGTGGTGTCCCGCGGCACGATGTGGCTCCACGTCCCGGGCGAAAGACCGCGGGAGGTGCAGGCAGGAGACGCCGTCCTGTTGTCGCCGGGCACCGCCCACGGGATAGCCGACGGGTCCAGTACGACGATGGGCCCCTGTGACCGGAAGGCGACGAACCAGGCCCTCATCGACGGCAGCGCCCTGCACCTGGGCTCGACGCCGGCGCAGACCGAAGTGCTCGTCCTGCGCTATGAGCAGGACCCGGAGGTGAGCACGCCGGTGCTCACCTCCCTCGCCCGGCCGATGCACGTCACGAGCCGGGAGAACACACAGCTCAGAAAGACCGTCGAGCTTCTCACGGCGGAGCTCGCACAGCCGCAGGTCGGCACTACTGCCGCCGTCAACAGCATCGTCGACCTTCTGCTCATCCAGTTCGTACGCGTCTGGCTGGCCCGCCACCCGCAGGAGCAGTCCGGCTCATGGCTGGGCGCGATGCGTGATCCGGTTGTGCGCGATGCCCTGGCATGTGTCCACGCCCGGCCGGAACACCCCTGGACCACCGAGTCCCTGGCGGCCGCGACGGCGGTTTCCCGAACGACGCTGTCCAGGCACTTCCGGTCCGCGCTCGGACAGACGCCGGGCGCCTACGTGACGCAGTGGCGCATGGACCTGGCGTCCGTCCGGCTCCGCGACACCGACGAGCCGGTCGAGTCGATCTCCGGCGCAGTCGGCTACGCCTCGCCGCACGCTTTCAGCCGCGCCTTCCGACGTGTCCGGGGGATGCCCCCGGGTGAGTACCGTTCTCGACTGCGCAAGTGATGCGCGGGCAGCCTGCATCAGGCCGGTCCTGGCCGGGCCGGGCCGTCGGACATGGGTGCAGTTACTGCGTCGGGGTTGCCCACGTGGCATGCGTCGTCGGCGGCTCCGTGGCAGGAGTTGCCTGGTCCATCTCGGCTGCGTCCATGTCGACTGCGCACCCTTCGGGGATCTTCTCGCTGGAAGTCGCGCAGGCCGAGGGATCGGCATCGGGGGCGGTCTGGTGGGCCTGGCGCCGGCTCTTGCCCTGTTCGTCCGGAGTCGAGGTGCCCGAAGACGGGTTGGCCTCCGGGGGCGAGGAGCAGGCCGCCGAGCCCATCACCGTGCACAGGATCAAAACGGCCGAAGCTGCAGCAGTACGAGTACGAGTACGCATGGAAGTCCCCCCGATGCGGACGCGGAGTGTCCGGCCCGCCAATCGATCAACGATGCCACCTTGAGTCGTGCAGCTGGCGTGGGAAGTGTGAAGAAAACGCAGGCCAGCTTGATGAGTTCGCGGCTGAATCCGGCATTCGGCTCAAGATCGCGTGCCGGGCCTGACGGGCGCTCACGTGTCGAAGCGGCGCTGAAGATCGAGGGCGGAGCAGGGCGGCCAGCCGCAGGTCGCAGACCCGTTGACCGCCCGGGTCCAGAGCGTCGGCGAGGTCCCGCCGGCGCCTGGCAAGGCCCGACCCGCTGCAGCCCGGTTGAGACACCGGCCGACTGGATCCACTTCATGAGCCGGGTTCTCGCCGAACAGCCATGGAGGCAGGTGCTATCTACTTGGTGGCCGAGACTATGGCCTGGCCATCGCGGGAGGAGCCACACATCCGGCGATCCGGGTGGGCCACGCCGTACGGTCCCTGCTCGCCGCCGAAGCCGTCCCGGTCGGCGTGGCTGCCCAGCCCCCCGCTGACCGAACTTGCCCACGGGCTGGGTGACTGGGCTGCGCAACACCGCCCCATCACGGTCACCCCGTTGCCTGCGGCTCCGGGAGCGGCCGACTCCCTCGCTGCCGTGCCGGTCCTCCGGGAACGCACCGGGGATTTCCAAACCAGGCTCGCGCGGATCGGCCAAGTGCCCCATTGGCCAGACGAGATAGGCACCGCGCAGGATGTTCAGCTGCGCCTGAGGGCACTTGTCACGGCCGCCGCCCACCGCTACGCCACCCATGGGCACGGCAGGCTGGTCATGCTCGTCCACGCGGCGACCGCGCCGAACGCCGTACTGCGCACCCTGCCTGCACTGCCCCGCGAGTTGTGGGCGCCCAGCCTCAGCGCCGGAGCCTGTGGACTACCCTCTGCCGACCCACCTCACGGCCGAAGAGGTATTGGAACGCGCCCGCACCCACGGCGATGAACATGCCCTCAAATTCGCCCAAATTCGCCGACACCGCCCTCGACGTCAACGACGGACCCGCCCTCGCCGCAGCCCTGCGCGCACTGGAACTCATCCCCTCCATCCACGGTGATGTGCCCTGTTCGGTTTGCGGTCCGGCCGTTCGGGCGGCGCACTTGTGGCAGTAGTGCCTGTGGGCGCCGAGGTCAGCGAGTCCGTTCCTCGCGCCCTCGGGGATGGTCCCGACGACGGCGCGTGCTGTCTCCGTGAGGTCGCGTTCCACGTAGTGGTGTAGAGATGCGGACTGGCAGGTAGGCGACCTTGCAGCCCGGGTCGCGAGCGACGGTCAGGGGCAGGGCGCCGATTGAGGCAGGCTGGTCCACGACCAGACCAGCAGTACGGTGCCGAACTTCTCGGCGAGCTTGTCGAAGACGGCCCGCAGCTTCGGTTCGCTGTTGGGCAATGGCTTGTCGAAGACCTTCTTCCCGGCCGGGGGCAGCCCGTGGCCATGGTGGGCGGTCTTGCCGACGTCCAGGCCGAGGAAGACGCCCACGTCGTCGGTGTCGAACGTGGTCTTCTCCACTCCTTTGGTACGGCTGGCCTTGGCATCGGCGTCGTACTCGCGCATCCACGTTATGCAGAGTTATGCAGACCTGCCGCCCGCGAACTGCCCGCCATTGCGCCGGACCGGACGGTGGCCGGGCCTCTCATCAGCGTCTCCGACGGCACCTCTCGGGCCCGGTGAATACCAGCCCCCAGGCCGCGGGTTCGACAGGGGGAACAGCCATGCCGGGCCCGGAGGCCAGCGGCCCTCTTGCAGGACCGCGGAAAACATAGCGGGGGCCGTGCATGCGGTGGCGTGCCCGGAGGCGTCGCTGGCCCAAGTAGCGCCCGCAGTGCTACGTGTCACTGCCCGGGGTGCCGCCCGGGCGAAGCTGAAACGTGCCGGCGCCTGTGGCCCACGGCGAGGGTGGTGAGGGCAGCTACCGCGAAGGAGAGCAGGGAGGCACTCATCCACGGCTGGACGGTGAAGCCCACGGCGTCCTGCAGCCAGACCCAGAAGTCGGACCAGCCGGCGATTTTCGTCGGTGCGATCAGTTGGTAGGTGGCGAAGCCGAGTGCCCAGGGCAGCAGCATGACCCAGCGGGTGGGGGCCTGTTCGGAGACGTCCCAGGTGCGGTGGCCGCCGAGTACGAAGAAGTCCACGACGAGGACGGCGAACATCGGGATGAAGACCGCGCCGATCAGGTAGAGGAAGCTGGCGTAGCTGTCCATGTTCACCAGAAGTGCCAGGGCGGTGGCCAGGGTGCCGCTGATCAGGCACAGGATGCGGCGGTCGGCCCGGGGCAGCAGGTTCTGGGCGGAGACGGCGGTGGAGTAGACGTTGGCGAAGGACTGGTCGACCTCGCGCAGGACCAGGACACCGAAGCAGATCACGCCGACGCTGGTGGCGGTGAAAGGGTCGAAGACCTTGTACGGGTCGGTGGTGTCGAACGCGATCATGGCGAGGGCGGCCACGCCGAGGACCGAGCCCGCGACGCCCGCGAGGGTCTGGCCCACGACCAGGCCGCCGAATGCCGCCTTCTCGCTGCGGGAGTGCCGCGAGTAGTCGGCGACCAGCGGCAGCCAGGAGATCGACACGGCGATCACGCTGTCGGCGGCGAACCAGAAGTCCTTCCAGGAGCCGCCCTCCATCGGAATGCCGCGACCGGCCAGGTCCCAGCCCAGGTAGCAGATGGCCAGGACGACGGCGATGGTGACGTAGCGGCGGATGATGCGCAGGGCGCCGAGCGGGCGCAGCGTGAGCGCTGTCGTCACCGCGCCCGCGACGAGTACGTACAGCCAGCCGGGTCCCGGGTCGCCGAAGGCCTGGCGGGCCAGGATCTTCAGGCCGGTGGAGATGACCACCAGCTCGAAGACGGCCCAGCCGACCATCTGCAGCACGTTGAGGACGGTGGGGAGGTAGGACGCCTTCGCGCCGAACAGGCCGCGCAGCAGCACCATCGAGGGCGCGCCGGTGCGGGCCCCGGTGATGGCGGCGAGGCCGAGGGCGGCGGTGCCGATCAGGGTGCCGACGACGGACGCGGTGACGGCGGCTGCGAACGACAGGGTCGGACTGCCGGTGCCAAGGGGGTCGAGGACGACCAGCATGCCGCTGAAGCCGAGCAGGCTGACGCCCAGGTTGGCCCAGAAGGTCCCTTGGTCCAGGCCGCTCAGGACCTTGGGTGTGGGCTGGTCGAGGGTGAGCGGCGCCTCGTTCGCCGGGGCTGGTCCCGGGGTGGTGGGGTCGGTGGTGGTCGTCACTTCGCGGGCTCCGAAACCTGGACAGGAGCGGCGCCGACGGGCCAGGACTCCATGCGCCAGGCGGCGTCCCAGAACATCCACTCCCAGGTGGACGCGGTGGTGAAGGCCGTACGCATCCGTGCGCGGGTGGCCGGATCGGCCTGGTCCGCAAGCCGGTTGACGATCTGCCGGGCGTGTTCGGTGGCGGCTTCGAACTCCTCGTCGGCGTACGTGCCGATCCAGTCGCCGTAGGGGTGGGTGGCGAGGTCGCCTGCCGTCTCGAGGAGCGCCCGGCCCACCTCGGCGTAGATCCAGAAGCAGGGCAGGACCGCGGCGGTCAGCTCCGGGTAGCCCTGGGTGTGAGCCACGGAGAGCAGGTAGGAGGTGTATCCGGTGCCGGTGGGGGAGGGCGTCCAGGCGTCGACGTCGACGACGTTGCTCTCGTGCAGGGAGCTCTCGACGACCACGGCGTCGTGGGCGGACTTCGCGAAGAACGCGATGTCCTGCGGCCGGTCCGCCTTCGCGGCGGCGCTGGCCAGCGCGCGGGCGTAGCCGCGCAGGTAGTGGGCGTCCTGGGCCAGGTAGTAGACGAACTTCTCCCGGTCCAGGGTGCCGTCGCCGAGGGCGATGACGAACGGCAGCTTGTCGATGGCCGCACGTATCTCGGCCGTGGCCGTCCACAGCTCGTCGCAGAACGTTGTGGTCATGGGGCTCAGCTCCAGTACTGGTAGAAGTGGTGGACGGGTCCGTGGCCGCGGCCGATATGCAGGGTGTCGGCCGCGCGCAGGGCCCCGGTCAGGTACGCCTTCGCGGCACTGACGGTGGTGTGCCAGTCGTCGTGCTGCGGGCGCAGGGCGGCGATAGCGGCGGAGAGGGTGCAGCCGGTGCCATGGGTGTTGCGCGTGTTCACGCGGGGTGCGGACAGCTCGGTGACGCCCGAGCCTGAGGCGTCCGTGGCGTCGACGAGGATGTCTACGGACTCGGCGTCGTGTGTGTGGTGGCCGCCCTTGAGGAGGACGCGCCTGGCGCCGGTTTTGAGGAGTGAGTGGGCCTGCTCGATGGCTTCTGCGCGGTTCCTTGCGGCGGCGGTGCCGAGGAGGTCGCCGGCCTCGGGGAGGTTGGGCGTGATGAGGTCGGCGAGAGGCAGCAGACGGTCGCGCAGCACCGTCACCGCATCGGCCTCGAGGAGGCGGTGGCCGCTGGTCGAGACCATGACGGGGTCGAGGACGACATACCGGGGGCGGTGCCGCTCCAGGGCTTCTGCGACGGCTTCGGCGATGGCGGCGTCGGCCAGCATTCCGATCTTGACGGCGTCCACCGGGACGTCGGCGAACAGAGTGTCGAGCTGCTCGGTGACGAACGCCGGGGGGACGGTATGGATGCCGCTGACGCCTTGAGTGTTCTGTGCGGTCAGGGCGGTCAGAACTGCTGTTCCGTAGGCGCCGTTGGCGGAGAACGCCTTCAAGTCGGCTTGTATCCCGGCGCCGCCGGAGGGGTCGCTGGCGGCGATGCTGAGGGCGATGGGCGGGCTGGTCACGCGGGGATCTCCTGTCGCAGAGTGCGAACGAGGGAACGGGCTGCGGCCTCGGGGTCGGGCTGCCCGCAGACCGCGCTGACGACAGCGATCCCGGCCGCGCCACTTCCCATGACCGCGGCGGCCTCGGACACGCCGATCCCGCCGATGGCCACGCAGGGCAGCGGGCTCTCCCGAACGATCTGGGCCAGGCCGCCCAGACCGAGCGGGACGTCCGCGTCCGGCTTGGTGGACTGCGGGAACACCGGACCGACACCGAGGTGGTCGACGGCGTCCGGCACGTGCGCCAGCTGCTCGGGACGGCTGACGGACAGGCCGATGTACGCATCGGGACCGAGCTGGCACCGGGCGGTCTCGGGGGAGACGTCCCGCTGCCCGAGGTGGACGCCGTCCGCGTCCAGCCAGACAGCCACGTCCAGGCGATCGTTGACGATCAAGGGGACACCAGTGCCCGCGAGTTCGGCCTGGATCACCCGGCCGAGCGAGAACAGCGTGCGGGCGTCCGCGTCCGGATCACGCAACTGGACGGCGGTGACGCCGCCCTTGACGGCCGCTGCAACGGTAGGGCCGACACCGCGGTGGCCGCAGAGTCCGGTGTCGGTCACGAGATACAGGGACAGGTCGAGAGGAGGTCGCATGGGTTACTCCTTGGGGTCTCCCGGCCGGGGAAAAGCGGGGGAAACGCATCGGGAGGTACGGGGGAAGGGCAGGCCCTGACGTGCACGGACCTTGAGTTGTTCACAGGCGCGAGATGGGGGACAGGGCAGCCAGACTCGGTGCTGGGGGCGCCGCCCCAGGGCGGGCGGGTCCTTTGCAGCGGGTGGTGTCCAGGCCGCTGCTCACGCAGGACCCGCAGTACGCGCATGCTCAGCGCAGGTTGAGAGCCTCGGCGAGCCGCTCAGGGCTGAGCTCGTACAGCGCGTCGATCAGGGCGACCGCGAACGTGCCGGGCCCCGCAGAGCGGGTGGCGGCGTCCTCCGCGGCCACGGTGAGCAGGCCGGTCGCGGCAGTGGCGGCCAGCAGAGCGTCGCCGGTGACGGCTGTGCAGGCGGCCACCAGGGCGCCGAGTGAGCAGCCCGTTCCCGTCACCAGAGCCAGCAGCGGGTGCCCGTTGGCCAGGCGCACCACTCGCGTCCCGTCCGTGAGGACGTCCTCCGGACCGCTCACCGCGACCGCGCAGCCGTAGCGCCGGGCCAGCGCGCCTGCCGCGGCCAGCGCGGCATCGGGGGCGTCCGTGCTGTCCACGCCGCGCCCGCCCGTGCCGCCGTCCAGGGCCAGGATCTCGGAAGCATTGCCGCGAACGACCGCCGGAGGTGCGCTCTCCAGCAGTTCGTGGGCGAGCTCGGTGCGCCAGGGCAGCGGGCCGACCGCCACCGGGTCGAGCACCCACGGCCGCCCCGCCCCGGCCGCTTCTGTGACCGCGACGCGCATCGCCGCCGCCGTCACGGACGTCACCGTTCCCAGGTTGACCAGGACACCCCCGGCCACCCGGGCCAGCGCTCCGGCCTCCTCCGCGCTGTGCACCATCGCGGGGGCAGCCCCCGCCGCGAGCAGCACGTTCGCGGTGAACTGCGACACCACGACGTTGGTCAGGCAGTGCACAAGGGGTGCGGAGGTCCGCAGGGACGCGATCACATCCGCCACGGCATCACGGGAAACGGCAGTGCCGTGCCGGGCAGGTACGGAGGCAGTATCCATCGTCAACACCCTTCCTACGCCGGCATTACCCGGTCCAGGTTCATGCGGTCGGCGGAAAGGGGATCAAGTCCCGTCCGCCCTCTCAGCCCGGCTACTCCCGAGCTCCCGCGGTGGTCGCTACGCAATGTACCTCCTTCAGGAACAGGAGTTCGCACTCGGGTACCTCACGAAACGACACGGATCTGTTGGCGGAACTGACGAGGGACCCCTTGGCCACCAGGCCGAGACCTGTCCGCATCGACTGCTGCCGCAAGCGGTGTGGTGGAGGGCCATGCCCAGGTACTGGACCTCCTGCGACACCGCATCGCCACCTGGACCGGTACGTGCCAACCTGCCAGGCCGACCTCCCGGACAGAAAGAGCGGCGCCTGGCGCGTGCTGGGGAGCGGGGCCGAGATGCCGCTGCTGCTTCCCCGCTCGCCGACCAGGCAGCGCGGCTGCCGTCGAAGGCATCCCCAAGGAGATCTGCCTACGATTGGCGCAGAGATCTACGCGGAACCGGTGTGGCAGGCCGACGGCGGCCACGTCGAGCCCGACCGTCACGGCCTTCGCCGATGAGCACGGGCCCAGGAATGCGTCATCGACCGCATGGCGCGCAGCCTGCGAGCCATCGGCTCGAGGCCGTCAGCAGATGCGGGCACCTGGTTGGAGGCATTCTGGCCGGCTGTCATCTGCCGCGAGCAGCAGATGGCAGCAGCTGTGCGAGATCCCGCTGGAGCGCCGAGCGCGCTCCGAAAGACGGGCAACGACAGTGCTGCTCCAATCAGCACACTGAGCGCATGCGATACGAGGAGAAGGCGAAGCTCGCCACCGCAAGGACCTCGGTCCCGGTGGCCATCCTTGTGGCCTCGCCAGTGCTTCTGATAGCCGGAGCGCTGGTCCGTCGCCGATACCTCCGCTACGTCTACCGGGATGAAGCCCCACTGATCCTGGACAAGAAGCAAGGCCTAATCAGCGTCCACTGGTTCGTGGTCACTAGCCCTCTTCTCGAGTGGCTCTGCTGGCCCACGGAGTCACTCGCTCGACTCACCTCACGCCGAGGTTGAACGGCAAGGTAAGTGCCGGTTCGTGATCCGCGTACGCCAACGTGGCAACTAGCAGGGCCCATTCCGGTAATCGGCCCGTCGGAGGGAGGAGAGTGGGGGGTGGGATCCCTCCGGGTTCTGGTGCTCCCTTCCCTTGGAGAAGGTGTCCTGATGAGGGCTTCGTCGGCTGAACAGGGCGCGGTGATCGCGGAGATCGTGGATGCGGTCCGTGAGGTGAGCTACTGGCGGGCCGGCGTGTTGATGGAGCGGTTCGTGCGGGACGCGGACCTGGCCAGTCTGTGCGCGCTGCGCGCGGCCCTCGCCGCGGACGGCCCGGTGGATGCCGGGCGGTGAGCAGGCTCCTGCCCGCCATCTTCTCCGCGCTCCGTAGGAGAAGGACTCTCTCCTCTCCGTGAGGAGGGAGATGAGATGGCCGGTGGTGGGTGCAGCCACCACCGATGGTCGGAAATCGACGGCGGCCGCACGGCGCGGGGACACAATGGCTCCCCGGGTGTCCCCGCGCCCATTCGTCTTCCCTCCATGGAGCGAGCGGGCGGCGCCCCTAGGGCGGGCGGGGAGGACGGGATGCCGGGGCCCCAGTGTCCGCTGCAGGTGCGCGGCCCCGGCCGAGTCACTTAAGGGCTGTCCCGTAATGCATCTCCGGTCGCCCCCCTGCGCTGCGGCGTCTCGAACGGTGGAGCTGTGCAACGGTGTCCGCGTGTTCCGGGGCTTGTCGGGCCAGCTTCAGTCGACTCGCTCGGACCGGGGAGTTCAGCGTCCGAAAAGCCCTTTGAGGCCCTTCCTGCAAGTTGCGGGCGGATCCTGCCCCTTGATCTCCTCTTCCATGAGGACAAGCTCGCCTGTGCTTACGCGGAAGTGCGTCTCGTCGTAGCCGCTTTTCACCTTCACCAGCCATGTCCCGTCGTGCATGCGGAACACACTCCGGTATGACCCAGATCGCTGCCGTCGCGGAGCTAGTGTGGGACGCCCTGGACGCGAACGCGACGCTGGTCTACGTCGAATTGCGCCGCGAGTGGGAGGCGGTCGGCCTCTGCCAGGGCTTGTGTGAGGACTTTCAACGGTGAGTGAAGGAGGCTGCTATGAGTGAACTGTCGAAGCCTGGGATCGACCTTCCGGAGGGTGAGGCTCCCACCGAACTGACCATCCGTGACCTCGTGGTGGGGGACGGGCTTGAGGCGAAGCCGGGCAGGGTTGTCCGGGTTCACTACGTCGGGGTCACTTTCGAGTCCGGTAAGGAATTCGACGCCTCGTGGGACCGGGGCCAGTCGTTCAAGTTCGCCGTGGGCGGTGGCAAGGTCATCAAGGGCTGGGACCGCGGTGTCAGAGGGATGAAGGTCGGCGGCCGGCGCGAGATCATCGTTCCGCCGCGCCTCGGCTACGGCAACCAGTCACCCTCGCCGTTGATCCCGGCGGGCTCGACACTCGTCTTCGTGGTGGACCTGCTCTCCGTCGCAGTCTGAGACCTTCTGCCACCCGGCCTCTCCGCCCGGAACCAAGGGCTCAACTGCGGCTCTGTCAGCGGGAAGTCCATGAGAGAGACGCTGACGGCTAACCGGCGTCACGTGGGGAACTCGCCCAACCAGCCGTGCTGCAACAGATGCTTCGGCAAGTACTCCGACTCGACGGCAATCGGAATTCCCCCGTCGTAGGCAAGGCAAGCGATAGCCAGCGGCCCCAAAGCGACGCTTCCATCAATGTCCGCTTCCCGATCCTCGTTCAGCGTCCAGTAACTCTTGTGCAGCTTCAAGGCTTCCAATAGGGCGGGACTGAACCCCTCCTCGTCCTTGCGCACGAAGTGGTAAAAGAGGTTGATCGGTGGGTAGAGCAGGCCGTCCAATAGATCTCGCGGGGCGATTCGCGCGACGGCAGGATCCGACGCCTGGAACGTAGCGGTGAGTTTCTCCACCAACCCAGGCCGGCGCAGCCAGTATGTCTGCAGGGTGTCTACCCAGTGATAGATGTACTCGTCGTACTTTCCCTCGCGTGCGCGCAGTCGCTCCAAGGGGATCTCGCACAGCTGCGTCATTCGCGGCTGATCACGGCAGATGATGGCCAGCCAGAACGCCATCAGCCAGTTTCCCGCATCGGCAGTTGGCATCAAGCCCAAGGCCGGAAGCGTCCGCATCTTCCGGTTGATACGGCACTCGACGGACCCCTCGCCCGCCGCCGTCACGGCGAACAAGGCTGACCCCAGCTGCATCGCATTGACCGTGGCCTCCCACGTCTCCGACGCCGCCGCTCGGGGATCGACGACACAGCGAGCACGCAACACCAGAAGCCCGGTGTCGAAATGTGAGTCGATCAGGCTCGCGGAACCAGCGGAGTCCGCAAGGTGATCGATGCCGTTCACCAAGTGTGCGCTGAGGCGCTCCGCCAACTGCTCGGCGTCAGGTCCTGCCGACAGGTCATGCCGAGCGATGTGTTCGGTCACGGAAGGGTTCCCTTGCTGATATCGAAGTGCTGGTGCGACCGGAGGCGCCGCGTCATGGCGTCGTGTCGCTTCCTCTACCTGCGCTCTGGCGGGCTGCATTTAACCGTGCAGCGTGTGCCTGTGTGTCTCGTCTCGCTGATCACCACGGCCGCCGGAGCCGGGGCGGCCTGGTGGACGAGCAACTAACCAGGGCATTGGTCTTCCACCGGAATCATCCAGTCCTTCACATGGTTGGCGCCGGATTCGTTGGCGAAGGCGCAGAGTTGGAGTATCAGGCTGAGGTTGCTTTCGGGAGCCGTGGCGCGAGGTATGGGGTGTGTGCGCTGGAGCTCGCTGCCCTGGTCCCAGGTCAGGGATCGTTTCAGATGGGCGGCAGGGTCTTGACCGTCTCGACTGGAGCGTCGCGAACGAGCTCGGTTGCTCGGTCGTTCGGCAGGCGCAAGAGCATCACGTAGCGGGTGGAGCGTTCGGCCAGGGTTCCGATGGCGGAGCCGTTGTCTGTGCCGATGATCAAATCCCCCTCCCAGCGGCCAGGAACTTTTCTCGGTCTTCTGCGCTTCAGCAGGACGCTCACTGATCATCATTACGGGGTCGCGGATACGGCTCTGACTGGCGCTGCGACCCTTGCGCCATCGGCTCCCGGTCTTCGGATTGATGCCGCCGATCCGGCATGCCTCGTTGTTGCTCAGGCCCTGCTGCATGAGCTGGAAGTATGCCTCCCGCTCACGCAGCAGTTTCGTGCGGCCCCGAGCCACCGTCCGGATATCCCGGATCTTGAAGTCCATCGCGTCCCCTGAACTGGGGTGTTGTGACGGCCACTGGAACGGAAGCCAAAGCCCCTGGCCCGGGGGCCTTTTCCATTGAGGCCCTAACGGTCGGCCTTCGCGTCGAGGCCGCCCAGGATGAGGTCGGTCAGCGTGGTGACCGCTTCGCCGTCGGTTGCCCGTTCTCGGTTCAGCTCGGCGGCGATCGCCTCGGCCGCGCCCAGCATGCCGACGCAGTGCAGCCGGAGGGCTTGGGGCGGGAGGTCGGAGTACGGCAGCAGCGCCGTGGCCATCAAGTCCGTGTAGCTGTCCGTCAACTCGTGCTGGACCGCCTCCATTTCCGGGTTCCCTTTCAGCGCGGCGGAAATGGCGCTGAGCTCCGGCATGTCGGTGGCGCAGGCGAAGTAGGCGGTGCTGATGACGTGGGCGACCTCGCCGGCGTCGGGTACGGCAGCCTGCAACACGTGTGTGATCGCGGCCCGGTGGCGTTCGTCGAGGCGTCGGTAGAGCGCGAGCAGCAGGCCCGGGCGGGTGGCGAAGTGGCCGTATGTGATGGGTCTGCTCACCCCGGCTGCTTCCGCGAGGGTGACCAGCGTCAGACCGTCCGTCCCGTGGGTGCGCACGATCGCCATGGCGGTGTCGAGCAGTTGCTCCCGCCTGGCCGGCTTGGACAGGCGGGTCGGTGTGGTGGCCATGGTCCTCCCTTGCGTTCACGTCCGAATCTAAGCTACAAAACGTAGGTTACAAAATGTAGCTTCATGGATGTGATGTGAGGGGAACCCACCGTGGGACAGTCGGAATCGGTACTGATATTGGGTGGTACGGGTCAGGCGGGCGCGGGGGCCGCTGCCCTCCTGCGCCAATGGCACCCGGCACTGCCGCTGACGATCGCGGGCCGTGACCTCGAGCGTGCCCAGCGGGTGGCCGACGAACTGGGCGCCGCAACGGCCGTGACCACCGACCTGCGACGCAGCGATCTCGGCCTCCCGGCCGATCTCCACTGCTCCGCGGTGGTCGCCGCGCTATGGGACGACCACTTGCACGGTCTGCGGTACGCGCAGCATCGCGGGCTGCCGTACCTCAGCATCTCCAGCGGCCTGACAGACATCGCGCCGGAGGTCGTCGCGGGCGCCCAACGAGCAGGCGCCGCCCCGATCCTGGTAGCCAGCCACTACTGCGCCGGTACCGTCGTCCTCGCGGCACTGCACTCGGCCCGGCAGTTCGACCGGGTCCACACCATCCGGATCAGTGCCGTCCTGGACGAACTGGACACCGGCGGGCCCGCGGGAGTTGCGGATCTACAGCGGTGGTCCACCGCCACCTCGGCGGGAATGGTGCGCCGAGACGGCGTCTTCACCTGGATCAACGGCCCCGACGCCCAGACGGATGTACGCAGTACCGACGGCACCGTCCTGCCCGGCCAGAGCATCGCCATCCTCGACGTACCAAGTCTCGCCCTCGCGACGGACGCGCCCAATGTCCGCTTCGACTTCGCCGTCGGCGAATCCGCCGGCCGACGTCGCGGCGAACCCGCGTCCTTCGAGGTCCGGATCGACATCGAGGGCGCAGACCGAGGGGGTGTGCCGATCAGTACGAGTAGCTATCTGGCCCATCCGGCAGGGCAGCGCCCCTTGACCGCACTCGGCATCGCCCTGGGCATCGAGCGATTGCTCGGACTGCGCGGCGACGCCGTCACGCCGGGCATCCACACTCCCGAGGCACTGCTCGACCCGGCGTATGCGGTCGAGCGGATGGCCGAGACCGGCGCCGTCTTCATCGATGCACCCGGCGACAGCTGACCGTCACTGCAGAGGATCCGCACCTGACTCAGCTTTTGCGGTCAGCCGCAAAAGCCTGGCTGGGCGCGGCACCGCTGGACAACAGTGGGACCTGCCAAGCACGGCGGCGAGATTCCGCGGGGCGACCGTGGCCGTCCGTGAATGACCTGTCCTAGGGGGAATCGTATGAAGCTCAAGCTCAAGCTGGCAACACTGGGAGCCACTGCCGTCATGCTCGTCGGTGGCGGGCTGACAGCGGGGGTGGCCGCACCCGCTGTCGCCGACTCGCAAGCTCCTCAGGCGTCTTTGGGGAAGGAGCGGGTCCTTGTGGCCTCCAGCGGTGACTTCACTGCCCAGAGCACCTGGAGCAAGGCCACGAGCTGGGGCGAGTCGGAGGGCAACATCTACAGCACGTACGCGGGTGGATGGGTCAAGGACCTGGCAGCCGACGGCTACTGTGCCCAGGTGGTCATCGAGTGGTACGGGACCAACGGGAAGAGGGACACCGACTACTCGCCCCAGGCATGCCCCAAGGGCAACAAGGACGACTTCTCCAAGAAGCCCGGCGACTCCACCCATTGGACAGCCACCGGCTGGGCGGTCTACATGCAGAAGATCTGACACCCTGGCGGCATCACGGCCCGCTCGATTCCGTGTTGAGTGGAACGCGGCCAAGGCCAACTGCCCAGCCCCTACGCTGCTCAGGCCCGAGGCCACCGCTCTCGGCACTGCGTGACGTCACGCTGAAGAGCGCGACGTGATCCCAAGGGGCAGGAATGGGGACTAGTCGACCGTCAGGTTCGTGAACTGGATCGTTGCGCTCTGGGCGTTGCCGGTCTGGGGGGTGTCGACCTTGATGGCCCTGGGCTCTTGCAGGGAGCACTGCTTCTTCGGGTTGCCCGTGGCGTCCAACAGACTGAGGGAGGCCGTCTCGGGCTGGGTGTTGCCGTCGACGCTCAACTGGACCTGGTGGGCGGTGAGGGCGTCGCCCTCCGGGAGGCTCAACTCCCCGCATTCGGCCCGGGAGGACAGATCCGAGTGGCCCTTCGCGCCGTTGTCGGATGTCGGACGCGTTGGCACGTGACTCGGGCTTCTGGGGCGAACTGGCGCTGGCCGCGCCGGTGTCCGAGGATTCGGAGCCGCACGCGGTCAGCAGACCAGGGACAGTAAGGCGGCGGTGGCCACCCCGGCCATGCGGCGGCGCGAGCTGATGGTGGAACGGGTCATGGGGAGACTCCCTGAGCTGTCGGCGCTCGAGCGGTCGACGGCGGCCGGGATCACTTCCCTGGTGCCCACCGGTCAACGGCTGTGTATGTAGGACGACTTGAGTCTGGGATCTTGACCAGACCCAGCCACCACGCCCTGTGACCGGTGCTCAGTCCCTCGCGCCGTCGTCAGGAGCCCGCGAGCCGGGCCGCGAGATAGGGCGCGGTGGCGCTGCGGCGGGCCCTTGCCACCTTGGCCGGCGGGCCCGCCGCGACCACCCGCCCGCCTGCGTCGCCACCGCCCGGCCCGAGGTCGATGACCCAGTCGGCGGTGACGATCGTGTCCAGGTCGTGCTCGACGAGGACGACCGTGTTGCCCGCGTCGACGAGCCGGTGCAGCTGTCGCAGCAGCAGTGCGATGTCGGAGGGGTGCAGCCCCGCCGTCGGCTCGTCGAGCAGGTAGAGCGCGTGGCCGCGGCGGGCTCGCTGCAGTTCGGTGGCCAGCTTGATGCGTTGTGCCTCACCACCGCTGAGTTCCGTCGCGGGCTGGCCCAGGCGCAGGTACCCCAGTCCCACCTCGCGCAACGTCTCCAGACTGCGGGAGGCGGCCGGTACGGCGGACAGGAACTTGGCGGCGGCGTCGACGGACAGCGCCAGCACTTCCGCGATGTTCTTGCCGCGGTAGGTGACTTCCAGCGTTTCGGCGTTGTACCGGGCGCCCTGGCAGGTCGGGCACGACGCGTAGGTGCCGGGCAGGAACAGCAGTTCCACCGCGACGAATCCTTCGCCCTGGCAGGTCTCGCACCGCCCTTGGGGCACGTTGAAGGAGAACCGCCCGGCCGAGTAGCCGCGCGCCCTGGCCTCGTCCGTCGCCGCGTACAGCTTGCGCACCGCGTCGAACATCCCCGTGTACGTGGCCAGGTTGGACCGGGGGGTACGGCCGATGGGCCGTTGGTCCACCCGGACCAGCCGGTCGAACGACTCGACCCCCGACACGTCCTGGACGTCGACCTCCAGCTGCGCCTCGTCGGGCTCCTCGGGTACGAGTCCGAGGTGGCTGCGGACGACCTCGGCGAGCACCTGCGTCACCAGCGTCGACTTTCCGGAACCGGACACGCCTGTTACCGCGGTCAGCACGCACAGCGGCACGTCGACGGAGACGTCGTGCAGATTGTGGCGGGAGACGCCGCTCAGGTGCAGCCAGCCGTGCGGTGTGCGCGGGCGGTGATCGAGCGGCTTGGCGCGCCCGAACAGGTGCTGGCTCGTGGCCGACTCCCCGACCTGCTCAAGACCGGCGACCGGGCCGCTGTACAGCACGCGCCCGCCGCCCTCGCCCGCGCCGGGGCCGATGTCGACCACCCAGTCCGCCTGCCGTACGACATCCATGTCGTGCTCCACGACGAACAGCGAGTTGCCCGCCGCCTTGAGGCGGTCCAGCACGTCCAGCAGCGGTTCCGCGTCAGCCGGGTGCAGGCCCGCGGAGGGTTCGTCGAGGACGTAGACGACGCCGAACAGCCCCGAGCGCAGCTGGGTGGCGATCCGTAGCCGCTGCGCCTCGCCGGGCGACAGAGTCGTCGAGCGGCGCCCCAGGCTGAGATATCCGAGGCCTAGCTCGAGCAGTACGTCGACCCGCGCGACCAGATCACCGCAGATCCGGACCGCGACCTCGGTCGTCTCCCCGGATCGGGCGGTCGACGTGGTGGCATCGGCCTTGGACCGCCCCGCGACGGGCCGCAGCAGCGCCGCGACCTCGGTGAGGGGCATCGCGTTGATCTCGGCGATGGAACGTCCGGCGAATGTCACGGCGAGCGCATCGGGCCGCAGTCCGCTGCCGTGACACTCCGGGCAGGGCACACTCCTGACGAACCGGAGTGCCCGTTCACGCATCTTCTCGCTCTTGGAGTCGGCAAGGACGTGCATGACGTGCTTGCGGGCGCTCCAGAACTTGCCCTGATAGCCGTAGTCGACGCGGTCCTCCTCCGGCTCGACGTACACGGAGGGCTGCTCGTCCGTGTACAGCAGCCACTCCCGGTCCTTCTTCCTGAGCCTGCGCCACGGTCGGTCGATGTCGATCCCCAGGCCGCTCACGACACTGCGCAGGTTGGCGCCCTGCCAGGCGCCCGGCCAGGCGGCGATCGCCCCCTCGCGGATGCTCAGCGAGGGGTCCGGGACGAGCAGGTCCTCGGCGACGTCGTGCACGACGCCCAGTCCGTGGCACTCCGGGCAGGCGCCGGCCGCGGTGTTGGGTGAGAACGACTCGGCTTCCAGCCGCGCGGCCCGGGCCGGGTAGGTGCCGGCGCGGGAATACAGCATGCGCAGCAGATTGGACAGTGTGGTGATGGTGCCGACCGTCGAGCGTGAACTGGGCGCCCCGCGTCGCTGC
Organism: Streptomyces sp. NPDC047525; assembly: GCF_040643025.1. Taxonomy (NCBI): domain Bacteria; kingdom Bacillati; phylum Actinomycetota; class Actinomycetes; order Kitasatosporales; family Streptomycetaceae; genus Streptomyces; species Streptomyces sp. NPDC047525. The sequence goes on from NZ_JBEYTL010000018.1 coordinate 90,809, forward strand.
TGCAGGGCCACGGCGGGTGGCAGTCCGGTGATGTCCTGCACGTGCGGCGCTGCGACCTGATGCAAAAGCCTTCGGGCGTATGGTGCTACGGACTCGAAGTAGCGCCGCTGGGCCTCTGCGTAGAGCGTGCCGAATGCGAGCGAGGTCTTTCCCGAACCGGAGACGCCGGTGAAGGCGACCATCGCGTCCCGCGGAACGTCGACATCGATGTTCCGCAGGTTGTTCTCACTGGCGCCCAGGACATGCACGAAGGGGTCGCTCGCGTCCTTGTTCACCGTTCCTGATTACCTGATCGCGCCGGGAACCGCGCGACAGGCGCTCACCGGGCCCCGCTCTCACGAGCATCCGGAGAGTCCTGGTCTGAGTCGCTCCCAGGGAACATTCGAGGGTGCTTCACCGTTAGTGCGTGTGTGGGCGTGAAGGGAACTGTGTCCCCGGGCCTAACCCTTTGCCCATGAGGACGATCGTTCGGCTGAAGCCTTATGGAGCCCCCGCCGCGAGGCGACCGCCCTTCGCGCCCACTCTCGATCGGCCCTGGCTGGGGATTCCCCGAACCAGTCGGGGCCTTCGTATGCCCCCTGCCGACGGCGCCGACGGCCTTCGGCTGGAGGATTCCTCCGTGGGTGCGCTACCGGGATTAATCGCAGTGCCCCGCCCTTCAGGGCGGTGGTGAAGCGATTCTCAGAAGTGTTCTAACCCGTGGGATAGAGCGGACGATTTTGCTGCTCGATGTACTGCCTGACGATGTTCAACGGGGCTCCACCTACCGAGTCGGCGAAGTAGGAGCCAGAGCAGAGGCGTTGTGCCCGCCAGTAGTGGCGGACCAGGGAACGTATTCGGTTGTGATCAAGGAGAGTTTCGCGTGCGGCCTTGATCCAGATGGTCGAGGCGCGGAGGTGGAGGCCAGCGAGGTAGCTGCCCGGATTCTTGTCGTAGCGGATGGCGATGCCGCGCCACGCCTTCATGCTGTTGAACGCGCGCTCGACGGTGTTCCGCTCCTTGTAGAGGTCGGCGTCGTGGCTGACGGGGCGGCCTCCTGCGGACCCCTTCGTCTTCCGGTTGGCGGCCTGGTCCCTCTTCTCCGGGATGACCGCCTTGATTCGGCGTATACGCAGGTGGGAGCGGTTGCCGCGGGGCGAGTGGGTTTTCTCCCCGGTGACCGTGTCCGGCCGGGTGCGGGGACGGCCGACGGGCCCGCGCACCCGCACCTTCTTCAGAACGGGGATGAACTGCGGGCTGTCCGCCGCCTCACCCGTGGTCAGGATGAACGCCAGCGGGCGGCATTTCCGGTCGGAGGCGAGGTGGACCTTTGACCTGGCCTTCTTCTCCTCGGAGGCGGCACTCTCCAGGGCGGTGACGACGTCCCCGTCGAGGTGCATGCCGGCCGCGTCGTGGTGGGTCCGGACAATGGTGGAGTCGATGCTGACCAGGGAGAGGTCCACCTCACCGCGCTTCGCGGCTTCCGCGATCGTGCCCTCCAGCAGGGCCTCGAAGACCCCAGCGTCGCGCCACTGCCGGAAGCGGTCGTGGACGGTCGACCAGGCACCGAACTCCGTCGGCATCTCCCGCCACTGCCCTTCGGTGAGTTGTCTGCGTGTCACATCCAACGCCTTTCCAGGTTCCATTCCTCCCACAGGGACGGAACCCGAGTTCGATCACAACCTCGCACAAGCCTTGTGTCGTCGGTGGTAAGACCAGGTCACCGCCGCCAGGAGCGGGCCCCACAGCAGGAGTGGGGCGTAGGTGGCGACGAAGACGGCTTCGCCGGCCGAGATGCCGGCGTCCGGGCTGGGGGAGGTCAGCAGTCCGCCGAAGAAGAGGACCCACCACAGGACGGTGACCGCGAGGGCTCCCAGCGAAGCGGCGAGGACCGCGAGCCTGCGGTCGACCGGGCGCCCTCCGAGGAACGGAATCCAGCGCGGCACCACTTCACCCCAGGGCCGTACCAGGCCCAGCGTGAGGTACGAGGCAGCCTCGGCGACCGCACCGATCAGCAGTACGTAAACCAGGCCGATCAGCGGGGAGTTGTCAGGGAATGCGGCGAGGAACTCCTCTCGCTCCATCACCCCGACCGGCACCCCGAGCACGAGCGCGACGCGCCACACCCCGGAGGGCACGGTCGACCAGGCCGCGACATGGGCGGCACGCACCGCCCAGCGCGGAGGCGGCGGGACCAGCAGCGGCACGCGGGATTCGGGCGGGGCGGGATCCTTCGTCGTCATGACCCGAATCTCTCGCACCGCCGGGCCCGGCACGTCGTACCGCGTGATGATCCAACTCCACCGCACGGGGGAGTACGGCCCGCCCCAGCGCAGCAGCGCAATACGAACATTGATCACGACCCCACACAGGCCCTAGGCAGTGTCCTGGCGATCACGAGCGGAGCCAGATGACGAGTGCGGATGCGGTGACGGTGCCGAGAAAGACGTAGCCGCGCTTGTCGAACCTGGTCGCAACCGCACGGAAGGCCTTCAGCTTGTTGATCGCCCGTTCAACGGTGTTGCGCTTCTTGTAGCGGTCCTTGTCGAAGCCGGGCGGCCGACCGCCGGCCCTGCCGCGTCGGACCCGGTTGGCGGCCTGGTCAGCTTTCTCCGGGATGACGTGCCGGATTCCTCGTCTGCGAAGGTAGCGGCGGGTTCGTCGGTTGCTGTAGCCCTTGTCGGCGCTGACACTGTCCGGCTTCGTGCGCGGCCTGCCAGCGGCCAGCCGCGGCATGCGGATCTTGTCCATGACCAGCTCGAATTGGCTGCAGTCGGCACACTGTCCGGGCGTGATGACCAGCGAGAGCACCCGGCAGCGACCGTCCGCACTCAGGTGGATCTTGGTGGTGAACCCGCCGCGTGAGCGGCCGAGCGCCTCACCTCCCGCACCGCCTCCGCCAGCCGGTCGATCAGTTCCGCCCGGATCCGAGCGGCTTTGACCGCCCAGGCGAAGCCCCTTTTGACGGCGGGCGGCGGTGCGTGCCGGGCGCCGGCGGCGTGGTGGTGCGCGCGCACGGACGTCGAGTCGACCGAGATGTCCCAGTCGACCTCGCCGACCGCGTCCGCCTCGGCCTGAACCTGCTGGAGGAGCATCTCCCACGTTCCGTCCGCCGACCAGCGGCGATGCCGCTCGTGCACCGTCTTCCACGGTCCGTACCGCTCCGGCAGATCACGCCACTGCAGGCCCGTACGTATCCGGTAGAGCACCCCATTCACGACCTGGCGGTGGTCCCGCCACCTGCCGCAACGCCCGTTGCTCACTGGTAGAAGCGGCTCCAGCCGCGCCCACTGAGCATCCGCCAAGTCACCTCTGTCACCCACAGTCCTATCAACGACTGGACTGATCGTCGGGACGTTGGCCGGCCCCCGGCGATGCTCGGTGCTGACCGCTGAATACGGTGGAGGAGCCCGGTTGAGGAGAGGACGCGAAGACGTGGATGTGTATGAGGCCGTGGACAGTCGCCGGGCCGTGCGGGCGTTCAGCGGTGAGCCGGTGCCCAAGGAGGTACTCGAGCGAGTGCTGACCGCAGCGACGCGGGCTCCGTCCAGTGGGAACCTCCAGCCGTGGCATGTGTATGTCGTGACAGGCGAGCCCTTGGCCGAACTGAAGAGGCGCGCGACCGCCAGGGCACTGGCGGGGGACCCGGGTGATGAGCGGGAGTACCCGATGTACCCGGACGAACTGACCTCGCCGTATCTGGACCGCTTCTCCGCTGCGGCGGCTCAGCGCTACGTAGCGCTGGGGATTGAGCGCGATGACCCCGCCCGGCCCCAGAAGATCGCTACCTTGAACTCGGAGGCGTTCGGGGCGCCGGCCGTCGTGTTCTGCTACCTCGACCGGACGATGGGGCCCGGACAGTGGGGTGACGCGGGGATGTACTTGCAGACGGTCATGCTGTTGCTGCGGGCGGAAGGGTTGCACAGCTGCCCCCAGGTGATGTGGACCATGTACCGCAAGACCGTCAGCCGAACAGTCGGAGCCGATGACGGGCTCGTTCTGTTCTGCGGCATCTCGGTGGGATTCGAGAAGGAAGGCGTGCCGCGGCTCCGTACCGGGCGGGCGGACATGACGGAAACGGTGAGCTTCATCGGAGTGTGACCGCTGACGGCTGAGATCGACAGGACAGGCCCTAGTTCGGGGTACTCCTGGCGGAGTCTGCGGGAGCTGACGACCTCAGCAGCGAGAGCCCGATGGCCACGGCCAGGAGGCTGTTGGCGTCGATCCGAACTGGCACGAGCAGTCGCCGCCGGTGAGCTCGTCAGCCGACGGCCGAGAAGTGCTTCGGAGTCGGCGTTCAGTTGTCGGGTTTGATCTTTGAGGACAGGGAGAACAGCCCGGCCGCCGCCACGATGAGACCTCCGGCCAGTTCCTCGTAGCCCTGGAAGTAGGAGATGGGGATGCCGATGACGCAGGTTGTTCCGACCAGGGCGATGACGTGCCCGATCAGTCGCCGGGATCGGCTCGGTGGCGGAGGGTGATGGGGGTTCTGCGGGTTTCCCCAGCAGGGGAAGGGACCCGGCCTGGGTTTCCAGCCATCGTCGAGGAGTTGGATGAACTCCGGGTGATGGCGGGCATGGCCCAGGCGGTGGGGTGCCAGGTGCCTCCACGGCAGCCAACCATGCCTGATGGCGATCCAGGTGAGTCCTGGCAGGCAGGCCACGACCGCCCAGATCGCTGCGACCGTCCGCTCTGCGGCCGAAGTCGGCAGAATGCCGAGGAGTTGGTCCAGCCCGCCGCTGGCGGCGTAGGCGATCAATGCGGCTGTGGAGAGCACCGCCGCGGTCTGCTCGATCTGATGTCCGGTGTGGCAGCGGGCACAGCGTGGTACATGCACAACTTCCTGGCGCCACCTGGTGCGCAGAACAACGATCCATGGGGTCATGGTGGTGTCGGCGCCCTGGTGCAGCCCCAGGATGCGGTCGTGCCACGACGCTTGGGCGGCATTCCCGCAGAACCAGCACTCCCGCACCACGAGTTTCCTCTCCCCCTACGACCGGTCCCGCTGGTTCCGTCCGGCGGCCTGCAGCGCATGGATCCCAACTGCAGCCACCACCAGCGCTGCGGGTCTGCGCACCTCGTCAGAAGATATGTCGAGGATGATACCGACGACGGCCCGGGACCGGTCCCGCTCATCCGGAACGCCCTATTCGCCTGCACGAACCGGTTGAGGGGATCGGAAGAGAACAGCTCTTAAGGTCTCTGGCCCTCATCACTGAGCGTCACAGATCGGCGGCTCACTCCTAGCCTCGGCATCCGCGGCGGCTTACCGGCTGGCGCGGGCCGTCTCCAGGCCTTCGACGGGTGCCGCATCGGCGGGCTGGGTGGGGGGAGTGGCGGTGAGGACGGCGTCCAGGAGGTGGGGGAAGCGGGCATCCAGGTCGTCGCGGCGCAGTTCGACGGCCTTGTAGCGGCCCGCTTTGTGCTCGCGGGTGATGCCGGATTCGCGCAGTACGCGCCAGTCGAAGGTGGCGGTCGCTTCGAACAGGCGGGCAAGGGCGTGTTCGTGAACCTGTCCTCCTACACGGCCTTCGAGCCGATGAGCATGATCCCCGTGAACTCGGCGATGTGCACCGCTCTGACCGGCTTCACCAAGCTCTACGCCGACCAGTACGCCGCGAAGGGCATCCGCATGAACTCTCTGATGCCCGGCTACGTCAACAGCTGGCCCGAGGCCCCCTCCTCGCGAAGATCCCTGCGGGCGGGTTTCGACGGCCTCGACACGCGGCCGTTGCAGTTTCTCGTGCCGGACGCCATGGCAGTTGGCGGGCGGTCACCTCGCTGAGGAGCCGGCCCTGTGCTTCGGGTCGGAAGATGGGCGTGGGGAGGGGATAGAACGCCTGCTCGAAGTAGCATCCCTGCAAGGTTCTCCGGTCGGCACTTCGCAACCTCCGTCGTGGCGCAATCGGACGTATGCATCCATGTAGAGAGAGCAGAGTGCAATGAGCGTGGCTGAGAGCTGGTCCCACGTGATGACACTTCTTCGGCAGCACGCCCCGGCCGATCACGCGGATCTGCCAGGGCCCGCTTCGGAGCAGATGCTCGCGGCCGCCGAGGAACGGATGGGTGTCTCCCTCCCTGGGGACCTGCGGACGTGGCTGTTGCAGAACAATCTGGATCTGCCTGAGGAAGACGTCGACGACGAAGTGGCGTGTTGCGGCTTCGACGGGTTCCCGGACGAGGGAAGCTTCTTTCTGGGCATCCGGGCGATTGAGCAGCTCTACGCAAACCGCTCCAGGTCCGGTGGATTCGACCCTCCGGACCAGCCGGACATTCCGTTCTGGCGTAATGAGTGGATCCCGTTCCTGTCTGACCAGGACGGCTGGATGGGAAAGTTCATCGATGTGCGGGACGGGCGTGTCGGCAGGTGGTTCGTGGGTGACATCACGATCACGGGCGAGTACGAATCGTTGGCCCAGTATTTCGACTCCGTAGCGGAGATGCTGACGAAGATCGCCGATGGAAACCACCCGGTCTGTGGGGTCGCCGAAGGCCGACTCGTCTGGTCGTAAGACGGTTCTCAACCGCTCGTCGGTGGCGGGCTGACAGCGGGGGGTGGCCGCACCCGCTGTCGCCGACTCGCAAGCTCCTCAGGCGTCTTTGGGGAAGGAGCGGGTCCTTGTGGCCTCCAGCGGTGACTTCACTGCCCAGAGCACCTGGAGCAAGGCCACGAGCTGGGGCGAGTCGGAGGGCAACATCTACAGCACGTACGCGGGCGGATGGGTCAAGGATTTGGCAGCCGACGGCTACTGCGCCCAGGTGGTCATCAAGTGGTACGGGACCGGGAAGAAGGACACCGACTACTCGCCCGAGACATGCCCCAAGGGCAACAAGGACGACTTCTCCAAGAAGCCCGGCGAATCCACCCATTGGACAGACTGCCCAGCCCCTACGCTGCTCAGGCCCGAGGCCACCGCTCTCGGCGCTGCGTGACGTCAGACTGAAGAGCGCGACGTGATCCCAAGGGGCAAGAATGGGGACTCGCCGGCCGTCAGGTTCGTGAACTGGATCGTGGCGCTCTGGGCGTTGCCGGTCTGGGGGGTGTCGACCTTGATGGCCCTGGGCTCTTGCAGGGTGTACTGCTTCTTCGGGTTGCCCGTGGCGTCCAACAGGCTGAGGGAGGCTGTCGAGGACGCCGATACTCCACTGTGCCGCACCGTCGACGTCGAAGTGCCACCCAGGCCGGTGTGCCAGGAGGTTGCCCACCGACCGTCATGGAGGCAGCCGGGCGAATCCGCAGCCGAAGGTGTCGCACCCGTTGTCGTAGTCGCTGTTGGTGAAGTGTGTCCTGACGGACCGGTACGCGGGGGGCAGTTTCGTGAGCGTCGTAGGAGAAGTCAGGGACAGTCGGTTCCCCAGTGTCGGTGGAGAATCCCTTGGCCTGTGCTCGGCGGAGAGATCATCATGTGGCCATGCCTGAGAACCGACCCTCCGTGACACCGACTGTGATGCGACTCCCTCAATACACCAAGACGAACCAGGAAGAGATCCTTGGCAACAGCGGTGATCCCTTCGGTGTTGCCTCGACCGGTCTGACCTGGCTGCCGAAGGAAGAACACTTCGGCATCAGACACGAGGACCGGCTCGTGGCACATGCTGGCCTGCTGCGACTGCCTGTCGCGATTGGTGGCGTCGCGACAGAGGTGGTGGGCGTCGGCGGGGTGGCCGTCGCACCCAACATGCAAGGCCATGGCCTGGCTCGGCTCGTCGTCACAGCTGCCCTGGAGCACGCCCGCACAATGGGTCCTCAGCACGCACTCCTGTTCTGCCGCCCTCCCCTCGTGTCGCTCTACAGGCGCCTCGGATGGCACCCGCTCGACAACGACGTACTGGTCGAACAACCCGAAGACCGCCTGGTGACCATGCCATTGCGGACTATGGTGACGCCCCTGCGCGACGACGCCCGCTGGCCCTCAGGGCCAGTGCGCCTGTTCTCGCTCCCCATGTGAATGTGATGGAGAGTCACCCAGTACGGCCGGGCGCCGGTGATCGCGAAGGCCAACACCCGCCCGACCAAGCTCGGGCACCCTTTACCCGCTGGTCACTCCGCAAAATCGCCGCCTACCTGCGCCGCGTACAGGGCCGTGTGATCCGGATCCGCCGCGAGGCGTTATGGGCGGTGGATATCTGGCCGAGCCGCTGCTCGGCGCTCTCGTCGTAGTGACGATTGTCCGACGGCGCCTGCACATACACACCGCGAGCTCGGGGGCGGGCGTATTTGACCCCACGGCGGGGCAACGACGGCCTCAGGTATGTCCCTGCCGGTGTGCGGGCGGCATATACGTACACAGCCGGGGGTGGCCCGAGCGGGCGAGGAGGCGTGCGGCGCGGTCAGTTCGTTGTCTGCTGGGAGGGGAGGGACCGTTGACCGGACAGCCTGGTTTCGGGGAAGTGCTGCGCGCTCACCGGCGCGCGGGACGTTTGACATGGGAACAGTTGGCCGGGATGTCCGGGGCGAGCGCCCGGACGCTGTCGGACTTGGAGCGCGGACGCAGCAAGGGGCCTCAGCATCGCACCGTGACGGCGTTGGCGGATGCGCTCGCGTTGGACGAGAGGGCCAGTCGGCAGCTGGTCGAGCTGGCGCGCAGCGGCCGGCTGCGGGATCACTGGTCATGTCCGGGCGGTCTGTGTGAACTGCCACGGATGGTGGGTGACTTCACCGGCCGCAGTACGGAGCTGATCTGGCTGAGTGAGCTGGTCTACGCCGAAAGCACCCCGGGGGTCGGGGTGGTGGGACTCATCACCGGTGCGGCGGGCCTGGGCAAGACCTCCTTCGCGGTGCGGGCCGTGCCCGCCGAGCGGCCGAGTTTCCCCGGAGGGGTGTTCTTCGTCAACCTCTTCGGCATGTCCCCGCACCCGGTCGTTGCGGGCGACGCCCTGTGGATGTTGCTGCGCGCGTTCGGCGTCGCTGACCAGCAGATCCCCGGCCCAGGTGGCTTGTTCATTCGTTGTTCGCACAGTCCTTTACGCCAGTCAGACAGACAGAGGTTAGGATCACGACGTGATTACGGCCTGGTCTCCTTCCGGCGCACAGCGGACTCGCGCAACTGCGATTCCGCTGCGCCTGCTGGGCCTTGGTCTGATCCTCTTCGGCGTTCTGTACACGCACGCGGCCAGCCCCGAGAGCACAGCGGGTCACGTCGCGTCGGGCAGCGGGGCCTCGACTGCGATCGCCGGCCACGCTGAACTCGGGCCGGAGCAGCTTGTTGCCACTGCCACTGCCACGCATGACCCGGCCGAGGCGCCGGTCAATCACCATGGCGGTGACAGCCACGGGCAGGAGCACGCCCTCGACGAATGCGGTCTTGGCCAGCCGTCACAGGGCCCCGCGCTAGGGCTGCCATGCCTTACTTCGCTGAGTTCGTCAGCGGACACATTGGTGCCGCCGCTCGTGCACGTCCGCCCATCAGCCGTGCGGGGCTTCGTCGTTCCGATACCGCACGCGGCGGAGTCTCCAGTTCTACGCATCTAGGTCAGCGCCCCCTTCTCCATAGGCCGACACATCGCTGAGGCCTGCCGACGCGGCCCGAGGCCGTCGTCGTGCCTTCTCTCGTCGGCCGGTGCCCGGCGTCTGGCCTTCCCTTGCGTGCCCTGTTGCGGGCGGCTCCGGGATGGTTTCGACGGCTCGTCGCCCCCACTCATTGCTGCCCTGCCGTGGACGATCCGGCAGGGGAATCCGCCGCACGGAGGATCTGTGCCGCCCTGCTTTGCTGAACCGATGTCCTCTCCCGCATGGGCGAGTTCGCCTCCGGGACGTTGGTCCCTTTCGCATGCCCAGGCGTTGTGGGAGCGCCGACTCGTATGGACCGCGGTGGCCGTTCTCCTGCTCACGCTGGTGCAGTGCGGCGCCGAGACCGCGCACGCCGGTGAGCAGTCGATGGCTCGCGTCAGTGCCGTGTCGCGAACACTGCCCCATACCGAGGGGCGGCCCGCGACGGAGGTGCTCGACGGACCTGAGTCACCATCAGGCTGTTCCGTCTCCGATCCCGGCTCCGTCGGAACCGCTCCTGCGTCCGTACGCGGCCTGCCGTACGCGAGTGCGCTCGCGAACCCGACGACCCCTGTCACACCGCTCATCGCTGAGCACCTCCGAGCTGCGCCCAGCCGGATACCAGGTGGCAGCCATGCCACACCGGCTGTCCTGTGCAGGTGGCTGATCTAGGAGCCGCCTTCGCGGTCGGCCGCGGTCGACCGCCGCGCTGCTCGCCTGACGGGCGTGCAGTGCGAGACGAGCACCCGCGCAGCTTCTACAGCGAAATGAGAGCGAATCAGATGCACTCTCTGACCACGAGTGACTTCACTCCTGCCGGCTCAAGCCTGCCAGGGCTGGTCGGCAACACGCCCGTCCTTCGGGTGGCCCAGCCGTTCACCCCCTCCGACCGTGGCTTCTGGGCCAAGTTGGAGGGCTTCAACCCGGGTGGCATCAAGGACCGCCCGGCACTGCACATGGTCGAACGGGCTCGTGCCCGCGGCGAATTGCTGCCGGGCTGCCCGATCGTCGAGTCGACCAGTGGCACCCTGGGGCTCGGCCTTGCCCTTGCCGGGATGGTCTACGGGCATCCCGTCACCCTTGTCACCGACCCGGGTCTGGAACCGTCCATGGCCCGTCTCCTTGCTGTGTACGGTGCCACGGTCGACACGGTGACCGAAGCGCACCCCTCCGGAGGCTGGCAGCAGGCCCGCCGGGACCGGGTCGTCGAACTGCTCGCGCGGGAGCCCGGAGCTTGGTGCCCCGATCAATACGGCAATCCCGACAACGTCTCCGCCTACACTCCGCTGGGCCTCGAACTCGCCTCCCAGATCGGCCACATCGACGTACTCGTATGCAGTGTCGGTACCGGGGGCCACTCCGCGGGCATCTCAAGGGCGCTTCGCCAGCTCTACCCGGATATGCGCCTGGTGGGGGTGGACACCGTGGGCTCGACCATCTTCGGGCAGCCCGCCCGGCCCAGGCTCATGCGCGGGCTCGGATCCAGCATCTACCCGCGCAACGTCGCGTACAAGAACATCAGCGAGGTGCACTGGGTGGCACCAGCCGAATCCGTCTGGGCCTGCAGGCAGTTGGCGACCTCGCACTACGCCACGGGTGGCTGGAGCGTCGGCGCGGTCGCGCTCGTGGCCGGGTGGCTGGCACGTACGGAGCCTCGGGACACCCGCATCGTCGCGATCTTCCCCGACGGGCCTCAGCGTTATCTGGAAACCGTCTACGACGACGAGTACTGCGCCGAGAAGGGGCTGTTGGGAGTGGTCCCGGCTCCCGAACCGGATGTGGTGGGCCGCTCCGACGAGAAGGAAGTGACCCGCTGGACCCGCTGCACCGAGGTCGCGGATCCGCTCTCCCAGCCGACCGAGTCCGGCGTGCTCGAAGGAGGGGGCCGGTGAAGGGCACGATCGCGCAGGTGCGCTCCTACGACCGGAGCGTGCAGCTCCTGTTCGCCAATCAGTTCACCATCAATCTCGGCTTCTACATGCTGATGCCTTACCTGGCGCAGCATCTGTCGGGATCGCTCGGGCTCGCGGGGTGGCTGGTCGGTCTCGTGCTGGGGGTGCGGAACTTCAGCCAGCAGGGCATGTTCCTCATCGGCGGCACCCTCGCCGACCGGTTCGGTTACAAGCCGCTGATCGTCGCCGGATGTGTTCTGCGCACGGCCGGTTTCGCGACGCTCGGTCTGGTCGACTCGGTCGCGGCGTTGATCGCGGCCTCGGCGGCCACCGGCTTCGCGGGCGCCCTGTTCAACCCCGCCGTGCGGGCCTACCTCGCGGCGGACGCGGGGGAGCGCAGGGTCGAGGCATTCGCCCTGTTCAACGTCTTCTACCAGGCGGGCATCCTGCTCGGCCCGCTCGTCGGGATGCTGCTCACAGGAGTCGACTTCCGTATCACCTGCCTGGTTTCGGCAGCGATTTTCGCTCTGTTGAGCGTGGTGCAGATCCGCGCGCTGCCTGCCCGCAGGGGCGACGATCGCGCAAGCGGCGGCACCGGTGAGCGGGAGAGTGTGCTGGCGCAGTGGCGCGGCGTGATCGCCAACCGGGCGTTCCTGCTCTTCTCAACCGCGATGATCGGCTCGTACGTCCTCTCCTTCCAGGTTTACCTCGCGCTGCCGCTCGAAGTGCGGCGCCTGGGTGGCGACGGCGAGTTCGGAACCGTTGCCGTGGCGCTGCTGTTCGCCGCCTCCGGCCTGACCACGATTCTCTGCCAGACCCGGGTGACTGCTTGGTGCAAGGAGCACTTGGAACCCGGCCGCGCCCTGACCCGGGGCCTGCTGATCATGGGAGCCGCATTCATACCGCTCCTGGCCGCGACCGCCGTCCCGGTGCCGGACACAGGCATCGGACTGTGGCTGCTCGCCTCCGTACCGCCCACGCTGGCCGCACTCATGCTGGCGCTGGGCACGATGATCGCGTACCCCTTCGAGATGGACACCATCGTCCGGCTCGCGGGTAACCGCCTCGTCGCCACCCACTACGGCCTCTACAACACCATCTGCGGAATCGGCATCACGCTCGGCAACCTGCTCACCGGCGCAGCCCTCGACGCGGCCCGGGCCGCCGGAATGTCCGCGCTGCCCTGGCTCGCGTTGTTCGGGCTCGGTCTGGCCTGCTCGGCGTCCCTCTACGGCCTGCACCGGACCGGACGCCTGACACGCCCCGCGCCCGAACCGCAGCCCGCGACGGCCTGACCGACCCCGCACACAACCGGTGGGGACGGGCGGCAACCAAGCCGCCCGTCCCCACCCCAGCGGCGCACCCAGCTCACTGCGTCGCGCACGATGGCTTTCCGCGGACCCGCCTCCTTCTGCTGGGGGAAGTCGAGCCGATCGTCCTATGGCTCCGGTCTCACGGCCGGTAGGGGCAGATCGAGGACGTGGGCGAGAGCGGCTGTGACGGGAGCGCGGTGGTCAGGAAGGTGCCCGGACGTCCAGTCGGCTGCCAGCGCGAGGAAGTCAGCCAAGTCGCTCTCGGCACCGGCGAGGTGGTGGCGGAGCTCGGTGACGGACAGCGCGATGACCGGACTGTCTCGCTGCTCGGCGTTGACAGTGAGCCTGACGGTGTCGCCGAAGCGCTCCGCAACGGGTGACACGGGATCATGACCGAATCCGAGCAGGTTGCCGTCGTCGACGAACTGATGCCAGTCGCGCCAGCTCTCCAGCCCGTCACAGCAGCCCGGCAGGAAGGTGACACTGGTGGAGGTGTCTATGACTCGAAGACCGCCGGGGGCGACGAGGCCGTCCTCAGGTGCGAGGAGCCCGTGCAAGAAAGAGCCGAGTGCATTGGCCGACTGCTGTGTGTGGTCGCCATCGGAGTCGAGGTTGTTGTAGTCGGCGATGCGCATCACCACCGTCCCTACCTCAGCAGGTGAGAGCGCCCCGCTGAGAGGCAGGTATCCGAACGGCTCGATCTCGGCGACAGGCCAGAGGCCGAAGTCGTCAGGTGTGTAAATCTCCAGGACGGGCTGCATCGTGATCACCCTGCGAAGTTTTCCGCACTCACCGCCCGTACCGCCTCCTGATTACGTCGAGCATCCTCGTCGCAGCCGACGAGGCTGTGCACCTTCGGCTCTACCGTGCTGAGTTGATGCAGGTATACGGCGACACTCGCGCGATCGCCTCTCCTGGCACGCTCAAGACAAGCTCGCACGACACCGCTGAGCCACCCCATGCGCACCCCGGTCACCAGGACGAAGGGTGCGAACAGTTGACTGAGCAGGGAAGGCTACAGTCCCAGGAATCAGGGGCGGAGGATGAGAGGGGAGGTGAAGATCCACGATGCGTCTGAGGCGTGGACTGCTGGCCGGGGGACTGGTGCTCGTAGTGGTGGGTGCGTGGGTGGGATGCGCCGAGTGGCCCGTGGAGACTCCCTCGGCGAAGACGGCCAGTGCGCAGGGTCCAGTCGTGCTGGAAGACGGCCGTCGTGTCATGGTGCGCTTCACGAAGCGAGGGCTGACGGAGAGGCACCGGGGTGCCGATGGCGGTTCGTGGTCGCAGCCCCGGGTTCTCCACCCCACGGCAGGGGATGGTGACTGCCGAGTTGACCTGAGCACCTATCAGAACACTGTCGCGGTCATTGCCCATCACAACGAGGGCTGCTACCTGGGTGATGCGGACGACACGGTGATCGCCGCCGTGAGCGACGGCGACCTCACGCAGTGGGACACGCATGTGACCAAGGGCGAAGACGGGTGGGAATGGACGCGTTTCTCCTGGAGCGGATATCGGGTCGTCTTCCGCAAGGAGGACGGTGAGGGAGTCCATGAGCTCAGCTGGCGCCAGAGCATCGGGTTCACCGGCCCGAGCCGGGGCTAGGTGCCGTTCGGGCACGTTGGTGACAGCAACGAGGTCGTGCGTGAGTGAGACCCAGACCCTCTGAGACCGGTGTCTGCGATACCGACATCCTCGAGGGGAATGCTGCGCCGGTAGCGGAGGCAGGCAGGCAGAGCAGGTCGGCGTAAGGCGTCTTCGAAGCCGCAAGGCCTGAAGGGCATGTCACCTTCCTGCATCCATTCGGCTGACAGGCAGGCGGCGTGCTGGACGCCAAGGGGACTGCCGTCGGTGACCTGCATGCCCCTCTGTGTTTTCCCTCTGCACGGCATCCGCGGGTCCGCCGGAGCCAGTTGCGGCATAGAAGCCTGTTCCGTCTCATCCAGCCAGAATCAGTGAATGTCTCCCGCGAGGCGCACAGGGCGCGGAGGTCTGCCAGCCACGCGCCGGGGATGAGCAGGCTTGCGTACGTCAGGGCGTGGCACGCTGGCGCCGTGGGTCCGTGATCGTCGAGGAGGTTTGCAACGTGGCGGAGCAACAGCTGGCAAAGACTGCTGGTGGCCCGGACGTGTTGGCCGAGGAGAGCCGGCTGCGCAAGGACCTCGGGTTCTGGGCTCTGACCGCGATCGGCTTCTCCAACATCCTCGGCTCGGGCTGGCTGTTCGCCGCCCTGTACGCCGCGCAGACCGCCGGGCCCGCCGCCCTGCTCTCCTGGATCGCTGCCGGCCTGCTCTGTGCGCTGGTGGCCGTGGTCATGGTCGAACTCGGCGCCACGAGGCCGGAAGGCGGCGGCACGGTCCGCTGGCCGCTGTACGCGAACGGCCGGCTGGTGGGCACGGTCGTCGGCTGGTCCGTCCTGCTCTCTGTGGGCGGAACCGCGGCCGAGATCAGCGCGATCATGCAGTACGCCGCCCACTACGTGCCCGGCCTCTACCACGGCACCAGCCTCACCCTGTCGGGCCTGGGCGTGGCCGCCGCACTGAGCGTGCTGCTCACCGCGCTGAACTGGTTCGCGGTACGGATGTTCGCACGCGTAAACAACCTGGTGTCGGTGTTCAAGGTCGTCGTTCCCGTGCTCACGGTGGCCGCCCTGTTCCTGTCCGGCACTCACCCGGGCCGTCTCACGGACCACGGCGGGTTCGCCCCCTACGGTTACGCGGCCTGCCTCACGGCACTGGCCGGCGGAGGCATCGTCTACTCCGTGAACGGCTTCCAGGCCCCTTTGGACTTCTCGGGAGAGGCCCGCAACCCGCGCCGCAACGTACCCGCCGCCGTCCTCACCGGAATCGGCCTCGCGGTGCTGGTGTACCTCGGACTCCAACTCGCCTTCCTCTACACCGTGCCTGATGCGCTGCTCACCAACGGCTGGCAGGGGGTCAACTTCGAGTCGCCGTTCGGCCAGCTCGCCCTTGTCCTCAACCTGCACTGGCTGGCCACACTGCTCTACGCCGACGCGGTCGTCTCCCCGGGTGGCTCCGCCTACGTGGGCGTCGCCATCGACGCCCGCCACACCTACGCCCTTTCGAAGAACGGTCTGCTGCCCCGCTTCTTCATGCGCATCGATCCCCGCTCCGGCATCGCACGCCGCGCATTGGTCCTCAACCTCGCGGTCATCGTCGTCTTCATGCTGCCGTTCGGAGGCTGGCAGGACATCGTGAGCGTGATGGGGGACATGTACCTGATCATCTACGCCGCCTCGGCGGTGGCCGTGGCCTCCTTCCGGGCCCACGACCGGGAGCGCGGCGTGCCCCTCGCGGACGGCCACATGCCGGGAGTGCGCTGGATCGCGCCGGTCAGTTTCGCCGTGGCGACCGAGTTCGTCTACTGGTCGGGGTGGGACGACCTGCGGCTCGCCCTGCCTCTCGTCCTTGCCGGTGTCCCGCTGTTCCTGCTGCAACGACGCAGGGCGGCAGGCGGCCGCCCTCCGGCCCAGGAACTGCGTCAGGGCTCATGGCTCGTGTTCCACCTGGCGGCGCTGACGCTGTTGTCGTGGCTCGGCACTTTCGGCGGCTCCGGACATCTGCCGGCGCCGTACGACTCACTCGTGGTGGGCGTCATCGCCTTGGCGGTCTTCGGGTGGGCGGTCCGCTCGGGCGCCGCCCACCTCCGCACGAACCCCGCTCAGTGAGCCGGGCGCCGACCGTCGGGGGACCACGGGCCGTCGCGGTAGTGGGTATCCGCCGTGCCTGGCCCTGGCTCTGCGCCTGTCAGGACGCGAAGACGGGGGAGGGGCCAGGGCCTTGGCATCCGTGGCCCTTCAGGGCTGTTCGGTGAGGAAGGCGACCACGGTGTCGAGGAACTGCGTCTGGCCTTCGACATTCGCCATGTGCACCGTGGGCAGGAGGGTGAAGTGGGCGCCGGGGACGGTCGCGGCGAGTTGCCTGCCGTGTTCGGCGGAGGTGACGGTGTCGTGTTCGCCTGCGATGACCAGTGTCGGGTTGGGGATGAGTGCGGCCGTGCGGCGCAGATCGTAGTCGCGTACCGCAGCCCAGCTCCCGGCCACGCCCTGGCGCTGGGTGGCGAGCAGAGTGCGGCGGAAGCCCTCGGTGATCTCGTTGTCGCCTCGCAGCATGCTGGCCGGGAACCAGTTGTGCAGGAACATTTCCGCGGTGGCCTGCATGTCGGGGGCTTGCAGCAGTTCGGCGATCGGCTGATCCCACTGACCGGCCGGGCCGAGGTGAGCGGCGGTGTTGGAGAGAACGAGGCGGTCGACGCGTTCGGGAACGTGGATGCCCAGCCACTGCGCGACGATGCCGCCCAGGGAAAGGCCCAGCACGTGCACCCGCTGCAGGCCCAGGGCGTCCAGCAGCTCCACCACGTCGCGCCCCAGCCGGTCCAGGGAGTACGGGCCGTCGGGGACGTCGGAGGCGCCGTGGCCGCGTGCGTCGTAGCGCAGCAGCCGGAAGTGCTCGGTCAGCGCCGGCACCTGGCCGTCCCACATGTGCAGGTCGGTTCCGATGGAGTTCGAGAGCAGTAGTACCGGCTTGCTCTGGTCACCGTCGAAGCGGTAGGCGATGCGGACGCCGTCGCCGGTGGTGATGGCGGTAAGGGTCTGGGAAGTCATGTCAGCTCCAGTGATCGAGCGGCAGCGGCTATGTGCTGAGCCTAGGAACACGACCTGCCAAAGTGCTATTACAAAGATTGGACGATTCCTGTAGGTTGCCTGGACAATGTCGAATTTCACGCTCCATGAATTGCAGTGCTTTGACGCGGTGGTACTCGGCGGCGGCTTCCAGGCTGCGGCCGAGCGGCTGCACCGCTCGCACCCTTCTGTCTTCGCGGCAGTCGCCAAGCTGGAGCGCCAGCTGGGTCTGGACCTGCTCGACCGCTCGGGCTACCGGGTCCGGCTCACCGAGGCGGGGCACGCTTTTCACCGCAAGGTGCGCTTCCTGCTGCACGAGGCCGGGGAGCTGCAGACCTATGCCGCGCAATTGGCGATGGGCGAGGAGGCCGAACTGCGCGTGGTGCTCGGGGACCTGTGCCCGCTTCCGCCGGTGCTGGAGATGCTCAGCGACTTCTTCGCGCTGTGCCCGCAGACGCGGCTGCACCTGCAGTTCGAGACGGTCACCGGCCCCTGGGAGCGGCTGCTGGAGGACGAAGCCGACCTCATGGTGCACCGTGTCCCCCAGAGCGATGTGCGGATGGAGTCGATCGGTCTGGGCCGCGTCGCGCTGGTGCCCGTCGTGGCGCCGGGTTTCCTGCCCTTTCCTCCGGACAGCGACATCACACCCCAGCGAATGCAGGCCTTCACCCAATGCGTGATCCGGGATTCGGCGCGCCATCCGTCCGAACCGGGCCATTTCCTGGTCGACGGCGCGCCCCTGTGCTCCGTTCCGGACCACCTCATGAAGAAGGAGCTGATCCTGCACGGCATGGCATGGGGGCACGTGCCGCGGTTCATGATCGAGAACGAGTTGCGTGACGGACGGCTGTTCTCCATCGCAGGGCGACATTTTCCCGGCGTGGTCGAGGAACTCTCGGCGGCGCGCCGGCGAGACCGGCCGCACGGGCCGGTGGCCGACCGGCTGTGGGACTTCCTGGAGGGCCGTGCACCGGTTCTGGGGCCTGCGCTGGGCCATGTGCTCGGGGCGGGGAAGACACCGGAACACTCACCGCGGAGCTGACCGCAGCCTGCTGATTCTGACGGGTTTCGGCCCGTGCGAACCGCTGGGCCCGGAACCCGTGTTCATCGCTTGCGGTAGTACCTCAGGAGCATGTCGACGCCGCGGTCCACCAGGCGTTCGGCCAGGTCGGGGGAGAGGTGCTCGCCCTACGCGCTGTGGACGATGTGGGGGTAGAGCACCAGCGCGTAGAACTGGAGGATCGCCACTTCCATGTCGGGGATGTGCAGCTCTGCTCGGGAGCGGAGTGTCTGTGCCAGGGGTTCGGCGAAGCGGTCCGGGCCTGCGCGCGCCAGGCCTGGCCGAGTTGGGGGAAGCGGCGGGATTCCGCGGCCGCCATCGCGGTCGGTGTCACGCTGCTGTCCCGCGTCGCCGCCGCCCACCCGCACAACCCCAGGGCCTGGGTGGGCGCCGTCTACCGGACCATGGCCATCAACCACGGCGCCCGCCTGGGCATTGACGTCCACCCCGTTCAACGGCCGCCAGGAATCAAGGCATTCAAAATCATCCCCAGACGCTGGACCATCGAGCGCGGTATCGGCACAGGCTCATGCACCACAGCAGATTCGCCCGCGCCCGCGACTGCGACACCCACCCGCACCGCTGCGAAGGCATGATTCACCTCGCGATGATCGACCTCATAGCCCGCCGCCTCACCGGCGAAGCCACCCCCGACTGGCGCGGAACCTGATCCCGCGGACTAAACACACCTCACAGGATCAATCGCCCAGTTAGCTCTCGACCATGTCGCCATTGCTCCAGGCGTAAACCTTGTCTCCCTTGACCGCCACCCGTAGCTGGTACTGCCCGGAACAGTCGGGCCGTCCGTCATCGGCCCCCACGTCTTGTGGCCACCAGCTCGCTGCCAGCGTGGGCCCGTCGGAGAAGGCGCCTTCCAAGCAGCCCTCCTCACCGGCCAGCTTCAGCGGGGTGTCGGCGAGCGTGAAGCGCATGAGCTTGGCGTTGCCGGTGGTCTGCGCCTTGATCGTGATGTCCGTCGCGTCCCTGGGCACCCACTTGGGGAGCCGGAAGATGAATTCATTGTCAGCGGACTTCCGGGCCTCGTGCTCCGTGGGGAACGTCTTGACGCGTTCGTGGAGCACATGGTCGTTGAACGCGTCCGGGAAACCGTCGTTGTGTTCCTTCAGCACGGGTGTCACGGCCGAGCCGACGGCCCAGAGACCTACTACGCAGGCTGCGCTGATGATCAGAGTCTTTTTCTGCATACCCATCCAGGCCCGGTAGGGGCCGCTCGCTTCCACGCCGACGGGGCGATCGTATGTCGCCCCGTCAGAGAGACGGAGGCGGAGAGCAGGTGGTTCAGTCCCGAGGCCCAAGAACATCTACGGTCAACATGCCCGTGGGCCTCGCCGTGCTCCTTCTGGGACGCAGGTTCATCCCCGCGTCGACCGTGAAGAGGGCCGACCGGCTCGACCTGACCGGCATGCTGCTGTCCGCACTGGCCATCGTCCTGATCCGTGTTCCCGCTCACCAGGGGCGTTGGGACTCGCCGCTGGGCGAGCGCCAATGGCTGGTTCAGTGTTCGTGGTGGAGGGCGTCCTGAACCGTGGCGAGGGTCCGGCACCTGGACAGCAGTGTGGGCCCGACCGGCACGCGCCGGTCGGGCCCACAGTGAGTGCGGCGGGTTCTTGCTGAGTGGCTGTGCTCAGTGGTCGGAATAGCTGAAGTCGCCCACGGTCCAGGTGCTGATGTCTTCGATCGCCACGCGGTACATCCCGCCTGTCTCGGGGATTCCCACGGTTCCCTGCAGGATCCGGGCGACATGGAAGTGCAGATATGTAGGCGGCCCGTCCTTCTTCGCCGGGGTGTCGAAGACGGCGGAGAACTCTGCCAAGCGGTCCGAATCCGTCAGCACCTCCGCCACCCTCTGCCGCCACACTGCTTCGGGAGCTAGGCGGCCGGTGATGACAGCACCACCGGTGACCACGGTCAGGGACATCTGGTTGCTCTGCCCGGATTCCACCAGGGCGGCGACCTCAACGAGCAGCTCGTCAGGCTTCGACATGCGGAAGATTATATTCGCCGGCCGGCCAGCTGCTTGAGCGGCGGTGCTGGGGTGCTACCGAGGAAGACGGGCGCTCACAGTTGCTGCCGGAGGCCCGGCTGGTGGCCGCGGTGGAGCGGGCGAGGCGGTTGACCATGGGCCGGGCCGAAGCCTCCGGTGCCGCCGTTCAGGTCAGGGGTGCGCATGCGCGGCGCATGCCGACTGGGGTCGTGGACGGCCACCTCGATGGTGTCGGGGTGCGCAGTCAGGCCCCCGTGCAGCGGCACCCGTCGTGGCGCAGGGCGTTGGTGACGAGTTCGGACACGACCAGGACCACGGTGTCCGCCGCGTCAGGGGCCGGGGCCGGCTGCGGCAGGCATTAGAGGAAGACCAGCGTCGCAATCGCGCGCGTCGGCAACCACCCTCGTGGAACGGTCGGTTGTGGCATTGACGGCCATCGTGTTCATCAGGTTCACCGCGGTCTCTGATCGTCCATGCCCGGCCGTTGCCGATCCGATTTCTGTGCCCTGCCCCTCTACTCGCAAACGGGCCGGGCCGCAGTGCTTGCCGACGAAACGGACGGCCATGGTCGACGCATGGCGGCACCGCCACCGGCCTCACAGGAAGCTCTACGGGCTGCGAGGCCGTGGGTCACTCCGCGAGCCGGACCTGAGCTTCGGGGGCTGCAGCGACCGTCAATGGACCGGTTCGAGGTGGGTTGTCTCATCTTCGAGCGCACGGAAATCTATGTCCGCTGGAGAAGACATTGGGTGGTGGGGTGGTTATGGGTTTTCTCGTCGCCGAGGTCAAGTAGGGCCCGGCAGGGACGAACTGCCGGCCAGTAGTACCCGTAGTTGCAGTGCGCAGGACGGTGCGGCGGTGGAGTTCCGGAGCCAGAGCGGTTGCAGGACGGTGACGGGACTGATGGCCGGACCGGGTGGCCCGCAGTGATCAGGGGCCGCCGTGAGCAGGACCGCAGTTGAGCAGGAGCAGTACCCGCAAGTGCGGTTCGCAGTACCCGTGAATAGGTAGTTGATCAAGAGGGACGAACGGAGGGGCTGAGAGCCATCAGGATCGCCCGGGCGGAGCCACTGGGCCCGGGTACCGCAGGTCATCGATAGTGAGGTGGTCTCCGGTCAAGCAACCGCGATCCCCGCATTCCCCACTCGCTCCCGAGTGGTCATGCGGACACAGAAGGTCGGCGCAGCACTAGGGCCGGCAGATGGTGCAGCAGTTCCTCGGGGCCCGGATGCCAGTACGGCACCCGGGCCCCTCCACGCGTTCCGCAGAGATCCATGCGTTCCACGTTCCATGCTTGGATGGCCGGCCGACCGGCTTCGGCGGCGGAACCAGTGGTTCGAGCACCGTCCACTCGGCGTCGGAAAGGTCCGTCGGATAGGTGCGTCGGCCAGTCATCCCACCTCCCCGAAGTACAGGAACTACCAAGTCACCTGCCCTGAACGGAGGTTCTCAGACACCCGCTAGACCGTCGGGTGGAAGTTGATGCGTTCCCTGATGACAGGGAAGCCAGCCTTGGCAAAGTTCGCGGCCATGGGGAAGTTACCCTGGTCCGTTGCTCCGCTGACGAACTCCGCGCCCTGCTCGACGAGGAGGTGGGTGCACTCCGCGAGCAGGTCGTAGGCGTAGCCGCGACCGCGCTGTTCCGGGACGACTCCGATGAAGCCGATGGTCGGGCCGGAGGGGTTGTGGGCTGGGATGTGGATGCCGGCCAAGTCGCCCTCCGACGTGTGCGCGATCTGCCACCACTCCCGTGGGGAGGGGCACCAGTGGAAGAAGTCGAGTTCCTCCTGGGCGGCCTGGTCGAGGCCGCCCTCCCCGATGGCCCTGAGTGCGTGGGCGTCCAGGGTGGCGGAGTGGATGCGGCGCAACGCGTCGAAGAACACGGTGTTGTCGGGTTCGGCGCTGAAGCGCAGGCGTCCGGGCCGCTCGGGCAGACCTCGCTCCGGGGTCCAGCGGTAGAGGAAGCGTTCCACCAGGAGTTCGTATCCTGCGGCTCGTGCGGCGGCGAAGCGCGACTCGGCGCCGGCACGCAGGCCGGTCTTTCCCCGCCAGCCGCCTGGCAGGTTGATCTCGAGTTCGACCTGCCAGGGAGCGGAGCGCAGGAGCTCGGCCCCTGCCTCCTCCTCGCCCTCGGCCACGTCGAACCAGTTGATGTTCACGGGCTCCGAGTTGTTGGGGCCGCCCCACCACGCGCCGCGTGCGACGACCTCGCCGTCGCGCAGGGCGACGCGCTTCCAGTCGGGGCGGAACTGGGTACGCCGATGGCCTTCACGGGCGCCCAGGGGGTCGGGGAGTGCGTCGAAGAGATGAGCGTCGCTCGCGGAGAGCGCGCGGATGACCGCATCGGTCATTGATTCCTCCGGGATGCAGGCTGCTTGGAGCGCTCCCGGTCAGAACTCACGAACCACGCCGGGACAGCGGAAAGAGGGAGCGCTGGAAAGGTGTGAACCGCACGGCACTCGCCTCCTTCCATCCATCTCAGGGCGTGGAGCAGCACACTATGTGGTCTACCGCGGGCCCGTCCACGGATTTCCTTACGCCCTGACCCGCGATTGATGTGATCAAGCGTTCCCGCCCGGGGCCTGGGACAGGCGAGAAGACTGGCGCTGTGAAGGTCCTCGCAGTCCTGGACCGCGGTCCGGGGCGGCCGGCGACCTGGGAGAGCGCAGCCAGTTTGGTCTGCACGGCGATGACGGCGGTTGCGCACGGCGGGTTCGATCCGGCCGGTGGTGGCCAGCCAGGCCAGGGTGGCCCAGGTCAAGAGCAGGAACAGACGGCGGTCGATGCGTTCGGACAGGGAGCGGTACCAAAGCGGCAGATAGCCGGTCATGCCGTTTGCGCGGACCGCATCGCCGTGCTTGGGCGTGGTGGCCCACCAGCGCATCATGTGGCGCACGTTGTGGTCCGAGACGTTCGCGTAATGCATCTCGTAGTCGACGCGAGCGGTGAGTACCGCGCCGACTCCAGCAGGCAGCACCGCAAGGAGGAGCTAGGGCAACATCGCCCAGTGCAGCGCGGACAGAACTCCACTCGCGGCCACCATGCGAATGAGAGCGGCCATGAACCCTGCGTGCGGCCTCACTGATTCACCCCCAGGGACGTCAGCGTGACCAGGCGATGAACCCGCCCTGGCCTTCAGGTCGAGCTGCGCGAGGACACCATCCCCGAGCCTCTCAAGGAGTTGTGTGCGCATGTGGCCTGCTATGAGCCCATCGTGGCCCGCTGGCAGGAAGGCGGGTTCGAATCAGTCCAGATCGACGATCATGTGTCGAGCGCTGGTAATTTCCCTCGTGCGGAGTTGGACGCCTACCTGCGGAGCTCTTTCGAGGCACTGAAGCTCGAACAAGCACGGTTGCTCGCTCAGATGCGACGCTTGAGCTGACCGTGACATCGGCTTCGGTTGGTACATCGGGACATCGGTACATCGGGACATCGGTACATCGGTACATCGGTACATCGGTACATCGGTACATCGGTCAACGCCAAGCCGTTGATCATGGTCTCTGGTGCTGGCCGTGTTCTTTTCGCCGCTGAACGCGTTGAGGGGGTGACGCGTGCATGGGGCTGGACCCCCACGTTGGGCCCTGTGCGGTCCGTGGTTTGGATTCGGCCCTCTCCTTGTGAAGCCGCCGTTACCCATCATGTAGCGGAACGTGACTGCCTTCCGAGGCCTGTAGTGGGGGCATGCAGGTTGACGCCGTTCTCGTACTCGCGGCGGGCCTTGCGCTGGGCCGGGATCGCCGAGGTCCCGGGGCGCCTTCGTGGGTTCGGCAGTGGGCGAGGAGTCGGCGGTGGACCGAAGGCACGGCGCTGACGCGGAGCGTGTAGCCCTGGCCGTGCCGTACAGTCACGCCCTGGTCGAGCGCGGCGCGCTCTGCGGGGTCCAGTTCGGCCCCGTGGAGAAAGCCGGCGACCTTTACCAGCAGACCTCCATCGAGCTGCGTCGGTTCATGCCCACCCATCCGGTTGCGAAGGTCCGCTACTTGGTGTGGGATCTGCTGCCCGCCGGCATACAGGCCGCGCTGCTGGGTATCGGCCGGGTGCGGTGTTTCGCCGTTGTCGCCGGAGGACTCTGCGTCGGCAGTGTGGCTGGGCGGGCAGGAGCAGCGTCAGAAATACTGCTGTACATGAATGAGTCCCCACCCACCGGCAAGACCGGCAAGTTCGGTCTGTCGCGACGGCTGGTCCCCATGACCGGCCGTGACCCGGAAGAGCACGGCCGGACCGCCTCGCCGCTGGAGCTGTTGTTTGACCTGACCTTCGTGGTCGCCGTCGGCACGGCGGCGTTCCAGTTCGCCGAGATGGTCGCCGAGGGGCATGCCGGCCAGGCGGTCATCGCGTTCGTATTGGCGATGTTCGCGATCAGTATCGCCTGGATCAGCTTCAGCTGGTTCGCCTCTGCCTTCGCCACCGACGACTGGCTCTACCGGGCCGTGACGATGCTGCAGATGGTCGGCGTCGTCGTATTCTCGCTCGGCCTGCCCGCGATGTTCCACTCCGTCGAGGAGGGCGGCCACCTCGAACTGCGCGCCATGGTCATCGGCTATGTCGTGATGCGGATCGCGATGGTGCTCCAGTGGTGGCGCGCCGCCCGGCAGTCCCCGTCGTTCCACGACGTCGGCATGGCCAACATCCGCTGGACGGTGATCGTCCAGGCCGGCTGGATCGTCGTGGCCTTCGTGCACATGCCGATCAGCGCCGTCTTCGCCGCGTTCGGCGTCCTGGGTGCCCTTGAAGTCGTCCTGCCGGTGCTTACGCAGGGCTCCGCGGGCGGCACCCCCTGGCACCCGCACCACGTCGCCGAACGGTACGGACTATTTGCGATCATCGTCCTCGGCGAGGGCGTCGTCGGTACAGTCGCCTCTTCCGGCGACCTCCTGGGCGGCGGGGACGGCACGCACTGGACCTGGAACGCCATCGCCGTCGTCATCGCCGGTGTGGGCCTGACCTTCGGTATGTGGTGGATGTATTTCCTGACGCCGTTCGGCGACATCCTGGTGCACCGCCGCGGCCGCGGATACCTCTTCGGCTACGGCCACATCCCCCTGTTCATCGGCGTCGCCGGAGCCGGCGCCGGGCTGCACGTGGCAGGCCTGTACATGGAACACCACGCCAAGATCTCCGGCACCGCCGTCGTCCTGGCCCTCGCCATCCCGGTCGGTCTCTACATGCTGATGATCTACCTCCTGCACACCCTGCTGCTGTCCACGGCCGACCGCTTCCACATCCTTCTGATCGCCCTCACCATCGCCGTACTGGTCACGGCAGTCCTCCTGGCCGCCGCCGGCGTGGCCATCGCGGTGTGCCTGCTCGTGGTCATGCTCGCGCCATTTGTCACCGTGATCGGCTACGAGACGATTGGCCATCGCCACCAACAGCAGATGCTTGAAGAGCTCGGTACGCAGTAGGCGTCGGCGGGGACCTCGGTCGGTTCTGAACCCTGCCACCGGAGCGGCCGCTTGTGCCAGGCACTCAAGATCATCGACTTAGTGTTAACCACTGTGCCGAAGTCCCCCGAGGCCGTGCCCGGCAGTTCCCTGCCGCAGCTCACAGAGCTACGCGGTAGCTCTTCCGCGGGGAGGTGCCTGAGTTCTGCCACCGACCCCTGGCAGCCTGGCACCTGCGCCTTGGTGTGGGGCGCCTAATCGAGTACCGGTGGCCCCGCCTCGATGCGCCGCAGCACCGGGGCCAGGCAGTCCACATCGGGGCCGGGATCGAGTTGCCTTTCGTCCCACCAGGTGGCACCCGCGTCGCGCAGCGGGCCGATCACGTCTTTGGCCTTGGCAGCGTCCGCCGGAGTGGCGCCGCCGACCACGAGGTCGAAGGGGCGCGGAGTGTCGCCTTCTCGATGACCGCCCACATAGGTGATCAACTCCCGCACGTCCTGGCGGTCCGGCGGGTATCCATGCAGGGCGTTCTTGAACAGAGGCACCGCGCCGTCCCACCGCGCGGCCCGTCGCATGGGCGGACGGTTCGGCCAGAATCCCCCGATCCACACCGGCGGCCGGGGCCGCTGCACGGTGGCGGGCTGCAGGCTCACGTTCCGCGCCTGGTAGTGCCGGCCGTGATGGTCGACGGCCTCGCCCGTCCAGAACCGCTCCAACAACTCCAGCCCTTCGTCCAGTCGCTCGGCGAGCACATGTCGATCGGTGGAGTCGCCGAAGCTGCCGTACTCGTCCTCGACCGGCCCGCCCAGCCCCGCGGCGAAGACAACCCTGCCTGCGCTGAGGTTGTCCAAGGTGGCCACCTGCCGCGCGAGTTGCTGCGGCCGATAACGAGCTACCGGAGTGAGCAGCGTCCCCACCCGGATCCGTGACGTCGCGAGTGCGGCCGCGGTCAGCAGCATCCACGCGTCCCCGAAGGGGCGCCCCGAGTACCCCGGTAATGGACGTGGTTCCAGACGAATAGCCCGTCCCACCCGGACTCCTCGGCCGCCGCCGCTACGGTTGCCACGTTTCGGGGGTCTGCGAAGTCGCCGAAGTTCGGGATATTGATCGAGAAGCGCATCCGGGCATCGTGAGCTACCACCACCTGCCCAGGCAATGGCTTGTGCGCGGTCACACAGTGGAATCCATCGGTGCTCCCGGCTGCGGGGCACCGAAGTACGAGCAGCCGGGGGCCGAGCGCGGAATCGAGCCTGGGGATGAGCGGGGGAGGACGGCTCCGCCTCCACCCCACCCCCGAACAGCACCGATACCAACTCACGGTGTGAATCACGATCTCCCTCAGCAAGAGCGAGCTACACCCTTCGTCAATTCGCGGGGATCTTCACATCAGGCACCGACAATGCGATCACTGAGCGAGGAGGACGCGTTTGCGGAGGAGTTCGAAGCCTGCGCGGCCGAACATCTGCCGCTTGAGCATCTTGATCCTGTTGACATGGCCCTCCACGACCCCTGAGTTCCAGGGCAGGGTGAGGAGGCCGGCGGTAGCGGCGTCGAGGTCGCGCAGAAGGTGCTGAGCGAAGTGGCGAAGGCTGGGCAGCTCGGTGGTGGTGCTGGCCGCTTCGATCCAGTCGGGGAGCCGGTCGCCGTGCAGCTGGGTGAGCATGTGGCCGAAGGAGCGCACGTGGCCGGGGCCCAACGCAGCGCGGCAGCGACCAGCCTTCGAGTGCCTCGCGCCGCACTTCGCCGCCGTTCACCAGCGGTCGAAGACCAGTCCGTCGATGCAGCTCAGCGAGTGTGAGTGGTGCGGTTCCCGACGTCGGTGACGCCGCGGTTGGCGAGGTACAGCCGTACGGCCTCGCGGCCGGCGTTCTCGCGGTACACGAGAATCTCGCGCAGCTCTTTGTCGCGCACGCTCTCGATGGCGCAAGCATGGCGGGCGAGCGAGCGCCGACGGCCCTCGCCGGTGAGTCGCTGTCGGGTGAGCGTCACCAGGCCGTCCACGAGTAAGCGGGATCCACCTCGAAGGTAGTCCGAGTTCCGTTCGTTGCCGATGCCGCGAGCTCTTCCCAGGGGCCAACTGGCATCGAACCGGCCAGCTCCTGCCGATATCCACGGCCTTCGAGTCAGACCTCGATGACGGTCCGCACGCTGAGGGCCGCTGCCGCGGCTGGGGCCCACCGCGCCTGATCGAGCAAGGAATCGTAGAAGCCAGGCACAGGTTTGCCGAGATGGTCGGCAGTGTGTACCTGATCATCCTCTACCGTGAAGCTGAGGTGAGAGCTGATCTCGACACCGACCCGTCCGTGGGAGCCGTCGCCGTGGTGCAACGCGTCCCACACCACCGCTTGAAGCACCTCGGTAGGGAGCTCAGGCTGTCTCGGACCCGGAAATACATGGTTGGACGGCTGTGAACGCTCTCCTCGAACGCCATCACCTTGATCTGGTCGGCCGTATAGCGCTCCGCTGGCCCTCCCCATCTCTGACCCGTCAGCCAGAGTCCTCCGATCCTGGCACCCACCATCGTGCATCGTGCGCGCTCTCCTCGATGTGCCGAGTGGGCGCCACCGGTGTCCGCCAAGGTGTCGGTGGCCAGGCTCGCGCTCTGGGGTTCGTCCGGCGGATCGTGGGCCGAGTCAGGCCCGGACCGAGGCGAGGGCCGGCCAGTGCCCTAATCGTGTTGACCGCCCCCGGCAGGCAGTGCTGGAGTCACCACGTGGACAGCATCCCCGCCAACCGGCGGCTCTGGAACCAGATCAGCAGCGCCTACCAGCACGAGCACGACCCGCAAATCGGCGCCACACCCCGGCTGTGGGGCATGTACTCCGTCCCCGACGCGCACCTGCACGCCCTGGGCGACGTCACCGGCAAGCGCGTCCTCGAACTCGGCTGCGGCGCAGGCCAGTGGTCCAGGGCGCTGGCCGCCGAGGGCGCCACCGTGGTCGGGCTCGACCTGTCCGAAGCCCAACTCGCCGCAGCCGCCCGCGCGATGGGACCGGCCCGCTACCCGCTGGTGCAAGGCGCCGCCGAACAACTCCCCTTCGCCGCCGACAGCTTCGACCTGGTGTTCTGCGACTTCGGTGGGCTCAGCTGGGCGCCCCCGCACCTGGCCGTCCCGCAGGCCGCACGTGTCTTGGTCCGAGGCGGGCGCCTGGTGTTCAACGTCGCCAGCCCATGGTTCGAAGCTTGCTACGACGAAGCCGCCAGCCGCGTGACCACGACGCTGCAGCAGGACTACTTCGGACTGAACACCATCGCCGAAGACGACGGCGCGACCAGTTATCAGCTCACCTACGGCGACTGGGTCAAGGTCCTGCGCGGCTCGGGTCTCATCATCGACGACCTCATTGAGCCGCGGCCCGAACTCGGAACACTCAACGGCTATAACAAAACCGACCCACCCGACTGGGCACACCGCTGGCCGGCGGAACTGCTCTGGGTAAGTCACAAACCGTAAGTTCCGCCGCGCCGAGACGTGAAGGCGTCCCCTCGCCGGACAGGGCAAAGCTCCCTGGAGCGTTTCGCCTGCCGGCACCGATGGCTACCGTGAGGGCGCGGGCGTCCATCCGGACTATCCGCTCCCAGGCGCTGTCGGCACCCTCGGCTACGAGTTCTGGTCGCGCGGTACTGGCTGAGACTCGGGCCCACCGGCACTCCGCTCTTCGCGGTTGGCGGGTCGGACCCGCGGCAGAGATGGGGGAGTGGAACGGCGAACGCACCTCCGGGGTCCCGTGAAGGACGTAGGCTGCCGCCGCGGGTGGCGGGGGCGGCGCCGCGGCGAGTTGGCTCAGGGCCCGGTCCATCTGCGTCCTGCGGAGTCTGCAGTGTGAAGTGAGCGGGTCCCGGACGGCCTGCGCAGCGAGTTGCCATCCCCACCGCCTGCCCGCGTGGGCAGCGCCCACTGCCTCCGGCTGCCGGGTGGCCTGGGGAGATCACGGCGGGCAGCGGAGGGGCACCCGCTTCCCCGAGGAAGTGGGACGCCCGGCACGCCCGTCGCTCAACGTCTTGCTAAGCGGGCAGCCGCCCACTTGAAGTCGCAGGTCAAAGGGCTGGCGTGCTCGGTTGTCGAAGTTCCCACCCTGCTCACGGGCGACTGTCGGATCGGTAGATTTTCCGGCGGCGCGATCGGTGCCTGAGCTCATGGCCGTGATTCGGTGTCGGGGCACCGCTCGTTCAGTCGCGGGCGGCTCGTTTCCTGGACCATGCGGTGGCGTCAGCTCCGTATCGAGCCAAGAGGCGCGCGAACTGGATCTGTTCCTCCGGTGACCAGGCGGTGGTGATCTCCTGGAACGCTGTGCGCTGCTCGGCGGCGAAGCGGCTGCGTTCGGCCTCGCCGTGCTCGGTGAGTTCGAGCACGGTGCGGCGTCCATCGGACTGGGACGCCGCCCGGCGCAGCAGCCCGTCCTCGATGCAGGCGGCGACGGTCCGGCTGGCCACCGGCTGGGCGACGCCCATCTCGGCGGCGAGGCCTCCGACGGTCGTCTCGCCCGGCGCGTCGGCGATCACATTGAGCACGAGGTTGCGGGAGAGGTCCTTGCCTGATGCCGGTGCACGTCGCCGCAGACGTGACAGCGCCGGGCCGATCTGGTCCAGCGCCTGGTCGTCGGAGGGCTGCTCGGAGAGGGGCGCGCTGCTCATGGGGCCGATTCTAGGCCCGTCCCGCACATTTGCATACCAGTAGACAAGTGCATAGCATCAGGTATGTAAATTTGGACGAGCGACGAAACGAGGCGGACCGCTATGGCGCTCACCGCGATCACCAACGCGCAGATCTTCGACGGAGAGAAGGCGGTCGGCGTGCAGACCGTCGTCATCGACGGCGGGAAGATCGCCCGCATCGGGGGCGACGCTCCTCAGGGCATCGAGATCGTGGACGGCGGCGGCGCCACCCTGCTGCCGGGACTCATCGATGCCCACGTCCACTCCGCCCCCGGTTCCCTGGCGCTCGCCCTGCGGTTCGGGGTGACGACCGAACTGGAGATGCAGGGGATGAACACCCGGGAGAACCGAGGGCTCATCACCGACGACGACACGCAGGCTGACGTGCGCTCGTCCGGCTTCGCCATCACCCCGCCGGGCGGTCACCCGAGCGAGCTGATGCCCGAAGGGTTCCGGCCGAAGTGGGATCTGCCCCCGGTGATGCCCCTCATGCCGTTCTCCACCACGCCCGAGGAAGCGGCCGCCTTCGTGCCCCAACTGCTCGGCCGCGGTTCCGACTTCATCAAGTTCATGATCGACGACGGCAGCGTGGAGGGGCACCCCGGGCTGCCCGCGCTCGATCAGGCCACCGTGAACGCAGGGGTGGCCGCAGCCAAGAAGTACGGCGCCCTCACCGTGGCCCACGCGCTGACCCTGGAGGCCACCAGGATGGCCGCCGAAGCCGGCATCGACGGCCTCACCCACGTGTTCATGGACCAGCCGCACACCGCCGAGATCATTGCCCTCATGAAGGATGCGGGCATGTTCGTCACTCCCTGCATCACTCTCAATGCCTCGATGATGGGGATCACCGGCAGCGAACTCGCCGACGACCCCCGGGTCGCCGCACGCCTCGACAGCAAGTGGGACCAGACCCTGCGCTCCAGCTACAACCGCTACCCGCAGGGCAAGCTCGACGACGTGTACGACACCGTGCGCGCCCTGGACGCCGCCGGCGTCGACGTGCTGGCCGGCACCGACGTCTCCATGCCCGAGACGTTCTTCGGGGGCCTGGCACACGGAGCGAGCCTGCACCACGAACTGCAATACCTCGTGGCTGCCGGCCTCACACCCGAACGGGCCCTGCGCGCGGCCACCGCGACCACAGCCCGCCGCTTCCGCCTCGGCGACCGGGGCCGCATCGCCGAAGGGCTCCGCGCCGACCTCCTGCTGGTCGACGGCGACCCGACCAGCAACATCAGCGACACCCTCAACACCCGCGCCATCTGGCGCCGCGGCACCCGCCTGGCGGCATGACATCAGTACTTGTCCCTGATGGAAGGGCTCAATTGTCCGGTTCTTGCTCGCCGGGGTACGGCCCTGGTGTCCTAGCCCGGACCCCAGGGAACAAAGAACTCGCTAGTAGCTTTCGCGGCTCATTACGCGTTCGCTGCCGTGGTCTTGCCGCATCTGCGGGCGGACGCGTGGCCTTCGAGGGTGCGGGCGCGGATGTACTCGCGCTCCATGCCGGACATCGCGGCGAGCGCGGTGAAGACGACTCCGGACGGGTCGTGCGAGCCCCTGAGCTCTCCGGTGAGGAACTCCAGGCCGATGTCGCTCGCCCTCAGCTCCTCGGCGAGCATGGCCAGTTAGATGCCGCGGCCGAGCCACTTGTGCTTGTGTACGACGAGCGTGACGGCGACGCCGGAGGGGCGGATCTCCCCGGCGAGCTTCACGGCTGCGTCCAGCTCGGGGCGCGTGGTGGCGCGGGTGGAGATCTTCTCCGAGAAGACCCGGGTGACCCCGGCATCGGCGAGCGAGTCCAGTTGTGCGTCCAGTGGCCTGCGGTTGAGGCGCGGACGTGGCCAAGGCGGACGTGCCCGTCCGGCAGGGCGGACCCGACGGGGCGGCGCAGGTGGACATCGGGCAGTGGTGCGATTCCACGTGCTTGAAGTCGGTGAGCACGCCTCGAACTGTTTCCTGAGGCTGTTTCATGCGTCTCAAGGCGTTTGCAACAACCTATGAAACATGATCGTCGCAGGTGGAGTGCCGCGCGGGCGGGTGCTTCATGTGTGACCACCTGCGAGACACACGGAGGCGAGGCCGACCCA
The DNA here is from genome assembly GCF_040643025.1 of Streptomyces sp. NPDC047525. Classification (NCBI taxonomy): domain Bacteria; kingdom Bacillati; phylum Actinomycetota; class Actinomycetes; order Kitasatosporales; family Streptomycetaceae; genus Streptomyces; species Streptomyces sp. NPDC047525. The sequence continues at coordinate 123,323 of NZ_JBEYTL010000018.1, forward strand.
TCGCCGCCGGTCTCCACGTTCCGTCGCCTGGTCAGCGGTGGGGCTGGCGCTGTGTGGCGTGGATGGAACCGAGCAGATTGAGGGACTGGGCGCTGGGGCTGCCTGGTTCGGCGTGGTAGATGACGAGCTGCTGGCCGGGGGCGTCGCGTACGTCGAATGCCTGGTAGGTGAGGGTGAGGGGGCCGACGTCCGGGTGGAGGAAGTGTTTGGCGTCCTGGGTCTTGCCGCGCACGGTGTGGGAGCTCCAGAGGCGGGTGAAGTCCGCGCTGTGCTCAGTGAGGGTGCGGACGAGTTCGCGCAGCCGTGGGTTGTCCGGGTCGAATCCGGTTGCCTCGCGAAGGTTGGCGACGGTGGCCTGTGCCGCCCGGTCCCAGTCCGTGTAGAAGTTGCGGCCCGCAGGGTCCAGGAAGGTCATGCGGGCCAGGTTGTCCGCCGGTTCGAACGGGGCGTAGAGGGCATCGGCCAGGGCGTTGATGGAGAGGAGTTCCAGGGTCCGGCTCATGACGAACGCTGGAGTGTTGGGGTAGCCGGACATCAGCTGTCGCAGCGCCGGGCTGACCCGCTCGGCGGCGTGGGCGGAGGGCCGGTCGTTCGGTGTGGCCCCGGACAGCCGGTACAGGTGCGCGCGGGCGCCATTGTCGAGGTGCAGCGCGCGGCTGAGCGCGTCGACCACCTGGGCTGAGGGGTTGTGTTCGCGGCCTTGTTCGAGGCGGGTGTAGTAGTCGGCGTTCACTCCGGCCAGGACGGCGACCTCTTCGCGGCGCAGTCCGGCGACTCTGCGGGCTCCGTAGCTCGTCATGCCGACGTCCTGCGGCTGCAGGCCGGCGCGGCGTGCTCGCAGGAAGTCTCCCAGGTGGTTGCCGTCCATGTGTTCAGGCTAGGCCGTGGCCCGGGGCGCTGCCTGGGTGTGGCACGTCCAGGCAGCAAGCGTCCTGGTTGGTGGCCGCTGACCTGCCCAGACTCGGTGGAGCGGGGAGGACCGCACCGTCTGAGGAGAGGAGTCCGCCATGGCCGGGGCCGTTGAGGGCGACCGCGTCGACGTGGTCGGGATGTGCGTGACCGCGGATGGTCACATCCGGCGGGAGCTGCTGCCGGATGGCCGCTGCCTGGAAGCCCGCGGCGAGCGGCGCTGCGCGTACACCGGCCGGTACACGGTGACCGGCAGCCACCTGGACTACGTCGACGACACCGGGTTCACCGCCACGGGCGACATCCGGGACGGAGTGCTCCATCACGAGCACGTCGTGCTCCATCGGGAGCGGAAGCCGTCGTAGAGGAGGCCGGGCCGCGGCGCCTGGTCACCGGAAGGCGAATCCGCCGTCGGCGGACCCATGAGTCCCCCACAGCAGTCAGCCGGTATCAACGAGAAGCAAGGACCATATCCATGACAGGACCACGACTTGACGGCAAGGTCGCGCTGATCACGGGCGCGACCGGCGGCCTCGGCACAGCGACCGCCGAACTCTTCGCCCGCGAAGGCGCACGGCTGGTGATCACCGATGTCGCCGAAGGCCCGCTGCGAGGTCTGACCGAGCGGCTGGAGGCAGGCGGCGCGGAGGTCGTCGCCGCCCGCCTCGATGTCTCCTCCGCGCGGGAGTGGGACGACGTGATCACGCTTGTGCGCGACCGGTTTGCCACGCTGGACGTGCTCGTGAACCTCGCCGGCATCCTGGACTGGCCAGGTATCGAAGACACGCGGGAAGAGGTGTGGGACCGCGTCATCGACGTGAACCAGAAAGGCACCTGGCTCGGCATGAAGGCGGCGATGCCGCTCCTGCGTGCGAGCGGCAATGCGTCGGTGATCAATACCTCGTCCGTACTCGGCCTGGTGGGAAGCGGTGCGGCCGCGGCTTACCAAGCATCCAAGGGGGCCGTACGCCTGCTGAGCAAGACCGCCGCGGTCGAGTACGCCCGGCAAGGAGTACGGGTCAACTCGGTGCATCCCGGGGTGATTGCCACACCGATGATCCAGGACCTCCTGGACGACCAGGGAGACCAGCAGCCGGACGTCCAACGCACCCCCATGCGCCGGGCCGGCCACGCCGACGAGGTCGCACCCGCGATCCTCTTCCTCGCCTGCGACGACTCCTCGTTCGTCACCGGCTCGGAGTTGGTGGTCGACGGCGGCCTCACCGCGCACTGAACAGCCCAGCCGCGCGACGACCACGACGGCCTGCCTCGAACGCCGCACCCCGTGAGCGCGTCAACGGCTTGGCCCACCTGCCCCGTTCACCCACTGCACAGCTTCAGGCAGCCCGCACCGGTGCCTGCCCTCACACTCACCTTCTCCAGGGACCACACCGTGACACCTGCAACCGCGTCCGCCGAAGCATCCCAATCCACCGAGTTCGCCGGGAAGACCGCCCTAGTCACCGGGGCCGCGCGCGGCGTGGGCAAGGAGACCGTGGCGCTTCTCCACGCCCGCGGCGCCCGCGTCGTCGCCGTCGACCTACGTCCTGACATCACGACTCTGCCGGACGAGTTTCCCGGCGTACTCGCGATGCGCGGCGACATCACGCGGGAAGAGACCGCCGCCCGCGCGGTGCAATCGGCCTTGGGTACCTTCGGAGGACTGGACATCCTGGTGAACAACGCCGGACGTACCTTGAACAAGCCCATTACCGAAACCACCGCCGAGGACTGGGACGCTGTGATGGCGGTCAACGCCCGCGGCGCGTTCTTCTGCGCCCGCGAAGCATTCCGGGTCATGAAGAGCCGTGGCGGCGGTGCCATCGTCAGTACCGGGTCCTATGCCAGCACCGTCGCCCTGCCCGAAGGCGTCGCCTACAGTGCGTCGAAGGGCGCTCTGGCCCAACTGACCAAGGTGTTCGCCGTCGAGGGCGGGCCACTGGGCATCCGCGCCAATCTCGTTGCCGCAGGCGTCATCGAGACCGATTTCCTCGACACGATCCGCCCCGACAGCCGCTCATACCTGGCGTCCTTCGCCGAGGCGCAGCCCCTGGGCCGAGTCGCGCAGCCCGAAGAGATCGCCGAGGTCCTGTGCTTCCTGGCTTCACCACGCTCCAGCTTCATCACAGGAGCCGTGGTCGCCGCTGACGGCGGCTTCACCGCGGTATAGGGCCGCATCAGGCGAGTTCGCGATCCCGGCCCACACTCGCGAAGATCTTGTACGGGCACTGAGGTGCGCCTGGCCTGGTCGTCGCGCGCTGCTGTGTGCTCTGGTGACGACTTCGGCACCCAGGCGGTGACAACCATCGCGCCCAACTCGACGCTCGGCCCCAGGTCGCCAGGGGTCTGTGCCAGATACCGCGCACCGTCACAACCGTCATGTGATCAGTCGTTCTCCGCCGCAAGGTTTGTGCGCATCAAGCCGCGCAGGACTTTGAAGTCCTCCTCGAGCTTCATGCGAACGGCGTGTGCCTCGGCATCGGTGGGTTCCTTACCGGCTGCATAGTGATCGCGCAGGCGACGCATGGACCGAAAAGCCTCGGCGGCGGCTGTTTCGACATTGGGCGGCGCCTCCAGCCGCAAACGCTCCAGCGCGGCGTGAACGCCCGAGGACCTGAATGCCTCGCGAGTCACTGAGTCTCGCGCCGCCGAACTCGGCTGGTCGCCCAGGCTCACGGAGCGGATGGCCTCGCCAGCTTCGTTCATGGCTGTCATGAACGAGGTGTAGGTCTCCCTCCGGACCTCCAGCGCCCGACTGGATCGTTCTCGGTGCCAGCGGTTGCGATCCGCGATGACGGTGGCCGTGATGCCGATCGCGGCGCCGACAGCAGTCGACAACACTGAGCTCCAATCCATGCGCTCAGGGTGGTGGACGCGCGGACGATGCACCAGAGGATCTGCCGTCCCAAAGCCTGAGCGGCCAACTATCGCTGAGCAGAGTGGCCAGGTGCCGCGCCGCGCAGCACTGCAACCGGCCGCCCTGTGAAGTGATGTGGCCAGCTACCGCTGAACGTCACAGTGGCGCAGCTGTCAGCGCGTGTTCTCCACCCGTGCTGCCGAGGCGGTACACGTACGTCCTGTCCGCAACCGAGCTGAGATAACTGAACTCCTGGCCCTCAACTGGTCCTGAGCGCGACGATGGCCAACTGAAGTGCACCGTCTTTGAACCCTGTGGAGCGGCGGAGGAGGTGCTGGGGCCGGTGCATATCGGTCCGCCAACCGTCGCGCTCGGGCTCGGACACATGCCACGGATGCGGCCAAAGTGATGCACTTCGATGGTTGTTGATGTGGGTGGCGATGTGAATATCTACTGGTGATCCCTGCACGTCGGCAGGGGAACGGGGATAGCTGATTCCGGCAATCGGGCCGTCAGGGGGAGGAGGGTGGGGTTGGGATCCCTCCGGGATCTGGTGCTCGTCAGGAAGGTGTCCTGATGAAGGCTTCGTCGGCTGAACAGAGTGCGGTGATCGCGGAGATCGTGGACGCGGTCCGTGAGGTGAGTTACTGGCGGGCGGGCGTCCTGATGGAATGGTTCGTGCGGGACGCGGACCTGGGCAGCCTGTGCGCTCTGCGTACGGCCCTCGCCAACGATGGCCCGGTTGACGCCTGGCGCGGGGACACAATGGCTGCCCTCCGCAGGGTGTCCCCGCGCCTTTTCGTCCTCCCCTTTTGGGGCGAGCGGGAGTTGCCCTAAGGGTCGGCGGGAAGGGCGGGGCTGGAGCCTCTTCAGCGCGGACAGGTGCGAATGCCTTCTCGTAGTCGGCGCCCGGCGGGTGGAACGGCACGGCGGCGAAAGGCTCTTGGTGGTTGGTCGTGCATCACGGCGGTCCCTCCTGCGCTCGTCGGCCCGCATCGTCGTACCCGCCGCCACAGGCCACAACGGCGGCCCGGTGCGCGTCCCGGCGGGCCGGGCAGGGGAGAATGAGGGGCGTACACAACGGTCGACCTTGTGGAGGAGCGGGGAGATGCAGGACGAGCGAGCGGGGCAGGTCGCCGGGCCCGAGGACCTCATCGATGTGGCCCGCCTGGTCACGGCGTACTACGCACTGCACCCCGACCCGGACGAACCGGTGCAACGGGTGGCGTTCGGCACCTCGGGACACCGCGGTTCGTCCCTTGCGGCGGCCTTCAACGAGGATCACATCGCCGCCACCAGCCAAGCCATCTGCGAGTACCGCGCCGCGCAGGGCACCGACGGCCCCCTCTGCCTCGGTGCCGACACCCACGCCCTGTCCGAGCCCGCCCGGATCACGGCGCTGGAGGTGTTCGCGGCCAACGACGTGAGCGTTCTCATCGACGAGGCCGACGGCTACACGCCCACCCCGGCGGTGTCGCTCGCCATCCTCACCCACAACCGGAACCGCACCTCCGGTCTCGCCGACGGTGTGGTGGTCACCCCCTCGCACAACCCGCCCGCCGACGGCGGCTTCAAGTACAACCCGCCGAGCGGCGGCCCGGCCGGTTCCGAGGCGACCTCCTGGATCCAGGACCGGGCCAACGAGATCATCGCCGGCGGCCTGAAGGGCGTACGGCGCATCCCGTACAGCCGTGCGCTGACCGCCCCCGGCACCGGCCGCTACGACTTCCTCGGCGCCTACGTCGCCGACCTGCCGAACGTGCTGAACCTCGAGGCGATCCGGGCCGCCGGCGTGCGCATCGGCGCCGATCCGCTGGGCGGCGCCTCGGTCGCCTACTGGGGCCGCATCGCCGAACAGCACGCGCTCGACCTGACGGTGGTCAACCCGCTGACCGATCCCACCTGGCGCTTCATGACGCTCGACTGGGACGGCAAGATCCGCATGGACTGCTCCTCGCCGTACGCCATGGCCTCGCTCATCGAACAGCGTGACCGCTACGACATCGCCACCGGCAACGACGCCGACGCCGATCGGCACGGCATCGTCACGCCGGACGCGGGCCTGATGAACCCCAACCACTATCTGGCCGTGGCGATTTCGTACCTGTTCTCGCACCGGGAGCAGTGGCCCGCGGGCGCCGGGATCGGCAAGACCCTGGTGTCGTCCAGCATGATCGACCGGGTCGCGGAGGACGTAGGTCGCCCGCTGGTCGAAGTCCCCGTCGGATTCAAGTGGTTCGTGGACGGCCTGTCCGACGGCACGCTCGGCTTCGGCGGCGAGGAGTCGGCGGGGGCGTCCTTCCTGCGCCGGGACGGCTCGGTGTGGACGACCGACAAGGACGGCATCATCCTGGCCCTGCTCGCCTCGGAGATCACGGCGGTTACGGGCAAGACCCCGTCGCAGCACTACGCCCAGCTCACCGACCGCTTTGGCGCCCCGGCCTACGCGCGCGTCGACGCCCCGGCCTCCCGCGAGGAAAAGGCGCTGCTCGCCAAGTTGTCCCCGCGCCAGGTCGCCGCCGACACCCTCGCCGGAGACCCGGTCACCACGGTCCTCACCGAGGCACCGGGCAACGGTGCCGCCCTCGGCGGCATCAAGGTCGCTACCGCCAACGCCTGGTTCGCGGCCCGGCCTTCGGGCACCGAGGACGTCTACAAGATCTACGGGGAGTCCTTCCTCGGGCAGGATCATCTGCGCCTGGTCCAGGAGGAGGCCAGGTCCGTGGTGCTGGCGGCCCTGGGCGCCTGACGTGGATGAGGCAGTGATGACGGCGCTCGTCGCCGCGGCGGCCGCGATCGGCGCGGAGCGCTGACGGGGGTGTTCACCTTTGTCGCCGCCTGACGCCAGGCCGCGGCCGCCGGTTGGCCGTGGACGCTGGACTCCCCGACGCCTGAGGAGGGTTGCTGTCGGCTTTGGCGGCCCAGGCGCCCCGCGCGACTTCGGCGCAGACGGTGGGTCGGCTGCGCACGAGGGGACTGCCGACGAGGGTTGAGCGTCTGGCCCAGCCGGGTCTGTATCAGCGTCAGTTCGCCCTACCACTCGACGTTGGTGCCAGGTACAGACCGTCGTGGCCGCAAGCACCTATCGGTCTCCTTACCTGCGTCGACCTCCACCCTGAGGGCCCGTACCGGAGCGGCTGGTACCGCGCTGGAACAGCTTCCACAACCCGTCCGAGGCCTGTGCGTGCCGATAATTACGCCCCTGCAGGTCAGGAAGCATGGTGGTACTCGTGGAGCACGCCGCCGAGACGGTCGCGTCGGCGTATGTCTAGGCGCTCGATCTGTACTGGTTCGAGCGGTTCGGGGACGGCGTGGAGAGGTGCGGCAGCCTGAAGTGTGCGGTGGGTGCGGTGATGGTTGTAGTGCTGCTCATACTCGTGGAGCGCTCGCCGCAGGTGGGCTTCGTTCCAGAGCAGGGCGCGGTCGAGGAGTTCACGGCGCAGGCTGCGAACCCAGCATTCCATGATTGAGTTCATGCGTGGCGTGCGGAGGGCGGTGAGCACGGTACGGATCCCGGCCTGAGAGAGGATCTCGTCGATGACGGCGGGTATTGACGCTGCCCGGTGAGGGTGACGGTCTCGATGAAGTCCATCGCGAGGATCGCCTCGGCCTGGGACTGCAGGAAGGTGGTGGCCCAGGTGACGTTCGAGCGTTGGGTTGCAGGGGCGATGCCTTCGGCCTTGAGGATTTCCCAGATGGTGGAGGGCGCCAGCTTGATGCCGAGGAGCGGGAGTTCGCCGTGGATGCGCCGGTATCCCCAGGCTGGGTTTTCCGAGGCGAGGGGGAGTGTGAGGCTGCGGACGGAGGCGATTGTGCGGGGCGGCCTGGACGCGGGTTGCGGCTGAGGCGGGTGTGACGGTTATTCATGAAGTCGCGCTGCCAGCGCAGGACAGTGTCCGGGGAGACGATGAGCCGTAGCCGGCGCAGGGCGGTTCGTGGCAGCGGGGCGAGGAGAGCGGCCAGGAAGGCGCGGTCGGCCCGCCTGCAATCCGGGGCGCTGATTGCCGAGCCGACGTTGCAGGACGGCGAGCTGGTGACGCAGCGCGAGGATCTCGACGTCCTTGTCGTGGTCGTTCATCGGGATCAGCCGCAGGGCGGTGAAGGCGTGAGTGACGGCGATGCAGGCCAGTCGAAGGAGCATGGGCATTGATCATTGCCGTCCGCTGTCGTTGGCGCGATAGCGGTGCTGAACTGCACCGACGTAATATTCGGCACCCACAACCCTCATCCAGCAGCCGGGTGGCTTCGGACAGCTTGCTGATCCACCGGTAGGGGTCCCGAGCATGCCCGTCGACCATGCTGCCGCACCGGGAAACTCCAAGATCCCCGACAGAGTCGAGCTCAAGAAGTGGGAGCCGGCGCTGCCGGCCCCACTCTTGCGCGACGCGACGTGTCGAGTAGAGATCAGCCGCCGGACTGCACGGGCTCCAGCTTGATGCTGAAATGGCGAAGGATCGGCGACTGACCCACGATGCGGTAGCCGTGCACCGATTCGGGGTTTTTGGCTATGTCGGCCAGGGTGGCGGCGACATGGTCGTAGTGGCTGCGGGTGTAGACCCGACGGGGGAGTGCCAGCCGCACGAGTTCATAAGGTGCGGTCTTGATGGAGTTGCCTTGTTCGTCCTCTTCCCCGAGGTACAGGCTGCCCAGCTCCGCCGAGCGGATGCCTCCGCGTAGGTAGAGCTCACAGACCAATGCGGTGCCTGGGTACTGGTGCGGGGGGATGTGGGGCAACAGCCGCCCGGCGTTGACGTAGAGGGCGTGCAGGCCTGCCGGCTCCACGATGTCGACTCCGGCCTCGCGGATGCGCGCGGCGAGGTAGGCGGCTATGTCGGCGCGTTCGGCGAGGTAGGCCGATTCGGTGACTTCCACAAGTCCGCGGGCCATCATGTCGAGGTCACGGCCGGCGAGGCCGCCGTAGGTGGTGAAGCCCTCGGTGGCGATGAGCAGGCCCGCGCACTTCTCGGCGAGTTCAGGGTCCTTGAGACCGATGAAGCCGCCGATGTGGACGATGCCGTCCTTCTTCGCGCTCATGACGCAGCCGTCCGCAAGGCGGAAGGTTTCCTCGGCGACCTGGCGGGGGGTGCGGTTGGCGTAGCCGGGCTCGCGCTGGGTCACCAGCCAGGCGTTCTCCGCGAAACGCGCGGCATCCAGGATCAGGGGGACGTCGTGGCGGCGGCACAGCTCGGCGGTCCGGTACAGGTTCTCCATGCTGACCGGCTGGCCACCGCCACCATTGTTGGTGATGGTCATCAGCACGGCCGCCACGGGCGCTTGATGCGCGTTCTCCAACGCCTGCTCGAGGGCGATCAGGTCGATGTTGCCCTTGAACGGGTAATCGCTGTCGAGGTCCTTCGCCTCGGCGCAGGGCAAGTCGTAGGCCTGGCAGCCGGTCAGTTCGACGTTGGCGCGGGTGGTGTCGAAGTGGGTGTTGGACAGCACGCTCGTGCCGGGCTTGAGCAGGGCGGAGAACAGGATGCGCTCGGCGGCGCGGCCCTGGTGTGTCGGCAGGATGTGGGGATATCCGGTGAGTTCGGAGACGACCTCGTGCCACCGGTAGTAGCTGCGGCTGCCGGCATAGGACTCGTCGCCGTGCATGCCCGCGGCGAGCTGGTCCGCGGAGATGGCACCGGTCCCCGAGTCGCTCAGCAGGTCGATGGTGACCTCGTCGGCACGCAGATCGAAGGGGTTGTAGGCGACCCGCTTCAGCGCGGCCTCGCGCTCCGCTCGGGTGGTGAACGCGATCGGTTCTACAACTTTGATGCGATACGGTTCCACGAGACTTCCTTTGGTGCGGTGTGCGGGATGGCATGATCGGCGGCCCTGCGACCGGAGTTCAGAGCGCTCTGGGTGTGTTGTGCAGCTGACAGGCCGACTTGCGCGTACTGCTCTGTCGGCGCCCTGGTCAGATAGGCCTCAGAGGACAGATAGGCCGTGATGCGGGGCTGCCGGTTTCGCTCGTGCACGAGAGCGAGGTAGGCGATCAGCCCCACACCGTCGGTGAGCTGTCGCTGTGTGAGAGCGCGCAGGCTCCGGCGCAGGACCGTGGGGTCCATGCCGAACCGGGTCAGCAGGGCGGTTGCCCGGTCGAGGGCCTCCTCGTCGTCGCGCACGTAGTCACGGACGGGGATGTGGAGCGTGAAGCCGCTGGGGTCGCTGTCGCCTTCAGTGAAGGAATGGCAGGTGAGCGCGGACCGCCGCAGCAGGCGCGGCGTACCGTCCCCGTGCTGCCCGGATGGCGGCAGGTGTCCGGCGGCCGCGTGGAAGAAGTGGCGGATGTCTGCCGCTGCGGCCCCGGAGGCATGGCTGAGCGCGCAGGCGTCGTCGGCCGACATACGCGGGTGCTTCACGTAGACCTTGACGCGAGGTGACTCCCAGGAGCCCAGGTCCAGTGCGAGGAACGGATAGCCCGCCGCGGGGGGAAGCTGCGCGAAGGCCTTGTCGTAGCCAAGTCGGCGTAACGCTTCTTGCACGGTGTGTGCAGCGTGCTCGGGTCCGGCGGCGGAGGGGTTCAGATAGACCTTGACGCCGGGGACCCCTCCCGCGCGCAGATCGAGCGCGTACCACAGTGACAGCGGCCCCTCGGCCGTAGTGGGGAGGAACAAGTCGTGCAGGGCGTCGAGTTGATGGGTGGAAAAGTTCCAGCGGGCGGCCATCGCGTGGATGGCCTCGAGTCCGGCGCGGCCGCTGTCGCCCATGTCCTCGTGGGTCCATCCGGGCTCCACGAGCACCCGCAGTGCCGGGGCGGCGTCCGACGTGCAGGCCAGGGAGAACTCGACGGGGGTGTGGTCGTCGGAGAGGAAGCTGGGCGACGCCGGGGGCAGAGACAACGGTCGCCGGGCGGAGTCCGCGAGGGAGTCGAGCAGGACCTGCCCGTACAGCGCGGTGTCCGCCTCGCTCAGGCCCACCGCGGCGCCGAGGCGCTGTAGTTGACCCAGCACGTGATCGCCGAGCGTTGCCTTACCGGGTTCGTCTGCCGGTATGCCCGCCTCCGGCAGGGACGTCATCGCGTTCCTCGCACGGCACGGCGCAAGAAGCCTCTGTACGGCGCGGAGGTACGGGGACGTGCTGCGCCAACCAGGCGGGAGACGAGGGCCGATCCGTCGTAAGCCACGGATATTCGGCCCTGCGCCTTTTCGGGGTCGTCGCACCCGCACGAGTTCCTGCTGCTGGATGTGGTGCGCCGTTGGCCCGGCCGGTTGCCTGCGGAACGGGGCGCGGAGGTTGCGAGGTTCACTGCCTCTCCTTCATCTCGTGTCACTCCAGACACTCCGCGCTGTCCTACCCCAGCAGTTGATCTTTCATGCAGGCTACAACAACTGCCCGTGTCGCCTGCATCACAGGGGGTGCACCGGCTACTGGCCCGTCAGCCACCTCACGAAGCTGCTCCAGCGCGCCGGCTTGCCGGTGGCCTGCGGCTCCGTGGGCGCGGGCGTGGGCGCCAGGGGAGGGTGCGCCTGGTGGCGAGGGGACGCGGCCGTCGGCTCAGGCGCGGCCGCGGGGCGCGGGGTGACCGCACCGAAGCGGACGGGCAGGCTGGCCAGAGCTCGGTTGAAGGGGCCGGGCCGCCAGGCGAGGCTGTCCGCGGGGACCGCGAGTTCAACGTCCGGCAGCGCGTTGAACAGAGCTTCCAGGCCGGTCAGGGCGATGAGCCTGGCCGGTTCCTTGGACGGGCAGGCGTGCGGGCCTGCGCTCCAGGCCAGGTGACCGCGGGTGTCGGCCCCCTGGTCCGCGAGCGCCGTATTGGCGGCACCGAAGGACACCAGGACCAGCTCACCGGCGCGGACCTTGTCGCCGGCCACGTCTGTGTCGGAGACCGGGTAGTGCGGCGCGTAGTTGGACATGGGCGCGTTGCGCCACAGGGTGTCATCGAGGGCCTTGTCGAACTGACCGTTGCGCGCGTACTCCTCAACGGTCAGCATCGTGTAGAAGGCGTTGCCGATGAGGTTGCCTTCCGGCTCGCCGCCCGCGCCGAGGAGCAGCACCAGCGTGTGCGCCAGTTCCTCGTCGGTCAGCTGTGCCGGGTGCTGCATCAGGTAGGACGTGATGTCCTCCCCGGGATGGACGCGCTTGAGTGCCACCAGCTCGCCCACCGCCTGGAGCAGGACCTGGCTGGCCTGCTCGGCATTGACGCCGTCGAACATGCCGGAGATGCCGAACAGGACCCGGTCGCCGATCTCCGCCGGGCAGCCGAAGAGTTCGTTGAAGACGTACAGGGGGAGCTGTTGCGCGTAGTCCCTGAGCAGGTCGGCACTGCCGCGAGCGCTGAACTGGTTGATGAGGAACTGGGCGGCCTGGTTGACGATGCGGCTCAGCCGGCTGTTGCTGACGCGGGCGAAGCTCTCGGTGATGGCCTGCCGCAGTCGCACGTGCTCGGCGCCGTCGGTGAACATGCAGTTCGGCCGGTAGGCCAGCAACGGCAGGACCGGGCTGTCGGCGCGGATGAGGCCCTCGTTCAGCGCACGCCAGCGGCGCGCGTCCTTGCGGAAGGTAGTGGGATCCTGCAACAGCTCAAGAGCCGCGTTGTAGTCGGTCACCAGGGTCGCCTCCACGCCGGGCGCGATGGTGACCGGCGCCGTGGGGCCGAGCTGGTGCATGTAACGGTAGTACGCGTGCGGGTTGGCGGCGAACTCCGGGGTGTCAAGGGATATGCGCTGCCCACTGCCGTGTGCGGGGCAGCCGGGCGGAGGTACGGGAGGGGTTGTCATGCGTGCTCCAGGGCGGCGCGCTTTTGCAGATAGCGGACCATGGTGATCAGGGCGTTGACGGACGACGCTTTGTCGCGCGCGTCGATGGTGACGACCGGGGTGTCGGGCAGCAGGTCGAGCGCCTCCCGGACTGCTTCGGGGGTGTGTACCGCGCTGCCGTCGAACTGGTTGAGGGCCACGGCGAAGTCGAGGCCGTAGCTCTCGACCAGATCCATGACCTCGAAACTGTCGGCCAGTCGCTCGGGGTCCACCAGGACCAGGGCGCCCAGCGCTCCGCGGGCCATGTCGTCCCACAGATTGACGAACCGCTGCTGGCCCGGTGACCCGAACAGATACAGCACGATGCGCTCGCTGAGGGTCAGGCGACCGAAGTCCAGGGCGACCGTAGTCGTGGTCTTCCCCTGCACTCCCTTGAGGTCGTCGACTCTCTCCGAGAGGCTCGTCATCTGCTCCTCGGTGGACAGCGGCGCGATCTCGGAGAGCGAGCCGATCAGAGTGGTCTTGCCGACGGCGAAGTGCCCGACGACCAGGATTTTCACCGCAGTCTGCTGTGCACCGCCGGGCACGTAGGCGTCCTCAGACAGAGAGAGCCTTGAGACCATCGAGCACCTCCTGAAGCAAGGCCTTGTTGGCGAGACGAGCCGAGGGAACCGGCGCACGGGTGACCAGGTAGCCCCCCTCGGCGAGGGAACTGAGCAGCACCTTGACGACACCCAGAGGCAGTTGAGAATGGGCGGCGATCTCAGCGACCGAGAGGTAGCCGCTGGAGCACATCTCCAGGATCTGCTGCTCCTCGGGCGAGAGCCGCTGGGGGCGCTGCTGATCATCGGTGGATGTCGTGACGAGAGTGATGAGGGCGAATACGCCCTCATCGAGCAGGTCACGCCCACGGGTGATGACATAGGGCCGGACTAATTCTCCGGCCTCGGACACGAGCTCGGGCTCGGTACGGTCCGGATCCGTCATGAGGTGACCGTGTCGGTGCGGCGGCCGGTCGACATGGCCTTGCCCAGCCGGCTGACCAGCTGCTGCATCCGATATGTGATGTCTCCCATGTCGACCTCGGCGGACGCTGCCACGGCGAGGTAGGAGCCACCTCCTGCGGCATTCAGGAACACCCAGCCACCGTCGAACTCGATGAGCGTCTGGCGCCAGGTCGTGCCGTCGTCACCACAGAAGAATCCGACGGACCGGCTGAGCGACTGCAGTCCACTCACGGCGGCGGCCACCTTGTCGGCGTCGTCCCGGCCGATCTCCGCGGTGCGGGACATCTGCAGGCCGTCAGCAGAGATCAGGACCGCGTGCAGGGCATGGGGAATCGCCAGCGCGTCCTCGAGCATCCAGGACAGGTCGTCGCTCACGGGGCATCGAATCCTTCGTGTGTATCGGCAGGAGTGTCGCGTTCGGCGGCCGGTACCCCCGCACTTCGGCCGCTGAGAGTGCCGCGCTGAAATGCGCCCATGGCCGCCACCCGTGCCTCCGCCGACCGGGCCGGCGGCGCAGTCGCTTCATCGGGCTGGTTGTCCGGCACGAGTGCCATGGCGCGGCGCTTGTTCTGTCGCCGGGGCAGGTCGCCCGCTGTCGTCGCGGGAGCCGAACCGCTTTCCCCTGTGCCCGCGTTGGCTCCTTGCGTTGCGGCGGGCCTCGCGGGTTCCGGCATGTCGGTCAGCAACTCCTTCGGCACCATCACCACCGCTCGGACGCCGCCGTAGGGAGAAGTGCTGTCGATGGTGACCGTGAACCCGAAGCGCGCGCACAGCGCACCGATCACCGCGAAACCGAACGCGGGAGGATTGCCGAGTTCGGAGACGCTCACCGCGGACCCACTGGACAGCAGAGCTGTGGCGGCCGTCTTCTCTTCCTCGCTCATCCCGACGCCTGCATCGTCGATCACGATGCACATGCCCTTGGGCACCGTCCGCACTTCGACGTCGACCATGGAGGACGGCGCCGAATAGCTGGTGGCGTTGTCGAGCAGTTCGGCCACCGTCAGCGCGACCGGCTCGACGGCGCGGCTGGTCACCGCGATGTCCACCCGCGAGGCGATGTCGATGCGCTGGTAGTGCCGGATACGGCCCTGAGCTGCGCGGATCACGTCGTAGATGGATGCCGCATCCCGCTGCCGGCCGAGCCACCCACCGCAGAGCACGGCAATGGACTGTGCACGCCGGTTGAACTGCGAGTTCATGTGGTCGACGTCCAGCAGATCTCGCAGCACGGCCGAATCGCCGTACTTCTTCTGCAGCCCGGAGATGGCCCGCTGCTGTTCCGCCGCGAGGCCCTGAAGGGTCTGCATCGCAGACTTCAGTACGGTGTTGGTGGCGTTCTCCGCCTCTTCCTTTGCCTGTCGGACCACCTCGTCGTAGCCCCTGCGGAGCTCTGCGATGGTGGATTGGAGGTCAGCGTGGCTGCCCTGAAGTTCGGTCAGATCGCTTTCGAGTCCCCGCTTCTGACGGCGCAACGACTCACTCGTTTTTCGCTGGCGAACGACCACCATGGTGGCGACAGGGACGCCGGCAGCAAGCGCCCAGACCGTCGGATCCTGCAAAATTGTCATGTGACTCTCTTTGAGCGGCTGGAGTCCAGCTCTCGGAATCTATCCATGCGGACTCTCGACGTGGGCAGCCTTCACCACCCGGAGAGCCCCCTGGCTGTAGCCAAGCCGAGGAAAAAGTCCACGTGGCATGTGCCCGAGATTGTAACACCAAACGATCATGACACTTTGTCAAGTACGCCACGCCGTAGCCACGTTGGCGAAAAAGTCATGCTCAGGTCAGTGGAGAAGATGTGAGCGCGACGTGGAGACTCGCAGCAGCCGGCCGTGCACTGAGTCGCCCAGCAGTGTGCTGTCCGAGTTTCCGCAGCGCAGAGAGCCCTCACCTTGTGACCGGATGCCCGCACCGGAACACGGGCCGGCAAGGCGAAGCACGGACCAGAGGCGTCCGCTCAGCGCAAGATGGCTAATTTGGGCGCGGCTGGGGGAGTGCGAGGCGTCGACGCAGGCGTGCGCGCAGCGGGGCATCAAGTCACCACGCCCTGGCCGACCTTGACGCCCTCGTGGGCCTGGGATCCACTGCCCGCCGGCAGATCCGGATTGCGGAACCCGTGCCGTCGGATGAACTGTCCGAGGAGCGGGATCAGGCACGGCCGACGGGGGCGGAGGGCGGTTCGCCCTCTTTGTGGAGCAACCCCGCATATCGATTTTTCTTAGGCGTTCAGACTCTTTCCGCGCTCGGTGACTCCTTCTCCCGCTCTCATTTGGGGGGATCATGGAAGTCATCGCGCTGATAGCGACGGCCCTGGCCACAGGGGCCGCCGCCGGAGTACAAGCCAGCACGTCCGAGGCCGTAGGCAGTCTGTACGCCCGCCTGCGCCAGCGGGTCCGGGAGCGGCTGGGCGAACGGTCAGCCGAACTGGACCCCGCGATCGCAGCCCAGCGGGACAGGGACACCTCCGCCCCGGACCCGGTGGCTCCCGAACTACGTCGGCTGCTGGAGGCTGTCCAGGCCGGGCAGGACGAGGAGCTGCGGGCACTCGCTGACGGAGTGCTGCGACAGATGGAGGGTACGCAGGGCGGCGGCGTCCGGAACCTGTGGATCAGCGACAGCAATGGCATCGCCTTCGGGCCTCAGTGGAATACGTTCAACAACGCCTTGGCGCCGCCGGTGAGGCCAGGGGAGGGATGAATGTGAGGTTCCTGGGGTGGATTCTCGTCGGGCTGGTCGTCATCCGGGTGGGTTCTTGGGTTTTCGCGGGGGCGGGACATGTGTCCAGGGTGGCGGCGGGCTTCCTGGCAGATGCGGTGATGGACGTGGCCGTGTTCGTAGCCTGGACGGTGGCCGCTCTAACCGGCCTGGGGCTGCTTGCCGCGCTCGCGCACGGGGTTGCAGAACTTCGCGACCGGCGCACCCGAAAGCAGCGGGAGGCTCGACGCGTACGTCCGGTCGCCGTCCCACCCCCGAAGAGGCGGCTCCGGCCACCTCTCCGACGCCAGCCGCCAGCGATCCCGTGGCCGGGCCTGCGGTCGAACAGCCTGTCCTGGGACGGCTGGCATACCCGACCGAGATCGGTGAGCTACTCGGCGATCTCGCGTTCGGCGGGTCCGATCGTGACGCCGGGCCGGTGATCGAGACGGCTCTGCTGGCGTTGCCGTACGACGATCCCGTATTCGGCGGGTCCTATGAGGGCCATAGGCCGCTCATCCCAAAATTCAGGGCGGCCATGCCGCCGAGTCCTGTCAGCGAGGACGCGCCGATCATCAACGGGAAATATGTTCCACCGGCCGTACCTGAGTCCCAGAACCCCGGACCGCCGACTTCGATTCCACAGACCCCAGCAGCCCCCGCGTTGCTCGTCCTCGCCTGCCGTGGGGTCCAGATCGGTGACGACAACGAGCAGTTCAACACTTACACGTACACACTGCAGGACCCCACCGTGAACTTCGCGGAGGTCTTAAGCCGCCCAGCGGTGCGCGATGCCTTGAACCGTTTGATCATGGACCCGAAGAACGATGAACTCCGCACCAAGGCCGCAAAAGCGTTGTGCGCCGGCAAATGGACCTTCAGAGAAGAAGAGTTGCTCGATCTCGGGCCGCTCGGGAGGCCGGTCCCCGCACTCCGATGTCACCCGTGGTCTCAAAGCGATGCAGGGATACATCACCGTGCTCAACTGCCAAGGAGTCCAGACGGGGGACAGTCTCTATCAGCGGAACGACTTCACCTACGCCTGCCGTCGGGCGACCGTCAGTGCCTCTGCCCTGCTCAAGTCACATCCCGAAGTGACGAGTTCGCTGATCGACGCCGTGGTCATGCCATCGCAGAAGGAGTGGAAGGAACCGGGCGAGAAACTGAACGCCGCAGTGCGTGCCGCGCTCAATTCGCCCCAGTCACTCGACGCGATCCCGGACCGATCGATCAAGGTCAGCCCCCGGAGCGCCGGTGTCCTACGCGACCGTGACGGGGTCAGCATCGGCTACAGGGGCCACGCCGCCGACTTCAAAGCCGTCTCGGTCGAGCTCAGGGACCCACGCAACCTGCCCAAATGCGCGGTCAAGGAATCCGGGCGCCTGATGAACCGCATGGCCGCCCAACTCCGACGGCAAGCCTCGGCGAGAAGGGAGCCTCCTTCCCCGCCGTCTGCGACTTCCGTGCCCTCTGGGCCCTCTGGTCCGTCCCCGACTTCTGCGAGCGCGCCGCTCCCGATCGCACGGGAAAAGCGGCGCCGAAGCGTCACGAGCGCGTCTGACCTGGACAGACTGCTGTCACCCCCTTTGCCACAAAGCCCGAACCGCGGGCCGGAACCTCCGTCAGGTCCCGAGAGCCCCTCGTCTGGACCCGGGTTCGGTCTCTAGTGCTGTGACCGCGTAGGTTCACCGGGTTGGGGTCATGCTGCGATGGCGCGGGGGCGTCCTCCCCAGCGCATGCCCTTCTCACTGCGTATTCGGGCGCGTTCTCGTCGCTGGGCTGTGAGGACGTCGGGGTGGCGGGCGTTTGTGTTGCGCCAGCGTAGATATGCCTGCAGTGCGCGCGTCTGAACGGTGTGGTTCGGGTGGTGGGAGTTGGCCAGGGTGAACTGTCGTAAGGGCCCGAAGTGGGCTTCGATCGGGTTCGCCCAGGAGGCGTTGGTCGGGGTGAAGCACAGCTCGACCCCATGCCCGTTTGCCCAGACCCGGATCTTGGCGCCTTTGTGGGCGGACAGGCTGTCCATGATCACGTAGATGGGGGCGCCGTCGGGTCGGGCAGCACGTATCGACTTCAGTGCGGCCAGGGACTGCGCAGCGCCCTTATGACGGCGGTTGACGCCCCACAGAGCGTCGTCGCCAATGGAGTAGCAGCCGTGGAAGTAGGTGACGCCGTGGGTGCGGTGGTAGGTCGCCGGGATCCGATGGGGCCGGTTCCGTGGAGCCCAGCAGGATCCTGCGGTGGGGCGGATGCCGAGCGGCCCGAACTCGTCGAAGGCGAAAACACGGTCGGGCAAGTGCTCCAGGACGTGCTCGATGCGGTCCAGCTTGGCGTCTCGTTGGGGGTCGGTGGATTCCTTCCAGGTCTTGGTCCGCTGGAAGGTAACGCCGCGCCGGGCAAGGAGGCAGCGCAGGGCCTCGCGGCCGATGCGGATCACCCGGTCCGGGACTTTGCGCAGGTAGGTGGCGAGTTTGCGGATCGACCAGCGGGTGAAGGGCTGGCCGAGTTTGACCGGGCGGGTGGTGGCCGTCGCGATGACGAAGTCCTCGTCGTCAGCGGTGAGCAGGCGGGGACGGCCTCCCGCCCACTGAGGGTCCAGGCAGGCCATGCCGATCTCGTTGAAGCGATGGATGAGGTCACGCACGGTATCCTCGTCAGCCGCCAGGAGCTGTGTGATGACGGGCACCCGGCTCCCTCCGGCCGACGCCAGGAGCATCATCGCGCGGCGGTAGCGCACCGTACTGGTGCTGCTCCGGCGCACGATCTGCTGCAGTCGCTGCCCCTCCTGGTCGGTCAGCCTGCGTACTCGTACCGGCTCCGCCATCGCTTCTCCCCTGCAGGCCCGATCGGTCACGCACAAACCGGGCGCGCGACTCGCTTAGCATCTCCTGCTATGAGCGATTCGGAGTCTCTCCTCGGCTGGCTGCAGAACTGGTACGCGCAGCAGTGCGACGGCGACTGGGAGCACGAGTGGGGCGTGAAGATCGCCACGCTCGACAATCCCGGCTGGACCATCGAGATCGATTTGCAGGAGACGGACCTGGAAGGACGCAAGCACACCATTCAGGAGGTCAACCGCAGCACGCAGGACTGGGTTCGTGCCTGGACCGCTGAGAAGGCATTCCACGCTGCCTGCGGTCCCGGCAACCTCACCGAAGCCCTCACCCTGTTCCGAACCTGGGCAACAACTACCGCCTCCTGAGCGGGTACAGGGCCGGAGATATCGCACCGGTGAACCTATGCGGTCAGAGCACTAAGGGGGCCGCGACGTCGTCGCAGTCCAGGATCGAGGGGGACCATGACCAGACGCTGGTACACACCACTCGGCATCAATTTACTACTGGGCGTCCCAGCCCTCGTGCCCATGCTGATGCTCTGGTTTCTGCTATCGAACTGGCCGCTCGCCGACATGGGGCTGACGACAAGAATCCCGAACAACGAGCATGACGACAGTCCGAATTCGGCACTTCTCTTCTTCGGCCCCATGATCGCTGCGAGCGCCTTCCTCTGGTGGACAGCCAACCGGCCCCTCGCCCGCCGAACCCAACTCACCGCACCCCGCTACTGGCTCCTCTCCCTCACGGGCACCCTCATCCCAACTGCCGCCGCCATCACAGTTTGGCCCTAAAGTATCCGCTGCTGTTGTCAGCAGTCATCTGCAGAGCCAGATGGGGTTCAAAGACAAGCTGAGAGCCTGTCTTTGAACCCCCGTCGTACACATGCTGAGCGTGCGTGCCGGACGCCGAGACACCGGCGAGGGCCCAAAGACAGGCTCTCAACAGCGCAGCAGCGGTAACGAAAGTGACGCCGACCGGGATGAAGTTCACTGCGCATCGCAACCTCTGGAACTTCAAGCTGACCCCGCGTGACAGGAAAACAATCGTCTCCGGTCGCCTCTCCACATCCAGGCGGGCCCGTAACTCGTCGACATTCATTGTCCTCCAACGAGACCAGCCCAACGAGGTGCCGGCTCGGTCGGTTGGGGCGAACAGCGACATCCCGGATCGAGCGGTACAGCGATTCGTTCAGCACACCTCCGCAACGACGTGCCACGCGCGGAGTCGCCCTGCAAGACAGCATGATCAAGGGATCGAGGACGGGTTCTGAATCACGAGCCGGAGGCGGTATCCGGTCAGTGCGCCGTGATGTATCCGGGGGCCGGCAGGCGGGTGGCCGTGGACGGCTCGTACACATCGGCCAGCGCGGTGTAGAGGAGGGCAACCGCCAGCGCACCGGGATCGGGAACGCCCAGGGCGTGATCGCCGACGTAGCTCGCCCGGCCCCGCCGGGCCCGCAACGACGCGGTGGCCAGAGCGCCCCGGACGGCTGCTTCCGCGGCGCAGGTGAAGGGAGTCTCGGCGGCTTCCGGGGGCAGGGAGGCGAGCGTGTCGGCGGTGGCGGCGAGGGCGTCGACGAGGGTGCAGTCGCCGGGGGCCGCGCCGCCGACCCGTTGAATCGCGGCGAGCGCCGCACCGGTGGCGTCGGCCAGCGCGGTCAGGGACGGCGGCTGGCCGTCGGCCGGCGAGACCGAGGCCAAGTGCTGGAAGAGCAGCCCGAACAGCGGGCCGCTGGTGCCGCCCACTTCGTTGAGGAAGACGTCGGCCAGTGCGGCGGTCCCCTCGACGCCGGTCTCGTCCGCGCGGCGACCGGCGCGTCGCACGCCGCCGGCGAGGTTGTCTCCGAAGTCGCCGTCACCGACGAGCTGGTCCAGCTTGGTGAGGTTGTCGCGGACCTGGGTGACGATCAGCGCGTAGCGGTCGAGCACCGCACGGCTGCCCTGTCGGTCATCGGTGAGGGGCGGGGCGGCCACCGGCGCCGGAGAGGGCGCGCTGGAGTCCACGGCGATGACGTGCTTCGGGAAACTGAGCGGGGTATCGGTGGGTGCGGCCCACAGGTCCGTCCAGCCTTCCTCGAGCCGCGTCAGGGTGAGCGAGAAGCCGGCCATGTCCAGGGCGGAGGTGTAGGTGCCGGGGACGACGAGGGCGGTCCGGACGCCGCGCTCGCCGAGTGCGTCCACCAGCAGAGTGCTGATGGAGTGCAGTTCCAGGCTGGTGGTGGCACCCAGGCCGTTGACGAGGGCGAGAACCTCGTCGGGGCCGGGAGGAAGCGCGGCGAGGAGTTCGTCCGTCATCTGTCGTACGAGTGTGCCGACCGGCGGGCGGACCATGGTGCGGATGCCGCGTTCGCCGTGGATGCCGACGCCGTAGTCGAGGATTCCGGCGGGCAGGTCGAAGGCGGGTTCCCCGGTGGTCGGCGACGTCTGCGCGCGGGCGGCGACCGCGAGGCTGCGTGACCGGGACACGATCCGGGAGCCGAGAGCGGCGAGTTCCTCCAGTGTCGCGCCGCGGTCCGCGGCGGCGCCGAGCAGCTTCTCCACCACCACGGTGGCCGCGGTGCCGCGGCGGCCGGTCGCGCTGTCCGCGATGTCGGTGGCGAGGTCGTCGTCGACCAAGACCGTCGCCACGGGGATGCCGTCGTGGCGCAGGCGTTCCACCGCGATCTGGAAGTTGATGACGTCGCCGGTGTAGTTCTTCACGATGAGCAGGACACCGTCCTGCTTGGCGGTCGCCCGGCTCGCCTCGTAGATCTGCCGGTTGTGCGGGGAGGCGAAGACCTGTCCCGGACACACTGCGTCAAGGCCGCCACGGCCGAGCAGGCCGGTGTGGAGCGGCTCGTGACCGGACCCGCCGCCCGACACGAGAGCCACACGCCGACCGGGGTGGGGCGAGCGCGCGGTGAGGTAGAGCGGGGCGTCGTGCACCGCGATCGCGTCCGGGTGGGTCTGGGCGAGGCCTCGGGCCGCGGTCAGCACCGGGTCCGTCTCGGGCAGGAAGTAGGTCATCGGAAGAACCTCCAAGGGCGTGCGGGCAGGGCGCATGCGGAACACCCGGGGCGACGTGGTGGCCGCCCGGCCCGGCGCCGCTGCGGCCCACACCATGACCGCCGACGACGGGCCACCACCGGAACTGTGTGGTTCCGGTACTGTGAGGTTCCGGTTCTGGTACGCCGACGTACTGGCCCCACCTGTGTGAATTCGACCGCTCTGACCAGCCCGCTCGCCCTGGCCGTGCCCGGGCGCACCGCTGAATTTACTGGAGCTTTGCCTTATGGATGCCCGCCGTCAGGACCTCGGACGGATGCTTCGCGCCTGGCGCGCGGCCCGGCCGTTGGAGGCGGTTCCGACCCTGGTGCCGGGGCGTGGCCGACGCGCTCGCCTCACCCAGCTCGACATGGCCCTGCTCCTCGGCGTCTCCGAGCGCTGGTACCGCGCGCTGGAGAGCGGCGAGGACCGGCCCTACAGCCGGGAGTTCATCGCTGGTGTCGTGCGCATCCTGGGACTCGGTCCCGCCCAGGCAGCCGCGCTCTACCGGGGCACCGGCCACACCGAGCCGCAGGCGGGGCACGTGGACCCCGCACCCGAACTGCTCGAGCTGGTGCGTCGGCAGCGCTGCATCAGCTTTCTGTGCGATGAGGCCTGGGATGTCAGCCACGCGAACGATATCGCCGCTCGCCACTGCCCCTGGCTCGTGCGCCCGCAGGCCAACGTCATGCTCTGGGCGTTCTCCGAGGAGGCCCGCTACCAGCTGCGCGCATGGCAGAACAGTTGGGCCGAACCGCTGCTGGGACAGTTGCGGCTTTCCTGGCAGCACGGCGGAGAGAACACTCGCCTCGACGAGGTCGTGCATGCCATCCGCCGGGCACCGGAGGTGGAACGGCTCTGGCAGTGCCACGCGCCCGCGGGCCGCTTCCCACTCGGCTCGGCACGACCGATGTACCTGCCGACGGTCTCACCGCGTCCGACGGAGGTCCGTGTCGCCGCCTGCGTACCCTGCGACGCTCCGACCCTGCGCTGGATCATGCTCACGCCCGCCGACAGCGCCATCACCTTTCCGTGAACCGCATGTCGTTCGGCGACGTGCGGCAAGCGTGCGTGCCGGGCATCGCTCCGCAGGCGGGGGTTCAAAGACAGGCTCTGACTGGGCGTTTGGCCCTGTTTCGCAGCCACGTGACGTTCTCCGGCAGCGTGGTGTCTTTCGACAACGCGACGTTCTCCGGCGGCCAGGTGTACTTCCGCAGCGCGACATTCTCTGGCAGCCATATGTACTTCGACAACGCGTCGTTCTCCGGCGGAGTGGCGTCCTTCGGCGGCGCGACGATCTCCGGCAGCCTCGTGTCCTTCGATGGCGCGTCGGGCGCGGTTCCTTCTATCCAATAACCCCAGGGAGGCGAAATCGGTCGATTGTCCCTCCCCGGGCTGATCGAATGGATTCCAATCCGCAGTTTTGCCCTCTCCTTCGGTCGGCGTCCCCCGGCGCGAACCGGTATCTCCGTGATCCGGCCCGGCACGCGCCGGGAGACACCGCCCCCTTGGTTATCCTGGCTCCCCGAGCGTCACCCGTAGGCAGCAATTCGCCTCTGACCTGGGCTGTTACGTCCGGGCGGCAGCAGCTGGGCAGTGCGGTCCTGCTCGGCTTCGGTGCGGCTCGGTGGTGGGTGTTTTCGGTCAGGTTCGGGTCGGTGGGGGTTTCGCTGTCTGCAACCGGGGTGTGTGGAGGGGAGGCAGGGCCCCGGGGAGAGTCCTGTTCGCCCGGCTTGATCACGCGTCGGTGTGGCCCGGTCAGGTCCGGTTCAGGATCAGAGTTCAGCTGGTGGCAGGCCGAGGTGGTCGTGCAGTGCCCGGCAGCCGGCGGGTGTCACGAGGAGGGCGCGGGTGGTGCCGATGCGCGTCATCCACCCGGTGGCGAGTGCGTGGGCAGACAGGGCGGCGCCCACAGCGCCGGCCAGGTGGGGACGGCGCTCGGTCCAGTCGAGGCATGCGCGCACCGGTGGCCGACGTGAGCCGGCGGGCACCGTGATGCCGACCTCGACAAGCCAGAGGGCGCCTTTGCCGGTCAGGCCCGGCTCGGGTCCCCACTCCAGGAGTCCGTGTTCGACCATTGCGTCGGTGATAGCCAGTGCGGTGGTTCCGGCCAGGTGGTCGTAGCACAGCCGGGCGCGGGCCAGTGCCTGCTGCCGGCCGGAGGCCGACAGCGAGCGTGGCCGGGGGCTGTGCTTCGGGGCCAGCGCGGCAAGGCTCTCGATCAGTTCGACCACTCTGCGGTCGGCCACCCGTACGTAGCGGTGGCGTCCGTGCCGCTCCTCGACGAGGAGTCCGCCGTTTACGAGCAGGTTCAGGTGCGAGGTCGCGGTGGACGGTGCGACTCCGGCGTAGCGCGCGAGCTCGTTCGCCGTCCACGCCTGGCCGTCGAGCAGTGCGAGGCAGAAGGCGGCCCGGGTGTTGTCGGCCACCAGTTTGGCTACGCCCGCCAGGTCCACACCCACATCCTGGTCTGCGCGCTGAATGTCCACGGTGCCCATTGTCGCCGACGTCCCTTCGACGTCCGTCGAAGCGTCCGGGTCCTAGCGTCGGCTCGTGCGCCGGGCTCACCGGCCCTGCACCCACATCCGCTCACGTACTGGAGCAACCATGCCTGCGTCCGACACTGCCGTCACTGCCTCCCACCAGCCCAAACCCCAGACGGACTGGGTGCTCACCGACTCCCCCCTATCGGAGGACGTTGCGGCAATCTCCGACGCGCTGGACCGCTTCAACATTGAACGCACGGGAATCGCCGACCGCAGACCTCTGGCCGTCCTTGTCCGTGATCCCGAGACGCGCCAGGTGGTAGGCGGACTGACCGGGCGTACCTCGCTCGGGCTGTTCTTCCTCGACCTCTTCTACCTGCCGCCCCGGCTGCGTGGTAGCGGGCTGGGAACAGAGCTACTCCGGCAGGCCGAGGACGAGGCTCGTGCCCGTGGCTGCCGCATGGCCGTGCTCTACACGATCACCTTCCAGGCCCCCGGCTTCTACCAGAACCACGGTTGGAAGCGGCTCGGAGAGGTGCCCTGCGATCCGCCAGGCACCAGCCGCGTCTTCATGACCAAGGAACTCACGGCACCGACCGGTGAACCAACCCGGTTCCGGTAAGGTCGCCGTGCTCGTTGCACCATCATCTGATCCGTCCGCTCTGCACTTGCCACAGGCCGCGTTTGGAGCGTCACGGCCCGAGGTGGTGGTGCCGTCCGGGCTGCTCGACGCACTGTCCCTGGTGCCCGATCCGAGGAATCCGCGTGGGGTGCGGTTCCGGCTGGCAACGCTGCTCGCGGTCGGCGTGTGTGCTCTCACCAGCGCCGGGCACAACTCCCTGACCGCCATTGCCGAGTGGGTACGCCGCTGCGACCAGGATGTCCTGGCCCGGCTGGGCTGCTCCTTCGATCCCTTTACCGGCCGGTTCAAGGCTCCGGGCGAGCGCACTTTGCGCGACGTATTTCCCCGTGTCGACCCCGCGATACTCACCGCCGCCGGTTTCACCAGGCTCACCACACTCCAGGCCCGCCCGATATCCGCAACAACCCCGGACGGGACCGTAGAGCGCGAACAGCGCCGCGTCCACCGCACCGCCCAGCACGAGACGGACCCGCCGCAACCACGTCGTACGGCCTTCGCCGTGGACGGCAAATGCCTACGCGGAGCCGTCCGTGCGGACGGCA
The DNA here is from genome assembly GCF_040643025.1 of Streptomyces sp. NPDC047525. Taxonomy (NCBI): domain Bacteria; kingdom Bacillati; phylum Actinomycetota; class Actinomycetes; order Kitasatosporales; family Streptomycetaceae; genus Streptomyces; species Streptomyces sp. NPDC047525. The sequence goes on from NZ_JBEYTL010000018.1 coordinate 149,008, forward strand.
GCCGCGTCTTCGTCCTGTCCGCAGTGCGCCACCACGATGCGTTGACTGCCGCTCTGCGCGAGATCGGTGCGAAGACGAACGAGATCCCCGAGTTCGCTCCGCTGCTGGACACCCTTGATGATCAGGATCTGGCCGGCTCCGTCGTCACCGTCGACGCCCTGCATGCCCAGACGAGTCACGCTCGCTACCTTGTCGAGGACCGCCAGGCCCACTACCTGCTGTCGGTGAAGAACAACCAGCCCACCCTGGCCCGTCAGTTGACCAAACTGCCCTGGAGGCAGGTACCGGTCCTCGATCAGTTCCGCGACCGAGGGCACGGCAGGGAGGAGGTCCGCGAGGTGAAGGTGGTGAGCGTGGACGGACTGCTGTTCCCCCATGCCCGCCAGGTTGTTCGCATCCACCGCAAACGCCGCCGAATCGGCACATCGAAGTGGCAGACCAAGACTGTCTACGCCGTCACCGATCTCGCGACCCATCAGGCGTCTCCCGCTGAGATCGCTGCCTGGGCGCGCGGCCACTGGATCATCGAGAACACCGTCTACTGGACGAAAGACGTGACCTTCGCCGAAGACGCCAGTCAGATCCGCCGGCATCGCACCCCCGCCGTCATGAGCGCCCTGCGCGATCTTGCCCGCGCCACCCTCCGCCGCTCCGGATGGGCCAACGTCGCCAGCGGCCGGCGAGCCCACACGCACCCCGCAGCCACGCTCACCCTCCACGGGATTCCATGATCAAACCGGGCGAACGCGACTCTCCCCGGGGCCCTGGGGCAGGGGGCATGTCGCGGCCGGTTGCAAGGGGGTTCATCGGTCTGGCTGTTTCGTGTAGTTGTAGACGGTCGCCCGGGAGACGCCGAGTTGGTCGGCGATGAGTTGTGCGGAGCTGCGGGTCTCGAAGAAGCCCTCGCTGTGTAGTCGGCGTACGAGCTCGCGTTTCTGGCCACGGTTTAGGCCGCGCGGTGTGCTGGAGTGCTGCGCCGCGAAGGAGTCGATGGCCGAGCGGAGTTCGCGTCCGGTGCGGGCACGCAGCGTCTCCAGGGTCTCGCCCTGGTGTTCGGTATCGGGGGCGACGAGGTTGGCGAGGGTCAAGGCCAGCGGAGACAGCGTGCTGACGTCCAGGTTCAGGCACAGGGCCGCGACGTACCGTCCCTCGGCGTTCTTGATGCCGATCGAGGTGCTCTTGGCCGGGCGCCCGTCGGGGAACTGGTTGCTGTAGTTCTGAATCACGCTGGGATAGTCAGGGTCCGCGATGCGGCGCAGGCCCAGTTCCGTGGCGGAGTCGCCGACCTGCCGTCCGGACAGGTTGTTCTCGATGGTGCGGATGGCGTTGTCGGGGCGGCGCAGATCGTGCAGGACGACCTCGCACAGACCTGGAAACATGCGGCCGAGGGCGACAGCAATGCGCTCGGCCTCACGCACGAGGTGCTCGTCTTCCGGTACGAAGCGCTCGTCTTTCGGTACAACGGGCTGGTTGGTGCGTTCGCCATCTGGCCGACCGGTGGAGTGGGTCATCGCGTGCTGCTCGATTCCTGGGCATCGTTACCGTGTCCGGCGAACACCGCGGCCATCTTTTCGGCGGACTTCAGTCCCGCGCCGGTGAGGACGACCACGGTCGTCTCGCCCGGCGCGATGTCGCCCGTCGCGAGGAAGTGGTCGAGGGCTGCCGCGGCAACGCTGCTGGTCGGCTCGGCGTACAGGCCTCGCGCGCTCAGCGCGCGGACCGCGGTGTGAATCTCCGCCTCCGGGACGGCGTAGGCGGCGCCATCGGAGCGGCGGATGGCCGCCACGGCCTCCGGCAGCCGGACCGGGCGGGCGATCGACGCGCCCTCGGCGATCGTCGGTACTCGCTCGCCGCGGCTGGAGGGGGCGATGCCGTTGAACGTGTCGGCGATGGTCGCCCAGTGCTCGGGCTGCCCGACGAACAGGCGCGGGCGCCGGTCGATCTGGCCCGCCTCGAGCAGCTCGCCGAAGGCGAGGTCGCACCCGAGGATGTTGCTGCCCGCGCCGGCCACCAGGACGACGTTGTCGGGTGCGGTGAAGCCGAGGGACTCCCACATCTCGTAGGCGATGGTCTTGGTGCCCTGGAGGAACATGGGGTGCCAGTTGTGGCTGGCGTAGGGGATCTGCTCCGACTGGCGGATCGCCTCGTCCGCGACCTCGTCGCGGGTACCGCCCACCAGCTCGACCTCCGCTCCGTAGGCGCGGGTTTGGAGGATCTTGGCCTCCGAGGTGAGGGCGGGAACGATCACCTTGGCGCGGATGCCGGCAGCGGCGGCGTAGGCGGCCACCGCAGAACCGCCGTTGCCCGAACTGTCCTCGAGGACGCGATCGGCGCCGTGCGCCACGAGGTGGGACATCATCACCGATACGCCCCGGTCCTTGAAGCTGGAGGTCGGGTTGAACCACTCCAGCTTGAAGTGCACGCGTCGGCCGGCCCAGTCGACCGGGACCATCGGCGTACACCCTTCTCCCAGGCTCACCCGGCGGGCGGCGTCGACGGGCAGGACCGCGTGGTAGCGCCACAGGGACCGTTCGGCGGTGTCGATCTGCTCGGGCCGCAGGCCCGGCAGTGCGCTGACGGCGAGAGGGCTGCCGTCCTTGCCCCGCCAGCGGGGCTCGTCCAGGGGGTAGCGCTGTCCGGACCGGTCGTACAGGTCGGGGGCAGTGGCGGCTGAGTGCTGTTCGGCATTCATGGACGGTTCCGGCTTCTCCTCGCTCGACGTGCGGTCGTGGGGTCCTGCGACCCGGCAGGCACGCTGCCATCCGCATGCTAGAGGAGGTGTCCAGATTTAAACAATGAGTCTAATCGTTAGTCGTGCCGCATCCCACGAACTGGGCGACGTAGCCGGAGGGGTCGGTCACCGATGTTGTCTGCGCGGTGTGCTGCTTGGCGGGTTGGGGGGTGGCCGCGATGGTGGGTGAGGGTTGGCCGACGGTGACGGCCAGGGCGAGGGGGCCGGCGGCCAGGGCGGCCCATACTCCGGCGCGGCCGATCTGTACGCGGCGCCGCATCTGGGTCAGCGCGAGGCCGGCGGCCGCCGGACGCGGGACGGTGTCTGGTGATGCTGTGGATCGGAACATGCGCAAACTTGCGGAGGGCGGTGTGGGGTTGGTGCCTTGAGGCAACCCGCCGGCTCCGACCGGATTGTCGACCACTGCCCCCCGACCACGGTGACGAAAGGGTCACGAAATGCGTGGTCGGGAGGGTGGCAGGAGCTACCACCACCCCGGCCACGCCGATCGCGCCCTCTGGGGCGCGTCGGACGCAGGGCTCCAGAGGCCCGGTCCGGTTTCGGGGCGGGGGCTGCAGTGCCCCGCCGTCGCTGCCGTCGACAGCAGGGTGAGGCGAAGTACGTGGGGCGTGAGCCCGCCTGGCTGAACGGATACCGGCGCCTGCACGGCCGCTACGAACGCAAGGCCGAACGCTTCCTCGCCTTCGCCGGACTCGCCGCACTCCTCATCTGCTACCGGCGCATGCCACCGGTGAACTGACAGCCATCGAGGTCAGAGCCAGTTCGGCGGAAGAATGCGCAACTGCTCACGCGGTTGCCAATCGATCGGTTGGGCCCTGGGCTCGAACCAGACGGACCCAGCGTCGAGCCAGCGGTCACGAAGGAGGCGGACCTGAGTCACAGTGTCGTCTCCGACGCCAGACTCAGTGCCGCAGCACCCACAGATGATGAACAGGGCCAAGCCGTGCTCGTCGAACCGCACTTCACCGACGTCCAGCCCGCAGATCCGGCACACGGTCTCAAGCCCACTCTCCATAGGCCCAGCCTACGGACACCAATCAAGACGCCGCCTAAGAGATGCATGAGGCGGCGCAAGCCAGCTGAAAACGACCTCTCAGGATTGCTGCGAGTCGTTGGCGCTGCGGCCGTAGCGGGCGAGCATCGTCGTGACCGCCTCGTCGACCGCGTGGCCGACGTCGGCAGGTGCGGGGCTCCAGTCGGCGAGCAGCATCCGCGGCCACAGGACGTAGTTGGCGATCATGCCGAGGAACTGGTTGGTGGCGCTCTCCGCGTCGGGTACCACCGCAGTGCACGCGGCGTGCTGGGCCTCCAGGTAGTGCTGGACGGAGATGAAGTAGGGCAGTTTGCCCAGCTCGAACTGAGCCCGTCCCAGTTCCGGGAAGCGCGGCAGTTCGGCGATGACGATGCGGAAGAGGGCCGCCATCGCGGGCCGGCCGATCAGGTCGGCGTACTGGCGGCCGATGGTGCTTAGGCCGGCGCGCAGGTCACCGGGCTGCGTCGCGGGGGCCGCCGGGCCTGGCCCGCCCTTCCAGTACTCGGTGACGATGGCTTCGAAGAGCGCTGCCTTGGTGGGGAACTGCTTGAACAGCGTGGACTTCGAGACGACCGCTTCCTGCGCGATCTTCGCCAGCGAGGTCCCGTCATAGCCTCGTTCGAGGAACAGCTTCGTGGCCGCTGCAGTGATCGCCTCACGTTTGCGCTGAGCGAGTCGTTGATGGTGCGCGGAGAGTCCTGCGGTCATGGGACCAGTATGACCCATCACGAGGCGAGTCACTTGACTCGCCACTGTGCAGGTGTTTACGTGGACAGGGAGGCGAGTCGCCCGACTCGCATTCGGTCGGCGGGAGCACTCCCCGCCGGCGTCGTTCCGTCACCGCATGGAGAAGCGCTCATGGAGTCAGGCAAGATCGCATTGGTGACCGGCGGCAATCGCGGGCTGGGCCGGGCTACGGCCCAGGCGCTGGCCCGGCACGGGCTGCGCGTCATCGTCACCTACCGCGGCGACGCGCAGGAGGCCGAGGAGACGGTCAAGAACGTTCAGGAATCCGGCTCCACGGCTGCCGCGCTGCGGCTGGATATCAGCGACGTGGCCTCCTTTCCCGCCTTCGTCTCCCGCCTGGCTGCGCAGCTGGAGCGCTGGGAGGCGACCCGGCTGGATGTCCTGGTCAACAATGCCGGGATCGGGCTGTTCGGACCGTTGGAAGCGGTCACGGTCGACGACTTCGACGCGGTGATGGACACCAACGTGCGCGGCACGTTCTTCCTCATCCAGGCGCTTGCGCCCGTGCTGGCCGACGGGGGGCGGATCATCAACGTCTCCTCCTCCCTCAGCCGCCACACCAGTGCCGGCACCTCGGTGTACTCGGCCTCCAAGGCGGCGGTCGAGGTCCTCAGCCGGACCTTGGCCGTGGAGCTGGGGGTGCGCAAGATCCGCGTCAATGCCATCGCGCCGGGGCCGACCGCCACCGACTTCAACGGCGGCGCCATGCGGGACGACGCGCAGATGCGCGAAGGCTTGGGCGCGCAGACCGCGCTCGGCCGTGTCGGTGAACCGCAGGAGATCGGCGACGCGATTGCCGCGCTCGCCTCCGAGGATCTGCGATGGGTCACCGCCCAGCGCCTCGAGGTGTCCGGCGGCGCCCTGTTGTAGGGCCCCCGCTCACACCGTGTGCCCCGCCCCTTACCTGGCAGAACCGGGAGATGTATCAGACGCGGCCCGCCCCGCATCTGGCCGATGTGGCGGACGTAGCCGCTGCTGTCCTGACTGACAGTGACCGTCATGTCGGGGCCACCTACGAACTGGCCGCACCCGGGCGCTGCACGGCATACAAGATCGCAGAAGTCCTGTCGGAAACGCTGGGACGCAAGATCTCCGCCCGGCGTATCGAGTCCGACGAATTCACCAAATCGTCCCTCGGGCCCGACCATGCGAGCCGTTTCCCGTATCAGACCATGGCAGCGCGTGCGATCAGCAAGCGCTACAGCAGTCACGACTTCGTCGGTAACCCCAACGTCCTTACGTGGCTGCTTGGTCGAGAGCCGACCAGTTTCAAGCAGTTTGTGCAGCGGGAGATTGCTGCTCTTCAGATGGCGCCGCTGGATGCGAGTGGCGTACTGCCGACGGAATGACTGTGTCGGTACGAGGCGCGGCAGGCGCGGGCTGACTCAGGCGCGGACGCCGCCACCCGGGCGGCCGGGTGTGAGGAGGTAGGCGATCGCCATGTCGCTGAGTTCGTTCGCGTATCGGCGTTGGGCCTCCTCTCCGGTCGCCGGGTCGGGGCGGATGGAGTTGTGGAAGCACGCGCCGAGGATGGCGCGGGCCGCGGTGTCCAGCGCTGCCTGCGGGTCCGCGCGACGGATCTCATCCGTGTAGGGAGCTGCTGCTTCGATCAGGAAGCGATGAATCTCGGTGATGGTGCGGGCTCCGCGGTCCGAGGGCCTGCCCCCTCGCGCGCGCAGCAACTGGGGGAAGAGGTTGCTGCTGTCGGCGAACGACTGCAACAGGGCGTGCGCATAGGCGTCCATGACGCCGGAGAGGGACGGCTCGGCCGTGCGCAGTCGCTCGGCCACGTACTCCTCACGTCGGTCCAGCATCCGCTCCGTCAGCGCGTTGATCAGCTGTTCCTTGTCCTCGAAGCGACGGTAGATCGTGCCGACCGAGACGCCGGCGCGTTCCGCGACGCCGGTAATCGTCATCTCGTCCAGACCGGACGATGACGCGATTTCCTCGGCCGCCTGCAGCACACGTGCCAGTGTCGCGGCGCTGCGTGCCTGCCGGGGCTCCCGGTACGGCGCCGGGCGGTCGTGCTGATCGTTCATGTCCCGCATCGTATCGGCGGTGGTCTCAGCAGGAACTCTTGACAAGTGGTGCACCTCTCTGATTACTCTCATAATGCGAATGTGAATGTACATTCGCATCTTGATGGAGGTTCGATCATGACCGACAACCAGACTTCCCCGCCGGTGACCGTGACGCTCGAGTCAGGCCCCGCAGGCGCCGGGAGCATCGACGACTTCGAGTTGTTCTACGCACGCCGTGCCCTGGAGCGCTTCCGGACGCGACTGGGCCGCCAGGCACTGCTCGACCTCCTGGCTGAGGACATCGAGCAAGGCAACGCCTTCCTGCGCGAGAGCGCCCGGACCTCCGACGGCAACTTCAAGGCGGGCACCACGGTGCTCGCGACGCAGGGCCTCAGCTCGGGGACCTTCCTGGCCTGGATGGACAAGGCTTTCGCCGGTGATGAGCGAGCACTGCTCGCATCGCACCCCGAGCACTACGTGATGGGCACCGACGAGATCGGAGCGCGCGTGGTGGAGAACATCGGCCCTCATGTCGCCGACTTCTACATGGGCGGCTGGGGAACGGCCGAACTGGCTTGGGCCGAGGACGCGGAAGAACTTCTCCCGGAGTCCGAATATCCGCGCAAGATGTCCTCGAACCTGTTCCTGGCCGACGGTACGGTCGTCGGGCGGGCGCTGATCCAGTTCGGTGACACCGCCGACGGCTTCACGGCGAACCTGACGGTCTACTTCCCCGTCACATGCCCGGACGATGTCCTGGACCACCACCTGCGGCACTACGCCGTCGAGTTCAGGAACTGGATCGTCGCCACGGCGGCAGCCCGCGCCTGAGACGTCAACGGGCGATTGCCTACGCGGTCAATCGTCGGTGCGCGCCGAGCCGCCGCGTCGTGGACATCGGCCGCATGGTTCAACCTCACCGCTCCGCAGGCTCCCCGGGCACAGACCGGGGAGCCTGCGGAGCGAGCACAAACGGCAGTCCGCTTCTTTCGCGCGGGGACGGGCGGACAACCCGCAGCCAAGAGCCCGCACTTGACCTGTTGTTCAGCCACCGCCAGAACCGACGTACGGCAAGGTGATCTTCGTCATGCCCCACCAACGAACCGCTTCGCTCTCCGGTAACTCAGAACCACACCCGAAGGCCGTCGCCGTCGTTCAGGAGGCCCCTAGTGGTCGAGCACGTCGAGCTCGGTGTCGGTCCTGCTGTAGCCCCGTCAGGTCATACGGTCGGGATCCCACCAATACCAGCCGCGTGGAGCACAGTCGGGGTGCGGCCACAGGAGCTTCCCCCGGTGGCTTTGTTCACGAGAACGAGCAGCAGATGTTCACCACTTCGGGAGGCGTCCGTGCTGCTCGCGGAATCGAACGCTGTCCCCGCTCCCTGTCGGGGAGCGGGGACTGTTGTGTGTAGGGGTGTGGTGTCAGCAGCTGCTGGTGGTGTCGCCTGCGTCGGTGGCACAGGTGTCGGAGCCGAGGCCGCCGTTGGCGATGCCGCTGCCCGCTCCGTCCTGGACGTCGATGTTGTCGTTGCCCAGGGCACCGCTCATGGTGTCGGTGCCGGTGTGGTCGTAGAGGGTGTCGTTGCCGTTTTGGCCGTTGAGGTCGTCGTTGCCGATGCCGCCGTAGATGGTGTCGTTGCCGTTGTCGAACAGGTAGAGCAGGCTGCCGAGGAGGGTCTCGCCGTAGTTGGTGTCGTTGCCGGGCCCGCCGATCAGGATGTCGGCTCCGTTGCCGCCGCCCATGATGTCGTCGCCAGGCCCTCCGGAGATGGTGTCGCCGACCACAGCAGTTCCACCGGGTTGAGTTCGGGTGCGTAGGCTGGCAGCCGCTCCAGCGTCAGCCAGCCCTGCAACTGAGCGCTGCGGTCGGTCCGTTCGGTCGTCTGGGTGCCAGCCAGGCCCTGCATGAGCTGCACGTTCGCAGCGGTCAAAGTCTCGACGTCTGTCACAGTGCGCCACTGTGTCAGGGTGCCGGAAAGCGATCGAACCGCCTTGTCGGCGCTGGGGGGAGCGGCGACACCAGGACACTCCGCGGCGCCCGGAACCTGAGCCCCGATCGCCGACCAGCGTCCCTCTCTCGGGCCCCGCCACGTCAGACAGGGGCCCGAGCGAGGGACGCTACGCTCCCGCGAGAGGGTGCGTCAGCCGGACGTTGCCCGCTCCAATGGCAGCTCAGTGACCTTCACCGGCTCGGTCCCGGCCGCACTGTGCCGCGCCGACCAGTTCTCCAGCGCCGTCCCGCACGCGTGGTCGAGGTGGTGCAGGCCCGAGAGATCCAGTCGGATGGGACGGTCTTGGGGCAGCGCCTCCAGGTTGTCGAGGATCTTCGGCAGCCGCAGGAAGGTCGCGTTGCCCGTCAGGCACGCCTCGATGGGGCCGGCGCCCTTGTCGGTGACCTCCAGCCTGATGTGCGAGGCCTGCCAGGCGGTCTTCGCCACGGACAGCGCCAGGCCGATCAGAACACCCTCGAACATGTTCACCGCGACGATCGCCACCGCGGTGACCACCAGGATCAGCGCCTCGCCCCGGTGCGCGCGCCACAGCGTCACTGTCGAACGCAGCGGGATGAGCTTCCACCCCGCGTGGACGAGGATGCCCGCGAGGGCCGGGATCGGGATGAGCGCCAGTGCGAAGGGGAGCAACGCCGCGAACAGCAGCAGCCATACGCCATGAAGGACGCGTGAGGCCTTGGTCCGCGCGCCTGCCTGGACGTTGGCGGAGCTGCGCACGATGACCGCGGTCATCGGCAGCGCGCCGAGGAACCCGCTCACGACGTTGCCTGTGCCCTGGGCGATGAGCTCCTTGTCGTACTCGGTGCGCGGCCCGTTGTGCAGCCGGTCCACGGCCGCCGCGCTGAACAGGCTCTCGGCCGACGCGATCAGGGTGAAGGCCAGAACTGTCCCGAGCACGCTCACGTCGGCGAGCCCACCGATGGCGTCGAGCCCGGGCAGTTGAATGGAGCCGGCCAGCCCTTGCACCTCGACCGTGTCGACCGGCATGGCGAATGCCAGAGAGGCCAGTGTGGCCAGCGCGACCGCGGCGAGCGCCGCCGGAACGGATCGTACGGGCCGCGGTAGCTGCTTCCACACCAGCATGACGGCGATGGTGCCCGCGCCGAGAGCGAGGGATGCGAGGGCAGTAGTGCTCCCGGCGGCATCGACCACTGCCCGGGGCAGCCCGGAGATCTTGCCCAGGCCGGAGGCCGGGGCCGTCATGCCGGCCGCCGCGTACAACTGGCCCGCGATGATCACGAGTCCGATGCCGGCGAGCATGCCCTCGACGACCGAGACCGAGATGGCCCGGAACCAGCTCCCCAGTCTGAAGGCTCCCATGGCCAGTTGGAGAAGGCCGGACGCGAGCACGATCACCCCGAGTGCGGGCAGCCCGAATTCCTGCACGGCCTCGAAGACCAGAACGGTCAGTCCGGCGGCAGGGCCCGAGACCTGGAAGCTGCTGCCGCGCATCATGCCGGTGACCAGACCGCCCACGATGCCGGTGATCAGGCCCAGTTCGGCCGGCACACCGGAGGCCACGGCGACGCCCACGCACAGCGGCAGGGCGACCAGGAACACGACGAGCGAGGCGGCGAAGTCCTGCCGCAGATGAGGGAATTTCGTCCGGTGGTCCACGCTCGCGCTCACAGGGCCTGGAAGGTGTCGCCGTGCACGTCATGGGCCAGTACGAACCCCGTGTGCACTTCGTAGAACCAACCGTGCAGGCGGAGTTGGTTCTGCGCGAGGCGGCTTTCGACGTAAGGATGGGAACGAAGTCGCAACAGCTGTGTCAGCACGTGGTTCTGCACGGCCTGGGCGACGGCCGGGTCTTCCACCTCCCCGTCGGGCCGGGGCGTCGCGTGCGCGAGCCAGTCGCGCACCGCGGGGACGGAGGTCAGGTCGTCACCGCGTAGCAGAGCGCCCACCGCGCCGCAGTGCGAGTGGCCGCAGACGACGATGTCCTGGACTCCGAGCACCTCCACCGCGTACTCGATGGTGGCCGCCTCGCCCGTGGGCTGCTCGGAGGCGTACGGAGGGACGATGTTGCCCGCGGTCCGCAGCTCGAAGAGCTCACCAGGACGGGCCCCGGTGATCAATGAGGGGACGACCCGGGAGTCGGAACAAGTGATGAACAGAACCTGCGGGGACTGGCCCTCGGCCAGTCGGGCAAACTCCTCGGGTCGTGCCGCGGACTGTAGGTGGAAGGACCGGGCGTGATCGATGAGGGGCTGCATATCGGAAAGTTCCTCCTGGCACGCCAATTGACGGCGCGTCGGTTGGTGCGAGGCGGTGGGCTCGACAAGATCCACAGTGGCGGAGTGATCCTGAAGACAACCTGAAGCCACCTGAAGCCGTCTTCAGGTGGCCGGTGGCAGACACACCGCTCGTGGCCCCCCAACCTTCCGTTCACACCACGGCGCCGGAATCCCGCGCCCGTCCGCGTCGCTCCAGCGGGCTCCGCGCTCCGTTGTCCTCTCCGCGCTTGGTGTGCACCGGCGGCGCCGGGCGGCTGCCCTCGAGTGGCACGGCGATCGGCACGGCCGTGAACACCGTCGACGCCATACCGATCAGCACGCCGGCGATCAGCGCCGTGGAGAAGTCCGCGAGCGAGTCGCCGCCGAGCACGGCCAGGGCGGCCAGGATGAACAGTGCGCCCATCCCGGTGTTCACCGTGCGCGGCAGCGTCTGGATGACGGCCTTGTTCGCGGTGGATTCCAGGTCCGCCGCCGGATCGCGGCGGCGCGCCTCGCGTACCCGGTCGAAGACGACGACGGTGTCGTTGACGGAGTACCCGATGACAGTGAGCAGGGCCGCCAGGAAGATGCTGTCCACGGGCTTGCCGAGCCAGGCGAACAGACCCACCGCGAGCAGCACATCGTGCACCATCGCCAGGACCGCCGCGGCGGCGAACGTCCACGGAACCGCACACTGAGGTAGACCAGCTGGGCGGCCACGGCGATGCCGAGCGCGATGAGCGCGTGCCGGCGCAGCTCGTCACCCAGGCTCGGCCCGATCAGCTCGTCGCGCTCGACGGTGACTTCGCCGCCCTCCTTTGCCAGCGCCGATTTGACCGTGTGCTGCTGGTCGTTGCTCAGCTCACCGCTGCGTACGGAGATGTCCCCGGCGCCTGACTCCTGCACCACTGCGCGCGGGAACCCGGCGTCCGTGACCGCCGTGCGGGCCGCGTCCACGGGCCTGCTGGTGCTGTACTCCACCAGGCGCCCGCCGGTGAACTCCACCCCGAAGTGCAGGCCGCACAGGCCGACTCCGGCGACGGCAACCACGATCAGCAGCGCGCTGACGCCGAGCCGACGAGGCCGGGTCGAATCGGGTGACCGGTGAGCCGTCGTCGACGCCCGCCGCCACCTCCAAAGGGCCGGAGAGGCTGATCACCGCAGTGAGCACCCGGCCGGGCGGACGGCAGTGCACCCCCGCCGGGAAGCCGTGCAGGTCAAAACCGACATACGAGCCGACGTAGCGTCGCAAGGCGGGCGCCGGACGTGCAGCGATCCTGGTAGCCGTATGATCCTCCACCCTGGTCAGGGTACGAAGCGGCGAGTCCGGCACGTCCACCGATCGAGCGAACTCGCTCTGCTCGCCGACCACTTCAGTGTCCACGGCCTGGTCCTGGGCCGCCCGACCGCGCCCCGGCGACGACATCGGCGATGGGTCGATCGCCGCAAGAAATGGGTGGGTGCGCACTTTTCGAGCCGTCATCGGCGGGCCGGTTGTGCCGTGGCCTGATCTGTGGTGGTCGGGTCGGGCGGGGGAGTGGTCGGGGTCGGCTCGCTCGCCGCAGTGGTGGGCGGCGACGGTTCTGGGTGCGGGCGGGTCCCTTCCCGTGTGGCGAGTGCACGTTGAACGTCGCTCCTTCCACGCAGACCCGTCAGAACGGCCGGATTGCGGGGACGGCAGCGCTCGGCTGGGGTTTCCAGCCGAGCGCTTGGCGTGCGTGGCCGTAACAGGGCGCAGCGCGTCGCGGCATCAAATTTTTCCGCGCGGGCCCGGAGCCGACTCAAGGCTGCTCTCCTGCTGTCCTCTTACCGTCGCTTCGTTGTGCGGCGCCAGCCGAACGGGCCCGGCAGGTCCATCGACGTGGTGCGCCGGCCGGTGCTGCTGTGGGTGCGGCGGGGGCCGTGGCGGCCACCTGTGGTGAGGGACCACGAGCGCTTGTTGATGTTCAGCCGTACGCCGGGCAGTATCCGGAAGCTCTTGCGGAACGTGAGCGGCATGGAGTCCTCCTCATGTCCAACTCCGGGTACCCGGACAGGGCCGCCCCTCACGTACGTGGCGGCCCCCGTGTCCATGCCCCCAGGTGATCGCTCAGGGTAAACCCCCACCCACAGAGGCCAGTTGGGAAGATGTGGCTGCTGAGGGAGACCGGCGAAGCTCACCCGCATGACGAGACTCAAGCACACCGCCCCCTGCTCGCGGCCGCCGCCGTCCTCTGCGGCTGGTCGAAGCGGGTAAACGCCGCCAGCCAGGAACGAAGCGGCGCGTTCGTCGAGTTCGACGGCGGAGCGGATGCCGTGGGCACGGAAGCGGCGCAGATCGCGTCGTATGTCCGTGACGGCCTTGCGGGTGCGCACGGGGTGCACGTCGGTCATGTGGTCCATGGACCTGTTCCAGGTGGTGCAGGCTTGCTCGCCGGTTTGTGCTCGCCGTACTCGCCGACGGCACCCTGGACGTCACTCCGTCCCGAATCCGGCCGGACTGCGCTCAACCCGGACGTGGAACGCATACGTGGCCGCGCCCCGCGCCCCGCGTCCCTTCGCCCCCTGGGTCGCCCGGAACACCGCCCCTTTCCGTTGAGACACCTCGATGACTCAGGTCGCTAGGAGCGCCCGGCCCGGGCGGAGTGCAGGAGCCGTTCGGCGAAGGCTTCGACGAGGTCGTGGAGCTTGTCCGGGCGCTCGATGGCGAAGGGCCGGTCCAGCGAGGCCAGTACGGCAGGCAGCCAGTCGAGCCGGTCCACGCGCATCTCTACGCGAGACCACGGCTCCTCCGGTGGGTCCGTGCTGTCCGGAGTCTCCCGGGCCGGCAGTTCCTCCACGAGCGCGACGCTCGGCGGAAGCCGGTGTGAATGTGCTCGGTCGTGCCTTGGATGCGCAAGGCCACCGCATGCCGGTACGGAGCCGTGGCGAGCCCTGTCAGGACGCGCTCGGCGGAGTCGAGTCCAGCGGGCGGCTCGAACGAGCCCGGCAGGGTCCGTACGCCGGTGACGCGGTCCAGGCGAAATGTGCGGTCCTGGCCGGCGGCGCGACAGGCCGATGAGCCGTCGGCGCAAGGTGGTGTTGCTGGTGGCTGCCCAACTGCTCCACCGCCGCGGTAAACCGCTCGCTGAGCTGTCCGTACCGCGTCACCTGCAATTGCCGCCAGGTGAAGAAGGCTCCAACAAGCAATGCCACCCCGGCCAGCCCCTGCAGCAGCGTGGTCCGAATGTCGTTGATTGCCTTCGCGCGGTCTGGAACGCGGGCGCCGGCAGTGTCCCAGGCCAGGAGATGGCGCGGCGCCACGACGACGATCAGCGCGACGAGCAACACGCTCACGACTGCCGCACCGACGCCAAGCACCCACGCCCGGCCGGGCTTTCGTACCCCAGAGCCCCGCGTCGCAGGCGGCGACACGTCCCGCACGAGGTGTCCGGGCAACGCTGCGGGCCTTCTCCCTCTACGCGCCATCCCAGAAGGCTGCGTCCCCGCGCCCGAACCCAAACGCGGGGCGCGCACACCGCGCCGCTGACCTCAGCTTCGTTCGCAAGGCAGGCCGGTGGGCTGAGAGTGAAGTCACCAACCACCGCATCGGGTACTGCCCAGACGTCACCTCCTGGCCGACCGTCGCTCGCGCCCTGGAAGATCTGGGGCTCGGTCGGCTGGCGGCGGCAGCCGAATCCGGACGTTGTCACGGCTGCGCAACAGCACCGCACGCCTCACGGTTCACCCCGGATTCCCGGCTAGCGTTCCCGTCGCCAGCGCTTAAGACCCGGCGGCCGTCCAACGGCCGCGGGACATGGAAGGGAACCTCATGAGGCTCAAGCAACTCGGCCGGATCGGTACGGCTGGTGGGCTCACCGTCGCAGCGGTGGGCGCATCGATCGTCTTCACACCGTCCATGGCGTCCGCGGACAGCACCTGGGAGTGCTACGGCAAGCAGGTCAAGCGCTGTGCGACCGTATGGTGGGACGACGAGGCCGACACATACCGGGCACGGGCGAAGATCACAGACACCGCCGGCGGTGGCAACTACACGGTCGCGGTCAACGACGTGAAGCTCCTGCGCTTCAACGGCACCAGGACGCTGACGGTGAAGTCCGCCAAGGACAACGACGGCTGGCACCGCACCCAAGACCTGGCAAGCACCTCGTCGGTCAACCCGTGCAGGTGGCCGACCAACAGTTTCCAGGTACAGGCGAAGTTCACCTGGAAGAAGCAGGGCGGGACCGCGAGCACCAAGACCTGGCGCCCCGACATGGGCTGGGGCCACGCCTGCAACTGACCGTGTCCGCTCCGGTTCCCTGCCCGAAGCGAACCATCGCGCTCTCGCTCCGGCCAGGGGCACCTGCCCGCCGCCCCTGGCCGGTCCCCGTACGCACGCATTGAGGACACGGTTATCACCTCCTGATCCCTCGCGCTGCGATGTCCCCGCCGGTCGCGCTCAGCGGGGAGAGCCAACGACATGCTGCGCGTCCATTTCAGCCACGCCGACCCGGCCCGAATTTGGATCGCCGCCGTACCCGACACGCTCTGGGACATCGCGTCGAGCCAGCACCGGCTCATGTCACGGAAAGGGCGCCGGGCCACGGCCACGCTCCGCGAACTGGCCATCGGCGCACTCCGCCTCACCGGCTACGACACCATCGCTACCGGCCTGCGCAAGCACAGCCGCTACGCCACCCGCTCCTGACAACCCTCGACATCACCGGATCCGACAGATCCTCTGAGTGCCGCAGCCCCGGGCTGACACGATCCAGCCAAACGAGTCGTGCCTCCTGATGCAGGACATCGACTAAGCGGGCATGCGGATCGGGTTGCGCCCGCACGGTGGAGGTTTCGGGCCGCGCGCGGACGGAGTAGGCCGCCAGGCGGCGCTCGCGGGGCGCCACCAGGCTCGGGGTGTGGACTGGCCCATCTCCGTCGCTCTTGCCCAGGCTGCGCCGCCCCTGCCCGTCGGCGATGATCTTCACTACGAGTTGAAGTTCGACGGGCACCGGCTCGTGCTGTGGCGGACCGAAGACACCGTGCGATGCAGACCCGCTCTGGACGCGACGTGCCGTCAGACTGGATGGATCTCGCCCTCGCCGGCATACAACTTCCTCCGGGGACCGTTCTTGATGGCGAGGGAGTCGTGTACGTCAACGGTCGTGTTGATTTCAGCGCCGCGCAGTCCCGCGCGAACTCGACCCCCGCACGGGCCCGCGAGCTGGCCGGACGCCACCCCGCCCAGTAGCTCGTGGCTCATCTATAGCGGAGCCCTGATGGTGCTCCTGTCTATCGGGGTCCTGTTTTTCGTAGGCAGGCCTATGACACCCGCCTGGCGTGACACCACGTCGATAGCCTGCGGCGTCATCGTCTTTGCCGTTGTGTGTGTTCTGGCTCTGCTCCTTCACGCACCGGCTCAGATTGCGGTGTCTGGGGCGTGCTTCTGGATGGCTGCAGCCATCACCGGCGTGCATGCCATGCGCGGCCGTATCGGCTCGCAAAACCGACGACGACGGGCCCGCATCCTCGGCATGAAATCGCCAGGAGTGCGGGCCATTTTGCGTTGTACCGAGCAAATAGCCGTTGTGGCGGCGTTGCTGATCCTGACGCAGAGAGGTGGCATCAGGGCCCAGCCGCAGGCCTCATCCGGTGTTGCACGAACAGGTACCTCTCAGGCGTCCTGGGTGACGACGCGGTACCCCGCGCCGCGGACCTTCTCCAGGAGGCCCGGCACGCCCAGCTTGGAGCGCAGTCTCGCCGTGAGCGCTTCATAGAGACGCGGATCGCCGGAGTCGAATTTCACTATTCGGGGGAGCCGGATCCGTCGTACGTGACGCCGTGGGCCGAGACTCCCCAGTGGGAGCGTGAGGCTGCCGGTGCCGTGTACGAGCAGGTGGTCCAGCTGATTTCCGTTTCGGACGGTGCCACGGTGTGGTCAGGTCTACCGCCCCGGCGAGATCGTCCCCGAGTCGGGGATCTACGAGTGCGAGTGCGGGGAGCACCACCGCTACAGCGCCGACGTGCGCGGCCACCGTTTTCCGCCGCCGAACGAGGGCTGCGCCGGCAGCGGATGGAAACTCGTCATCTCCGCGCACGATTCCTGATCACTCGAGCGGCATGGTGCTCCGCCGCCGGTGGAGCCGATGGCCCGACCCATCTCCCTCGATGGGGAGCCGGTCGTCCACGAAGGCGGCCGGCTGGACTTGGGACTGCCGCAGACCCGGGCCCGTCGCCAGGGTCGCCGGAGCAATGGCTGACCGGAGCCTCTGATCCATCGAGCTCGGCAACGGTGAGAATCTGCGCGACGTCGAGAGATCAGGCGCGGAGTAGGTCGGTCGAGACAGCCCAGAGACGCTCGGCCATGGCGGGATCGAGCGCCCATTCCTTGACACCGTGCGGGTGCTGCGCGAGGTCGGCGTCGTCCGGCACGGTGTAGGCCTCTTGTGCATCGTCGAGGTAGTGGCCTCCGGAGTGAGCGAACTCGGGGGCGACGGCCGCGACGATGCTTGTTGCGGCCCCCTGCCCGACCGTCTTATAGGTGAAGACTCCGGCGGCCTCGGCCGCGGCGAGCGACTCCTT
Organism: Streptomyces sp. NPDC047525; assembly: GCF_040643025.1. NCBI lineage: Bacteria > Bacillati > Actinomycetota > Actinomycetes > Kitasatosporales > Streptomycetaceae > Streptomyces > Streptomyces sp. NPDC047525. The sequence goes on from NZ_JBEYTL010000018.1 coordinate 166,331, forward strand.
CTGTTCTGTTGTGAAGTTCCGCTGCAGTCCTGTCGCGATACCGCCGGGATTCACCGCATTGGCGACGATGCCGTCGGACGCCCAGCGACGGGTCGCCTCGACGGCGAAGAGAGAGTTCGCCGTCTTCGACTGGGCGTAGGCAATCTGCGAGTCGTAGCTGCGACGCTCGAAGTGGAGGTCGTCGAAGTCGATGCCGGAACGCATGTGCGCCGTCGAACTGACCGAGACGATCCGTGCTCCATCGCGGTCGGCCGCTCCCAGAGCCAGGGCGTCATGAAGGCCGCTGGTCAGGGCGAAGTGGCCAAGATGGTTCGTCGCGAATTGCAGTTCCCAGCCTTCATGCGTCCGTTCGAGGCCACCGGTGACCACGCCAGCGTTGTTGATCAGCAGGTGAAGTGGGCCGCGCCACGCGTCGCCGAATCGTGTGACGGAGCTCCTGTCGGCAAGGTCGAGCCGGACGACTCGGGGACGGATCCCTTCGGTCGACTTCTCGATCGTCTCTGCGACGGCGTCACCCGAAGCCGTGTTCCGGACAGCGAGCGTCACTTCCGCCCCGGCAGCGGCCAACACACGAGCTGTCTCGAGCCCGAGTCCGGAAGAAGCTCCCGTCACGATGGCGCGGACGCCAGCGAGATCGACGCCTCGCAGCACCTCGTCCGCGGTGCTGGAGGCAGTGAAGGGCGTGGAGATGAGTGCGTGAGTCATGGCACCGACTATACGAACTGGACTGAAGTTGTATAGTCTGGTTCTCGCTCGTATGCTCGTTCCATGAGCAGTCCCGATATCGGCCACCGGCCGTCGACAGCCGCCGACACCGATCGCCGGACCCTGGTTCTGGACTCCGCGATGGTCACGTTCGCGCGATTCGGTTACCGCAAGACCTCGATGGAGGAAGTGGCGCGGGCGGCGGACATCTCCCGGCCCGGGCTCTACTTTCTCTTCTCCTCGAAGGAGACTCTGTTCCGTGCCGCGGTCACCCAGGCCCTGGAGCGAGACATCACAACGGTCGAACACGTCCTGGCCGAGACCGAACGCCCCCTTGCGGAGCGCCTCGTTGAAGCGTTCGACCAGTGGGCAGGACGCTACATCGGCCCGCTGACGCGCGACGTCGCGGCGGTCATCGAGGGCAACCCCGACCTCCTCGGAGAGATCGTCGAAACCACACCGCGACGTTTCGAGGAATTGATCACAGACGCAATCGCCGTCAAGTCAGGACAGGACGCGGCCCCCTTGGTAGCACAGACGATGATCAGCGCATCGATCGGCCTCAAGCACCAAGCCGCGTCACGGGAGTTCTACCTCGACCGGCTCAAGGTCGCCATCGATCTCCTGGTGCGCTAAGAGGTCCTAACAGAGACGTTGGACGTGCCGGTGGGTGATCAGGCAGGTGGCGAGGCCGAGGAAGGCCTCGTGGATGTCGTCGCGTCGCTCCCAGCGGATCCGCAGCCGTCGAAAGCCGTGCAGCCAGGCGATCGTGCGCTCCACCACCCAACGGAAAACACCCAGGCCAGAGCCGTGCTCTACGCCTCGTTCGGCGATCACCGGACGAATGCCACGCTGCCAGAGCAGGCGACGGTACTTGTCGTGATCGTAGGCACGGTCGGCGAGCAGAGCATCGGGTCTGCGCCTCGGGCGGCCGACCACGCCCGCCACTGCCGGAATCTTGTCCAGCAGGGGCAGCAACTGCGTGACGTCATGGCGGTTTCCGCCGGTCAGCGACACCGGGAGCGGGATGCCCTGTCCGTCGGCGACGACGTGGTGCTTGCTGCCCGGCCGTGCTCGGTCGACCGGGCTGGGCCCGCTTTTGGGCCCAGCCGGGCCGCCCGCACGTGCGAGGAGTCGATCACCGCCCGGTCCCAGTCGAGCTGGTTCTTCGAGCGCAGCTTCTCCAGCAGAACGAGGTGGAGTTGATCCCAGACGCCGGCCTCGTTCCAGGCTGCCAGGCGCCGCCAACAGGTCATTCTCGAGCCAAAGCCCAGCTCCTGGGGCAGGTACTCCCATTGGATGCCGGTGTGCAGCACGAACAAGATGCCGCACAGGGCCTGCCGATCGGGCACCCGCGGTCTGCCCTGAACCAGCTTCGGTGCCGGTTCGGGCAGCAACGGCTCGATAAGCGACCACAGTTCATCCGACACGGTCCACGGCCGCGACTGACGCTTCGCCACAACCAGACCAACGAGTCGACACGCCAACAGTCACATGATCAACCGCTTTTGTTAGAAACAGTTAGAGGCACTGAAACCTTTTTCATCCTGATCAGGTGGCGAGTTCGAGTGCGACGACGGCATGGACGACGGCGGTGATCCGGGTGGTGTTGCAGCGGAGCTTCCGCAGGAGCCGCCAGCATTTGAGGGTGGCCATGGCGCGTTCGCCAAGGCTGCGGATCTTGGTGTGATCGCGGTTGTGACGCCGACGCCAGCCGCGCAGGTTCTTGCCCCGGAACGGGACGCGGACAGCAGGGCCTGCGCCCTGATATGCCTTGTCCGCCCAGTACTTGACGTCGTCGGCGGTCAGGGCGGCGGGAATGCCTTGGGTCCGGGCCGCGGTGAGATCGTGCACGGCTTCGGGTAGGGCGTCCGAGGCTCAGATCAGACGGCCGGCTGGATCCGCGAGGACCTGCACGTTCATCCCGTGGTGCTTCTTCTTCCCCGAGTAGTACGACTGGTCGGCAGCGATGCGGTCGATCGGCAGCATGGTGCCGTCGAGGATCACGTATGCCTTCTTCCGCACGGTCGTTATGGCCTGTTCCAGCGTGGGCGCGAGTTCGGCCGGAAGGTCGACGGTCTCGCGTATGTACCGGTGGACCGCCGTGATACCGACGCGGAAACCTGCTGCGAGGCGGGCGTAGGTGTCGCCGCAGCGCAGGTGGGCCAGGACGAGCAGGGCCTGCCGACCGCAGGTGAGGCGACGCCACCGGGAGCCAATCCGACGACGGTGACCTGTGAGGAGACCAGAGAGGTGTTGCAGGGTGCGGCTGGACAGATCGATACCGGAGGGGTAATCAAGCACGCGAAAGCTCCTGGCGTACTGGTGATCTTGGTTGTGAACCCGTCTACCAGGAGCTTGCTTCATGCCCACCGCCGGGGTCGTCCGTCCAATCACCCGTCAGGTTGGAACGCCTCAACAAGTGTCAGCGCCGACATCGACAACCGTGAGGCCCTGCGGTCAGACTCAGGTGAACAATCTCCAGCCTTCGGATACTCAGACAGAAGGCAGCCCCTCATGTCACTCTTCCAGCTGATCAGTCTGATCGTCGCTTCAGCCAGTGCCGGCGCGGGCGCCGCCGGTGCTTACGTGGCATTAACCGCTCGCCGACGCACCACGAGCGCCCAACGGTTCATGGCCGTCAGGTCGAAGCTCAGTTCAGCGCGAGCCGAGCTGACGGAAGCTTGCCTTGCCGCCCACAAGGAATATCGCCACGATCCCGGCATACCCCTGTTGCAGAAGCCCGGCTGGATCCCGGGAAGTCCCCTCGATCTCGGGGACGTGTCCCTGAGCATCGATCGGCAAGAATCGTCGCGCATAGCGCTCGTCGAAGCTCAGGCGCGCCTCCTCAGGTATTGGCCGTTGACTGAGGGCGGGACACACATCGGTTCGTATAGCGATGCAATCGAGATCTTCGCGCGACCTTCACTCTGGGCCAACGGACGCTCTTATCGCCTGATGTCAGTTAGATCTGAAGACGAACTCCAAAGTGAAGCGGAGCTGGCGCTGTCCTTCACACTCGCCAACTACTTCGACATGATCAACACCTCCGAGCCTCTCGGATACGAACTGGCCGCGCGGCTGGTCGACGGCAGATCGCTCCGCCCGGTCAAGGGCCGATACCGGAGATGGCTCGGCGACCCTTTCGCGTTCGATCGCCGCTGCGCCTTGCCGGGTATCAACACTTTGACCGTACGCAGAGGGGCAGAGGGGGCGTACTTCTTCCTTCATGACCGCAGGGCCTCAGCCGTGGCTACCGCGATGGGCGCCATCCACGTGGCGCCCGCCAGGGAATTCCAGCCCACATCAGGCCTGAGATCGGCGGGGGTGGACCAAGACTTTGACATCTGGCACAGCGTCCTGCGCTCCTACTCCGAGGAATTCCTCGGAGTGGACAGCTCCCAGGCCCGCCGAGGAGCGACCTATAACTACGCGGAGGATCCTCCATACTCCGAGCTCGACACCATGCGCAGAAACCATGACCTCGAGATCTGGTTCCTTGGCATCGGGCTAGACCCGGTTACCTGGAAACCAGAGATCCTCACTGTTGTCGTGTTCGAGGAGACCGCTTTCAACCGAGTCTTCGGGCCCATGCTCTCAGAGAACTCTCAGGGCCCATTTGTGCGTATGCGTGACGACAACTCGGGCTACGCCGGTCTCTTGTTCACCAGGGACATCGTGAAGGAGTACGAACACAGCTCGCACACGCTGCCTGCCGGGCGAGCATGCCTTTCTCTTGCCTGGCGGTGGCGCAAGGTTCTCAAGATCCCTATCGCCGAGCTATGACGGAGACAAGGTGAAGGCCATCAAACACGCGCTAGTGACCGGAGGTGCCGGTTTCGTCGGATCGCATCTCTGCGAAGCTCTTCTGCGCCAATCCTTCAGGGTAACTTGTATCGACGACTTCTCCACCGGAAAACTCGCTAACCTCGATCACATATTGAGGGTTCCCGAGCTGACAGTGGTCCGTGGAGATGTGATCGATACGATCACTATCGATGGCCGGGTGGACCTGATCTTCCATCTCGCCTCGCCTAGCAGCCCGCGGGACTACCTTCATATGCCGATGAAAACCCTGGAGACTGGATCGGTCGGGACGCTGAACGTGCTGAATCTCGCCCACCGGAAGAATGCGCGATTCGTATTCTCCTCTAGTTCGGAGGTCTATGGTCAGGCCTTGGTCCAGCCGCAGGCGGAGAGCTATCCGGGGAACCTTGCCACGACGCATGCCCGCTCGATATATGGCGAGGCCAAGCGCTTTGGGGAGGTGTCCGCGTTCGCCCATGCCAGGGCATATGGCACCGATGTGGGCGTCGTGCGAATTTTCAACGCGTACGGCGGGCGCATGCGGCGAGGCGATGGCCGTGCGGTCCCGACCTTTATCACCCAGGCGCTAGACAGGAGACCAGTGACAGTTACGGGCGAGGGAGATCAGACAAGGTCATTCATCCATATTTCAGAACTAATTGAAGGAATGCTGAGGATGGCTGCTTCAGATCATCCGGGGCCGATAAATCTGGGCACTGAGTGCGAGATCTCTATCGAGAGTCTGGCCCTCGAGGTGATCAGGCTCACCGGAAGTTCATCCAAGATCAAATACTTGCCGCCGGTACCCGATGAACCACGCTTCAGACGCCCTGATTTGACTCTGGCGCGAGCCGTCCTTGGATGGAAATCTGAAGCCTCCATCGAAAAAGGTCTCTCTGAGACGATCTCGTGGTTCCAGAAGCATCGGCCCCTGTAGGTCCTGTTGGGATGCCACGCTGATCCGAACGATGAGCTGCCTGACGTTGTCACTTGAGCTTGCTCGTTGATAGACGCTTCACCTTGAGCAGTGGGCCCTTTCCGGGCTGGCGGTGCTGACCGCGAGTTGGACCGTCCGGCGCGACGACGAAGCTCCTGGTAGACGGGTTCTCGACCAAGATCACCCGTGTCCGCCAAGGGCTTCGCGTGCTTGTCGAAGCACTCCCGGTGCTGCGTACAGCCCAGACGTCTCGCCCGGCCCCTGCCCGGACTGGCCCAACGGCCAACCCACGTGCCTATTAGGCATATCAAGGCGCCGGCGGACTCGTCCGGGTGCCGTTTCGGGCCGTCGCCTCAAGCGATGGAAGCGCCGCCACAACACCACCCACGCCAAGATCCGCTGCCTCGGCGAGCGGGCCATGGCCACCCTCAAGGGCTGGCGCCTCCTGCGGAAGCTCCGCTGCGGCACCAACCGAATCACCAACCTGGTGAAGGCCGTCCTCGTCCTTCACTACACATCAGTGTGAGGTTGGAAAAGGTTCACTCTCGCCGACGGACACCGTGTTATGTCTGCTTCAGTGACATGATCGTCAGAAGATGCCGAAGAAGCGGTGCCACCAGCTGGGCCGCTGAACATGCAAGGGCAGTCGGCTCGGCCCGTCGTAGTCGCGTTCCAGCAGTTCCTCGGCAACCACGACATACCCGAGCTCGCCCAACGCCCGGTTGACCTTCGCGAGATCAGCGCCGTCGAGCTCACCCTCGGCCTGGGCCTCCTCCGTCCCGAGGAACGCGCCGGGGTTGTCCGCGCAAACCCGAGCCAGCGAGCCGAACTTGCTCACACAGATGACGATCCGGGTGCCACAGACGGTCGCGTCCCTAGGCACGACGACGCGTCCGTATTCACTTGAGTCCTGAGTGTCCTGCTCAGTCGTACAACACGTTGCGAAATCGCCTTCGAGTCGAGTCACCAGACCGCCGAGCTGAGCTGCACTTGCAGCACGGTTGTAGTGCTCGGGCCACTCCAGCCACTCCGGATCATCGAGCTCACGCAACAACGCAAGCAGATCTGCTCCACTCTCGGTCATGCCCTTATCCTGTCGCGACAGCCCCACGTGGAACGGATCGGGGTCGAAACGACGGCCTCTGGACCTGGCATGTCAGCTTCAGCAGAGCAGGTTCTCAGGGGCAGTTGGACGAGTTGGCCAAGCCCGCGGCCAGAGCCAATTCCAAAGATCCCTATCACCGAACTGCCCCGTACCGCGCCGCTCCCCGTCAGGCGACGGGCCGAAGGGCATGCCGTTCAGGTGGGACCGGGCTGCCGCAATGAACTGCTTGACCGAAGATTCCAGACCTTCACGGATGATTGCTGGGTCTTCCGGCCACAGGAATGAATCGCCCCCAGGCATCGCTGCATAGCGGTCCAACGAGCGGTGCAGCAGTTCGGCGCGACGCTCGATATCGTCGGCGGCCCAGGACACGGGGCTTCGTCCTTCCAGAGCCACCAGAGCGACAGCGTCCCGGACGGGGTCGATGTCCAGGGACCCGACGGCTCTGTAGTTGGCAATCGTCTGGGCCTCATCTATACCGCCCCTGCCATTTCTCGTGTCGCCTCTCATGAGGTGATCCCGGATGTCGGACGCGGTGTAGGCGAGCCGCTGTGTCTCGGGCAGGTAGGTCCGTGCGGCTGACAGGAGTGCAGCGTACGCATCTCGTTGCTGTTGCCGGCGTACGGCATCGACCGGCCCGCGGTATGCCTCGCGGGCTTGCGCGCGTCCAGCCATGAGCGCGCGAGACGGCAGAGCCTTGAGCCTCGTCGGCACCTGCACTATCAGCTGCCTCGCCCGGACTGCTTGCTCCGAGCCCGAAACACCAGGGCCTGCTGAAGCACGTCGCTGACAAGGCAGCTCCGGTCACCGCTCACTGCCCAGTTCGAGGGAGCGATCGGGCGATGAGCGAATCGCCCCTCGCCGGGTGACGGAGCCGTGACGGCCGCGGCATACCTTCGCATTGCACTGACCCTGCAGAGATCTGGGGGGACTTGTGATCAGGGCACTGAAGGTTAGCCACCGGACTGGGACGTCCGCGGCATTCTTGCCCAAGAGTCCAACGCCGAACACCGCCCCGCCGATTGTGCATAACGTCATCCACTCGCCTGGGCAGCCACTCCCGGGGGCCATACGCGACGAGATGTCAGCACGTTTCGGGCACGATTTCAGCCGAGTAAGAGTGCACAGTGAACCACGCGCCGCCGAGTCGGCTGCGAGCGTTCAGGCGAGGGCGTACACCGTCGGTCGACACATTGTGCTGGGAAACTCGATGCCTGACCTACTCAGCGACCCAGGGCGCAAGATCTTGGCGCATGAACTTGCCCATGTGGTCCAGCAGTCCGCCACCGCGCCGTCGGGTGCTCTGCCTGTCAGCACTTCCAGTGACTTTGCGGAACGTGAAGCTGCTGATACGGCTGCGCGGGTCATCCGCACACGAGTGGGACCGGGTGTGCAGCGAGACCCCGCTCCGCAGGTTGGTGCCGCGCGCGCCTCAGCGGTGCAGGAAGATATTGAGACCGCCGGGAAGGAAGCGCTCGATGCCGCAGACGAGATCCAGTCTGACTGGCGGCAGATTCGCTCGGGGGCGACTGGGGACCCCGTGCTAACAGCCTGGCTTTCTGCAGGGGATGCTGTGGTCGCGCTGATCCGATCTCACACGACTGCCGCTCTCGAAGCCTCGGCACAAGGTGACCGTGAGCTGTTCCTTGCATATAGGACCGCCCTTGCAGGCGACATACTGACATATCAACTCACTTCCTGGCATGTCGTAGTTGTCACAAACTATCTCGGTGTTGAAGATGGGGTGCGCGAATTGAGAGCGTCCTTTGCCGTCGACGACCGTCATTTCACTGGCCGCGCCGAGGCAGAAGCGGTTGTCCTACAGCTCCAGGGTGATTTTGGCAAGGTTCGCGGCCGCAGTACAGATCTTATCCAACTTGTTCGGACTGATATTCCCATGCTTGTTCACGGCGGGGAGGTAAATGAGGTCTCAATTACGGTCACCGGAGGGGTGTTCCCGCAGGCTCGCTCTGTGTTCGAAATGTACATCGCGGAGATGATCGGCTTGCAGGCCAGTATCGAGGGCGCCCTGGCTCGCATCAACAAGTATCTTGGCACCGCGCGTACAGAGGGCGTGATGCAAACCGTCGAATCCCTCGTGCAGTTCATCCAAACACGCGGCCAATCCAAGGGAGGAGGACCCAAGCCGGGTAAAAATCAGCGGGGCAGATCAGAGGCGAGCAAACGCAAGAGTGTGGGTGAGGAGAAGACCGCGTTCAAGAGGAAGGGGGAAAAGGAGCGGGGAAAGGGAAAGGCGGCTGGAATGAGGTTCCAGGTGCAGTGGGGATCTCGCGCAGGTGGCCCCACTTTCGGACTCCCCGCGGTAGCCCCCTGGGACACCGGGGTGACGACAGCGCAGGCGGTGGCAACGCTCGGTGCGGTTGTCGCCCTGGTCAGACCGGAAGCAGCGCAAGCCGCGGCTGGGCTGGCTGGTGCCAAGCAGATCCGGTGGATCCTCAGCCGTCCGCCAGCCGGTGTTGCCGGCACTCACTCCTGGTCGGAGTACTTTCCCTATCTCAGGTTCCGCGATGCTCGGGTAGATGTCGAGAACCTGCGAGGTCACAACCTGAGGCGCTGATGCCGTGAATGACGTATCAGGACTTGTCGAAGCGGTCCGCGTGGGCGGCACGGACGGGGAGGATGCAGCTCTCATTCTTGGGCTGCTGATCGAGCGCGAGCGAGTCTACCGGCCACTGGCCGACGACGGGGGAATCACCGCCGTTCTGAGTAAGGAATACGCAAACTGGAGGCTGTCGCAGGTAGAGGTGACGCTCGTTGTTGAGGAATTAATTGCACATGTGAGTCAGGCTGGTGAAGTCACTTCTCCTTCTGTGATCTGGGCGTTGAGCAAAAGCTACGACCCGCGAATCGTGCCGCCTTTCGTCGACCTCCTTCTCGAACTCATCGACCGTGTCGACAAGGAGGACCTTTGTTACCAGATTCTGCTCAGTGTGATCAATGTCGGGATTGGCTCGTGTTTTCGGGAACGGGTCAGGGATGCAGTACGCCTCGCGGCGGCTAGGTCGCCAGGCCTGGTGGGCAGGACCGCCCGCGACTATGTCGCCTCAATTGGATTGTTTGACGACGGCGACCAGTAGCAGGCTGCCGCCGCATTCGTCGCGGCTGACGTCGGTCTCGTTGCGCTGCTTGTTGCGGAGATCCCGCGTGAGCGGCGGGAGCCCGGAAGCGCAGAAGGGCATGGCAGCCGTCCGACTGAAACGGGTCCTTCTGCGCACCGGCCTCGCGGTCGGACACGACTTGCACAGTCAAAGCTGCGCTTGGGCAGTACAGCGGCAGGGGGAGGTCGCGGGGGCAACATCGCACGCTACGGGGGACGTTGCTGCGGAGGGTTTCCAGCGCAGGCCGCCGCGTCTGGCATTGGGGCAGCCAGAGCATGGTGGTGCTCGCTGTGAGTCCGGCGACTACAGGTCGAGGACGGCGCGCAGTGCCTGGTCGACGCGTGCCATCGTCTCCGGGGCCACTGTGCCGATGTGCTGCGCGCCCTCGAACCGGGTCGTGCGCAACTGCTGGAGATTGACCGCTACCGCCGTGCACGGCAGCGGGTCACCGATCACGACGGACATGGCGGTGTCCGGGAAGCGGCCGGAGGGGTGCAGCACGATCGCGAGGACCGCGCTGAACGTGGCCTCCAGGCCGTCGAGGGACACCAGCAGGACGTGGCGTCCGTCCGTGAGCGTCCAGATGTCACCGCGCCTCACAGAGTGTCGCCCTCGCCGGCCAGGTCGTCACCGAGGCCGAGGTCGGCGAGCTGTTGCGCTGCGTCGAGGACGGACTGGCGGCGCGCGGCGCGCACGATGTAGGCATTCAGTGACATACCGGCCGCCTCTGCGCTCGCGCGGATCGAGGGGTCCAGATCATCGGGGATACGCAATGTCATGACCGTCATGCCACCAGACTAGCCACCGGAACACGGTGGCGTACATCGGTAGTGGTTCCTGGATGCTCTGCGGGCGCAGGAGTAGCTCCAGCGGGGGCAGCCCGCATTGCGGCGGGGCTCGTGCGTGCCCTGGGAGCGTGCCAGCCCATCTGACGGGCTGATGGGGAGCACAAGACTGTGTGCCTGGCCACAGGCAGGCTGTCCCCCTATCGCGATCACCTTCGCGTGCGCGACTGTCCGGGCATAGACGTCGACTCGCCTATAACCCTGCCGATCGGCAGGGCGGCATAAGGATCTACTAGAAGCTATTCCACTAGGAGTCACTGTGTCTTTTAGGGGACAGTCAAGGCTGCGGGTGGTTTTGGCGCTATCGGCCGTCGCGGCTATCCTGCTGCTGTCAGTGCCTTTTATTCTCGTGGCGAGCGTCCCAGGCCGGGTGTTTTCGCAGGAAATCGCTGACGCTAGCCAAATTTGCGCCTCACTGTTTTCGGTCCTCGCGCTGATTGGCGTGGCGGGTTCGCTGCTCTATCAGGCTAGGCAGAGCCGTTTAGCTGCACATCAGTTGACGCGAACAAACCAGCGGGAGCTGTTCGTTCTTGCCATGCAGGACCCGACTCTGCTTCCCTGTTTTGCCCCGCCAGGCCGCCCCATGTCAGAGCAGAGATTCAAACAGATTGGTTTCGCCAATCTGATTCTGGCGGGTATCTACTCGTCGTATGCACTCGGTGAGTTCTCAGAGGCAGGTCTGCGTCATGAGCTTGTGTCTCACTTTCGGAGCGAGATTGCACGGCAGCACTGGGAGATCCGTGGGGACTACTGGGCGGAAGAAGCCGAGCATTCCGGAAAAAGGACAGGTCAGAGCTTCGTTCGGATTGCCAATCAGGCGTACAGGGAAGCTGTGAGTGAGGGACCTTCGGTGGCGCCCTCTCAGTATTTTACCCCAGAGTGATTGCAGGGGTCGATATTCTCATTGCGTCTGTGTCATTTTTGATCACGAGTTGGAATGATGCTGTATGGCGCAGCCGCTTGTGATCACAGCTACCGAGCGACATACTCATACTTGGGGCTAAGAAGAAGATTTCCAGGGCAACCTATGGAGGAGCCACTGTGGTAATGCAAACTTGGAAGAAGAGTAGCTATTCGGGCGATTCTGGGAGTTGCCTAGAGTTTTGTGTGTCCGCCTGCGGCGCGGGCGCGACAACAATAGTTATGTTACGTGACAGCAAGGTGAAAGAGACGGCCGAGGTTACTCTTCGCGCACTGTCCAGGTCCGCCTTTATTGGTTCACTTAAGTGTTCCGGGATTGCCTGCGCAGCCCATTGAGGCGCGCTTGCAGATTTACTACTTTTGGATGGTCATGGCCGAGCCGCAATTGAAGGGCAGACAAGGCTCCATCCAGTATGGCCAGTGATCGAAAGTTCTGTCCCTCCATCTCAAGTACGTCGGCGAGAGATGCACATGTTCCTAGGATTGAAATGTGCCCCACTCCTAATAATTCTTGCTGCCTTTCTATGATTTCATGAAGCTCTTCCGTTAGTCCTTCGACCTGACCTTCCAATATCTTGATTTCAGCCGAGCGCTGTCGTAAGGTGAGGAAAATTGGGTGCCCCGCTGGATATACCTCTTGCACTGCCAGCATGGTGATATTGTACTGTGCATTGGCCTCCAAAGGGCGACGGGCTTTTATGATCCAGAATAGCAACGCCATATTGCTGATTATCGTGTACTGATCATGAGCCCCAAGGGTAGTCTCGCGCCCGGCTATCACTACCCTAAATTCCCTGATGGATTCGTCCACTAGGCCTTTCGCGGCCAGGGTGTGCGCCAGGTTGTGCCTTGTGTGGAATACATCCGCATGAAACGGACCTAAAATGGGTACCTGCGCACTCAGTATATCTCGAAACTCGCGCTCTCCTGCGCGCGAGTCGCTACGCGTCCTCAGTGCCTGTGCTATGCAATAGCGTGCCGTTATACCGGTGATTTCACATGAGGGAAATTGTAAGGCGTAATCTTCTACTTTCTTTGCCAGGTCTTCGGCTTTGGGGTGCTCCGAGGCGAAGGCTAGGGCTGAGATTACGCGTGCGACCACGTGAAGTAAGTCGCTAACGAATCGCTCATCCGCTTCAAGGGAACTTTCCAGTAGTTTTGAAAGGTGTGGAACGAGTGAAACCCATGTGCGCCAGGTGCGCGGATCTAGCCTGTCCAGTGCTGCGACTGCAGATTCAAAGCAAGTCACAAGGTTTCTCTTACTCTCCAAGATACTGTCAGCACTTGCGGCGAATATTATCATTTCGGCCACGACTGGGTGCACCGAGACTTGTGCAGTGAAGCGAGACTCGAAACCTTCGTTCAAATTTTGAATTTCAATTAATCCGAATGTGGACAGCGAAGGTAGGGTGAGTGAAAGGAATGAGCGGGGTACAGCCTGCCTGTGTACTGCGGCGCGAAATATCTCTAATGGTATGGGGTTGGGTGCAGAACCTAAACTCAGGGTGAGCATTGCGTTGCGAGCGTCACCGACGCCGCAATCAACCAGTACACCGACAGACAAATCCCATGTTTGCCAAACAGATTCTCCTTGATTCAAAACCGGGCGGGAATGACTGCGGAGAAGGTCACCCATACCAGTGGATAGCCCTCGCAGGTAGGAGTCGAATGAATCCTCAGCCGCGAAGCTGGATGATAAGTATCGGCCGGCGTGATTAAGGGCCAGGGGCAGTCCGCCCAAATGAGTGGATATCTGCTGTGCCGATTCGTAGCTACCTGCTTCAGGTGCAAGATCTAAGAGGAGCTTCCCTCCATCCATCGGAGACAGTTCGCTGATCTTGCGCACATGGCAAATGGGCCCCCACAGTGCAGCATCACACCGGCTTGTCACAATAATTAGACCCCGTTTGGTGGAACGTAGCCAGCCATTCCCGTCGCCGGGCAGTCGACCTCTCGCCTCTAAATTGTTCGGATCGTCGGCATTGTCGATGATCAGCATCCATCCTTTATATTTGTTGAGGGTGCGCCAAAATACGTCAGATGGATTCGAAATTCCGGACAGAGACTGCTCTATTTCACTACTCGTAGCACCCAGGTGTGCTGCCAGGCCGAGTAGCGAAGAATCTATCGCATTCTGACTTGAGCTCTCGATCCACCAAACTGGTCGACGATTCTGGGTGGCCTCCTTTGCCAGTTGTAACGCAATGTAGGACTTTCCCACCCCGCCCATTCCGGCCAACACATGAACTCGCCCGTCAGGTCTCCTTGCTGATTCTCGAAGATCTTCGAGTATGGAATCTCGCCCTACAAGACCTACACGAATCCTTCCAAGTGGAGGCCAATAAGGGCTGCTTGGATCAGAGGTTAGGTGCCTTTGGCTGATATCGCCTTCCCGGGCGGGGGTTCGACGCAGCTGTAACCAAGCTATGGCACCTGCTCCCATAGTGACGACAAGTCCCGCAACACCGGTAAGTAACCCCAAATCCATCAATACAGGATATGATTCGCCCGCCTGCGTGTCTATAACCCCCTCGTGTTGTGTGATCCCAGTTGTCAAAGTGCTTGGAGAAGCAGGCTCACAGCGAGAATCTCCTTACCCAAAGGGTCGGACCGGTTCGTCTCCCTGCTAACTCCAGGCGGTCAGAATCTCAGCGGCATCAAGATCGCTCGATCAGGCTCTTGTGCTCTTATCGGTAAGGGGTTCGAGTCTCACAAGCACATTCGCGAGCCGGCCACGCCGTTGGCGCTCGGCTGTGCTCAAGCCACACACGCTTCTGTCGATGCACAGTCAGCCTCGGGTATAGCGGCCCCGGAGGCGATCGTCAGCGCACCCGTCACAGGACGCGGCGGATTGCCCAGTTGTAGCGGGTCCAGTCGCTGAGGGGCACGGTCTGCACAGTCCTGCCAGGTGTCGGCGTACTGCGTCGGCGGCCTGGTCCTGGACGTGCCCGCCAAGTCGATTGCTGCGTTAGTCAGCTGGACGCTGACCGAGGCCCGGCTCGGTCAGGCCTGGCTGCACCGCAACGGTCGCGACGCCGACCAGGTGGGGCGGGTGCCGGGGACAGGACGGGGGATAGCTCTCAGAGATGGCGAAGAAGACGAAGAAGTTACGTGGGGCGTCGTCCAGGATGGTGCGGGTGACGAAGCAGAGGCTGATCGATGGCTTACCCGGGCCCGGCGGAGTGCGGATCCGGTTCGCGAGGCCGCAGGAGGCAGCCGAGGTCACTGAACTGCTGAAGGCTGCGTCCGATGACATGGAGACCGGCCACCTTGAAGCGCTCGCCGAAGGGAGGTGCGGGACATGGCTGCTGGACGGCCTCGCGGGTGCCCGTCTGATCGATCCGCTCGTGCGGGCAGCTGCGGTTGGCGACTTGAAGGCAGCGGCGGCCGCGATGTCACTGCCGCTGGTCGCCCAGGACCGGGAGGGACAGGTCCTTGGAGCACTGCTGGCCGTACCGTCCGGCACGATCATCTCCACCGTCACCCGCCTGCCAGGCCACGAGCAGCACGCCCTGCTCTCGATGCTCAAGTACGCAAAGATCAAAGCGGTCGCGGTCAGCGAGGACGCCCGCGGCCAAGGAATCGGGGCCGCCTTGCTGAAGCGATGCGTTCAGTTGTACTGGCAGCTGGACTACATGCTGCTGTTCGGCGGGTTCGAGACCCCGCGCGCACTTGGGCCGTACTACACACGCCAGGGCTTCACCGTGCTGCGGCCCGGCCAGACCATCGACGTCGGCACCTTGCTGGCCGGTGTGCCGATCCAACTCGGTGCGGGCCCGGGCGAGACGCTCTTCTACCGATGGCGCGGCCACGTCAGCTGACCTGTGATGATCCCTCACCGCGCACCAGGTCGGGTCGGGCATCAGCCATGGCGAACGCCCTCGTGAGACCGGCCACGAGGGCACTGTCGATACGGTAGCGCCGTGCTCGCTCGTCCCGCTGGAGCAGAGGACCCGCGCCTTCCGGCCCAAGACGGCGCTGCACCGCCTTGACGCTGGTCAGCGTCCCGCCGATGCGGGACGGCGGAATCGGGACGGTCGGGTGCCCGGTGAAGTGCTGCTGGACGTCGTCGTATGACGCCTCGCCGCCCAGGTCGGTGATCCGGCGCAGCACCGTCCGGGCCCCGGGCATGAGCGCGGCAAGCACCTGGAACAGCATCTGCTCGCTCCAGCCGTCGGTGAGGTCGTCACCGCTCAGGTCTTGCGGATCGGGCCGCGGCTCCACGGCCGGGGCATCCGGCCAGCTGGCCGGAGCGACCGGCCGCAGCCCGTAGGCAGCCTGGACCGCAGCGAGCGCCTGCTCGTAGGTGTCCGTCTCGGTGTCGATCGTCAGCCGCACGCCGTCCCCTTCGTGATCTCTGCCGCCATCTTTGCGCAAGGTCCGGAAAAATTGCGACGCCAGATTTTGGGTCCATTCCCCAGGTTGGTACGCGCACCTGGACCCGGGGTGTGACCTCCTCCGCCGGAGCCTCCGGGTTGGACGCACCGCTCCCAGCAGGACCCGCGCCACGGGCGGCAAACTGGCCGCTGAGCGCACCAGGATGTTGCGCACCCGATGCCGCCGGTGCGCACGTGACGGTGTCGTGCACTCCCTACGCAAGTGCACGTCATCGCGGGGGAATGCACGATGCTCCCCGATGCGTGCACGCAGGCTGACGGTGCCCGGGTGCGGTGCGATGGTGCGCACCGGCTGCCGTGAGTGCTCCGCACAGGGGGTGCACCCCCTTGTCCAGGCGCGCTACCTGCCGCATCGTTCCCGCTCAACGTTGGCCACCGCCCGCATCGTCCACTTACGCGTCCGCGATGCTCTGCATCGAGGGGAGGGATTCTTGTCCGTGTTCAACTCCCGTGCGCTCGGGCTGCGTCGATGGTGCGCAGCCGGTGCGGGGGTGTACGCACTGTGATGCGCACCATCGGGTGGGAGTGCACGACATCGTGCGGACCGACGGCAGAGGCTGCTACATCTGGCGCGCACCGCTCGGTGGCTGGATGAGCGCGCGCAACGGCGCCGGACCGTGCTGGCCGAACTGCAGGAACGGCCCACTTCGTATTTGCTCACTGAAGCGATCGAGCTGCTGAGCGAGCCCGGCGCCACGGCGCAGGACAAGGACGTCGTGCGGGCCGCACAGGCCCGGGCTCAGGAGTTGCAACGGTCCCGGGCACGCGACCTCGAGGCCCGGCGGGAAGCCGCGCGCCGGGCGCGGGGGAGGGCGCTTTCAGACGGGCAAGAGCAACGGGAGGCCGATGCCGCGCGGCGCGAGGCAGACCGGGCTCGCCGCGAGGAAGAACAGCAGCGCCGACGGGACGAAGCAGATCAGGCCGCGGTGTTCGAAGCCCGAAGCGCTAAGGCCACGAGGCTGACGCCGACCGTGCGCGGGGCCCTGAAGAAGGCAGCCCGTGAACGGCGCACCACCACGTGGACTCAGATCGGGGAAAAGACCGGCGAGCGCCAGCTGGCCCGCCTCGACCATCAGGACAAGGTGGAACTCCTGGTCCTGGTCGACAAAGGCGCCGACCCCGGCACACCACTGCTGTCAACGCTCCTGGCGGCCGATGGCGACAACAGCGCCGTGCGCCTGTATCGCGCCGTCGGGCAGCGACTTGGCCGGCCGCTGCCCGACGACGACATTGAACTGATGGCGCTCCTTGTCGGCGAGCGGGAGCAATTGCACCGCTGGCCCCCGTCCTGAGACTCGACCTTGGACCGCCAAGAGGAGGGCTCCGCGAGGCGTTCGAGCAGGACGTGCCAGGCCTCACCAGCCTCCACGCGCTGCGTACCGCCCGCGCCACCGACCCCACCTTCCCCGCCGCAGTCGACAAGAGCGGCACCGAACTCCTCTACCGCGTCGCAGACCTGAAGAAGTGGGCCCGCAACCGGCCCCGCGCCGCGATCGGCACCACCGACCTCAACTGACCGCGCCGCGCTGGGACTCACCACGGGCCCCGGGGAGCAGCCATGACATCCCCAGGGCCCGGCTCTATGGAGTCACTCGATACAAAGGCTCCGCCACCTCACCGTCACGAGACCGGAGCAGGGGCAACACCGCAGAGAATCTCCTGTAGTTCTAGTGTCATGAAGCTCAGCGACCTCAGCCCGCTGATGGTCCGCCGTCGCGCCGGTGGCCTCAGCTACAGCTACGACCAGTTCCGTGCTGATCCGGCGTTGGCCGCTCTGTCGTGGCCGGACGACGTCCTCGAGCAGTTCCTCTTCGACCACGGCGATAACGCCGCCTTCGGCAACGACTACGGCGGCATCGACCTGCGCGACATCACCTGGCGGCTGGAGACGATCCCGGCCGCGGACTTCCACACCATGCCGACCGGAGCGTCCGACGCCGGCTGCATCGAGGACTATGCCGACAACCCGGTGCACTGGGTCACGGTCCGGCCCCCGGAAGTCGGCCGGCACTGGGAAGAGCACGGGACGTGGCGGCGCCCGCCGCTCCTCCTCGACCGGCGCCTCCTGGACCCGGCGGGCAGCGGACTGCTGGTCCTGGAGGGCCGAACACGCGTCGGTGTCCTACGGGGCCGCCTGCGCGAGGAACTGCACGCCACGCCCGACCATCGGGCCTGGGTCGGACGTCCATGACGAGACACACCTGCGTGCGTACGCTGCGCGCGTCAGGCCGTTTTCGAGGGAGAGCTGCTGATGACCGAGAATCCGCATGTGCCCGGCCCACGCCGGGATCTGGCGATGCACAACGACTGGTTCGTCTCGGGCTGGGAGCACGTCCTGCCCCGCCAGGCTTCCCGCTGACAATGCTGATCGGGATCGCGAGCCAGCCCGGCTTCACCGGCTCTCTCGACGACCTGCTGCAGGAAGTCTTCGACGGCCACTGGGACATGATCGGCGGCGGTCTCGACAGCGCACTCACGTTCTCGTGGCCCGAAGAGGAGTGGGACTACGAAGAAGCGCCGGAGGGCCGCGAGGCAAACGAGGCCAGATGCATGGAGGCGTTCGGCGCCACGGGTAGCGTCGAGGTCGCCGTGGCGCGGCCGGTGCGGCGAGGCGCTGTTGCCGCGGATCACGATGAGTCGTGTGTCCTCGGTGCCTACCTTGCCCCTGCCCGGCGCGCCGTCAGTCACCGAGGCTCACCTGCAGCCGGTGCTCGTGGAAGTGGTCCCAGTCCATGACGAGGCGGAAGCGCTGGTGCGCCTCCAGTCGTTCCGCGTCGGCCGGCTCCTGGCCGCGCTGCACGCGGGCATCGCCGGACTGAACGAGCTCCGCGAGGGCCAGGCGGACGTTGTCGGCGTCCTGGCTGGTGGCAGAGGCCAGCCGGTCCAGGGAGGTCAGGATTTCCTGCGGCTCCCCAGCGTCGACCAGGTGGTTAATGAGGGTGTCGACGAGCGGTCCGGTGCGCATCGTCCAGCGGATCTCGTCGAGGCGCTTGGTGAGTTCAGCGTCCAGCGTCAGCAGATCACCGGGCAGCGGAAGGACGGCGGGCATCGACCAATGGGTGCCGTCCGGAGTCTCTTCGCGGCTCGCCATCCCCCATGTCAGGTAGAGCTCGGACAGGTCCCGCACTGTCCTGGGCACCGAGAAGCCAGCGGCTGTCAGCCCCTGGCAAGCCGCCCTCGACGCGCTCTCCGCCTGATCCTGTACAGGTCGCGTGACGGTGGCAGGACCTCCGTCACGTCGTCTCACTCGTGTCGCCGCGTACAGCTCGGATCCGGGCTACGAACGGCGCGAGGAAGACGTGTGCCTGCTGCTCGGCCTGGTCGCGTTCGTCGTCGGTCAGGGCGCGCCGCGCGCACAGCTCGGTGACCTCGACCTCGTACGTTCGGTAGTCTATCTCGGGCCGCGGCTGCTGGACCGGGTACCAGTGCCACCCGTGCAGGGTGGAGCGCCACAGCTGCCGGTTGGCCTCCGTGGGGTTGCCGAAGTGGTGCAGGAACAGTTCGACCGTGTCGCGGTCGAAGTCGAAGCGCGCCACGTCGTCGGCCGCGCACCCGGTGCACTCATGCTCCGGCCCGGGGCACGGCGTGAGCTCGTACTCGTAGCACGGGTACGTACGGCGCGGATGGGCCCGGCGCTGGCGGTAGGTCCGGCCGACACCACAAAAACGTCAGAGTCAGCTGCCGCGCTTGACTCTGCCGCGGATGGCGAGCGCAGCGAACCCGAGGAGTACCGGCTCCGTGAACCGGGACGCCATCTCGATGTACCCGCCGGCCGTCGTCAGCTCTTGGCCGCTGGCGCGGAACACCGTTGAGTTCAAGGTGATGTTGAGGGCCTTCTCGAAGCGCTTCGTGGTGAACCGGTCGCCGTTCGGGTTCTTCGGCTCGGGCTTTTCAATGATGGTCTTCCACTCGCCGTCCAACTTTTCCCGCACGATTTCTTGCTGTGGGGACTCGTTGGGCAGTCCGAAGCCCATCAGGAGGACGATGGTGGCGGCCATAGCGGCGGTGAGCCAACCGATGGAGCGGGCTGCACGGAGGCCGTAGCCAGAGAGTATCCAGTAAGCGCTGAGCAAGGCGCGCTCGGACCAGGGAATGTCGTCGGCGTGACGGCGCATCTCCATCTCGCCGTAGTAAAAGTCAGCGGCTCCGGGTTCGTGTTTCCCATCCTCGAATGCCTTGCGGAGTTGCCGGTACACCGGCGCCAACGCGACCGGTTCGAGGACACCTACTCCCTCGGGCGCAGGCGACCAGCCGTCCGTAGAGACACTGCGGCTGGCGCGCCAGTGCTGTTCTTCGGCCAGAGTACGGCGCGGTGTCCAACGCACAGGCAGCCAACGGTGCCAACGTACTCCGGCCGGCGGGGGGCACAGGTTATACCGCCCCTCCAGGCGGAGTTGATCGAGGTGGAATGCTCCCGCGAATCGGCACGGTGCGAGGTCGACGTCGGAAAGAGACAGCATTGCGCAGTCGACCCCGCGAAGGGATTCGACGCTGACCCCCGACTGATACCAGGTGAGCCCGGGCTCGTCGAAGCGGGCGTTGCAATCGAACGGAGCGGGGTGTGCGGTGACGGCGATGGGAAGTGTCAGGACGGAGTCGGTCAGGTCGAGCATGGCGTGACGGAGGCGCAGGGTTGCGGTTGATCCCCATTGGGTGCGTACGCATCGGACGCGAGCGGCGGCGGCCTCGACGGTCACCGGTCCGGCGAACACGGCCCGGGACAGGCTCAGCGTGCCCTGGCAGGCAAGAGGTCCCAGTGACTGGGCTTTCTGGAAGGTCGCCCGATCGAACCGGATATTTCCGGAACAAATCGCGCTGTCGAACCCGGCCGTCCCGGTGAAAGTCGCTCCCTCGAATGCGGCATCCGCGAAGGCCACCCGCTCGAAGTCGGCGCCGGCGGCGAAGGTCGCCCTGTCAAACCCGGCGTGCCCGATGAATTTCGCCCACCTGAATCGGGCATCTGCTGTGAAGACCGCCGCGCTGAATCGGGCTCGCCCGGTGAAGCGCGCCTCGAACACTGCATCCCCGGAGAAGGTCACTCCCTGGAACAGGGCGTCCTTGGCGAAGATCGTCCTGCTGAAGTCCGCCTCCATAGCGAAGGTTGCCCCCTCGAACCCTGCGGACTCGGCGAAGGTCGCCTTGTGGAACCGGGCAGCCCCGGTGAAGGTCGCCCCGTTGAATCGGGCGTCCTGAGTGAACGTCGCCTCTTTGAACCGGGCATCTCCAGCGAAGGCCGTGCCGGTGAACCGGGCATCCTGAGTGAACGTCGCTTCGTCGAACCAGACGTCCGCGGCGAAAGCCGCCCTGCCGAACCAGGCTTCCTGCGCGAAGGTCGCCCCACCGAACCGGGCACCCTGCGCGAAGGTCGCCCCACCGAACCGGGCGTATTTGGTGAAGGTCGCGCCCTTGAACCTGGCGCGCCCGGTGAAAGTCGCCCCGTTGAACCAAGCGTCATCGGCAAAGGTCGCCTCGTCGAACCACGAGTCCCCGAGCAGGACGGTGTTGGACCCCGGATCACGCAAGGCCGCGATCAGGCCATGCAGCACGGCCCCATCGAAGGTCGTCCCCCGGTGGTCGACATCGGCGCCTGGACCCAGCCCACCGAAGTAGGCGGCGCGATCGGTGGGTTCGAGGTGGGCAAGGCATGCCGCGTGACCGGGCACGTGGACGCCACGGCAGCCCACATCGTCTACCTCAGGGTCGGCTCCACGTCCGCAGTGCGGCCAGTCCGGTGGCGTCGACGAAGTCATGAACCGATATCATCACGCGCACGGTGGCCTCATCGCCGGAACCAAGGCACCTGCGGATGTTGAGAGTTGTGTCGACTTCGAGTTGCGCGTCCATACGCTTGCCAGACGCGATTCGCGCGGAGTCGGGTGATCCTTCCTTCGGCGTTGCTGACCGAACCGACCTCTGAGTGACCGACGCGAGGGTGCGGACGTGGTGGGAATCGAAGACACGCGACTGATCGTTTTGCGCGGAAATAGCGCGTCAGGGAAGTCATCCGTCGCGGCCGTCCTACGTGAGAAGTTCGGCCGCATTCCCTTCAGTGTCTCCAGTCGTCTGGTCCGCCGCCTCGCCAGTCGATGAGCGGTGAGCGGACGACGTCCATCTCGTCTTGCTGACGGAAGTGGCCAGTTGCTCGGGGAGTGGGCGTGGGTGGCCCTTCGGCCTCCCAGGGGTCACGGGTACCCCCGCCCAGCGGCAGAGGAGTACCCGCCTGATGCGGCGCCTGTTCCTTGGGCTTCAGGCTGTCCATTCTGTTCGGCTGGCGTGTCCTGGTGGTGGCCGGCGGCGTTTGCCGGGGGATGCAGCAGAGCGTCACGTGTTGTGTCGGCAGCCTGGCCAACCTCTCCCGGTGACGGGGCTGGGCTGTACCCCGCTTTTCCGGGCGTCCCGGCCCGGAAAAGCGGGGCGGCTTCGGACGTCTGGCACCGACTGTCCGGAGCCGCCTCCGCAGGTGGGCAGTTGGGGCTCGTGCCTCCGGCGGCCATGTTGGGCGCGTAGTACCCGTTCAGGCTTCGCGCTTCGGCAGCCTGCCCACCCGTCTGCGTACGGGTGGGCAGGCCCTGTGATTGTCCCCGATCAGTGAGCCGCAAGGATGGGCGCCAGGGCGCCCGCAGCGATCCAAATGTTCTTGCAGAGACTTCCCATGCTTTCGGTATGCATCCAAGGAATTCTCATCGGTGGATATGGAGTTCCTTCCCTGCCGATATTTGCCGCTTTGCCCTGCAGGCCGCGCCCGGGGGCGTACAACCACGGGATCGTGGGAAACGTGTATGTGGGCTGCTTGTTGGCGGCTATGGTGATGTCACGGGGTTCCGATGACAGCCCAGGCGCCGGTGACAATCAGAGTGCGGTTTAGTGACATCGAAATGCAGATTCTGATATGCATCGGTGGGATGCTCTGATTCCAGAGTCCATCTAGACTTCAAAATGAAGCACTCCCAGACAGAGAGCTTCCTACTGTTCTTGGATCCTGCTACCGCTTCTTCATGACACCCGAGATGACGCAGTTTGACGACTGGTCAATGCCCACCTGGCGGGCCTGGTCGATGCCTGCTTGCCGAAGTGCCGTCACCACCTACAGACCTCCTTATTGCTGCCGTTCCGTCAGGCCAGTAGACCCCGTAGCCAGTCTGGCCCGCTGTAGCGGGCCTTGACGGTTCTGGAGGCGAAGCCGGAAGGGCCGTTGGGTGGGGGAGTGAAGCGGACCCACTGGGCCGGAGCGCAGCGAAGGCCTGCACTCCGGGAGCGCAGCGGACGGAGTGTCACCCGCCTTGCGCAGCAAGGCGGGTGAGCGTGGGGCGCAGCCCCAC